>NZ_JBAUYR010000098.1:0-68193 GCF_049584895.1 Binatus sp. (SeqCode)
GCATATTTGCCCTCCGTAAGTATTTGCCGGGAAGCTCTCGTACAGAAAACCCGGGCTAATTCCCGGGCTTAGAGAAAGGAACAATCCTTGGCGTTAGACTTTAGATAATACGCTATTGCCGAGCCCAAGTACAGGGTAGTTAAAATGTGCTTTCAAGAACAAAATTAACGTCTCCTGGTTAGCGCCTGCTGACCGAGGATAATAGCACGTTGAGGACTCCCCTACTCGCGCCGCCGTTACCACTTTGACGACGCGCCTATGCGCTGGTATGGCCGAATTGGGGAAAACAGGCCGGACCGGGAGGCGATCCGGCCGCTTAGCATTCGCTCTATCTAAAGATGGAAGAAGAGATTGAGGCCCTCAGGCTCGTCGCCGTAGTAATCCGGACCGTACGGGCCGACCTCCGGCGGATAGTAGGCATAGGGCTCAGGGTAATCGTAGTAGTAGTCCGGTCCTGCGTAATAGTCCGGCCCACCGTAATAACCGCCCCAGTCGCCGTGATGCCCCCAGCCGCCGTGCCCACCGTGATAGCCGCCATGATAGCCGCCGCCGTGACCGCCATCGTGACCGCCGCCATGGTGGGCGGCATGGGCCGAACCAACGGGAAACGCGCAGAGCAGGCCGCCGAATGCGATTGCCGTCGCGATCCTGGTAAATCTCTTGAGCATCGACCGCGAGTCCTTGCGATGTGTAATCGAAGTTCTCATATTGACTCCTCTATCGCCGGGTGCGCGACCTCGGTTCATTAGCTCTCTTTGCTGGCTACCTTTCTGGCATCAGCGCGCGCGCGGCCGCGGAACATTGAGTCGGCGATCTTCTTCTGCGAGTCGGACAGGCTGTTGTAGAGATCCTCGAAGGCCGGAACGAATTTCTTCATTCCATCTTCATGAGCCTGGATCACTTCCGAATAGGATTTCACCACGTCAACCGCGGTCATCGACTTGGCGTCAGCAGCCCGCTGTTTCTTCAGCTCCACCATCGCCTGGGCGTTTTCGCGCATAACCCGCGCGAGGTTGTCCCATTGAGTCTTCTGAGCCTCTGTAATGTGGAGCCTGGAATGCAGATCCCTGATGCGCGCTTCGACCGATGCAACTCCATGGTCCTCGGGCGAGGTCGCTGCCATTTCCTGCTTGGCGGACGCCGCAGAGGTCTTGCTGGTGGTCATGCTTTCGGACGCCGCGAACACAGGAGTGGCGAGAACGATAGCACCGAGAAGAGCTGCCGCCGCTGTAGTTGCGCGCGCGGTTAAACTGTTGGACCGGATCATAAATTTTACCCCTGAAAAGGTTAAAGTAAGGCGCTCTCGCCTCGATTGTTATACGGTGCAATTTCGGGGCCCACGGGCCCGTTCCTTCATCAGGACAAAATGAAACGGAATTTAGGGGATAACCCGCCTTGAGAATGAGCGGGAAATCGGAACATTGGAAGTTTTTACATAGCCGCGCTGACATCAACAGTATCGAGAGGACGGTTGATCGGGCAGAAGCGGATCACCATCCGCCAGGGTAGTAGCCACGGTAGGGACCGTAGCCGCCGTAGTACCGATTGTTCTCCATCTCAGTACCGACGATATAGCCGAGGGCGCCACCGCCGAGGCCGCCGATTAGCGCTCCAGTTCCGGGCGAACCTTCGGCGCCGCCAATCAGTGCTCCGCCCCCGGCACCAATTGCAGCACCGGCGACAGTGTCGTTCGCACGAGGACTGCCAAAGCAGCCAGTCATCGTAATCAGAGCAAATGCGCTGGCGAACGTAATAATCGCGGCTCGCGAGATCCGGCAGGCGCTAACTGTGTCCGCATTCTTGGAATTCATCTTCAAACCTCGAAAATGTATTCACCATAAAATACGAACGAAATGGCTATCCGGTTGCACAACCTTTCTTAACGGAACGTAAGGTTCTGCTTCCCAGGTTTGACGACAAGATCTAACTATTTTTGTAATTTTTCCAATCTTGTTCGATAGCTTTGGCCATAGCTCTACTTGCCGTCCGCAGCCAATGCGATTTTCTTCGACCGAGATCCTTCAGTATGTCCTTCACCCGATGCCTGCTTCCGAGGTGTACATTTGCCGCTTCGGTGCCCATGGCATGAAGGAGTACTTCTTCATCGCGCTTCTTCGGCAGGCATGCTATCTCGACCGGATTTGAATCGGGCGACAGACGTCGGATTATCCATCTGTCAATTGTTTTCTGGTACGGGTCGTGAGCGCGTCTGGCCGACTCAATAGCCCGTTGATAATAAGGGTTGCTGTCGCCGGCGTGTCCATTGAGCCAGGCGCATGACGATGGAACTATCGCTTTCGCTTCTCGCGCGATGAATCCTCCTTCCCACTCGGCGAGTGCCACAAAACGTTGCTGCCCAAGACTACCCAGACCCGCTTTTCTCAAGACTACCTTATAGTTATGAATGTCGGTCGGGAGAATCCCTTTCAGTATGCGCTTAGCATCGCCTGGTATCTCGCCGTTCGCTGACGGGCGTCGATTCAATTTTCCCCAGAAGTCTTCAGGAGGGTCGATCGATTCAATGCCCAGTCGTTCCATTATGGTTTGATTTTCGGCCAGTACTATCGGACATCCGCCAGCTTTCAGCGCAGCCGTATAGCTCTCGAAAAGAATCTCGCAACCGATTTTAAGCTTAGTGTTAAGATGGCCCAGGTCATTAACTATTTTGAGACTCGCCGCCAGGCGAACCAGGTCACTGGTGTAAGGCAATGGATAGGCATCATCGAAGTCGTCGACTCCCCACGCCATCCGGCCTTCCGCATCGCGCCAGGTACCGAAGCTGTTAACGTGTAGGTCACCGACTGCAACGACCTTGGGCGCATGATTGAGGTCAGCGCACATTTCCGGCCATCGTTGGGCCCATCGATAAAATGTGCCTCGAAAAAATAAAAACAGATCGCTCCTCATCTTATGATGCTTGGATTTCAGATCGGATTCGATAACTCGCGTATGACTACGCATCCAGCGTTCGTAGTCAGTAGTCGCTTGATGGATATTCATAGTACCCTGGCTTAGAGCCTTTGATCGGCGCCGTTACGTTCCATGCTTTCCGACCTGTTCCCGGCCGCGACCCTGGCGATCTTCCTGAAATCAATTTCGTCCGAAGGCCGAATGTCAGCCTTCAAGAGTCGTTTCATTTCATCGAGCGCGTTGCTCGATTTCTTCGCGGAGTTCGCTGCCACGCAATCGCGAGGAACATACAAGCTATAGTTACGCATGTACGCGTCGTTGGCGGTGAATAACACGCAGATGTTAGTGGCGATGCCGGTCAGAATTAGCGTATCGACACGCAGATATTCGAGTAGGACCTGGAGGGTCGTCGAGTAGAACCCCGAATGCATCGGCTTCAGGACAAAGTAGTCGTTACTGTGCGGGCGCAACAACTTCGATATGGCAGCGCCGCGAGCGCTTTTGCTCGAGCAATGCTTGACGATGTGCTGGAAGTCCGATTTCCATCGCCCGAAATTGTCATTGACGTAGATTGAGGGAACGCCAAACTCCTTGGCGTGACGCTTCAGGACGGCAAGCCGCTTAGCCATAGGACGAGCTTGTTCGAGTAGTGATGAGTACTCGGGAAAATCGAAAGCGTTGATTATGTCGATCAGCAGTAGTGCAACCCGCGCGCGATCGGGAAAACTACCATGATCTCGAGGCATCGTTCAGTTCTCCTCCAAAACGCGGCCGAGTTCTTCGATGTTTGGTGGTTTGGGAAAGTAGTGATCGAAACCGGCTTTCTGAAACGCTTCCCGATCCGCCCTGGTTCCATAGCCAGTGACGGCGATCAACCTGGAACTGCGGGTCTCCGGAATCTCGCGCAGCTTTCGCGCGAGCTCATAACCGTCCATCCCGGGAAGTCCTATGTCGATCACGCAAGCGTCGGGCTTCTTTTCCGAGATGATGCGCAAGGCCTCGAACGCGTCATGCGCTTCGAGTACGTCGTAGCCGCGTCCTCTCAGCAATTCGGCCAGCACTTCGAGATGGTCGGGGTTGTCGTCCACCACCAATACGGTTCTGGACAACGGTCCCGATACCTTGGGTATCTCCGCGCCGAGCGGCAGACGGACAGTGAACTCCGCGCCTTGTCCTTCGCCCTCGCTATGCGCCTCGATTGTGCCGCCATGCAAATCCACTAATACCTTGGCGACCGCCAGCCCTACTCCGAGTCCGGTGCGGACTCCCTTTGGGGGATCGTTCGGCTGAAAGAACATTGTGAAGAGATGCGGCAATACCTCCGGATCGATTCCGACGCCGCTGTCCCGCACAGTCAAAACAGCAGCGCCATCCTGCTCCGCCAACGCGACGCTTACAGTTCCGCCGGTCGGGGTAAATTTCAGGGCGTTGCTGAGAAGATTAATGACGACCTGCGCGACGCGCGTCTGATCGGCGGAAGCAAACAGCGGCGCCGGGGGAAGATCGACTTCAAGCTTGAGTCGCTTGGCAACGAACTCGCTCTGCAGAGTCTCCGCGGCGTGCTGTACAGGTAAGCGGAGATCGAGATTTTCGCGTTTGAGTTCGAGCTTGCCGTAGCGAAAGCGGCTGATATCCAGCAGATCATCGATCAGGATTGCCTGGTGACGCGCCTGGCGCTCGATTCGGTCGAGGACCACGGTCCGTCGCTCGTCGTCAGGCTTCAATTGCTTGAGCAACTGCACCCCGAGCAGAATCGGCGAGACCTGATTGCGCAACTCATGCGAGAGCGTCGCGAGAAACCGGTCGCGTTGCCCGTGGAGTTCCTGCGCTTCACCGCGCGCCGAATTTCGCTCCTCCTCGGCGCCGAGGGTGTACTGCAAGATCGACACGTTCATGCTGCGTTCGACGGTGTCGATGATGAGATTGCGCCCGCGCTCGATGACCTCGGCGGTGGCAGTCTCGCCGACAATCTCCCGAACCATGTCGGTCAGAACGCGCCGGAAGATCTGCAGCTCGCGGAGCAGAGAGACGACGGGAAAACCGAGCGCCCGGCGCTGACGGCCGTGTTTGGCGGCATCGTCCTCGAGGCCTTTTGGGAGCTCGCCGCGCAGCGCTTTGATGACCTTGTCGGTAAGGGCAGGAAGATGGTCTTCGAGCTCTTGATCGTCGAGGTCATGCATCAGGCTCCCGTTGTTCGGGTCGCGGCGAACCTGGTCCCGCCATCTGGAGAGAATCTGACCCTCGATGTCACTAGCGACTTTATTTTGCTTGCGAGACTTACGTGTAGAACTCATCAGGCGCGCGCCCTGGAAAATTGAGTGAGAGAAGCTCGGGCGCTATACTTTTATTGTCATACGAAACGCAAATTGAACCTAGGGCGACTGCGAGCGACGCGAATGGAAGGTCGCCAGATATTAGAGCGGTCTCGTCGTTGAAATAACGGGCCAGCTCGGGAGGCATCGAATCGACGTCGATCTCGAAGAGCTCGAGCAGAACGCCGTCTGGCGTCGAAAACCGGAAAACAGTCAGTCTCACCGTTTCGCGCGCTGGGCAATTAGCGCGAGCTGGTTAACGTCGAGCGGCTTCACCACCAGCTCGTCGAATCCCGCCTCTGTGGATCGAAGTCGGTCTTCCGGCTGGCCGTATCCCGTTAGTGCGACGAGGTAAATCTGCTCGCCCTCATCGTGAGCGCGGATGCTGCGCGCCAACGCATAGCCGTCAAATCCTGGCAGGCCCAGATCGACTAGGGCTATATCCGGCCGAAAGGTCAAAGCGGCCTGAAGGCCACTGGGACCATCATTTGCCATATGCACCTCGTGTCCGTCTTGCGTGAGCAAGATGCCGAGCATCTCACGCAGATCGTCGTTATCCTCGACGACCAGCACTCTTCGAGGCTTACACTCCGCAGGTGCCACTGAAACCTGATTACGAGCCTTTGCAATCGGAGCAGGAATGGTTGGTAAGCGGACGGTGAAGGTACTACCCATTCCAGCTCCATCGCTCGCTGCATGAACGGTCCCGCCGTGAAGCTCGACGAGGCGTCGCACGAGGGTGAGCCCAATGCCGAGCCCTCCCTGCGACCGATCGAGACTCCGTTCGCTTTGCACGAAGAGATCAAAGATCGTCGGGAGGACATCTGCCGGGATGCCGACCCCCGTATCTTTCACCGCCAGCAATGCATGTTGACCCTCGATCCGCAGACTGACAGTAATCGCCCCTCCGGGCGGCGTGAACTTGAGTGCGTTTCCGATTAGGTTCGTGACTATCTGTTCGATTCGTGCTTCGTCCGCATCGATCCATATCGGCGATCCATCAAAGGTCAACTGATGGCGGTCCAGCAGGCCGCGTGTGCGCACTACCTCGATGGTCTCTTTCACTGCGTAGTTGAGATCAAGCGGTCGTCGGCTGAGGCGCATCTTCGCGCTCGTCAAGCGGCTTGCATCGACCAGATCGTCGACCAGGTGCGATAGGCGCTCGATCTGCCGATCAATTACCGCTCGCGCCTGCGCCACGTGCCTGGGCGAACGTTTCTTGAGGTCAAGTATTCGGACGGCACTCGCCAACGCGCCCAGCGGATTACGAAGCTCATGGCCCAGCATTGCCAGGAACTCGTCCTTCGCGCGGTCGGCTGCCCGAAGTGCTTCCTCGGCGCGTTTACGCTGGGTAATATCCCGGGCGATCTTCGACGCGCCGATGATCGCTCCGTGTTCATCGATAATGGGCGAGACGGTGAGCGAGATTTCGATCAAACTCCCGTCCTTGTGACGGCGGACAGTTTCATAGTCATTGATACGATCGCCGCGTCTGACGCGTTCAAGAATGCTGCGTCCTTCGTCGGCTCTGTCATCAGGAATGAGAATTGCGACGAGCTGGCCAATAGTTTCATCGGACGTATAGCCGAAGATTCTTTCTGCTCCCTGGTTCCAGCTGGTTATGATGCCGTCGAGATCTTTGCTCAAAATCGCATCGTCCGACGACTGAACGATGGCAGACAGTCTGGCGTGAGCGGCTTCCGCCTGCTTGCGCATGGTGACGTCGTGGAAACTCAAAATAATCATGGGCCGCGAATGGCCCGAGAAAGATAACGGACGGGCGTCGATCACGAGCGTCCGCGGTCCAGCACCCGAAACGTTATGTTCGAGTTCGAAGGCCTGGAATTCGCTACCGTCGGCAATCATCTTTTGTAGTTGGGTGCGTACGCGAGCGAGGTCAAGAGTCCCCTCTGCAAGTGAATCCAGCGAAATGTTCTGCATCGCCTCACGAGCGACCCCGAACATCTGATGGAAGGCGCGATTGGCAGTCTGCAAGCGCAGATCCTGGCTCAGTACCACGAGCGGATCAGCCCCCGCGTTAAGAATCGCCTTGGTATATTCGCGTTCGTAGATCGCCTGATCGATACTCGCACGAAAGGCGGTTACGTTCGTGAACGTGAGAATGGTGCCGCTTACCTGGTTATCCTTCGAGTAAGGAGCGATCCGAAGTACGAACGTCTGATCGTCGTTTCGAAAATCGTGCCGCGATGTGGTCTCGGTCGAGATTACGTGCGCACACCACCTCTCCAAATTCCGCAGATCAGCGAGCTCGGAGATCTCGCGAGCGGGCCGACCTATGTCCGAGATAGCGAGATTTAACGCCGCCGCAGCCGGCCGGTTGAAGCTCGCGATGTTAAAGTTTCGGTCAAGGACGACGATCGAAACATCGATCGCGTCCAGGATCTCTCTCTGATCGAAAGCAACCCTGTCCGCTGTAGTGGTATCGCCGCGTGCCGGTTGGATGTCGGTCCGGCCGCTACCTGTGGAACCTGGATCCATCACTATCGGTTTGCGCTAGCACCTGCGTACAACTTGCCACAACGCTCCAGTACCGAGTCAGAAACGCTCGGAAGAACCTGACGCAACGCCAGTAGCAACGCTTGCGCTCGCGGCATGTTGTACGATGCCGGATATCGGGAGAGCAGATCGCTTTCAAGAACCCGGGCTTCGTCCGGTCCAACCGTATCGCGCAAAGCATCGGCCACGGCTCGCTCCAGCCGCGCGTAGTCCTCGACCGGAATGAGGTGCGAGTGATTCTCTCCGAGCCTTGGCAGCATGCGGGTGTGAATCTCGCCATTAAAATTGTCCATCAGGAAAGAGCAAAATATCGCGATGTCGTGCTTTTGGGCGAGCTGATCGAATAAGTCCTCAAGATTCATGCTGGCGGCTACGTCCCCACGCTCCCAGAGGATGTTGACCATCTCTCCCCACCACCGAACTTTCGGGAAGCGGCCGCCGCCCCGGGCGCGCGCGACGACATCCGCCGCCAAGCCCAGGAACACCGGAGAATCCGGCATCGAATTGTGCATGAAGCGGGGCAGAGTTTGATCGGCATCGACGATCGTCAACTGGCCCCGTTTCTGAGCTGCGTCGACGTCTATGCCTTCGGCAACCAAGCGCGGACGGAACGCATTCCAATGCTGGACCGTCGGAACCAGGATGACCCCCTCGCCGTTCGCCAATGCGGCAGCAGCGAAGCGGCAGACCGCGCGATTCAGAAAGTCCTGGTCCTGGTAAAGCTGCACCACATGATCGCGGGGCCCGGCGTCCGCCAGAAGACGATCCCAATCGCCGTGCTCTCTGGAGTCACGTTTTTCGTGGCTTGGATGACTATTGCTGTCCGAAACTCTGGTCATAAGTATTACCTCGATCGACCAATCCTGCGATTTAAGTGAGCGGAGTGCGGATTGGAACACTTCCCCATGAATTGCTTACCATACGGATCTTGCCAGTTTTCGACAAACAGCACTAACCCGCTTTCGGGAAGGAGTGGTGCCTCGTTTGCGGCAATCGAGCGAGGCGTTCCGAATCAAACTGGTGCGCACTCAAGCATACGGGTGTGACCTACGCAATGTGTTCCGCTCAGTGTAGAAAACTCGTACCGTATTGCTACCTCATCAGCGCGGCCTACGTCCTTTAACAACTCGATCGACCGACCCACCGCCAGGATCCGAACCGGGTAATCACGCAGTTTGAGCCAACGGCGAAGACGTTCGACATCTCCGGTCATCATGAGTTCGGCCTGGTTGTCGCATACGTTGAGTCCGGCCTCGGCGCCAAAATCGGATTTGAGCGGTCCGAGTAGAGATCCCCAATCGAAGGACGCTGTTGTGCATGACAGACTTACTCTCCGCGTCGCAGCATCGACCGGAGCGCTGAATACGGCGAGTCCGGCTGAATCGGGACCTCGATCGGCCATGCAATTGAACATTGGTACTATCAATGCTCCTAGCGAGTTTCGCAGCTCTTTCGTCTTGGCTAGCAGCCCTATGATTCCGCACACAAAGACAACCTCAGTCGATTGATAGAACTCGAGATATCGCTTCAATTCCCAATCGGAAACGTGACGGTGGTACTCAACCCATTCCATGCGTTTCAATCGTACGAATTCTTCGATGAATTGCTTACCCAGGCTGTCCTCGAACAACTTATCAGCCACCAGCGAATCGAGCGCCCGATCCAGACTTTGCGGCAGCGTCTTGATTCCACGGTTCGCTAGTTGAGCTTCGTCCAACAAGTAGTGATTGAAATTCTGCGGTTCACCGGATTCTAACTGCCGGTCTACGCCATCAAGACCCGCAGCGATGACCGCGGCGCTGACCAGATACGGATTGGCGCTCGAGTCGATCAACCTCATCTCTAGCCGACCATAGGGTACGCGCACCATGCAGCTACGATTGTTGTCGCCGTAGCTCGAAAAAGCGGGAGCCCAGGTTGCGCCCGAAAAGGACTCGCCTACAACCAGGCGCTTGTACGAATTGACGGTGGGCGCTACGAGTGCGGTAAGTGCGGGAGCATGCTCAAGCAATCCGCCCAAAAAATGATATGCCAGCGTGGACAATCCAAGTTTGCGAGAATCAGATTTGTCTGAGAAAAGATTGGGCTGTTTTTCGTCCGCGAGGGACATATGCATATGCATGCCGCTGCCGGTCCTTTTCGATGATGGCTTGGGCATGAACGAGCAAATCATGCCGAGCTCGCGAGCAATTTCGCCGGCGGCCATTCTGAAAAATACGATCCGGTCCTCAGTTGTCAGCGCGTCGGCGTTATTCCTCTGGAGCGATCGCTACAGAGATCGGGGGAGAATGCCATTTTGTATCATGCAGTCAATTGACGAGCCACCCACAGCGTAAAGTCTCGATTATGTCCCTCCAGCCGGCCCAGCGAGCCGCGTTGAGCGTAGCGGCTTTCCAAACAACGCTGCACCGCCGTGCATACTCGGACATCTTCTTCATTGACGTCGGAGAAGAATTTATCCGCAATGGCCACTTTCTCCTGGAAATCCGGCTGTGCCATTGCCTCGGGCGGCACCATGATATCGTGGTAGAAGTGAATCCGACCGGGACCGAGCGGGAAAACTCTGCAAACGATTCCCCAATCGGGGAACGGGGAGATAAAGAAATTGGGCAAGACATAGAACAGTAGCAAGTTGGTTCTCTGTGTAGCAGTCAATCCCGGTTTGGGCGGAAACAACGGCTCCATTATAAGCTCCCCGTCATCTGCCCGTACCAGACGGTCTTTGTTGGTGCCGCAGTAGACGAGTGTGAAATGGCCATTGTTCTTCACGTCCCACGAGGTCGACGCTGGCCATGTAGGCTCCACCGACTCCTTATGCAGACCCATATGATGGTAACAATCGCCATTGTCTTGAAAGACCTTCCAGTCCCAGGGTAACTCTCCCCAATCGCGTGTGGCCACAACCTTCCAGGACGGAAGATCATATTCCCTGATGTACGGCTCCAATGGTGCCAATCGTTCGGCAAGCGGATCCGCAGTGCCACTTAAATTAACGAATACGAAACCTTCCCAAACCTCGTGGCGTACCTCAGGCAGTCTGATCGACGACTTGTCAAATCCCGGTGCGCCCTTCATTTCAGGTGCTGCCCGAAGCCTGCCGTCAAGTTCGTATGACCATAGATGATAGGGGCAAACAAATCGCGAGGTGTTACCACTGCCTTGGCAAACATCCGCCCATCGATGCCGGCATACTCGCGATAGCACATGAAGGACACCTTTCCCGTCGCGTACCATCACCAGCGGTTCATCGAGTACATCCACACACATGTAGTCACCCGGGCGGGCGACCTGGTCGGTTCGGCCGAGCAAGATCCAGCCAGGATCGAATATTTTCTTCTTTTCCAATTCAAATATTTCTCGCGAATTGAACGCTTCGGGCGGCAGATTTTTGCACTCCGAATTGCCGCTTTCCGCTATCGCACGCATGACTTGGAGAATTTGCTCCACTTCGGCCGACGAATTTCCGCTTCTCAGTGTCATCTATTGTTCTCGTGCCAGAAGACAATCCTTTCGCCAAGTGCGTTACAGTGCCGTCTCTCTCGCCCGCTGTATTAACGGTCTCCGTCTAAGTGAGTCGTAGAATTCCGCGACCCTCGAGAAAGCCTATATTTAGTGAACCCTCGTCCCAGTAGAAAAGAGTTATTGGAATTTCACCTGATGCTTCCCGCCATTTGCCGGAGCCTGACTTGAAAGTAACCAGTCCCTTATCGATGTTCTTCTCCCGATACCAGTCGACCTTTCCCCATAGCTGATCACCGTCAAGGTCGGTCATCTCAAGGGCACCGAATCCTTTCGGTACTTTTCCATCGGGACTCACGTCATCCATACCCGTCAGAAAGCACTTCAGGTATGCGTTCCCGCGCCCTTCGATTTGCAACCGTACTCCGAGCCATCCCGCGTATGAAACGGTACTTAGGCTTTCGTTGGTGCGGGCAAGCCTTCCCCACGTCGCGGTACCTGCTGCATCGAATGAAACCTTGAAATCCGGCATGTATGTCACCTTCTTTGCGGTTGCAAGTCACCCAATATATGCGTCGTTTCTTGAATACCAGCCGCGTCTTATTGCTCAGCTGGAAAAATTAGACCAGCCTGGATCTTCGACAATCGCCGTATATTGAGAAGAGTCGAGAGACTCATACCACTCTTTTAGATATCGCGTAGCCTCTTCCTTCCCATGCGCCTTCTCGAGCGAAGTGATTATCCATTCGTCATAGTTAACCAGGTGATCCGCATTAATCTCCGCAATTAAAATCATCTTCGAGATTTTGTCGCCTATGATCGGGAAAAAGGTTCTCCACTTGAAGCTAGGTTCCTGCTTACGCATAGCCGGAATGAATTTTTCTTTCATAATCTTTTCACAGACGGTTTCTTTCCCGGGTTTAATGACGTCGGTAACCATTATATAAAGCTTTCGAGCTGCCACGATAAGCCCTCCTCTCGTCCAGTAGGTGCCTGGTTCTTGTTATTCAATTCGCTGCATCAACCTGTCGACTCCTTGTCCCGCTTCAGGCTGTGTGCGGATGAGCCTTTTCTCCGCTTTCCCTTTCGACAGTTATAGGTATCAGGCATCCTGGAACGGGGCAGAACAATTCGCAGGGTGCCTTTCCCGGACCGCCGCATCCGGTGCACTTTTCTTCCAAAACCACTATCGTAGTGAGGTTAGTCCCGCCCGGGGCCCAAGTATGGATGATCGCATCCCAAGGACATACTTCTCTGCAGTTTCCGCAGGCGATGCATGTCTTTTGATCAATCCGGAAAATTACATTCGTGTCTTTCATCAATTTTACCTTTTCGCGCAATGTTCGTTGCAATGAGATCGTAGAAGCTTTTCGAAACTTACGCTTCGTCCTCGACGAACTCGACAAAGTCTTCGAGACCTAGCCTGAGCGCGCGAAGGTTGTGATAGGATGCCCACAGGCATTGGAACTGGATTTCCGGCGTAGTCGCATATCGCCCTACGACATACTCTCCCATTTTCACGTGGGTCATTTCCTCATACTCCTGCGCGAGGAATGCCTTCGCGATGATCGGATCGACTGTGGCAAGAGATTGACCCAAGGCATGAATGCTTTGGGCGGACTGAAACTCGGAGGATACTGAATCGCCACAATGTTGAACCGCCGGGTGAGATGCTCCAACGTAATTGAGCCACGCGACAAACATCTTCATCCCGAAAAGCGCCTGAGCATATTGATGATTGAAAAGTTCACGGCGATTCTCAGCCCAGCCTCTTTCCAATACCGCGTCAAAGTAGATGCGTCCGTGCTTCTGCTCGTCAGACGCCTTGCGGGCAATCATATTCAAAGCGTCCTCAAAATGACCGTTGGTGTAGTCAACGTAAGGCAGCGTTCCCTTATACCACTCGTTGTAAATTCGGGCTCCGTGCATCTCCAGAGCTCCAAACTGGACAACCGTTTTGAATATCTTCTTGTCGGTCCAACGCACCTGGCGGGCCCAATCGTCCAGCGCACCCCAGGTCTGAGCTCGATGAGGATCGATTAGCTCCTGCAGAAAGCCAAGAAATTTTGTTGCGGTCAGATTACGACGGCGCAAATCCTCTAGACTTACGCCCCAGTAAGTGGCATCTTTTTTGATGAGCAATTCTCCCATGGTTAGGTCCTCTAAATGATCTGGTTTATGAGTTAAACAGCTCAATTTTCGAGTGCTAGCTTCCCTCGTTACCTACTTTGCTTCGCCGTTCCCTCCTGTGAATTGATTGTCAGAGCGTGAACCACTTCGGGCGACATGGGAAGTTGATCGATCGTCCTCCAGCCAAATGGCGAGAGCGCGTCGCAGATCGCATTTGCGATAGCCGGCGGCGGCGCTATCGCTCCACCCTCACCCATGCCTTTAATCCCACCCACCGAGATAGGGCAAGGAGTCTCGATATGAAAAAATTCTATCGGTGGAACATCCGCGGCAGTTGGAATCAGATAATCCATGAAGGACGTCGTCATGATCTGCCCGTTCTCGTCGTAGATATGATGCTCGAATAACGCGTGTCCAATTCCCTGCGCGACACCTCCCGCGATTTGTCCCTCGACGATCATAGGATTGATCATTCGGCCGCAGTCCTCGACCACAAGGTAACGAATGATCTTTACAAACCCGGTCGGAGGATCCACTTCAACGACGGCCACATGCGTAGCGTTGGCGTAAGGAGTCGGAGCCTTATAGTAGTCGTGGGCCTCCAACCCAGGCTCGTCGTTGCTCGGCACGTTCGCGCCGTACACAGCGGCGCGCGCGACTTCGCGCAGAGTCATGCCACGTCCGGGTACGCCTTTCACGGATATTTTTCCGTTGCTAATTTCCAGGTCCCGGTCGCTGACCTCCATCAATTCGGCGGCTACGCGTAGCATCTTTTCGCGAATCTTGGTGGTCGCATTTATGACGGCGCCGCCCCCGGCCACGGCGCTCCTGCTGCCCCAAGTACCCCATCCATAGGGTGTCACCGCGGTGTCACCCTGAATTACGGTGACGTCTTCCACCTTGCAACCCAGGCCGTCTGCAACCAGTTGAGCGTAAACAGTGGCATGACCCTGTCCGTGGGAATGTGTGCCAACTGTCAAGGTCACCCCACCGTCCGGATCTACCCGCATGTTGGCAGAATCGTAACCCGATCCGTTCTGGAGACCCATGTGGTGCCAGAAATCGAATCCGAAAGTGGTTATCTCGATCATCGTACTGAAGCCGATACCGAGATATTTTCCTTTCTCGCGAGCCTCCGCCTGCACCTTACGGAACTCCGGATAATCGATCTTCTCGATAGCCAGGTCGAGTGACTCGCGGGGACTCGCACTGTCATAGGCAAGACCGGTTGCCGAGACGCATGGGAAATCGGTGCTGCACATGATGTTCTTGCGGCGTAGTTCCACCGGATCCATGCCCAGCTTATTCGCCGCAAGATCCAGAAGATGTTCCATCGTGTACTGCGCTGCGGGCAGCCCCACCCCTCGATAGGGACTCGTAGTGACCTTGTTGGTCGCCACGCCAAATGCCTCGAGCCGCACATCCTTGATCTTGTACGGACCCGGACAGGCCAATGCGGCCTGCAATGGCTCGAAGCAGGGTGTCCAAGGGGACGAGGTGTAAGCGCCGACATCCGCGATGAATTTTCCTCTAAGGCCGACAATCGTGCCGTCCTGTTTGAGGGCTAATTCCCCGTAACAGAGATCGTCCTTGGCATGGTAGGACCCGAAAAGGTTTTCGCGCCGATCCTCAATCCATCGGATCGGGCGGCCCAACTCGCGCGCCAACATCGCAAGGACCAGCTCCTCGGGAAAAATATGAGCCTTAAGCCCGAACCCGCCACCTACATCAGGACTAATGACCCGAAGACTGTGTTGCGGATAACCTAGTGATTCCGCGATTTTCGTACGCACCAAGTGCGGCGTTTGACTGGACGTCCACACCGTCATCCGATTCAGAACTCTGTTGTAGTGGGCGATTACCGCTCGATTCTCCATCGCGGCGGCACATTGACGGTTCAGCTGGAAGCGTCCATTGACCCTCACGTCGGCCTCGTCGAACGCTTTATCGACTTCTCCAGCCTCGAATTTCGCAGCGACCATTATATTGTCGCCCCACTCATCATGAATAAGCGGAGTGCCATTGAGCATCGCTTTCTCGGGGTCCAACACCGGCGTCAGTGGCTCGTAGCTAACTTCGACCAACTCGGCCGCATCCTCGGCAACGTAGCGGTTAGTCGCTACTACTGCCGCGACAATGTCACCGACGAAGTTTACCTTTCCGACCGCAATCGCATAGAAGTCGCAAGCCTTATATTTCGCCGGAAATTTTTCGGCATCAACCTCCACTCGTAAGGGTTTGCAAAGTTTCTTCGCCTCTTCGCCGGTCATTATGCGATGCACACCGGGATGGGCTAGCGCCTTGCTAATATCTATCGATTTTATTTTTGCGTGTGCGTAGGTGCTTCGAACAAAGGCTGTATCCAGAGTGTTAGGCAGCTTGACATCGTCCACATACTGCGCCTGCCCCATCAGGAAGCGCGGATCTTCGACCCTCCTTACCCTCTCCCCGAAAACTCCAATTGTTGGCATCCTTACTCTCCTCTCGCTGGCTTATCCGACTCTGTGTAAATTCAGTGCGGCGCGATCAGATTCAGACCCAGCGAGCCAGCGATAATCAATCCGACACAAGACAGACGTAGCGTGTCTGTGGATTCTCCGAACCAAAGCACTCCGATCGCGACCGTACCCACGCTTCCGATTCCTGTCCAAACAACATAGGCCGTGCCAATCGGTATCGACTTCATCGCAAAGCTCAGAAGATACAAACTTAGACAGACCTGCACCGCGGTACCCAGGCTCGGCCAGAGCCGCGTGAATCCAGCGTTGTACTTCATTCCTAAGGCGAATCCGATTTCCATTACGCCACCCATCACCAGCGCCAGCCAGTCCATACGTTATTTACCCATCCGTCCCTGGTACCTTGGAGGTTTGGCAACCTGACAACTGTTGAGCGCCAGATTTTTCATCCTTCTGTACCGCTACTGGCAAGGACCATGTCCGGGATTTTCTTCTTTTGCGCTCCACGTGTCACAACTGCTTCACCGAACCATGCCCACAGGATTGGTGACAACACTGCGCTCATTAGAAAGCACCAGAACAACACCAGCCCCATACCAAACCCTACATAACCGATGTAAAGCGGAACTGGAGTTAGCGCCCAGCAACCCAGGATCAGGGCGCCATTTGAAACGACCAGCGCCCTCCGGATTTTGACATATCCATGAACCAGGGACTCCCGAAAATTGCCAAGTTTTGCGTATTCCTCGCGGACCCTGAAGAGAAGGTACACTTCCGAGTCGATACCAACTCCACTGGCGATCGCGAGTGCCGCGATTGCGTTGGAATTAAGCTCGATTCCCAGTAAGTACATGAAGGCCAGCGATATTATGGTGCCCATTATAAGCGGCACTGTCAGTATCAACGACAGTCGCACCGATCCTATAAAAGGCATTGCCAAAAGAGCAGTACCTAGGAACCCAAGCAGTGCACCCACCAGCAGCCAGTAGCCTATGTTTTCATTGAAGCCTTGGGCTATTCCGACGGAGCCACCAGCGACACCCACCGTAACCGGTAGATTGTTGAAAATTTCCGCAGCCTTTTCCTTTGTAACCGAGATCAGGCGCTTAACAGAGGCTGAATCAGTGCTCGCGGTGAACGCTATTACCACTGTCTGCGTCAGATCGTTCGTAAATAGCCACAGATAAGCACCAGGTGCATGGTCCGCGAGGTCCAATACTTCCAAGCCCAATTCGCTCTTCTGTTCGGGTATTTTGAAGAACTTCTCATCGTCGGCGTGATAAAAAGAGTTACTAAGCTTCACCGGGTACGCTATATCTGCGACGTTTCCTACCCCCGGCTGCTGCCTCATGAACTGAGCCAACTCATCCACCGCTCGTAATACTGCAGGGTCCTCAAGTACCCTGCCAGCGCCGGGTTTCGGCGTCACAAGAACCGTCATTGGATACACACCGCCGAATCGCTCTACGATTCCACGCTCCATCTGAAAAATCGGATTGCGATTCCAGGAGCGGGTCAAATAATTGTGAATGGCGTAGGTGTTGTTCTGTCCTATTGGCGCCCGGGTATCTAATGCTAACGCTGCGGCGCTAACAATCACGCATACCAGAACGATAGCCGCACTTAGCCGCGGCGCATTTAGAATGCCGCGGACTAAGTGTGCAAGAGATGAATCCAGGCGCGCCGAGGAGCGGCTTTCGCGATCAACTCGCGCACCAGCTTCCTGGAGTTCAGTCAATTTGACAAAGCTGAGTGCGGGAATCATGAGAAGAAACTCATCGACTGTCAGTGAAAACAATCCGAGACTGGTGACGATCCCGAGCATCCTTACGTTGTCGAATGGAATAGCGGCCATAACCAGAAAGGGCACTATGTCGCATAGCAGCGAAACCAGCATCGGCCGCAGACGCGAGACGAACGTACTGACTATCGCATCATCTGTGTTCTTCAGCCGAGGATATTCCTCGTAGAAGAATCGAGTGAGGAACTGAACGGAGTGGCACGCACCCGCCGCAACTATAATGAAGGGAGCAAGGAGAGCGGAGGCCGAGTAAATCGTCGCGCCGAAAAATAGACGGTACAGGCCGAAGCCCATTAGCACTCCCAGGAATGATACGCGCAACGGCAAGACCACTGCGCTATAGGTTCGGAAGCCGTACCACAAAACTACGGCAATTATTATTACGAAGAACCCAAACGCTCCGAACACATAACGCAATCCCGTGCTGTTGACCCAGCCAACGATGATCGGAGTTCCGGCTGCGCGAAGGATGAGGTCCGGACTCTCGTACTTTTTAAGAATCAGATTGACTGCACGATAGATCGCTACGGGATCCGTGGTATCGACTTTGATCAGCGCGTGAGGAGGCACTTCCGTTCGAAAGTCAGCTAGAATCAGCGCCGCTTTCCCGTCTTTTGAGACAAGCACGCCGTTCAGCATCGGATTCCCCTTTACCCCGGCCTCGATCTTTGCCACATCCTGATCCGACTGGGGCGCATCAGGCATGATTGGCGTTACAGCCATCGTCTCCTTGGACGTTCCTTTGTTCAGGAACGCGTAGGACTCGCTGCTCAAGGTCGAGATAGAGCGGACGGCATAGGGCATAACGCCCGGCACCAGAAAGAGGTGATCTGTAATATTTTTGATCGTATTTAGACGCGATTTTGTGTATATGGTGCCGTCTTTAACCAGCACCTCAATACTTACTGAATTGCCGCCGCCGAATGCGGCCATAATCTGTTCGTTAAGGTGAACAAATGCATCGCTGCGGGGCGGCCACGCGTTCGGATCATCGCGTAGGTGCAATCCAAAGATCGCCCACAGGCAAAGGACCGCGATGACTATTTGTAACGCGACCCCTACCCTGCGGTGTCGAATGAAGAAGCGCGCCAGGCGCTCGAGATCGCGGTCAGTTCCGGTGTACTGCTCCATCCCCTACCAACTCCCTGGCACGCTCCTGCGAACGCGCGATCTTTGTCCGGCCAGTAGCGATCTCAATCGTTTAATGAGAAAGCCAATCAACCAATGTCATTGGTTGCGCAGCCAATGTCGTTTCTGAAAAGATATTTGGCGATGTTTTGGCATCGAAGCCGCCAACACTGACGTACCCGTCCTGTACGAATCCGCCTTCAAGGTCAACGATGATTGCAACTCCCCAATCCGTCCACCACACAGGCGCATTGTTCGGTCCAGTCGGACTCCCCATATGTAGGTTGGGGTTGGCACCAGTCTCAGGAAGGTGCGTGAAATAGCGGATCTGCTTGCCGTTGGCATCAAACTCTTCGCTGTAGTACATGCACATTCCCATCAGGCCGGCATACTCGAGGCGTTTGGCGTACCACCAACTGACGCCAGGCTTTGGAGTGACCTGGATAATCGCCACTACGTCACCCGCACCACTGACCCTTTTCACGGTCGCCGGAGCTCCCTGGTTGTTAAAGCCGCGGAGTGTCTCAGGTGGATCGAACAGTTTGAAACCGATGACCTTATAATCGAGCTGGGGCAATGCCTGCGTATAGCTCACATCCTCATAACGATAGATTGTGCCTGGAAAATATTGCTTCGCGATGGCTCCAGCCAAACGACGCGTGCGTCTGACCGTTGGCAAATATAGCGTATCTTCTGGAACCAGAGTCGGATCCATAAAGACGGTAGTAACACCCCCTTCGCCTCGCAACTCTTCAGGTGCAACTAATTCCCAAAGATACTTGCGCTTGAGGTTATTCGCTGCGATTTCGCTGTCAGAAAGATATTCTTTTCCGAGACCATTCGCGTAGCCGACATAAAACTCCATGTCAAAGCCGGACGTGCGAACCGAACCATCAGGCAAAAGAACGCTAAAAGGTGCCCAATCCCAGCCGTTGTTATAGTACGGAGCATAGTAGCTGTACGTTAGACTTCGGTCGTTCCATTCCGTGGCGGGAATCTTATCCCGCTTCTCGATTGGCACTTCGAAAGGCATCGGCAAGCCCGGCGTCGTCCACTGCGCAAGAAATGCCGGGCCCAGCTTCTGTTCACGCTCTTCCATCCACGGCTGAGTCTTCCACAGCATCGATTGGTCGCCCCACTTCACCACCCACGTCCCCGGACTTTCTCCCTTGGTCACACTATAAGGCTTACCCGCTATAACTTTCGGGACTGGCGGCACATCCGGAACCGCCATCGTGACCTCCTCAGCGAACACCCTGTTTGCGTTGCAAACAATTGAAGGAATCAATTCAACTACAAAAGTAGCCACTATGGCTGATAGCCATAGAGCTGCCATTCTGCTCGATATGATTCGTGGCATGCCGTCTCTCTCCTTTCTCTTCCCGATTTCTAGTGTCCGACCATCCATCCTTACACGCAGCTCGACCTCGAGTTTCACAACAACACCTGGTGAATCTCAAAGAATACGTTCGATAAATTTGTAAATTCTCCATATGGCGTTTGCTGCTGGCCGGCGTAGACGTTGAAACCCAGACCCAATGTCGTTTTGTCAGAGATTCGGTATCCTATGTGCGGTTGGAGCCACCAATCATTGAACTCCCAGTCGTGCACTACCGACAGCGAGGAGTCTAGAATGTCGCCGGTCAACCAGGTTTTATCGAGATAGAGAGTCGACAGACTCTTGTAGAGCCCGCGAAACCCTGAGTGGCTGCCCCCGTAACCTATGTCCTGAAACTCATTCGAATAGGGGCCGCATGCGCATTTGTTATTGCGACGTAGTACCCAATCCTGCCAATATTGAAAACTGAAAAAGACTGGACGTTCGAGATAGTCCCCGAGGATATATCTGTCTAAGCCCCCAAGAAACCCCCAGTGCGTGACGTCTACCGGATTGCCCACCGTGCCTTCATAGTAAACATCTCCATTAGTCACCGCAGATTCAGCTCTAAGGACAGTTCCGTCAAGCCAGGCATTACCGGTGTTAAACTCATAGTCCGCAGATCCTCCGGCGACAGTCATACGGTGGGGATGCAGATTTATACTGGTGGCCGTCAAGTATGTTCCGGTATTCGGATAATAGATCATGCTCGTTGTCCAGGTGTAGAGATAATTCAATGTGTAGTGAATGCTCCCGCGTTGCTCAGACCAGCGCGCGGCATAGGTCCAATTGTTCAGGCGGGTGGAAGGAGTGTTTACATCAGTTGGAATTTTGAAACCCAGCGAACCGTTAAGTTCGTTGTTAATTAATGCGACCGAGTTATAAGTGAAATCGCCATAGGACCCGTTTATGGGAAATCCACCTTTGAATTGGAGACCAGTGTAGTAAGTAGGATAGGTTTGCGGTATGAAAACCCCTTGAAGCTCCCCGCTGTTCGTAGCTTGCCAATTGATATTGGCGGCCCACACCGGAATTTTGATCTGCTGCTCGTTAAAGATCTGAGGGTTGATCAGATTGAAGTTGTTGAGGATGTCCAACATGTACACGCCGTCCGACTTGCCCCATGCAATGATCTGGCGTCCGAGCCGGATGAAAAAATGCTTCGGGTGCAGGTCGACGTAATACTCTCTGATCAGTGGCAAGAAGTTGTTCTGCTGATCGCCGCTCACGTTGGTCGCGAGGTCCGACAAAAAGCTGTGGTACTGGCCCTGACCAAAGCCGGTGGCGTCGTAGGTTGAGTCGTAGTGAGGACGCACCTCCAGGTGCCAGTGAATAGGAAACCCGACCAGTTCGGAGAGTTTCTGAGGATTCCCGTCGAGAACTACCAGTGCCTCGTTTGGCTGGAAGAGAAGATTATCTGGATGCCTCGTAAAGAACTTTTCTGCATTGGCGTCGAATACTGTTCGTCTGCTATCCGGTAGATTGACGTATGCCGAACTGAACAGAGTTATGCACGTCGTGATTCCGATCTCGTCAAAGGTCTGACAGGCTTGCGCCGCTCTCGAAAACATGAGGAAGAAGCCAACCAGCCAAAAAAGCACGACCGACATCATTTTTCGCCGATATTTTGTCTTCATCCTTTCACCGATATCCGCCGCTTGGCATCTGATGTTCTGAAGATTACGCTCGGTTGTTGGAAGCATCGTAAGACTTGGTCGCCGGCCGTCGCTTTGGATTAATTCGCGGCGTCGGTCCGCTTTCGATCTGTACGGTCCAATACGTAACGTACCAACCGGTGTGGAATCGGCTCGTGTAAGGAAAACCGGCCAGGATGAAACAGGCGCGACTTATATCCGAGGTATGTATTTCCCAGAACCCGAATATCCTGGTCGTTAAATCCGTCTACCGCATCGTAAGAGGCCCGGGATATTTCGGGAAAATCGGGACTCTCCATGACAGCCTTCGGGAAGTGCCAATCCATAATGAAGTGAGAGCGGTCAGGTCCGTCGGGGACCATTACGAAACAGATCATTCCGTCGGCCTGAAGCGACCAGCCCCAGTTCGGCAGTAACACTACGTACTGTTGTCTTCTCTTCTCTGCTTCGGTGAGATTCTCGAGCACGTAAGCGGGTTTGCCGGAGCTTGAAGGTACGTTTGTAACCATAGGCTCATCGAACTCGCCGATTAGAATTTCGTATGATCCCCGGGGTTTTGCCACGCTCCAATAGCGCAAGTCGCTATAGCCTGGAGTATTTCCGTGGGTGGCAGTGACGTGATAGGCCTCGGCGAAATTTTCGACGAGCATCTTCCAGTTACATTCAAACTTGTAGATTCGGCGCTCGGTGGGAACGAGTTCGCCCATTTTGAAATTTTTGACGTAGGCTGGAAGCTCTCCTAACGTCGAGGACAGGGGCTTACTGTTAGGATCAAAATTGACGAGGATGCTCCCCTCCCAGGTTTCCACCTTCAAAGGGATTAGACCGTATTTAGCTGGATCGAAACCCTTGACCTCCCGCATTTGTGGAGCGCCGATTAGCTGTCCCGTCAGCGAATAGGTCCAGCCGTGATAGGGGCAGCTGAAGGACCTGCAGTTTCCTTCGCCAGCGGTTACCACCGCACCGCGATGACGGCATACGGCGGAAAACGCGCGGAGGTGGTTGGACTGATCGAGGAGGACTATTATCGGCTCGTCGACGATGTTGAAGCTGAAATAGTCTCCGGGTTGTTTTAACTGCTCGGTGTGACCGACCCAGAGCCATTCTTTCAGGAAAATGTTCTCCACTTCGAGTTCGTATAGATCTTTCGACGTGTAGTACTGCGCCGGCGGCGGCACAGCCTCCTCCAGCGGGCGCCTCATCGCTTCAAGTTCTGCTTCGCTAAAAATATCGGTGAGGTTTCTCATCGAGATATCCCCTCCATCACGCAGATAATCGAATCGTATTAGTCGATTTTTCGGACAGCAATTTTCATGCCATGAAGTTCCTGGGCAAAATGGGTCTGATGCGGGCTGTTCGATGGCGCTGCTAACGAAATTTCGTTAGCGATTACAATTGGCTGAGAGGCGGCAAAACGATTCCGGGCTCCTTTTCCTGTCTAGAACGATCGCTACATTGAATCGGACATTGAAAATCGGGAACATTCGAGTTAAAACCCTTGCTTCGCGTTCAATTTGCGTCTGGCCCCGAACTTTCGGTAGCCTGTTCTGCCTGAGAAATGCGCGCGAATACGGCTCCGGGAAAGACGAGGATTTACTATGTACGATTGGGTTTCCGTAATGCAGGATCGAGAAAAATCCCTCGATACGGAATCGATCGGTTTTTCGGGAACGAACAAACACGTATTGCTCGAAATGGGTGAAAGGCTCGCAAACGCAGTAGATGTAGATCTATTCTTTGACACAGTGTCCCGGGCCTTGCGTCACTTTCTCCATATCGACCGAGCAAGCTTAGCCCTATACGACCGAGATCAAAATCTGTTTGAGCTCGTCGCGCTAGCTGTACAAGGAGAAAGCAGGCTAGGTATCGGAACGAAGGTTCCTCACCAGGGAAGTAGGACCGGTATGGTATTCGATTCCCGCATGCCGATGCTCCATACCTTGGATTCCAATACTGCGTTCTTCGAAGACCAGCCTCTTCTGGACGAAGGACTCCGTTTCGCTGCCCAAATGCCTATACTGGTTGACGGCGTCTGCATAGGAACTCTGAACACGGATTTCAAGCGGTACTCAAACCTGTCGGAAGCCGAGATGGACCTGCTTTGTGGCATAGCACGTCAAATTGCCACCTCGGTAACTGCGTCCAATAAACGCCCCAGGACGGCTGCAAGCGAAGGAAACGTTCGCAACGCTCCGGAGAGGGGTAGCGCCGAGACTCAAGATGGCTATCTCCCTCTTATTCGTCCCTCGATGCAATCATCGGTGGATCGCCTTGTAGTGATCGCGAAAACCGACTCAACGGTCCTTCTAGTCGGCGAGACGGGAACCGGCAAGGGGGTCCTGGCACGGAAGATCCATGATTGGAGCAACCGTAAAAAGAAGCCTTTTGTAAAGTGCGACTGTGCTGCGATTAATTCGCAGCTAATCGAGAGCGAGCTGTTTGGCCATGAGAAGGGGGCCTTTACCGGAGCTAACGCCCGTCGGCTCGGATGCTTTGAGCAGGCCAATGGCGGGACGCTGTTTCTGGATGAGATCACGGAGCTTCCACTCGACAACCAGGTCAAACTGCTCGGGGTTTTGCAGGATCGAAGTGTCCAGCGAGTTGGCGGTGGTGTTCCGGTTCCAATTGACGTCAGGATAATTGCTGCCACCAACCGCAATATCGAAGCCGAGGTCGCCGCGGGGCGATTTCGATCTGATCTCTACTATCGATTGAATGTCTTTCAGGTTGCGCTGCCACCATTGCGGCAGACTCTCCAAGATTTGGAGCCACTGGCAAAGTACTTCCTCGAGATGCATGGTCGAGCGATGCAGCGAAACCTCCCGTGCCTCGATGCCGCCTCGTTGCGGGCAATGCGTGAGCATTCCTGGCCCGGCAACATCCGTGAACTCGAGAATTTCATCCAACGTGCTCTGTTGCTCGAGTCCTGCGATACATTTGAAGCGAGGACTCTCCTGTTCGATCGTCCAACCAGCGCGCCGCAGGAAATTTCAAGCGATGGGTCCATACGTACCCTTGAACAGGTCGAAGCGGACCACATACGCCGCGTGCTGAATGCGACTGGTTGGCGAATCAACGGCCGCAAGGGAGCCGCTGACCTACTGGGTCTTCATCCCAGTACAGTCCGCAGCCGCATGGCCCGCTTGAATGTCCAGCGTCCCGGTCCACACGCCTGAACTCTCGAGCAACTTCCAGCTCTCAGCCAATTGTCATCACTAACGACATTTCGTTAACGGCATTGGCTCGTCCGCTATAACTCCGCGCATTTGCCGAGAACCGTTGTGGCAGGCTTATTGCAGGCCCGCTAGCTCTCGTACGTTCGCGTCTAGCTTCGGCGCATAGACCGCGCGAACACGCTTTCGATCACGTGATCTCAGTCGTTGTCGGGACTAATTGGGTCGCGAAAGCCAGGGAGTAGATCGCTGTGAAAGCTGCTGTTCTTCACGAATACGATCCGACATTTGGTCGACGTGATTTCTTGAGCTACGAAAGCGTTCCCGATCCTGAAATCGAAAAACCGACTGACGTCATCGTAAGAATTGGTGGAGCCGGTGTCTGTCGGACTGACCTGCATATCATTGAGGGACTTTGGCGCGAAAAGATCAACGTCCAGCTTCCTTACATACTCGGACATGAAAACGCGGGTTGGGTGGAGGAGGTGGGGAAGGATGTTAGGAGCGTCAAGGTCGGCGACGCCGTCGTCTGCCATCCACTAGTCACGGCCGGACATTCTTTGGAAGCCCGTCGTGGCAATGACATGCACGACGGCGAGAGCGTCTTCCCAGGAGTCGACTCGAATGGAGGCTATGCGGAGCACCTCGTGACGGGTGAGCGAGCGTTGGTCAAACTTACTCACGACCTGACTCCCAAGGAAGCGGCACCGTATGCGGATGCCGGACTGACTGCCTATCGAGCTTCGAAGAAGGCTTCTAAGCATCTTGTGCCGGGAGACTTTGTCGTGGTTATCGGCGCCGGAGGACTCGGACACATCGGTATCCAGGTTCTGAAGTCGCTATGCGCGGCCGAAGTGATAGTTGTCGACCGATCGGAACCAGCGCTGTCGCTGGCCAAGGAGTGCGGCGCCGATCATGTAGTCATCGCTCACGGGGACGAGGTTGAAGCCGTCAAGGCTTTGACGGCTGGGAGCGGCGCCCACGCCGTAATCGACTTCGTAGCTGAGGGCGATACCATCAGCAAAGGCCTCGCGATGACTCGCAACGCTGGCAGCTATTATCTAGTGGGCTACGGCGGGAAAATCGAAATACCAACGATGGACCTGGTCATCTCCGAGAAATCGATCATAAGCAACCTGGTCGGTAACTATGCCGAGCTGTGCGAACTGATGATGTTGGCCCGTCGCAAAATGATCAAGCTGGCGACCAAGGAATACCGTCTGCGCGACGTGAATGTTGCTCTCCACGATCTACATGCGGGCAGGATAAAGGGTCGGGCAGTATTAGTGCCATGAGCTTCTTTGAACGCTAGGGCTAGTCGCCCAGGCATCGATGAAATGACAGCACGAAACAAATGCAAAGAGGAAACCCCATGACTAAAGTGGTTGATAAACCAAGTATTTCTGCTGGCCTCGCCACTAAGATGGTTGAGGCCGCCGTCCTCAAGGCCTCCGAGCTTAAGGTCGCGCAGGTCGTCGCGGTGGTTGATGAGGGTGGTAATCTGAAGGCCTTCTGTCGCATGGACGGCGCCTCACCGGTACCGATCGAAATCGCACAGAACAAAGCGTTCACCGCCCTTTTCGGTATGCCCACGGGCGATTTCTTTGATTTCATCAAAGGCGACGCTTCGCTGCTCGCAGGCATTCCTCAAGTAGCGCGGGTCTCTGCCATCGGTGGCGGCTTTCCTGTGATGATCAATGGCTCTGTGGTCGGCGCGATCGGAGTTAGCGGCGGCAGCATCGAAGCTGACATTGCCTGCGCCAAGGCTGGTTTGGACGCAGCCAAATAGCGGATTGATTTAAAATCCTGGATCTATCTCTGGCGGTTACGATCACTTAGTTAACGCGGAAATCTATCGGAGGATTATAGATGGCTACCTACACGCTTCTTGAAATTTGGAAACCCCGACCCGAATGGTATGCGTTGCCGAATGCGCACAAGCGGAAGTTTATTGGGAAGATTCGAGAGACCTTGGGCACCCTGGACCAATCGGGCGCAAAGCTCTTGGGGCTATGGCGATGTCGCGCTACTTCTGAAGGTGGTTGGGATGTAATGGCCTACTGGCAGTTCCCAAGCTTTCAAGCGATCGAAGAGCTGATTGATGGCAACGAGAAATTCGGATGGAACCGATATTTCGACCAAAAGAACATGGTAGGAAAGTCGATCACCGCCGAGGAATGGTGTAGCGCCTCCGAAATCGACACCGAACTCTGATCATCGCGCTATCCACCAAGGATCGGTATGTCACCTAAGATGAAAGCTGTATGGGTATCGCTCATACTTCTTGCGATGCTTGGCTGCTCTAATATAGCCGGTGCCCAGTCCGATAATGGCGAGACGAATCTGTCCGGTGTATGGAAAGGCACTCGCACGACTACCGGGAACGTCGGAATGCAGGAATTCCGCGTTCGGAGTATCCAATTCTCCCTGACTCAGACTGGCGAATCGCTGTCGGGTTCATACAAATGCTTCGCTGGTAAAAAAGCGAATGCCGATTGCGCCAATCCTGTCGGTTCGGTTACGAGCGGCAGTGTTAGTAATGGCAAGGTTGAAATCAACGTACAGGCTCAACCAAATAGCTATAACTGTACGTTCAAAGGCTCGGTCGCCGGCAACAAGATGAACGGGACGTTCACCTGCTATGCGGGCGGCACAGTTTCCTCAAACGGTGTATGGAGGGCAAAGCATTAGAGTTGCTTCGAGAGTCTATGTGGACGGTTAACAGTACAGCGATGGTTCCACGAACTATTCAGTCGCTAAGGATGTTGATGTTTTTATGAAACATTTAACTGATATCTTCACGGAGACCGAGCTAGCTGGAATGAGCTTGCCCTTCAAGGACGCCGCCGCTCCACCGGCGACGTATTACACCTCCGCGGATCTCTACGAGCTCGAACGAGAGCGCATCTTCCTGAAGGAGTGGCTGTGGGTCGGACACGCAGCGCAGGTTGCCAAACCGGGCGACTACTTCACCTTTGAAGTCGCCGAGGAACCCATTGTCGTTGTTCGAGATCTGACGAACAAACTCGGCGCCTTCTCGCCCGTGTGTGCCCATCGGGGAGCTATCGTTGTTCAAGGCCAAGGCAACTGCCGATCATTCATGTGCCCTTATCATAACTGGACATATGGACTGAATGGCAAACTTATTGGCGCTCCAACCATGACCGAGACCAAGAATTTTGATCCCACAAAGCACGGGTTAACCCGACTGAAAGTCGATATATGGGAAGGGCATGTGTTTGTCAATTTCGATCAGAATTGTAAGTCATTGGCTACATTCCTGGGTGATATAACTCGATTTGTCAAAAACTACGACATGGGTAACCTGGCATGCACAGGTCGTAAGGAATATGACTTCCCATGCAACTGGAAGATGGTGGCTGAGAACAATCTCGAAGGCTACCATGTTACCGGCACCCACGGGGGAGCCGGTGAATATAGCAAGATTGACCATTGGAGCATCATCGAAGGTCGTGGGATGTACGACATTTTGCTCGGAGAGTTCGATGAGCCGCTCTCGATGAATGTGCCCGGTAATGCCAGCGCGCCTACGTCGATGATCTCAGAATTGACGGAAGTGGAGCAGAAGCGACAGTACTTCATTCTGCTCTATCCAAATATGCTCCTGGCTCTTCAGCCCGATAGCACTATTTGCTACGTCATGCTGCCTCAGGGTCCACATCATACGAAAGTGATCGTTGACTGGCACTATCCTAAGTCAATTCTGGATCGTCCCGATTTCGCTACTATTGATAAGGCTAATGTTGAAGGCGTGGATGGCTTCAACGATCAGGACATACGCGTCCTCGGACTTGCCGCCAAAGGCTATAAGTCTCGAATGTTCCGTCCCGGCCGGTACTCAGTACACGAGAGTGTCGTCCATAGATTGGCTCAATATGTTTTGGCGCGTATCGAGGGCCACGATGCATGGAAGGCAAAGGGTTTGTCGGAAAACCAGTCGGCATCGAAGTAACATCGATGATGACCTGCTCTTCCCGTTCAAACCGCATCAGGTAACGATGGCCTTCCATCGCGCAGTAAAACGTACGGGGCTCGAAGACTTGCGTTTGCATGATACCCGTCACACCTTCGCGAGTTATCAGGCGATGTCGGGAGTGCAGGGTCGAGGCCTGCAGGCGTTACTGGGCAGAGACCCCCGAATGACGCTGCGGTACTCGCACCTGTCCGACGCCTACCTCAAGGCGGTGAACAACGTCGTCTTGGGCAAGATTGGGTCTCGGAGATCAGAAGATGGCACCAATCCGGCAGCAAGCGATCGAATGCCTTCGGCAGGACCGCACAACCCCTTGATTTCATTTGGTGATCCCAGCGGGAGTCGAACCCGCGTTCCCGACGTGAGAGGCCGGTGTCCTAACCACTAGACGATGGGACCATCGTCGCGCGCTTTGGCGGCGCGCATGCAAATAACTTTTCACTTGGCTGAGGAGGTAGGACTCGAACCTACAATCGCCTGATCCAGAGTCAGGTGCCTTACCAATTTGGCCACTCCTCAGCGCAGCCCTGAAATATAACCAACGGCCAGCGCGCGCGCCACCGCGTCCGCGCGAGCCTACCTGCCGGCGCTGTGGCGGAGCGTCTCGGCGTGACGATTGACCAGCGCGTCGCATCGCGAGAGTAGCGCAGGATCGGCGGAGTGACGTTCGATCATGTAGCTCAGCTCGCCGAGGTCGTGAACGAGCAAGCGCAGGCATCGCTCGTACTCGTCGGGCGCCTGCAACGCCTTCAGCAGATCAGACACGAGATCCTCGAGCTCCGTCTCCTCGACTTCGAGCGCGATTTCGAGCGCGCGGTCGAGCTTGATTCCGGGCGTCGCGTCAGCCTGCGACTTATCGAGCAGCGTCCGCAGCCTCACGATCGTCGCGTCTTCGAGCGAGATTGGACTGGGCTTATCGAGCATCGCTTCCTGATCGAGCACCGTCGTGACGAGATCCAACGCGCCGACGTGGCGGGCCTCATCACGCGCCATCCCGAACCAGAAATCCTGCAGCGCCGGCGTGCTCGCAAAAATCTTCGCGAAGCGCGCGTACAGCGCCATGCTTTTTTTTTCCAATGCGATAGTCGCATCGAGGACTTCGCGCGTCGTGGGCATCGTGGATGGATGATAGCGTCTGGCTTCCCGCGCGGTAAAGCGCGAACGAGCATGCGCACCGACGGCATCACAAAGGACCGCTGCGCGATCTCGAAACCGGAACCGGCTTCGCTGCGCGAAGCTGTCCGAGATCCTTCCTGCCGCTCGCGTTGCTCGCTTCGTCAGGATGACGAAAGAGCGGGCCCGGCGCGCAGAAGCTCGAGCAGGCGCTTCATTGCGATTCGCGACTCGATCGCGAAAGGAACAGTCGCGACCAGATAGATGAAGAGCGTCATCGCGATCACCACCATTCGCACGCCGAAGGGACCGGCCACCGGTGAATCGACGCTGACTGAACTCCACGCCAGGAAAACTATTATGGCGATCCAGACGGGAATAACCGGCCACACCAATCGCATGTTCACCGCGACCATCGTCCCCAAACCGTCGCGCCGGAAATTCCCCTCGATGATCGGGATGAACGAGTTCTGGTAACCGATGACGCGATGGATTTTGAAGCGGCTGCCCGCCACCTTGCCCTCGAAATATCCGCGCTTGGTGGAAGACGGCCATCCCCACTTGCGCGGCGGCTCTACGATCTCCTGAAGGACGCGGGCGGCATGCGCGGGGCTCATCGGCGTCGAGAATTCGAATTTGCGGAAAGGCGGCCGAAGACAATCGCGCAACCGGCGTGGTTCAAAATCGATCCCGGCGATCCGTTCGGCTTCAAACATGGCGTCGAAGGTAACCGAAACGTCGCGTTAAAGCATGGAGGCCCGACCGCGTTTCTGCGATCGGGCCTCCGGCTGGAATTGCGTATTCGCTATTTCGCGAGCTCGGTTGCGCGGGTCTCGCGAATGACGGTGACCCGAATCTGGCCCGGGTACGTCATATCCGTTTCGATTTTGCGCGCGACATCGCGCGCCAGCATCGACGTGTCCTCGTCCGAGATCTGCGACGGCTCGACGATCACCCGCATCTCGCGGCCGGCCTGCACCGCGAAGCACTTCTCGACGCCCTTGAACGACTTCGCGATCGTCTCGAGATCTTCGAGCCGCTTGACGTAGCTCTCGAGCACTTCACGCCGGGCTCCCGGACGCGCACCCGAGAGCGCATCGGCAGCATCGACGAGAGGCGCGAGAATCGTCTCGGCTTTGACCTCCTCATGATGCGCCGCGATCGCATTGACGATCTTCGCCGACTCGCCGTACTTGCGCGCGATTTCGCCGCCGATCAACGCGTGCGATCCTTCGACCTCATGCGTCAGCGCCTTGCCGATATCGTGCAGCAGCGCCGCGCGGCGGGCCTGCTTTTCGTTGAGCCCCAGCTCGGCCGCCATCGCGCCGCAGATAAACGCCGCTTCGATCGAGTGCATCAATACGTTCTGCGCATAGCTGTAGCGATACTTGAGCATCCCGAGCAGCTTGACCAGTTCGGGATGGATTCCATGCACGCCGACTTCGATAATCGCGCGCTGACCGGCCTCGCGAATCGATTCCTCGACCTGCTGCTCGGCCTTGCGCACGACTTCCTCGATGCGTCCGGGATGAATGCGTCCGTCCGAGATGAGCTGCATCAGTGCCACCCGCGCGATCTCGCGGCGAATCGGGTTGTGGCACGAAATCACGACCGCCTCCGGAGTATCGTCGATGATGATATCGACGCCGGTGGCCGCCTCGATCGCGCGGATATTACGTCCTTCGCGACCGATGATACGGCCCTTCATTTCGTCGTTGGGCAGCGCGATTACCGAAACCGTGCGCTCGGCAACGAATTCGCCCGCCAGCCGCTCGATTGCGATCGCGACGACTCGCTTGGCGCGGCGGTCAGCCTCCTCGCGCGCCTCTTCCTCGACGATTCGAATGTGTTTCGCTGCGTCGGTGCGCGCCGATCCGATCATCTCATCCATCAGCGAGCGCTTGGCTTCCTCGCGCGTCAGGCCGGCGACGGCTTCGAGCTTGGTGCGGGCCTCGTCGATATGTGCCTGCAGTACATCTTCCTTGTCGGTGAGACTTTTCTCGCGCGAGCGTAGACTTTGATCGCGCCGATTGAGATCGGCTTCGCGCCGCTCGAATGCTTCCTGGCGCTTTTCGAAAGTCTCCTCGCGTGCTTCGAGTTTCTGTTCCATCGCAGCAATTTCGCGCCTGCGATCGCGCATCTCGCGTTCGGCGTCGGCCTTGGCGCCGACCACCATATCCTTTGCCTTGAGTTCTGCCTCCTTAACTACTAACTGGCTCCGTGTTTGAGCCTCCTTGGTTATTTCCTCGGCCTGAGCGCGCGCGGCCTCCAGGTTAACGGCGTCGTTACGCTGTTTCGTTATTCCCCAAATGTATAAGACCGCGCCACCAATTATGAATCCCAGGATTGCCATGATTAGAGCCACCCGGGTTTACCTCCTTCGTCCGTGTTCGGCGTGCCAGCAGTGGCGCTTCGCAGGCACGATGAACCTCGGACTCGGTCACAATGAAGTTAAGCCGCCGGTCGAACCCCGTCTCGGGGATTCGATCGAGCAGCTGGAATGAAAAGGCGAGCCCCACAGTGATCGCTTCGTCGCCGAGTTGGGCGATGAAACGATCATAGTGACCCCCGCCACGGCCCAGTCGCTGTCCTTCGAGTCCGAAGGCAACGCCGGGAACACACACGAGAACTTTCGCGAAACTTTTGCGGTCGAGAACTTCCGCCGACGCAGGCGGCTCGAGGATTCCGTACGCACCGGCGACAAGCGCGGCGCGATCGCGAACCCGTCGGGCAACGATCATGCCCACATCGACGCGCGGATAGAAGACGGCGCGATCCGACTTCAACGCGTCGGCAAGGATGAGGTCCGTGGAAACCTCATTACCGATTCCGGCGTACAGAACAATTGCGGAGGCTTCGCGGTAGTACTCGCTCGCGATCAGGTTGCGCTGCACAGTCTGTGACGATGCCCTCGCACGCTCGCTAGAAACCGCGTTGCGGCATGCGATCATGATCGCGCGAAGATTTTTCTTTTCGTCCGCCACAGTCGTCGCCATGGCGGGAGCGGGTTTAACTGCTCGATTGCGCCGTTTGGTTTTTTACTGCCGTCACGTGCGCCTGTCGTTGTCTTCTCGAACCGGCTGACAGCCGGCCTGTATCCGCGAAACGTTCTGTCGCGAAAGCCTTCGATGCGGTCGGAAAATATCGCACGGGCCTCATTCTTGTAAGCACCGCGTTTAGGCTGCTCTCGAGATCCACAATTCCCGCCCCCGTCCGAAATCGTTCACCTCTCGGATGCCGCGCGACGTTTCGACGGTTCATGCTCATTCTCCGTCTATCGCCGCGGACAGCCGTTTATTCATCGCCGCGATTCGATCCACCAGCTCTTGATGCTCCCGACGCAGGTGTTCGAGCTCCTCGGCGAAATTTAACGCAGCCAGGATTGCCAGGTTCACTGAATTGATCGACTGGCTCCCGGCGCGGATATCCTTAATCTTCTCATCGACCGTCTCAGCCAGAGACTTGACCCAGTCGTCGCCCGCATCGCTGGCGACGGTCAGGCTTTGTCCCATGATCTGGACGTTGACGCCTTTCATTCTCTATCCGAGATCGATCCCGTCGAAGCGGGTGAGGATTTTTTCGATCCGCATGCGCACGTCGTTGCGTTCGTTTTCATGCTGCAGACGCTCGGCGCTCAACTGCTTCACCTGGCCGGCCGCGTCGGCGTAGCGTTTTTCCATTTCCGCCAGCTTCAGTGCGAGTTGCTCATTTTCCTTGCGCAATTGCTGAATACGCGCGACGGAAGCTTGAATACGTTCGTCTAGTTGCTTTAAGACATCTGTGGCCATGAGAGAGAATCTTCTACCTTTAGTTTAAATTTTGATAAACTACGCTGTCAAGCTGCATAAGAACCGCTGGCACTCTGCTCCCCTGCGTCGTCAGTTGCAAACAGGGCGTCAACAAACTCGCGCGCATCGAACTCGCGCAGGTCCTCTATCGCCTCGCCGAGGCCCACGAAACGCACCGGAATCTTGAGCCGCTCCGCTACCGCGACCACCACTCCGCCCTTCGCCGTGCTGTCGAGCTTGGCAAGAACCACTCCGGTGAGCGGTACCGCATCGCGAAAAACCGACGCCTGGCTGAGCGCATTCTGACCCGTGTTGGCATCGAGCACGAGCCACGTCTCGTGCGGCGCGCCTGGCAACTCGCGCGCGACGACGCGCGCAATCTTCTTGAGCTCTTCCATCAAATTAACTTTGGTCTGGAGACGCCCTGCCGTGTCGATCAGCACGGTACTCGCCTTGCGCGCGACCGCGGCCTTGACCGCGTCGAAGGCGACCGCCGCGGGATCAGAGCCCTGCGATTGCTTGATGATGTCGGCGCCGGCGCGATCGCACCACACTTCGAGCTGCTCAATCGCGGCAGCGCGAAAGGTGTCCGCCGCCGCCACGATCACACTGCCGCGCTCGGCCTTCAGCCGCGCCGCAAGTTTCGCGATGGTAGTAGTTTTGCCGACGCCGTTAACGCCCACCAGCATGATCACGAGCGGCGCATCGCCGGAGTCGGCGGGCGCGCGGTCCGCGGACGTCATGATCGTGGTGATTTCGGCCTTGAGCGCATCGCGGATCGTATCGGGGCGATTGTCGTTGCCCAGCTTCGCGCGCACGGCGGCTGAGATCTTCATGCTGGCCTCGACCCCAACGTCGGCCGCGATGAGAGCCTCCTCAAGGCCTTCGTAAATCTCGTCGATTTTCGCGCTGCCGGTCAGCGCAGCCCTGATGCGCGCGAGAAAGTTCTCGCGCGTCTTGCGCAGCCCAAGCCCGATTCGCACCGGCTCGCGAACAGCCGGCGTCGGCGCGACATAGGGCTCCGGCTCAGGCGCAGGAACCGGAACAGGTTCGGCAGGTTCGAACTGAATAAGTTCGGACGTCGGTTCGGGCGTCGGTTCCGGCGCGATCTCAGGCGGCGGTAATGGCTGGGTTTGCGGTGCAGCCTCGATTTGCGGATGAGTCGGACGTGACGGCAGCGCCTTGCGCAGACTCCATTGAATCAAGACTCCGATGAAAATGAGGCCCGCGCCGACACCGGCCGCGATAATCAGAATGAATGCGATAGAGAAGGGGCTCACAGGTTGATCGTCCCGGGGAAATAAATCCGGAGGAAACTTCGATGCCAAGAATAACAGTAGCGCTGTTCTTCCGAAACCGGCACGGACGTTTTGTGTCATCCTGAGCGCAGCGAAGGATCTCGCGCGTAGCGCGTCACATGCGCGCTGGCGCCGGCCGCAAGAGCGTCCGTCGAGATTCTTCGCTACAGCAGCTTTCGCTCAGAATGACACAAAAAAGGGATCATCCCCTGCCCACGGAAGTGTGAAACCCAGGAGGGGTTTCACATTCGATTACGTTCCCCGCTATAACGAATCAGGGCCGCGACGAAATTTCACTTCACGCGGACCTCATCATTGAGGGAGATTCTAATGGCCAAGCTCAAGGGCAAGGTTGCAATCGTAACGGGCGCGAGCCGCGGCATCGGCAAGGCGATCGCGGAACTGTTCGCCAAAGAGGGCGCGAAGGTCGTGTGCTCGGCGCGCACGCTGAAAGAAGGCGAGCATCCGCTGGAAGGCTCGCTCGAAACCACGGTCGCGGGAATCAAGAAAGCCGGCGGCGAGGCCGAGGCCGTCACCTGCGACGTGTCCTCGGAAGCGGACTGCGAGAAACTGGTCGAGCAAACGCACAAGCTCTTCGGGCCGGTCGACGTGCTGGTGAACAACGCGGCGCTGACCTACTTCATCCCGGTCAAGGATTTTCCGCCGAAACGATGGATGCGATCGTTCGCAGTCAACCTTCACGGCCCGTTCATGCTGAGTCACCTGGTGCTGCAGGACATGATCCCGCGCAAGTCAGGATCGATCGTAAACATTTCGTCGGGCGCGGCGATCGGACCCGGCCGCGGACCGTACAAGAACGAGACCGTGTTTCGCGGCGGCGTATGCTATGGCGCCGAGAAGGCAGCGCTCGAGCGCTTCACGCAGGGACTCGCCGAAGAAGTTTACGACGACGGAATCTCGGTGACGTGCGTATCGCCGTCGCAAGTCGTCGCGACGCCGGGCACGGTGCATCACCATCTCGTGACCGGACCCGACGACCCGACGGGCGAGCCGGTCGAATGGATGGCGCAGTCGGCGCTCCTCCTCGCCACCGAACCACTCGACAAGGTCACGGGACTGGTGACGTACAGCCAGCCGTTGCTCAAAGCGTACGGCGTCGAAGTAAACAGCCTCGGGATCGGATTCGATCGCAAAGGCAGCGGCTACAGCTTGATCTAAAGTGGGGCGGGCCGCCGTGCCCGCCCTTCCTGTGATCGCCGCGCCGGTTTTTTTACGCGGCTTGCGGGATTCGCAGTGAGATAATTCGCGAGACGCCCGGGCGATCCATCGTCACGCCGTGGATCTGGTCGGCGCGCTGCATCGTGCGCTGGTTGTGCGTGATCACGATGAACTGCGAGCGGGTTTTCAGCTCCGCCATCAAGGTCGTGAATGCTGCCAGGCTGAACTCGTCGAGCGGAGCGTCGACCTCGTCCATCACGCAGAACGGGCTGGGGTTGAGCAGGAATAGCGAGAAGATCAGCGCCATCGCGGACAGCGCCTTCTCACCACCTGACAGCAGGCCTATCTCCTTGACCTTCTTGCCCGGCGGCTGCACGAGAACGTTCACTCCCGCTTCGAGCACGTCGCCGGTGTCGGTCAGCTCGAGGCGGCCCTTGCCGCCGCGCAGCAGCTTGGGGAATAGCTCGGCAAAGTTTTTCGCGGCGCCCTCGAAGGTCTCGGCGAAGCGTTTGCGCGCCTCGCGATTCAGATGCGTGATCGTTTTGGTCAGGTCGTCGAGAGCGCTCTGCAAGTCGGCGCGCTCGGTGCCGAGCACGCCTGCGCGTTCCTCGAGCTCTTTGACTTCGCTGTCTGCGGCGAGGTTCACTTCGCCGATTCGTTCCATCTTCGCGCGCAGCTCGACGATTCGCGCGTCGTCATCGGCGGCGACGCGGCCGTCGAGTGCGGGAACTATCTCGGCCGCCATCGCGTCGAACTCGGCGCCGAACTTTTCGGTGAAGGCGCGCGCCAATTCTTCGCTGAGCGCGCGGGCACGTTCGCGTTTGAGGCCGCATTCGTTCGCGTCGGCTTCCAGAGCGGTCAGCGCCTCCTGCGCATTCTTGTAGTCGGCGCGGCGGGCTTCCAGTTCGTGCTCGGACGCGTCGCATTGCGCGCGCAGGCGTGAGAGTTCCGCTTCGAGTTCAGTCTCACGGGCGCGGGCCGCGACATCCTGCGCGGAAAGATTTTCCAGTTCGCGCTCGAACTCGGCGCACTCGGCATGCGAGCGCTCCAGCGTCGCGCGATGCTCGTCGATCTGCGCTTCGAGCGCGTCAGCTTCCCGGCGTGTGTGCGCCAGTTCGCTTTCGAGCGCACCGAGGCGAGACTTGCGCGCCTCGACTTTGGAAGCGACTTCGAGCATCGCGGCGCCGATTTCTTCGGCCGCTGTGCGCAGGGTGGCAATCTCGGTGACCATCACGGTCAGGCGGGCGCGCGCTTCCTGCTCCATCTTTGCAAGTTCTTCGAGGCGCGCATTCGACGTGATCACGAGTTCCGCGAGTTCGCTCAGGCGGCGCTGCGAATTATCGCCGTGAGAATTCAAGAGCGCGACTGATTGTTCGGCGCGGGCGAGCGCACTGCGGCGTTCGTTCGCAGCGCGCTCGGCTTCGCGCGCTTTGATCCGGCCCTGTTCGAGTTCCGCGTCGGCGTGCTCGCGCTCGGCGCGGACGGAGGCGAATTGACCGACTCGCGTGCGATGCTCTTCTTCCGCGCGCGCGAGTTCGTGCTTCTCAGCTTCGATTGCGGCGAGGTCCACGGCGGCATGGTTGTCTTCGGTGCTGCCGCCGCTGATCATTCGGCCGGGCATCACCAGGTCGCCGTCTCGCGTTACGAAAACAGTTCCGTGACCGTTGAGATTCGACGCGGCCAGCGCGGAATGCAGGTCGTCCGCCAGCATCACGTGACCGAGCATCGCTTCGGCGACCGGCGAGAAACGCGATTCGATTTCGAGCATCTCGAGCAACCGCCCCGCGATTCCGGGAGCGTCGATTGCCGGATGCGCCGAGATTGCGGCGTCGGGTTCCTGCACGAAGTCCATCCGGCCCGCGCGATTCTCTTTGAGAATTTCGATCGCGCGGATCGCAAACTGCGGCGATTCGACGATGACCGCGTCCATCTGAGGGCCAAGCACGGCTTTGAGCGCCGGCTCGAGCGCAAGCGGCGCGCGCACGACTTGTTTGAGAATCGAAGGATCGGTCGCGGGACGATCGCCGTTGAGCGATTCGAGAATCGTGCGGAGGCGCAGGTCGACGCCGTTCGACGAGTGATTCGGTTGAAGCTCGCCGCGCGCGCTCAGTACGCCGCGCAGCGAATTGACGCGCGCCGTCAGATGGTCGAGCGCGGTGCGCGCTTCGATCTCGCGCTCAGCAGCCGTGCGCCGCGAGCTTTCGAGATCGGTTGCAACTGCGCGCGACGCTTCGAGGTCGGCCTCCGCCGCGCTCATCAGTTCGCGCGCGGTTTCGAGTTCTGCGGCGAGCGCAGGACCCTCGAGCGTCGTCGCTTCAAGGCGCTTTTCGAGATCGGCGCGCTCGCCCGCGAGATCGCCGAGCCGCCCGCGAATCACCGCGGCCTCGCGCACGACGTCTGACAGGTCGTCCTTGCATTCTTCGCCGCGACGCTCGGCTTGCTTGAGTTCGATGTTCGCAGCGTCGTGCTTGACTGTGATTTCTTTCAGCGCGGCGTCGGCGTCGCCGCCGCCCGCTGCGATTTCGCGCGCGAGGGTCGCGCCCGCCTCGGCCCGATTCGCGCGCGCCAGCGTCGCCTTCGCTTCCAGATCGACGAGACGAGCGCTCAGATCGATTTCGAGCTTAGCTGTGACGTCGAGGCGCCGCTGCAGAAATCCTCGCGTGCGCAGACGCTCCTGCGCACCGTTGTGAAGATTTTCGAGTTCGCGCTGAGCGCCGCCCAGCTCCGACCGCGCCGATTGCGCAGCCGACGCTGCGGCCTCAACCTGCTCGCGGATCGCCGCTGCGCCTGCGCGCGCGCTGTCGAGCGCGCTCTTCAATTCTGTGTCGCGGTTGGTCTGAGTCGCCAGCTCTTCGCGCTGATCGATCAGTCGCCGCGCGGCTGAGTATCGTTCGAGCTCGCCAAGTTCCGACTTTACAACCTTGTAGGTCTCAGCTTTCTTTGCCTGCCTGCGCGCGAAACTCAACTGACGCTCGATCTCGCTGAGCACGTCGTCGACACGCGCGAGATTTTCCTTGACGCGCTCGAGCTTCCGCTCGCTCATCTCGCGCCGGCCCTTGAACAGCGACAGGCCCGCGGCTTCCTCGACGAGCGTGCGCAGCTCATGCGGCTTGGCCTGGATAATTTCTTCGATTCGGCCCTGCTCGACCAGCGAGTAGCCGCGGCTGTGAATCTGCGCGGCCATGAAAAATTCGGTGATGTCCTTCAAGCGGCACGGAATCTTGTTGAGCAGGTATTCCGATTCGCCCGATCGATACGCGCGGCGCGTGACTGCGACTTCGCTGAGCGCGGAGTATGGCTCTGGAAGCTGACTGCCTTCTTCGGCCTCGAGGATGAGCGACACTTCCGCCATCCCAGCCGCGGGATTCGACTCGTTGCCGGCGTAGATAAGATCCTCGACGCTCTTGCCGCGAAGGCGCGTCGGCGCTTGCTCGCCGAGCACCCATCGGATCGCGTCGACGACGTTCGACTTGCCGCATCCGTTGGGACCGACCACCGCGGTCATCCCCGGGGCAAAACTTATCGTCGTTGAATCTAGAAAGGACTTGAAGCCTAGTAATTCAAGGCTCTTAAGACGCATGCTCCCTCCACCGCAACCACATCCACCACGTCAGCGAAAGCTTACACTAAAGTACCCTGAGAGGGTCAAGAGGATACGCAACATATCGTGGGTTGGTGGAGGGGTATCCACAGCACCTAGTGGAATCGGGGGAAGGGGAAATCACTTTATTGAATGTGGGAACCCTGCCCGGGTTCCACGCCTCCGGGGCAGGGGTGACCCGCCGAGACGGTGTCGATGCCGCCCGCCGCGCAGGCGATTAATCCTGGATTAGCTCGGTGTTCCAGTAAGCGCTGTCGACCTGCGACAGGTACGGCATCCATTCGCGGTAGCGCTTCAGGCTGAACATCTCGGACGAAAACGGCGTCCATTCGGGGCGGCGCGGGCGGCGGAACAGGTGCATCCCGGCTTCTTCGGGGGTGCGGCCACCCTTGCGCCGATTGCAGTGATGGCACGAGCATACGATGTTCTCCCACGTCGACATCCCGCCGCGAGAGCGCGGAATTACATGGTCGAGATTCAGCTCGGTGCGCGGCAATTTCTTGTGGCAGTACTGGCAGGTGTTGCCGTCGCGGGCGAAGATGTTGAAACGCGAGAATCGCACGTGACGCTTGGGCACCCGCTCGTACGCCGTCAGCAAGAGCACTCGCGGAACGCGGATAAAGCCGTTGACGATCCCGAGCCGCTCATGTTGGACCTCGATCGACAAATCGCGCCAGCTCTCGAAGTCAAAGGTGTGATATTGCTCGTCAACCGCCTTCGCCACGCCCTGATAGAGCAGCGCAAACGCGCGTTTGACTGACGTAACGTGAACGGGGAGATAAGAGCGATTGAGAACGAGGACCTTGCTGTTGAGCAGGCCCGCTCCCGGGAGACTGGGCGCAACCATGTCGGCCGCAGCAGACATCCCCATGACCAGTATCGGCCCCATGGTAGCATGTCAAGATAGCTGTGGATTAAAAGCCTGTTATCGATTCGCCAATCGCGCTTGCTTGCGGAGGTCGGGCGTGCCTCGTATGATCCTGCACAAGTTGTCGACGCAAAGGGTAAAACGATGTCCCATCGGATGCGGGTACTTTCCTGAACGCTCGCGGCGCCCGCGCGACAACTCCCGGCGCATCGCTTTTGTATCAGCAGTCATGTCGGATTTGCCGGAATAAGAGAGTCCATTTGTGAAACGAGAAATCGCAATTAACGCGTCCGCACTCGAAGTGCGAGTCGCGTTGCTTGAAGATAGCGAGCTCGCCGAATTCTACCTCGAGCGCAATCGCCAGGTCGGGCTCGCGGGAAATATTTATAAGGGCAAGGTTACGCGCGTGCTGCCCGGGATGCAGGCCGCGTTTGTCGATATCGGGCTTGAGAAAGCGGGCTTCCTGCACGTCTCCGATTTTCACGATGGAGTTTCCGCGCTCAACAACGTGGCGGAAGTGCTCGGTGAAGAAGACGTCGAGACCGAGCCCGTCGGCGAAAATGAATTCGCCGAGGCGGAGCCGAGCAACGCTGATGAATCCGCCGACAACGTTGATGGCAACGGCAACGGCGATGGGAACGAGCCGCGGCCGTCGCGCGGGCGTCGTCGCGGAGGTCGAGGGCGCGGGCGCAGCCAGGCGCCACAACGCTCGCGGCTTCCGATCGAGCAGCAACTGCGGCGCGGCCAGGACATCATCGTGCAGATCGCCAAGGAGCCGATGGGCACCAAGGGCGCGCGGCTGACGTCGTCGATCTCGCTGCCGGGACGGCATTTGGTGTTCACGCCGACCAGCAATCACATCGGAGTGTCGCGGCGAATCGCGAGCGCCGAGGAGCGCGCGCGTTTGCGGCAGGACGTCGGCGAGCTGAGGCCGCCGCAGGGCGGGTTTATCGTGCGGACCGCGTGCGAAGGCGTCAGCCGTCGCGAGATCCAGCGCGACGTCGCATTTCTGACCAAGCTGTGGAGCTCGATCCTGCGCAAGAACGAGAGCATGCCGCCGGCGTCGATCCTGTACAGCGATCTCGACGTGGCGCTGCGCGTTGTGCGCGATATGTTTTCCAGCGAAGTGGACCGGCTGTGGTGCGACGACCCGACGACCTACAGCCGGGTGGTGCAGTTCGTGCAGAATTACATGCCGCGTCTGCGCGCGCGCGTGTCGTTGCATGACGGGCCGCAGCCGTTGTTCGATCGTTTCAATATCGAGCCGCAAATCGAGCGCGCACTCGATCGCAAGGTGTGGCTCAAGTCGGGCGGCTACCTGATTTTCGATCAGGCGGAAGCTCTGACTGCAATCGACGTGAACACCGGACGCTTCGTCGGCAAGCGCAGCCAGGACGACACTATTTTCAAGACCAATCTCGAAGCGGTCGAGGAAGTAGTGAAGCAACTGCGGCTGCGCAATATCGGCGGAATCATCATCGTCGATTTTATCGACATGGCGCGCGAGGGCGATCGCAAGAAAGTCAGCGACGCACTGGCGACGGCGCTCAAGCGCGACAAGGCGCGGACCTCGGCGCTCAAAATTTCCGAGCTGGGCCTGGTGCAAATGACGCGCAAGCGCACGCGCGAGAGCCTGGAGAAATTGCTCACCGACACGTGTCCGCGATGCGAAGGGCGGCGCGTCGTCAAATCAGTGCCGACGCTCGCGGCCGAAGTGCTGCGCGGGATTCAGCGCGAGGCGGTATCGAAGTCGGCGGGCGACATGTTGATCGTCAAGCTGAACCCGGAAGTCGCGCGCTACCTGTACGATCACGGCGCGAAAGATCTCGAGACGCTCGAGCAACGGCTATCGACCAAGATAGTGCTGCGCTCGAACGACACGATCGAGCTGGGCGCCTTCGAACTCGCGCGCGCCCCCGCGGCTGCCTAGTCGTTTCTCGCCGACGCTCGCCTGCTAACGCCACGAGTCCGGTGCTGGGGAGCTCCTTCCACGCTGGCTATACCGGAGATTGTCACTGGTTCACTGTCGGGAAATTCGGCAATTAGAGACAAGCTGCCGCCCATCGCTTCAACGCTCTTCCGCAGAGTTGAAAGAAGAAGATCCGTTCGCCTCTCCAGGCGAGATACCCCGTCCTGCGAGATGCGGAGAGCCTTGGCCATGCGGACCTGGGTGAGTTTGCGCGCCCGCCGCAATTCCTGAAGGGTCATTTCCTGGGAAACAAGCTCGGCGGCGCGGGTCTCGACCTTCTTTCGACGAGCCGGGCTCAGTTCGTTCATTCTTTGTTTCAGCGTGCTCATAGTTATTCCCTTGTCTTGCTGCCCTTGATGCGAGCTACGTGAGCGTCGAAGCGCTCGTCGGCTTTGTCCATTAATTGACGGTAGAAGCGCTTTTCGCTGACCCCGGATTTGTCGCCGCCGCATAGGAGAATCGCGCGCCGTTTCGGATCGAAAGCAAAGGCAAAGCGCCAGACTCCGTCGGCAGTATCAAATCTCAATTCTTTCATGTTGTGATGGCGCGAACCCTTCAACGTATCGACGCGCGGCCTTCCAAGCTGAGGTCCGAACTGTTCAAGCAATTTCAGGTGGGCGAGCAATTCATCCTGTACTGACTCAGCCAGACCTTCAAATTCGGGATCGAATTTCGGATGAAATACAATCGGCCAGGTCACCACCTAAAATGTCTCAAATTACATAATGTTGTCAAGAGCATATTTTAACTACAAACTGAACTCGCGCGCGCTCCCGCGGCTGCCTAGTCCCATTTTCCGAATCGATCTAGGCTGAAGGGAGCGCGTCGGCTGACGCCGCGAAATCTGCTGCGGACGACTATGCGTCATCCGCGGAGAATAGCCAATGAGAATTAACAATTGGCAACTCAATTTGGGCAAAGCGCTGATGCTGATCTGCCTGTTGATTTTGGCCTCGTGCGCGACACAACAGCCTCAGCCGGCGCCGGCACCGGTGGTCGCGCCTCCTCCTCCGCCGCCGCCGGCGCCGCCACCGCGTACTAGCGCGCAGCCGTCGAGAACAGTGCGGGCGTCCTACCAGGGAGAGGCGGAGGCCGGGCACAAAACCGCGAACGGCGAGCGCTACGATCCCAACGAATTGACGGCCGCGTCCAAGACCTTTCCGATTGGCTCGTTGGTATTGGTAACCAATCCTGCGAACGGCAAATCGGTGAAGGTGCGGATCAACGATCGCGGACCGCATGTTCGCGGCCGTAGCCTGGATCTGTCGAAGCGCGCGGCGGAAGAGCTCGGAATCACCGACAAGGGTGTTGCGCGACTCAAGATCAGGCGCCTCGACTCTGAATCTTCGAAGCGCGAATCCACCAAATCCAGTCTGGATTCCGCCTCAACCGCGACGCCGTAATCATTCCTGGTCATTGGGATTAAAGGGGTTGCCCGTCAAATTCTCGACGCTCTCGCGCGGGATTTCTCCCAAGAGCAGCGATGCCGCGGCCTTGTTAGCATTGTCGCTACTTTAGTGCTTTGATGCGTCGGTGAACGGCGGTGGCTAAAGGCAGTCCAAAGCCTGAGACCGTAGGGACGAGTGCCGAGGCGGTTCAACCTGGGCAGGCCACCGATCAGGCCGATAAACTGATCGAACAATTGCGCGAGGCGATCAGAGTTCGCGACGATTTTCTCGCGATCGCGACGCATGAACTGCGCAATCCGCTAACTCCGATTCTGCTTGGCCTCCAACTGATTCGCGCGGCGGAGAAGTCCGGGGACAAGGCGAAGCTGATGCAGGAGATCGATCGACTCGAGCGACAGATAAAACACTTCGTGGCACGGACCAACACTCTGCTCGAAGTTGCGCAAGTCACTTCCGGCAAGTTCCATCTGGACCCTTCAGAAGTGAACCTGTCCGGATTGATCGCGGAGATCGTCAATGACTACATGCCGCTCGCGATTCGCAGCGGGTCAAAGCTGAGCGCAAAGGTTCAGAACGACGTTATAGGGCTGCTGGATCGGACGGCGGTATCGGGAATCGTGGAAAATTTACTTTCCAACGCGATCAAGTACGGCCAGGGAAAGCCGATCGAAATAAATTTGAGCGCGACCCCCGAAATCGCGCAGATAACCGTCCGCGACCACGGCATTGGCATTGACGAGAAGGACAAAGCCCGCATATTTGAAAGGTTCGAACGAGCGGTGGGACGCCACGTTCAATCCGGCTTCGGGATTGGCCTGTGGCTCTCACGAAGTTTCGTAGAGCTGATGGGCGGCTCTATAACCGTATTCGGGGAACCGGGCGCGGGCTCGATGTTTACCGTCTCTTTACCCCTTGAATCTGAGGGAAAACCATGAGTAGCGACGTACGGCCGCTTAGACGTGTACTTTCCGGGATCAAAGGCCTCGACGATATTCTGCACGGCGGCTTCTTCGGAGGCGGTCTGTATATAGTCGAAGGACCGCCCGGCGTGGGCAAAACGATTCTCGGGAATCAAATTTGCTTCAATCAAGCAGCAGCCGGAAGCAAGGTTCTCTATATAACCCTGATCGCCGAGACGGTCGGTCGGATGTTGCTGAATATCGGAGACCTGAAATTCTACGATGAAGGAGCGGTCGGCAACGGCATCTTCTATGTCAGTGGTTTCAACGCGCTGAAAAAGGACGGGCTGTCAGGTTTGCTCCATCTGCTGCGCCGGGAGGTGGCGGCGCGCAAGGCGACGACGCTGGTAGTGGACGGATTCGCGTCGGCGTCCGATCACGCCAAGTCGCGCGAGGACCTGAAGCTGTTCGTGCAGCAGCTGCAAACCCAGGCGGATGCGTCGGAATGCACCGTTTTTCTGCTCACCAATCCCAGCGAGCAGAAGCCGTCATCCGAGGAGACCATGGTCGACGGTATTATCAACCTGACCACCTCGGTCCACGAATGGCGGTCGGCGCGTGAGCTGTGCGTCCGCAAATTTCGCGGCAGCAGCTATCTCCAGGGAGTCCATTCCTACGACATCACCGAAGACGGAGTCACGGTCTATCCTCGGCTCGAAACGCTTGTCTCCCAGACCTCCGACATCAACGGAGAACTGAAGAGAGTTTTGTCGGGTAATCCCAGCCTCGATCAAATGCTTGGCGGTGGATTACCAGCTCGTTCTTCGACGATGGTGATCGGGCCTTCGGGAACCGGCAAAACCACGTTGGGCCTGCAATTTCTGGGGGAGTCGAGCGCCCAGGAGCCGGGACTGCTGTTTGGGTTTTACGAAACACCGGAGCGAATCCGCACCAAGGTAACCGCGACCTGTCCAGCGCTGCTGAAGCAGCTCGATGCCGGTCACGTACAAATTCTGTGGCAGGCGCCGACCGATCAGTTCCTGGACGAAATAGCCGATCGGATGCTGCGCGACATCAAAAAGCGAAAGGTGAAGCGTCTGCTGATCGATGGTCTCGGGGGTTTCAAAAAAGCGCTTCGGTCGAGGCCGATCGAGCCATTCTTTTCCGCCCTGGTGCATGAGTTGCGCGCGCAGGGAGTCACCTCGATCTGCACCGCGGAAGTTATTGAGATTGTGGGACCGACGATGACAGTGCCGCTGCAGGGATTGTCCGACGTGACCGACAATCACATTCTGCTGCGCTTTATAGAAACGGGCGCGAGCCTGTTCAGGTTGCTTTCGATACTCAAAGTGCGCGACTGCGCGTTCGATTCCGATCTGCGAGAACTCCATTTCGCTGCGGGCGGACTTGAACTCGCCGAAAATTCCGCGAGCGCCAAATCAATCCTGCTGTCGGCCTCCAGGAGACCCGAAGCCGAGCTGACTCAAGAAAACAGATGAGTTGCAGCGGATGGAGAAGAGTAAAAAGGCCGGCCCCGCTGGCAAAACCATATTGATCGTCGACGATGAATTCGGGGTGCTCGAGGTCCTTGAGTTCATTCTCAGCGACGCCGGCTACCGGGTCGTGTCCGCGTTAAACGGACAGGAAGCAATCGCTCGCCTTGAAGAAACCAGGCCGGACCTCGCGATCGTGGATTTCATGATGCCGATACTCGACGGCAACGAAGTCATTAAGGCGATCCGATCAGACAAGCGACTGCGGAACATGCCAATAATTCTGGCCAGCGCGTTGCCCGAAAAGACAATCAGGGAGCGCTGTGACGGATACACCACCTTTCTGCGCAAGCCCTACAGGACCGAACAGCTCATGGAAGAAATCTCAAAACTGTTCGATCACCCGGAGGGCAAGGCGGTACCGAAGATCGTCCGCTGAATAATCTCGCGGAGCGACCTCGCCAAAGTATCAGGTGCAGCAGGAGGGTAAGGTAGTGCCCTGATTTAAAATCGGGACACTACCCACAAGCAGGTTTGGGGATCACAGACCGAAGAAGAGCGTGACGCCCTGGGGCGGCGCATCGTAGCCGGGCTCATTCCCGTAAACGTACGGGTCAGGCGCCGCGTAGTAGTTGGGCTGAGGCGCGTAATAGTAGTCCGGCTGGGCGGCGTAAACTGTGCCGCCACCGCGGTAGCCGCGATTGTCGTTACCGCGATGCTGATCGGCGACGCGACCGCGATCGTTGTCGCGGTGGTTGTCGTCGGCGCGAGCCGTTCCGACGCCGACGCTGCCAATCACGAGGGTAAACGCGACTGCGGCCGCGACCCTGCCTATCTTAGAGCGCAATTCGATTTTTGGTTCTTGCATAATGAGACTCCGTTCGGCGAATGGATTCCGATTCACTTATTGGCTGCGGTCTGTTTTGCGGCCGAAACCTTTTCACGGTTACGGAACAGCGAGTCGGCGCTCTTCTTCTGCGCATCGGACATCGAGTTGTAGAGCGCTTCGAACGGCGGAACGAATTTCTTCATTCCATCTTCATGCGCCTCGATGACTGACTCGTAGGACTTGATGACTTCGACGGCGCTCATCGACTGCGAGTCTGATGCGCGCTGCTTCTGCAGGTCCATCATCGCCTGCGCGTTGTCGCGCATCACCATAGCCAATGCGTCCCACTGCGGTTTCTGCGCGGCGGTGATGTGAAGTTTCTTGTGCAGATCCTTTATGCGCGCCTCGACCGGCATCATCGCGGAAGAATCCGCTGGGGATGCCATCGCTTGCTGCGCGGGCGACTGCGCGTTCGAAGCGGCATACACGGGGCTGGCGAGAACGATAGCGCCGAATAAAGCAGCCGCGGCGCCCGTTGCGCGTGCGGCCCGGTGTGTGAAGGTGATCATGATAGTACTCCTGTCAGTTGCTATTGGTGAGAGGTTGAGATTCTGCGCGGCTGAACGTTAGTCTCGCCAACCTCCGAGAGCATTGCTATCCGCATTCGGCCAACCGGTGCTGGGCGGCACGCCTGAGTGAGTAATAAAGGTTCGTATTCGTTCGGTTGGTGCTTCGTGTAACCCCATTCCACTTGTCGGGCTACACACTCACCTAATGCTGATGATTAGTGGTTATGCATTAAGCGAACAATCATGACGGCTTGATCGACCACGGGACGGGCTTCTTATCGAAGAAGGACTCGAGGCCCCAACGGGTCTCGTCGGTGATGTGCGGCGCGGCGGTGTATTCGGTCATGCTCATCGCGATCGCCTGGCCGGAGAATTTGCACATCAAGGACTTGGTGACGGCCTCCGCTTTCGGAGCGTTCATCGCGATCGCATCGGCCCATGCAAGCGCGGTCTCCATCAACTGATCGGAAGGCACGACGGTATTGATCAGTCCGAGCGCCATCGCCCGATGGGCGGTTACCAGTTCTCCTGTCAGCAGCAAATATCTCGCGACGCGCTCGCCCACCAATCGCATCAGGTGGAGGATTACCATCCCGGCCTGGATGCCATGTTTCATTTCGGTGTAGCCGATTCGCGCGCTTGCGGCGGCGACGGCCAGATCGCACGCACTCAGGAAGCCGGCGCCGTTACCGACCGCGACCCCGTTGACGGCGGCGATGGAAGGTTTGCCGAGTCGATAGACGCGCTCGATTAAAGCCTCGCCGCGAAGCGCACCATCCCAGACCGATCCTGATTCGTCGACGCGCAACTGGTCGAGCATGGTGCGCAGTTCACCGAGGTCCATGCCGGCGGAAAATGCGGAGCCGGCGCCGGTGAAGATTAGCGCGCGGACGCCGCGATCCTCTTCGGCGCGCGTAATCGCAGCCATCAGCGCGTCGATCATCGCGGCGCTGAGCGCGTTGCGATGGTCGGGGTTGTTGAGCGTAATTATCGCCGCCGGGTATCGAGCTTCGTACAGGACGATCTGATCCGCCATATTGTATGTCCTCCTCGTGTCAACTGTTATGTTAGTTCGAGCCGTCCGACCGTCAACTTTCTGTTATCGGGAAAACAGGAATGCTCATTTGAAAAAAGCACTGATGATATTCGGCGGGCTGTGCGCCACCGTCTTTCTGCTCCTGGTGATCCTCATTTCATTCATCGTCTACAATGGGCGCGGTCTCGACAAAGAAAGTAAGGCGTACGCCGACGCTGCGATTGTAGCAATCGCGTCGCAATGGAACGAAAAAGACCTCACGGATCGGGCCAGTCCGCAACTCATGGCTACGGTGAAAGATCCGGCCGACCTGGACCGCGTGGTGGGTATGTGGCGAATGCTCGGGCCGCTGAGAAAGTACGACGGATCGAAAGGCGACGCGCACATAGGAGTTTTTTGGCCGAGCGGAAAGACGATCACGGCGGTTTATGTAGCGCGGGCGGAATTCGACCACGGCTCGGCGATGATAAAGCTGTCGCTCATAAAAATAGACGGCGTTTGGAAAATCCTCGGCCTCAACGTCGTTCCGGATTCATTTCCCAATCCGCAGGCAGCGAAACCAAACATCTGAGCGCGTTAAGCGGAGTCGGCGACTGAAGTTGCGGCGGCGCCGCAAGCGCTAGCCAAGTGGATTTCTACCGGCGGTTCGCCGTGAGGGTACACACAAAAGGAACTTTAATTGAGATGAAACCCACCGTGGGTTTCGAACTTCCTTGGGCAGGGGTGACCCCTGCACCCGGTGAAAAGGAAATCGCGAAATGTTGAGGACAACCTTTCGCTCTCAGGTTCGGGGGACGCGGCGCGGCTCCGAATATATCTCGCCCGTTCCTTTACGGGAGAGGAAGCCGCCGCATCACGGCCGGTAGGTGATGGTTCTGGGCGCATCGCAAATGCTTGCCCGCTCACTTTTTTTCTGTCGCTCCGTCCCGTCCTTGTGTCATTCAGAGCGAAGCGAAGAATCCCGGTTCCCTCTCTGCACGGGCTCAATAGATCGCAGTAGTTGAACAGTGCGGATCTCGCGCAGCTTCCATGCTATCTGTGACAGCAAAATGAAGCGCCGACGAAGAGTCAGCAAGAACGAGAGACGATCAGATCTCGGCCGAGTCATCGCGCGTCGGATACTCTCGGAGGAGGGAGTTGCCGGACGGAAGATCGTAGTTTCGATTGGTCTGCCTCGGCCAGATCCCCGCAAGGGCGGCGATTGGGAGTGCCCATTTTTGATCGAGGGCGTCGGAAAATCCGAAGTACAAAAGGCCTTTGGAGTCGACAGCCTGCAGGCGCTAATGATTGCGATTCAGGGCATTCGAGTGGGGCTCGAACAGAGCGGGCGCAATCTCTTTTGGCTCGATTCCGAAATCGGAGCGGATATTCCGTTAACTGTCCGGACCACTTGGGGAAAGCAACTCGTAGATCGAGTACGCCTTGCGATTGAACGCGAGACCGTACGTGTCTGGCGCGCCAAGATTAAGACCAGCAGAACAAATATTTACGCTGAGGAAGCAGAACTAAGACGGCAGAGAACGGAGCCTGGCAAAATCGCAAAGGTATTCGCGGAGAGAAGAACGCACCTTCAGCGATGGGAAGCGGAAATCGACAACCTGAAGCCAGGCTGGAGCATCCCTAGGCCAACCAGCGAGGGCAGAAAACATTAAATGAGCGTGCGATTTCGGCTCAATCGAGCGCCGTGATTGAGCGGCCGCGGGTTTCGGGGAGTATCCAGACCAGCAGCGCGCCCATCGTTGAGAAGACTGCGGCCAGCGACAACGTTGCGCCGAAACCGAAACGTGCGCCGAGGGCGGCGATCAGGATCGGGGTAAAGAACTGGAATCCGCGGGTTACGTTCAGCAGCAATCCGAGCGACGTGTTGCGAATCCTTGTCGGCAGCAATTCGGCGATCATCGGCGCGATCCCTGACCAGATGCCGGTGCCGAATCCTGCGGTGAACATCGCAGCTGAGATGAGGCCGGGCACGGCTACAGCCGCGTTCCACAGAATTGTTGGTGGGATTGTGCCGGCCGCCATCATCAGGCCGTATGCGCAGAATGCGGGACGGCGGCCGAACGTGTCGGCGACGCGGCCGAACGTCAGGTAGCCGAGCACGCCGCCGATTTGCATTTTGATCAACAGGTGACTCGCGGCCACCGCCGTGAGCCCGCGCTTGAGTTCGAGATATCCCGGCATCCAGGTGTACGTGAACCAGTACGCCTCGGAGTTCAGCAGGACGACGACGAACAGCATCGTGAAGATGCGCCGATATTCAAGTATCGCGCGCAAGTCGACGCCGCGGGCGTCCAAGTCGGTGCGCGTGCGGCGCCAGACGTCGCTCTCCGGCATCCACTTCAGCACGGCAGCGACGACGAATATCGCGGGCACGCCGGACAGCATGAACGTCAGCCGCCATCCGATTGCAGGTGCGAGATATCCGCCCGCCGCCGCTGCCAGCAACACGCCGAGCGGCGCGCCCGTCTGTACATATGCGGCATATCGCGCTCGTCGATCAGCCGGTACGCTCTCGGCGACCAGGCTTTGTCCGGGGGCCCATCCCCCGCCCATGCCGAGCCCGGTTATCGATCGAAACACGATCAGTTGCGTGAGACTCTGGCTGAATCCGCACATCGCAGTGCCGACGCCGTAAATTGCGACCGTAGCCGCGATCATCGGTTTTCGGCCGTAGCGATCGCCGAGGAAGCCGAAGATCACTCCGCCGAGCGCCGTCATCAGCAGCGACATTCCCAGCGCGAGCGACGACTCCTCGGGCGTCAGATGGAGTTCGCGCGCGACGGGGACCAGCAGGAATGAGTAGAGGACGAGATCGTAAAAGTCGAAAATCCAGGCGGCGAATGCGAGCGCGACGATCCTCAGATGAACTGCGCCGGTTGCGCGCTGGTTCATCAGTATTTCGCGCGGCGGCTGTATTTTGGCGACTGGCTCCATGCAATCGGGTATGGTTGGCTATTCATATCAGTTGGGACCCACAAGGAAACGCGCCCGCGGTGCGGAAATCTTCCGCGCGTTTCGGAGGACTGAATGTTCAGACGTTTTTTTCGATGGATTTTACGAATTGTGCTCATCGTCGTGGTGCTGGTCGCGATCGTCGCCATCTCGGAGCACATCTCGCATCGGGTGCAGCCCAACTCCGTGTTGTCGATCGAACTTGACGGCACGGTGGTCGAGCGCGCCAGCAGCAGCGTGCTTGGACTGATCAGCAAAAATGAGACGGCGCTCAATACGCTGCGCAATGCGATCGATAAGGGCGCGAAGGATCCGAAAATCGTCGGCCTCGAAATCAAGGTGCTCAACCCCGAGATGGAACTCGCGCAGGCGCAGGAAATCGTTGCGCTGATCAAGTCGTTCAAGAGCCACGGCAAGTGGACCGAGGCGTATCTCGAAACCGCGGGCGAGTCGGGCCTCGGCAACACGCCGTTTATCGTCGCAAGCGCCGCGGACGAGGTTTCGCTGATGCCGCAGGGCGATCTCAACCTGATGGGCGTCCAGCTGCGAGAGCTGTTTCTGCGCGGCACGCTCGACTGGGTCGGGATCACGCCGAACTTCGCCTCGGCGGGAAAGTACAAGAGCGCCGCCAACATGTTCATGGACAAGGACTACACCCCGGCGCAAAAAGAAGAGGACGAAGGACTGGCGGGCAGCTTGTACGATCAGATCGTTGCCGCGATGGGTACCGAGCGCAATTTAAGTCCCGACACGATCAAGAGTTTGATCGATCGAGCACCGATAAATGCGGACGACGGCCTGAAAGCGCGACTGGTCGATCGGCTGGAATATGAAGACGAGTTCACCGAGCGCGTGAAAAATCACGGCGGCTCGTTTCACAAGGAGGTCGACTACACCGACTACGCGCGTGAGGGGCTGTTTTCCAACCTGAGCGGAGATCAGATCGCAGTGATTTACGGGGACGGAGAAATCCAGCGCGGCGGCGAGGGCTTCGATCCGTTCTCAGGTCCCGATACGACCGCGATGACTTCCGACGACATGACCGAGGCGTTTAAGTCCGCGCGCGAGAACGACGACGTTCGCGCCGTTATCCTGAGAGTCAATTCGCCCGGCGGCTCGATGCTCGCGTCGGAGCTGATCGATCGCGAGGTCGAACTCACCGCGAAGAAAAAGCCCGTCGTCGTCAGCATGTCGGGATACGCCGCGTCCGGCGGATACCTGATCTCGATTCCGGCGGCGAAGATAATCGCGGAGCCCGGCACGATCACCGGATCGATCGGCGTACTCGGCGGCAAATTCAACGTTAGTCCCGCGATGCAAAAAATCTACGCGAACACCGACGCGGTGAGCCATGGCGCGAACGTCGGGATGTTCGATATGTGGACCGACTTCACGCCCGCGCAGTACAAGCAGTTCCAGGACGAGATCGCGCGCGACTACCATTACTTCCTGACCCTGGTCGCGGACGGCAGGCATATCTCGGTCGAGCAGGCCGACGCGGTCGCGCAGGGACGGGTCTGGACGGGCGAGCAGGCGATCAAGCTCAAGCTGGTCGATTCGCTCGGCGGTCTCGATGAGGCGATGGCGGCGGCGAAAGGACTCGCGCGTCTCGCTCCCGATCAGCCGGTCGGGATCATCGAGCTACCCGAGCAGCCGGGACTGCTGCAGTCGCTGAGCAGGGGCAAGGTGACGGCGCTGTTCACGCGGCGTCCGGCGGTGCAATTCGTCGAACCGATCGTCGAGCTGATTCACGCGGCGCTCAGCGGTCATGCGATTTTCAGCGCCGCATATTGTCCGGTGGTGCCGATGCTGTGATAGCCCAGGAGCAAGTATTGTGCGGCAAACAATCATCGGGCTGCTGATGGTCGTGCTGACGGCGGCGTTCTTCTATTGGAAAGCGACGCATCGATACCGCTGTCCGTTCTGCGGACGATTCGTGAAATACGACGACGTTAACTGTCCGCATTGCGGCAACGACATGAAGTTCCGTCATCGCGCCGGTCCCGAGGCGCTTCCCCGGGCGGCAGCGGACCTGCGTCCCGGCCGACGGCGGACTAGCGACCGTTCTTCGCGGAGCTGAGCGCGGCTGCGGCACGTCGCAGAAAAGTTTGCGTCTGTGTTTTCGAATTGATCGGGAAGCGGACGTAGTCGTCGCCAACTTTCAGATCGGCGAAAAATCCCGCCGGGTCTTCATGGAAATGCAGAAAGCCGCTCGAGCGGCAGTAGAACGATCCGCGCTTTTTCTCCTTGAGCCCGTCGAGCCGCCGAATTTCTTCGAGGATCGGCTCGAGCTGGTCCAGCGCCTCCGGTCCCGCATGCTTCATTGACTACTGCCTCCGCGCCAAGTGGCTATAGCAAGTAGCTATCTACGAGTTTCCCAGCTCGATGACGTAGCCGTCGGGATCTGTGAAGTAGGCATAAGGGACGCCGGGCGCATGCTGGCCGCGGCTTTGCAGCTTCCCGCCGGCATTCTCGATCTGACGCACCATTTCATCGAGACTGTTTTTGCCGATCGAGAACCCGAAATGCGAAACGCCGCCCCCGGCGACAGGATCGTCAGCATTGGCCTGACACAACGTGATTGTTTCGTCGACGCCGGGCGAATGAATGAAAACCATCGTCTTTCCTTCCCAGAATTTAACCTCGAGACCGAATGCTTGCTGGTAAAACTTGAGCGATCGGCCGACGTCCCTGACGTTAAGATTGATATGCCTCAATCCGCGCGCTTTGATCATCGCAATGCCTCCTGCTGGCAGGTGTGGCTATTCGAGTGACTATCTACGTCGGCGGCTACATGCCTTGCTGCTGGGCGTGGCAGTCGTGGCAGATTCCGTACAGTTCCATCTTGTGCCGGGTGAGAGTCACGCCGAGGTCGCGCGCGACGATGTTCTGCATGCGCTCGATCGCGGCGTTTTCGAACTCGATGATCCGGCCGCATCGCTCGCAGATGAAATGATCGTGATGGCGCTCTCCGACCGCTTCGTAACGCGCCTGGCCTTCGTCGAAGTGGCGCTCGTACAGCAGCGCGCATTCTTTGAGGAGCCGCAGCGTCCGGTAAATCGTCGCGTAGCCGACGTGCGGGTTGATCTTCTTGACCTCGGCGTACAATTCCTCGGCGCTGATATGATGACCGTGATCGAAAAATACGCGCGCGATGTCGTCGCGCTGGCCGGTGGACTTGAGCCCGCGCTCCTTGAGGCGCGTGTGGAAGGTGAGCATCCGCTCTTCCGCGCTGATCGCGGGTTTGCGATCGATTACGGTGTGCCCAGCCGTCGCGGTTTCGGCGAGACGCGGCATTTCAGAACTCAGCTTGAAGCGTCTCCGAGATGGACGATGCGTCGCGCCGCCGGCGACAGGTACAAGGATTCGAGATCGCGCGAGCGGAGCGCCTCGGCGATCACTTCGAGCTGCTCGGCGGCGGGCTGATCGCGATCTATTATGACGAGGTTCTTATCGCGCAGCCGGCATGCGCCGCCGCGCGTGCGGTAACCGATTTCGCGCATGATCTTTTCGCGACGGACCTCGAGCCCGACCCGCTGCGCTGCTTCGGCGAGCTCGTCCACGATTCTCATCATCCGCGTTTCGCTGAGTTCGCTCATTTCACCTGCATCCCCGCCCCTCTTGAGGCCCAACCGCGCGGCATGTTATCGCGATAGACAACGCGGAGGTCACGCGCTTGATCAAGAAAATCCTTGTCGGCATCGACACCTCCGAGCACTCCCGCAACGCGCAAGCTTATGCCTTCTATTTTGCCCGCGTCTTCGAAGCATCGCTGATTGGCTTGCATGTGGTCGATATCGTCTCGATCGAAGGCTCGTTTTTCCATGATATATCAGGTTCGCTCGGGCTGGAACCATATCTGGATTTCTCGTCAAAGATGCGCGAGGTGCTGACCGCCCGCGGCCGCGCCGTACTAGACGAATTTGCGGCCGCCGCGCGCCGCGAGAATATCCCGGTCGAGACCGTACTCGACATGGGAATCGTCGCCAACCAGATTTGCGATCGCGGCCGCAGCGCCGACCTGATCATGATCGGCCATCGGGGTGTCAACGAGAAATTTTCAACCGGGCTGCTTGGATCGACGGCCGAGAGCGTCGCACGCAAATCGCCGCGCCAACTGTTCATCTCGCCGAATAAATTTCGCGAGATGAAGCGGCCCGTGCTGGCCTACGACGGCAGCGAACGGGCGTCGCGCGCGATGCGATCGGCCGCGGAAGTCGCCAATGGGCTGGGCGTGCCGATCACCGTGATTACCTGCGCACGCGATCCCAAGCTCGGCGAGCGGACCCTGGCCGAGGCGCGCACCTACTTCGAAAACTACACGCCCAAGGCCGAGTTCAAGCTGCTGCAAGGGCACGCCAACGAGGAAATCGTGAAGTTCCTCAAAGAGAACGACGCCGACCTGCTGTTCATCGGCGCGTACGGGCACAGCAGGATTATCGAGATGGTGCTCGGCTCGACCACCGAATACGTGCTGCGCAACACGCCGTGCCCGGTGTTCCTCGCGCGCTAGGCTTTCAGCTCGGCGGGTGAAATCGTTTGGCCTTCGGCATGGGTTTATCTATCGGAAGTTGTCGGCAATCCATATGTTCTCTATGACGATGCAATAGATCCCGCTCCAATTTTTTTGCCAACGCCAAGAGCCCGCTGCATTACCTTCAATGTAGGCGGTAGCAATTTTAGCGGACGGCGGCTTGTTACAGTGCGGGCACCTTGGTGCCGAACCTTTTCTGAAACTGCCGCCGCACCCGCAAGGCTGCACATACGGCTCCATTGCCGAAGACATCTGTTGATGCCTCGGGCAGTCCCGCAACTTCGGCATCCGCTTGTCGCAGAGAGAAAGGATGGCTGTTTTGCCGCAAGAATCACAGTAGGCATAGACAGAATCGTTGAATCCGGAATGTACAAGGTAATAGCAGAACTGTTGCTGGCAATGCTCGCAGGTTCCGATATTTTGCTCCCTATCCACGATTCGAGCGCTCCTGATTTAAGAGATACTAAGACGATGCGAGAGCAATAGATGACTACCTCACCAACTGGGACTCTTTCCGCAACCCGCTACGCTTGCGGTTCCTCGGCGCGCTGGCGGATGAACCGGCCGAGCAATAGGCGCATCGATTCGACTGGCTGGATTCCAATCATCGGAAAATCGCCCAGGATAAAGGTCGGATAGCCGAGCGCGGAAAATTCGTCGGCCTCGCGTTTGTGATCGTCGAGGCGCGCGCTCATTACGCCGCTGTCCAGCGCCTCACGGAACTTGGAACGATCGAGACCGGCGCGCTCCGCGATCGCGTCGAGCACTTTGGCATCCGCGATATCGGCGCCGTCGTCGAATGCCGCGCGAAAGACCGCGTCGTGATACGCGCGGAAGACCCCCGCATCGCGCGCGACTTCCGATCCTTGCAGCGCAGGTATCGAATCGATCCAGCTCGACGGCGGCGCGACGCGAACGCCCGTCTCCGCCGCGACGAACAGCACCTTCTGCCGCTCGCGCTCGCCCAGTACGCGGCCGGGCTTGGCGCGAAAATCGCGCGTCGCGATCGGTACGCCCTTCCACAGTGCCTCGAAGCCCAGTTCGTCCTCGAGTGGGGTGACGATTCGCCATGCGATGTAGCAAAGGGTCGAGGCATAATCGAAGTAGATTGGAATTCGCAGGCGGCTCATTTCACTGATTCGATAATCGCCCGTTTTGCGCATCTGCCGCAATTGGCGCTTGCGTGACTCGTGCAGCGCGCACATTCTGGATTCACAATGGCTTCAAATCGCCGGCCTGTTCTGAAATTGGGTGTCGTTGATTTCGGCGTCGAGAGTGCGACGCTGCCGAGTGGCGTGCAAGTCGATCTTCCCGTCATTCGCCATCCCGGAGCGAGCGCGATCGTCGCGCTGTATCCCGACATGACGGTCGCGATGCTGCGCCAGTATCGCCACACCATCGGCCGCTGGATGCGCGAGATTCCCGCGGGGTGCCGCAACGCCGGCGAGGACCCGCTCGAATGCGCACGGCGCGAGCTCGGTGAAGAAGCGAGCGTGGCGGCCGCGCGATGGGATCATCTCGGGTCGATTATCACCGTGCCAAGCTTCTGCGACGAGCGGATCGAGCTGTATCTGGCGCGCGAGTTGTCGGAGGGATCGGGCACGCTCGATCATGACGAGGTGCTTAGCGTCAGCCGGGTGCCGTTCGAGGAAACCTTCGCGATGATTCGGCGCGGCGATATCGTCGACGCGAAATCGATCGTCGCGCTTTATCGCGCTCGCGACTTTCTCGAGAATGAGCGCCGCCGCTGAAGGAGAATCGTTCATGCCAATCGAAGTGCTAGGCGTCGAGCATATTGATCTGACGGTGAACGATATCGCGCGGTCGCGCGCGTTTTACGACAAGGTGCTTGGAGAACTTGGCTTCCGAAAATTCGAACGCGACGACTACCTAAACTGGTCGAACGCGCTGATGACGATTGCGATTCGCGAGGCCTCGGGCGTGCATCGTGACGCGCAATTCGATCGCTACCGGGTCGGACTTCATCATCTCGCCCTTCGCGCACGCTCGCGCGATGACGTGGACGCGTTTCATAATTTCCTGCAGCGCGAAAAGATTACTGTGCTCGATAGTCCTGCCGAGTATCCGCACTATGGCGAAAATTATTATGCGGTATTCTTTGCCGATCCGGACGGGATGAAGCTCGAGCTCGTGCACAACCCGTGGGGTTATTGGCGAAAGGTGCAGACTGAGGGTCGCGACGCGCGTGCACGATATGAAATCAAGAAGTAGGGCGAACGGTATGACCGTTCCGAGGGCGCGCCGTCGAGGTCCATTCGGCGACGCGCTTGCGCGCGCATCCATCGCTCCTGAACGGCGACCAGCGCCGTTCAGTCGCTATTGGATTACTACTTCGTCCGGAAAGAGAAACGTGGTGGCGCCGTCGTCAAATTGCACCAGGAACATGCGCCGGTCGAGATTATTAACCTCACGCAAGATGCGTGGCTGTTCACTAAAACGACTGCGCCCCTCGTGGTCGCGCACCGGTTTCTGGAGTTTGCAATGCTTTCCAACAAGTTCTTCTGTATTTAAGCTCGTCATCATATATTTACCCCTCCGCTTCCCTTCCGGTATATCCGGCCACCATCACCTTGACTCACATACTAGCAAGCTTCGGGCCTAATATTTAGACGTACCGAGAACACTTTTGTTACATTTATCCAGAGCTGTGGAAAACCTCAGAAATCTGCGATTTTTCGGTTCTACAAACGAGATGCGGCCATCGGCTCAGTTCTAGGGTATCCATTCAGGTGAAGGAGTAATGCCCGAATACAGGCAGCTTTTTGCCAACTTCGCGTAGTGATAATTGGAATACCGGCGCGCGAAACAAACCGCGAAAACATTCGCGATTCTGAAAACCGTGTAAAAAAAGGTACTGCGAAGGAAAAAATTACAACATGCGTACATTGTACCCTCTGGTGATGGGCCGCCGCGCAATTATCGCGACAGAGCATTACCTTTCTGCCGCAGCCGGTGCGCGAATGTTCGCTTGTGGCGGAAATGCCATAGACGCTGCGGTAGCTGCAACACTCGTCGAGGGTGTCGTTAACCCGCACATGCACACAATCGGCGGTGAGGCGCCCATGCTGATTTATTCGGCAACTGCCCGCCGCGTGATTGCTGTCAACGGCAATATGATGGCGCCTGAGCGTGCGACAATCGCCCACTATCGGGCGCTGGGAATCGATCTGATCCCCGGCGCTGGACTGCTGGCCGCCGGCGTCCCCGCAGCCTTCGACGCTCTCCTGACTGCGCTGCGTGATTTCGGCACCAGGTCGCTGTCGGACGTTCTCGAGCCTGCACTGCAGCTGGCGGGTGAAGGTTTTCCCATGCATGTCGGGTTATCCGGCGAACCGGACCTTCCCGACGAAGCCGTTGCCGGGGCAGGCGCGTCTCTCCGCAGCAACGCGAAGCGCTTCCTCTCCAAGTGGCCGTCGTCGGGGCGCGTGTATCTGCCCGACGGCAAAGTGCCGCTGCCCGGGAGCGTGCTCAAAAATCCCGCGCTTGCCAATTTTTTCAAGCGGGTGCTCGATGCCGAATCGGCGGCGAAGAATCGCGGACGCGAGGCTGGCCTGGACGCGGCGAGCGAGCGCTTCTATCGCGGCGACATCGCGCGCGAAATTGTCGCATGGTCGGAAGCCAACGGCGGCCTGCTGGCAGCATCCGATCTCGCGCGCTTCACCACGCGCCTCGAATCGCCGGTAAGCGCAGACTATCGGGGCGTCACGGTCTTCAAGTGCGGGCCGTGGTCGCAGGGCCCGGTATTTCTCCAGCAGCTCAAATTGCTCGAGGGCTTCGATCTCGCCGCGATGGGCCACAACTCCGCCGACTACATTCACGCCGTCATCGAGTCCGCCAAGCTCTCGTTCGCCGATCGCGAGGCGTACTACGGCGATCCTGAATTCGTTAACGTTCCGCTCGACGGTTTGCTGAGCGATCGTTACGCCGCGATTCGCCGCGAGCTTATCGATTCAGCGCGCGCCTCGATGGATCAGCGGCCCGGCGATCCGATTGCGATGCGTGCGTTGCGCGACGCTCCCGCAGTCGGCGCGCGTCCGTGGGGCGCGGGCACGATTCACGTCACGGCGGCCGACCGCGACGGCAATATGATAGCCGTCACGGCGAGCGGTGGATGGATTCCCAGCTCGCCGGTGATCGACGCGATCGGCTTTCCGCTCGGGACGCGGATGCAGACTTTTTATCTCGACGAACGCCATCCCAATGCGCTTAAGCCGGGCAAGCGCCCGCGCACGACGTTGTCGCCGTCGCTCGCGATGGTTAAAGGCGAGCCGTATCTCGCATTCGGCACGCCAGGCGGCGATCAGCAGGATCAGTGGACGCTGCAATTTTTCCTGAACGTGGTGGACTTCGGGATGGACCTGCAGGCCGCGATCGAAGCGCCCAAATTCTCGACGCCGCATTTCCCTTCGACGTTCTATCCGCACGACAACCGCCCCGGAGTATTACGGGTCGAGGATCGAGTGGCGCCAGATGTGCGAGACGCGCTTGCAGCGCGCGGGCACAAGGTAGAAGTCCGTCCGCCGTGGTCCGAAGGGCGCGTGCTAGGGGTTCAAATCAACCCGAAGACAGGAGTGCTCGCGGGCGGCGCAGATCCGCGCGGCCAGGCGGCGCCGGTCATGCCCGCCCAAGTGATCGGCTGGTAGGTAAGGTTCAGGGGGCCAAGTCCCTGCATTTCAATACGGCAGTTGCTTGCTTATGATTTTTTCCGCAACCTGACCAGAGGATGCGGCTTCACGCAGCGCGGGCCTTCCCGGCGGGAAGCCCGAAAGACAGGCGCGAGCCATGGAAGCTCAAACCAAGTACGCCAAGAGCGGCGACGTTCACATCGCTTACCGGGTTTTCGGCGACAGCCCGCGCGACATCGTGCTGATGCCGGGAACGCTCTCGCATGTCGAACTGTACTGGGAACTTCCGGCCAACGAGTACATTCTGAAAAGACTCACCTCTTTCGCGCGCGTAATCGTATTCGACAAGCGCGGCCAGGGGCTTTCCGACCGTGTCGCCGAGCAGACCCTCGAAGAGCGTATTGGTGACGTGCTGGCAGTGTTGGATGCGGCCGGCTCGAAGCGCGCGACCGTCTTTGGATGGTCGGAAGGTGGCCCGATGTCGTTGATGTTCACCGCCACCTACCCCGAGCGAACCACGGCGCTCGTGATGTTCAACACGTTTGCGTCGATGAAGGCGGAGCCGTGGGCCCTCGGCCAGGAGCAATTCGATCGATTCCTTGGCGCGCTCGACGCGCATTGGGGCGAAGGCGTCCTCGTCGGCATCAATGCACCGAGCTTGCGCAAGGACAAAGCCTTCGTCCAATGGTTTGGCCGACTGGAGCGCGCCTCATCGAGTCCCGGTGGTATCCAGGCGCTGTTTCGAGCCGACTACGAAAGCGACGTCCGCCACGTCCTTCCCTCGATTCAGGTGCCGACCCTGATCCTGCATCGCAAGGGTGATTCGCTGGTCCCGGTCGCAGTCGGGCGTGACATGGCTCAGAAGATCTCCGGGGCGAAGTATGTCGAGCTCCCTGGTGAGGATCATCTGCTCCAGGCCCTCCCTCCGGATTTGCTGGACCGTCTTCTCGACGAGATCGAAGAATTCATCACCGGCACACGCCATAGTCCGGACCCGGATCGGGTGCTCGCCACCGTGATGTTCACCGACATAGTCCGCTCCACCGAGCGCGCTGCCGAGATGGGTGACTCGAAATGGCGCGCGCTGCTGGCCGACTACTACGCAGCGGTGCGAAAAGAACTCAGCGTTTTCCGCGGCCGCGAGGTGAACACGGCGGGCGACGGCTTGCTCGCCACCTTCGACGGACCGAACCGCGCGATACGATGCGCCTGTTCGGTGCGCGAAAGACTTCGTGCGCTTGGACTGGAGGTCCGCACCGGACTCCATACCGGCGAGTGCGAGTTGATCGGCGACGATATCGGCGGTATCGCGGTGCATATTGCAGCACGCGTCGCGTCCAAGGCCGAACCGGATGAAGTACTGGTTTCCAGTACCGTACGCGATATCGTCGCCGGCTCAGGTCTGCGGTTCGCCGACCGCGGCATGCATGCTCTCAAGGGCGTGCCCGAGGAATGGCACCTTTTCCTTGTTCAGTAAGTTCGGGATCAGCTCGATGCACAAACTCGCGATCGTTTTCGTCGCTGCATGCTATGTAGCCGCGCTGATTCCGTGCGTAGCTTTCGCCGACGGCGGCGCCGTGACCGGCTTCGCGTTCGTCGATTCTTCCGTGACCGGAATGGGATCGCAGGCCAAGCTGCCGGCGGGAACAAAAATCTACCCGCCTGGATCGAAGGTCACCGGCACCGAAGGATGCCCGACGAATCGCTACCACACCGACGGGATGATCGTAGCGGTGATCGACTACCAGGGCCGTCCAACCGCGGCAAGCATGACGATTACCGAACACCCTGCGACTGGCGGAAATTTCCAGCGCCCGCCCTACTACATCGACCTCGACAGCGGCCGCACGCTCCAGTATCTGGGCCCAATCTTCGAAAACGGCACCTACGACATCCTGTTCAGCTACAGCTACAATCTGGGCGCCGCGAAAACAGCTACAGCAGAACTGGTACTAGCCCGCAGTTGCCGATAAGGATTGCGCCAGTGGAACAGCCACGTTGCGGTGATGGCGCCGATCGTCTGCGCGACGACGAAGCCGTGAGATCATCCGCATGACGGAACCGCGCGTGGCCTGACCCCGGCAAGAACGAGTCAGGCCAGCGCATTGGGCTACGAGGTCGCTTTAATGGGTGTTCTGATATTGATTGTAGGTCTGATTGTCGCCGGGCGCACGGTCGTGGTACGCGTCGCCCGCCGCACCATGTCTACGCCCGTTGTACCATCCCCAGCTTTTGCCATGCTGCCGGTATACGTTGCCGCCGGAGTCGCGGAATTGCCATGCGTTCTGCTGTTGAACCCACTGGCCCTTCCGTCCCTGATACCAATCGTTCGAATCGGCTCTCAGCAAGCTTGGCGCTATCACCAGTGAGCAAATCAGAACGAACACAGTCGCTAGAGATCTCGTTTTCATCATGATCCCGGTTTAGTCGCTTGTATGAGGTGTGCGCTACCGGTGAGTGTACTGTGGGGAACGAATCGGACTGTATTCCTGCAAATATTACAGCCCGCGCTGCGATTTGTCGGTTACGCGGCGGTTTGATATCTCACCTGCGTGACTGTCCGTCATGCTGCCGCGCTCGCGATTGTGGGTTGGTACCTGATGGTGCCGCCCGCGATACCGGGGACCGCTCAGGTGGACCAAAGCGCTCCGCTGAGCCAATGGAAAATCAGGCGCACGTTTCCGCATAACCAGGGATGCGAGACCGCGAAAGCTCGCCTGCACGACGCGGCTTTGGCCGCGGAAACTCAGAACGACGCGATGAACCCACGCCGCGGCGGAATTCCCGCACTACACTGCATTCTGTGTAACGCACAATGCGTCGCAGATGACGATCCTCGCCTCAAAGCAAATTGAGTGATTTGTGGGTCCGCGAGACGGTCTGCTATCTCTCTGTCGATGACACTCCGCCACGCTGCGGCGCTCGCATGTAATGCGGTGGGAAACCACAGAGCTCTGCTGCTGGGAATCTTGATATTCACGGCCAGCTGCTCTGTTTCGTGCGCAACCCTGAACGGCGGCACTGCAAGAACCCCGGCGATCCTCGTCAACAATTTCGGTCGTTCGATGAGCGGTTACGCCCTTGATCCGAGCGGCAGGATTACTTCCACCGGAACACTCAGCTATTCAATGGCCGAAGTGGACGAGGCTACGGACGCCAAAGTGGACTCGACCGGTAACATCTACGTGTCGAACTCGTCGATTCTCAACGAGCACGACAAAAACAGTATCCTCATTTTTCCTGCGGGTAGCACCGGCAAGGCGACACCGATCGCAACGATCGCGGGCAACGCTACGAGACTCAGCGGAGTCATAAATGCCATCGCCGTCGATGCGGGTGGAAACATTTTTGCCGGGAATGTGGCGCAAGGCTCCGCACCGCCCTCCACTCTGTGTGTTCCGAGCCAGAACGCTGAGGCTAACGATGCCAGTGTCACCGCCTATCCAAGCGGCAGCTCAGGCGACGTGAAACCGATTGCCGTGATCAGTGGTCCGTGCACAGGCATTCGGGCCCTCCTCAGCCTTGCCGTCGATTCAAAGGGAAATCTCTATGTGGCAAATGGGAACTCAATCGTATTTTTTCCGCCCCACAGTAGTGGTAACGTTAAACCAAATGCGGTCATCGCAGGTCCAAGTACCGGGCTGACAGGGGTAGTGATGCGTTAGACGCGAAGGACAATCTGTCCGTCCTTAACCAGCGTCCGAACGAAATACTCACCTTTCGAGCGCAGAGCACCGGTGATATTTCGCCTATAGCGAAAATTAGTGGACCCAAGACCGGCCTCGATCGATTCGAAGGCAAGATCGCCTACGATTCTAGTGGAAATCTTTTTGCCGGCGGCGCGGACATGCGAGAGAAAACAAAGATCATCGTGTTCGCGCCAGGCAGCAATGGCGACAAGCAACCACTCGACAGCGAGACATATCACTGGTCATCGGACGTTTGGGCCTACGACATCTTCGCATATGGCGCGCTGTCGTTGGGGTTCCATGAATAGGTCATCCCTCAAGTCGTCGACCGTTGAGCTTCGACGAGATTCTTTGACACGTCCCGCGAGCGTGGCCGTGGGATTTGCGAACGTCGTCGATGCGGTGAACCAGTATGCCGCCGTGATATACCGCCGACTGCGACGGCACTTCCGCGCCGCGACGTAACCGAATTACCGCGACGGCGTCTATTGGCGGATGATACCGGACTTCAAGGGCCACCACTTTGTCGAGGATACCAAGCCCGGTGATCCACCATCGTGGGCATCACTGCGAGAGATGCGGAATGAAGGCTGTGCTCAGGCCGGACGGCTCGATGTATTTCGACCTTGATCGAGACGGCGTGGTTATCAAGATAGACGACAGCGTTCCCCTAAATACATTGTTGGTACCGTCTGCGAATAGGACACTGGTCCGGCAAAGATCATCGGCGGCGCGCGGCGCTAATAGCTACGCACTTCTGGCGTCGCGCTGAGCCGGCAGGTCTATTGCAGCTGGCGTCGGCGGAAAATAACTGCGGCGGGCCCATCGGGCGACATCTACCAGGCCGATCATCACCGGCACCTCGATCAAGGGACCGATTACGGCGGCGAATGCAGCGCCGCTGTCGATGCCGAAAGTCGCGACCGCGACGGCAATTGCCAGCTCGAAATTGTTGGATGCCGCGGTGAACGACAGTGTCGCGGTCTGCGGATAGGTTGCGCCGACGGCGCGGCTCAGCACGAAGGAAAGCGCGAACATGATCGTGAAGTAGATCAGCAGCGGAACCGCGATGCGCACCACGTCGAGCGGCAGATGCACGATGTTCGCGCCCTTGATCGAAAACATCACTACGATCGTGAAAAGCAGAAAGACCAGGGTGAGCGGACTGATCATCGGAACGAAACGCTCGCGATACCAGGTCTTGCCCATCCGCGCAGTTAGGATTTTCCAGGTTGCAAAGCCCGCCACGAACGGCACGCCCAGGTAGATGCCGACGCTTTGTGCGATCTGGCCGATTGAGATTTGCACGACAGCGCCGCTCATTCCGAGCCATCGGGGGACCAACGTCACGAAGACATACGCATAGAGCGAAAAGAACAGCACTTGAAAGATCGAATTGAAGGCGACCAAACCGGCGCAATACTCCGTGTCGCCGCCGGCGAGGTCGTTCCACACGATTACCATCGCGATACATCGCGCAAGACCAATGATGATCAGGCCGGTCATGTACTCCGGACGATCGCGAAGGAAAATCATCGCCAGCGCGAACATCAGGATCGGACCGATGACCCAGTTCTGTATCATCGACAGGCCGAGGATTTTCCAATCGCGAAAGACGTCGCCCAGCTCGTCGTAATTCACCTTCGCCAACGGCGGGTACATCATCAGGATGAGTCCGAGCGCGATTGTGATCGAGGTTGTGCCGATGCTGAGGCGGTCGAAGATAATCCTCACGCCCGGCGCCGCCGCGCCCAAGGCGATGCCGGCCGCCATCGCGAGGAAGATCCATAGCGTCAGGTAGCGATCGAGGAAGGATAGTCGGCGAATGTTCGAGCTCATTGGTCTTCCGGCGGTTTGACGGTACCGATCTCTCTGACCCGGCGTTCCAGTGCGAAGCGGTCGAGCGAGTCGAACGGCAGGCTGGCGAAAATTTTTATGCGATTCTCAAGCTCCGTGTAGATTCTCAGGAAGTACCGCCGTTTCGCTTCTTCGGATCCGACGAAGGCTGCGGGATCGGCGGCGCCCCAATGCGCCGTGATTGGCTGTCCCGGCCACACCGGACACATCTCGCCCGCGACCTTGTCGCAGACCGTGAAAACGAAATCCAGCGGTGTGCTGTCGGGCCGCGCGAACTCGTCCCAACTCTTGCTGCGCAATCCGCGCGTTTCGTAGTTCAGCTCGTTGAGCAGTTGAAGCGTCATAGGATGTACGCTTCCCGTGGGATGACTGCCGGCGCTGGATGCCTTGAACTTCCCTTTGCCCCATCGATTCATCGCGCATTCCGCCATGATGCTGCGCGCCGAGTTCCCGGTGCATAAAAACAGGACGTTGAATTCCCGATTTGTCATCGACGTCGACGCTCAGGCGCTTGTCTTTGCGCCGCAGCAAGCAGTTGCGGGAGCGGGCGCAACCGTCGCACAGCATGCGCTCGCGGGCGCTGACGCAACCGTCTTTGGCTCCGCGACGGGCCGCAGATCCTCGCCGTAAACCGTGGTCTCGCCCATCGTGAAGAAAGTCTCCCACGACAGACCATTCGGATCGGTCGCCCACGCCTTGTCCGAGCGCGCGTAGCAGCACGACGCGTTGCTCTGCTCGACCAGCGTCTGCTCGGCGGCCTTCAGGCGGCCGGCAATCTCGCGCAATTCGTCGGGAGTCTCGACCTGGATTCCCAGGTGATCAACGCCCTTGGTCGCCTGCCCGAAAGTCGACACGGCGAAGTTCACGCACGGGTCCTCGAGCATCCACTTTGCGTAGTCGGGTTTCACTACCGACGGCTCGACCCCGAACATGGTCGAGTAGAATTTGATCGACCCGGGAAGTTCCTTGACCGCGACGTGGATATGCATCCGTTTCATGCGCTCACCTTTGCTCTTTTTTCAGTCTCCGGATTGCGGAGCCTTTGTTTGACGTTGGTTACCCGCGCAGGCTTGCAAGCCGCGGGCGCGCACTGTTGCGCATCGCCGCGGCAGCAGTTTTCCATCAGGTAGGAAATCAGATCGGTCATCGCCTTGTAGTCTGCGCTATAGATGATGGAGCGGCTGTCGCGCCTGCAGGTCACCAGGCCCGCGTGTCTGAGGTGATTCAGATGGAACGAGAGCGTCGGCGACGGAACCCCGAGCCGCGCGCCGATTTCGCCGGCGGGCATTCCGTCGGGGCCGTTCTGCACCAGCATCCGGAACACGTCGAGCCGCGATTCCTGCGCCAGGGCGGCGAGCGCGGAGATCGCTTTCTCCTTTTTCATATTTTTATAAGTATCGAATAGCCGAAGTAAAGTCAAAGGCAACCTAACTGTGATGTTTCAATAGGTTGTCCTTCCGGGAGGACGCTGAGAAGGTGAAAGGTGCGAAACTCAACACCGACTCAGGAGGTCTCCCCGGATGGACATTCATCAGAATGCGCGCACTA
>NZ_JBAUYR010000099.1:0-4209 GCF_049584895.1 Binatus sp. (SeqCode)
TAGTGCGCGCATTCTGATGAATGTCCATCCGGGGAGACCTCCTGAGTCGGTGTTGAGTTTCGCACCTTTCACCTTCTCAGCGTCCTCCCGGAAGGACAACCTATTGAAACATCACAGTTAGGTTGCCAGCTTTCACTCGACACGCTGGAATATTTCTCGTCTCATCGCAGAAACGCTTTTGACAATACACACTCGATCCGGTCAAGCTGTGATCGTATGGCGATGCGGGAGGCTCAGATCGATGCGCTTGCGACTCATCTCGTGAATGGGTTGATCGATCGCGGCGTGATCAAGCCTAAGGCCGACGTCAAGGAACTGGTTGCGTGCGTGGTCGAGTTGATGTCGGAGAATTTCGAGACCGAAGCGCAGATCGACGAAGAAGCCGACAAGATGGCTGAAGCCGAAGCGCGCCGCGACACTCGCCTCGACGTCACGCGGCTGCGCAATCTGATTCGCCAGCGCCTGGCCGAGAAGAAAAACTTCACGCTTTGAAATCTTCATGAAGCTCACCGAAGCACGAGTCCTGTTCCTGGCGCGCGAGTCGTTGGCAAAATTGCGCGACGAAGGGCTGGCCGAGATCGCAAACTTTCCGCTCGCGCTGCGGCAGGCGCGCGAAATCGTCGCGCAATTCAACGAGCAGGGCGACGAAGTCGATGCGATCGTGCGGCGCAAGATCAATTCGATCAAACGCAGCATCGTCGAAGGCTCCAACGAATGGACTCTGCTGTATAAACGCTACCGCGACGAAGAGATGCGTAAGAAGGGGCCGCAGAAGTAGAAGCCGCCGGCGGGGAACTTGATTGAATGCGAAACCCGCGGTGGGTTTCACGCTTCCTTCGGCAGGGGTGACCCCTGCACCCAGTGAAAGAAAAGAAAGATGCGGGACTTCGTCCCTGTCCGAACTTTTTTTGTGTCATTCTTGAGCGAAGCGAAGAATCCCGGATCTGGAATTGCCTCACCCGCGAGGTGAGCTAGGAATCGCCGCGGATTCGGGCTTACAACATCGTGATGGCGCTTTGATACACTCTCCACATGGACGACAACGAATTTCGCGAGCGGTCCGATGCCGCGCTCATCAAGGTTGCGAAGTGGCTCGAGGACTTCGATCCTGACGAAGTGGATTACACCACCGCAGATGGCGTCGTGACGATCGAGTTCGCGAGCGGCGCGAAGTTTATTCTGTCGCGGCAGTCGCAGATGAAGCAGCTGTGGCTGGCTGCCGGCTCTCACGGGTTCCATTACAATTGGGACGCGGCGCGCAACTTGTGGATCGACGACAAGGACGGTCATGAATTGTTTCCACGCCTGGCGGAAACCATATCCGAGCAACTCGGGCATCCTGTTGAGTCGCTCTAAGCGTATCGTTTAAGGATGTGAAGAGAGCGGGTAGCAGTGTCGTACTCCGCGCTGCACCGGGATTCTTCGCTACGCGGACTCCGCTCTGAATGACAAGGTAGGCCATGAAGCTCGACGCTGACGTAGTCGTAATCGGAGCGGGTCCCTCCGGATGTGCGGCTGCGATCAGGCTGGCGACTACCGGCTACGACGTGCTCGCGCTCGAGCGCAAGGAGCGTGAGGACGGCGAAGATATCACGTCGGGCGAAGTGATGGTCGTGCCGACGCAGAACGAATGCGCGCAGATCGGAGTCAAGTTCGAAGGCGACTGGGTGCTCGATCGAATCACCGGCTTCCGAAACGTCTATCCCGATCTATCCTGGACCTACCATCCGATTCCGACGCCGATCAGTCCGGTGCAGGTAGATCGCGGCGGCTTCAACGCCGCGCTCCGCCGCCGCTTGATCGAGGCCGGCGGACGGCTGGTTTGGAACGCACGAGTCACCGACATCGAATTTCGCGACGATGCAGCAATCGCAGTCACTGCCGATCTCAAGCGGTACTCTGCACGCATGTTGATCGACGCCGGCGGCCGCTACGCGCCGTCGCTGCGCGCGCTGAATCTCAAGTCCGAGGATCCGGAGTTTTCGCAAATCGGCGTCGCAGTATTCTTCAAGTCGTTCGACGGCACTCCGCTGAATACGTGGGATCGCCATCTATACGGCGTGCGCGGCGCGATGATCAGCGGATCGCGAATTCGGCCGGGGCTATATCGCTACATCCTCGAAGCTGATCTCGCCGCGAAACAGAGCGACCGGCTCGGCGCGATCGAGTTTTACGAGTCAGTCGCGCGGCAGCATGATCGATGGCTCTACGAGCGCGTGATGCGAGAGCCTCGGGTCGGCAGGCAATGGTCGATGGCGCCGCTCGGGTATCGCGTCAGCGCGGTCGCGCGCGATCGGCTGGTGCTGGTTGGGGACGCGGCAGGGTATCTTTCGCCGATAACGGGGCAGGGCAACGAATTCGCGCTGCGAACCGGACGGCTGGCTGCGACTGCGGCGGACAACGCATTGCGCAAAGGCGACCTCTCCGGGAACGCATTCGTGTCATACGTCGAAGCGCGCAGATACGAGGTCGAGCGCCAGGTCGACTACGTACGGGAGCAGTTGCATATCCTGCGCGACCCAGAGGCGCTGCTGAGGGCCTCGCGTGATGCGGAGTATCGGGCACAGATTTTCGGTCCGTATGGAATCCCCGCAACCGAACGCGGCTCCCTAGTTTAACGACATCAGCTTGATATTGGGGCGGGCCGCCATGCGCGCCATCGACTCGGGCGTCCGCGCCCGGGCACCAATTAATGACTGATCTACAACCGGAAGGGCGGGAACGGCGGCCCGCCCCACTGACTCCAATCCAGCCGGATCAACAAACTTATCCACAGGACTTGCAATTCTCTGAAATCTGGCTAAGCTGCCGTTAGCACTCAGGCGTTGCGAGTGCCAATTGACAAAACCCGGACAGTAATTAACTTCGGAACGGCGGGAATCTTCCCGTCAAAGCAACACTTTTCGTAAGCCATAAGGAGGCTGCTGGTTCGCCATGAAAGGATTAAGGCCACTGGGAGATCGAATTCTCGTTAAGCGCGTCAAGGAAGAGGAGCGGACCAAGGGCGGGATTATCATCCCGGACACCGCCAAGGAAAAACCGCAAGAGGGCAAGATTGTTGCCGTCGGCAAGGGGAAGTACACCGACGAGGGCAAGCTGATTCCGATCGAAGTGAAGCCGGGGGACAAGATTCTGTTCGGCAAATACTCGGGGAGCGAGTTCAAGCTCGAGGGCGAAGACCTGTTGATCCTGCGCGAGGACGACATCCTCGGAATCATCGACTAGGCAATCGCGTTCGCCTATCACGAGTTCAAGCTTTTAACCACTAAAAGAAGAAAAATTAGGAGAGGCAAAGAACCATGCCTGCAAAGATAGTTCGTTTCGGACAAGAATCGCGCGAGCGGATCCTCAAGGGGGTCAACGTCCTCGCCGATGCTGTCACCGTGACGCTCGGGCCCAAGGGCCGCAACGTCGTGCTGGAGAAGAGCTTCGGCGCGCCGACCGTGACCAAGGACGGCGTAACAGTCGCCAAGGAAATCGAGCTCGAAGACAAGTTCGAGAATATGGGCGCGCAGATGGTCAAAGAGGTCGCGTCGAAGACCTCCGACGTCGCCGGCGACGGCACCACCACCGCCACCGTGCTGGCGCGCCAGATTTTCACCGAGGGCATCAAGATGGTTGCCGCGGGACACGATCCGATGTCGCTCAAGCGCGGAATCAATCGCGCGGTCGAGGCGATCACCGCCGAGCTCAAGAACCTGTCCAAGCCGACCAAAGATCGCAAGGAGATCGCGCAAGTCGGCACGATTTCGGCGAACAACGATTCGACCATCGGCGATATCATTGCCGAGGCGATGGAGAAAGTCGGCAAGGAAGGCGTCATCACGGTTGAAGAAGCGCGCGGCCTCGAGACCCAGCTCGAAGTGGTCGAGGGCATGCAGTTCGACCGCGGCTACCTGTCGCCGTACTTCGTGACCGATCCCGAGCGGATGGAAGCGAAGCTCGAAGACGTGTTCATTTTGATTCACGAGAAGAAGATCTCGTCGATGAAGGACCTGCTGCCGATCCTCGAGACGATTGCCAAGACCGGCAAGCCGTTCCTGATTATCGCAGAAGATATCGAGGGCGAGGCGCTCGCCACACTGGTCGTGAACAAGATTCGCGGCACGCTGTCGTGCGTAGCGGTCAAGGCGCCGGGTTTCGGCGATCGGCGCAAGGCGATGCTCGAAGATATCGCGATCCTGACCGGTGGACGCGCGATTTCCGAGG
>NZ_JBAUYR010000100.1:0-63681 GCF_049584895.1 Binatus sp. (SeqCode)
CGCCTGAATAGTGCGCTCGAACATCTTGCGACCTCCGATCACAAACTCAGGGAGCGTGTGCTGGACGCTTACGAAGAGTACCTTTCGGTGCTGATAGCTAAGGAGTTCCCTGACCAAGAAACTCGGAAAATGTTTGAGGAAATCGAAGCCCAGATCAAATCAATAGAGGATAGGATCGATCGGAAACCGGGCGCTTATGAGTCGCTTCTTCGAAACAAGATACAGACACCCATTCAGATTGCAAAACAAACGCTCGATTATCGAGCTGCCCGTAGACTGGCTAAACTGATCGTCAATCTGTATTTCAAGGTCGAGACTGAAGTCCTCGATCAGTACGAACGCGAACTTGACTCTTTAGCACAAAAGGCGCGATGAAAAACTTAGTGTCGCCTATACTTATTTCATCGGTAGGTGTCGTGATTTCGATAGTCCTTTCGACGGTTACAAATTGGTACCTAGGACCGCAACAGAGAATTAGAGAAGAGAAGGCTCGTCAAAGGCTCAATCTAACTCGCGAGCTACGAAGGCTGCTCAAAGAATTACAGCTGCACCTTGCCAATGAAGAGCTTCAATATCGCGCTCTTGAGGAAGGTGGTTATGCTAGCTTACGGTTCACCATCACGAAGTACGCACAACTCCTTCAACCTGCCGTTCGGATGCTTGATGATCCGGATCTGCCGCAATCCTTGACGGCCCAAATGCGTGATGGTTTCCGCGACCTGATTGGTTCTTGGAGACTAGAGTATCTAACAATTTGCGATACCGACTTGAGGACCCTCGATACTCTGGACTTGAAGACTTTCGACCGATTCCGTCTTCAGCCACTAGAACCGAGACACATTGAGGAGAAGGAAGCACTAATACCCGCGTTGTGCAGACTTCGGACAAGCGCGGCTGCCGGCGATGCCATCCGACGAGTGTCCGAACTAATTTCGCTAGTAAGCTGAGCCTAACGAGAAAGGCGGCGGCGTGTTGAGGCTTCTGCCTTATGCAGATAGGTCGTGAACCCATCGGCCGGTGGCGCGATCGAGTTTTGCATCATGATCAAACTGATTTGTCCCCGATGGTATTCACCGTGAACTGTCACGTGCATCAGCATCTCTTCGCGTGACATACGGCCCGGCAAGCCATCGGTAAATGTAAAGTCGATGCGCTCGGCCAACTGTGTTCCATCCAGACGTGAAAGATAGTCGAGGTACCACTGATCGCTGGTCTTGATCGCCGCGGATAGTTCTTCCAGCGATGGCGCCTGCCCCGGGTTGGGCGAGGTGTATCCGTGCTCCGCTCGGCGCAAGTTCGCAGCGAAGATGCGGTCGACAGCATAAGTGTGGTTGAGGACTCTGAGGGCGATCTCCTTGGCAGGAGAGGCATCGTCAAATTGTCGCATTGCCGCGAGAATCTCTTCGTTGGCCTTTGCCTTGTAGCTGAAGATTCGGTCTAGCGTGGTGATTTGATCCATGTTCTTTATCCTTATCGATGAAACCTTTGCATAACCTGCTGCGGTGCGCTGGAAGAAGAGCAGAATCTTTGAATCGCGCGCGAAAAGAACGCGCGCTGAACTTGGTCCCTCACCTTAAATCCTCTCCCTTCGGGAGAGGGGAAGAGCGATTCGCCAAGTTGTGCTCCAGGTGATTCCATCAGAGTGGCTGCGCCGGCTTCCTTGCGGTCACGGTGCGCGCGGTCGGGAAGGTCCAGAAACTGAGGCCGGAAATTTCCACATCAGTCATGGCCGACTTGCGCAACTCGTCGGCGTAGAGGTCGACTGCCATTAGGTCGGAAATCGCCACCTGGCCGCCTTGCTTGAGGGTGCGCACGATTTCGCGGATGGCTTCGCGGCGTCCTTCGCCGCCGGTAATGTTGTGGATGGCGAAGTGGGCGACCGCGGCGTCGAAACTGCGGTCGGCAAACGGCAGTTTGCGCATGTCTCCGTCATGAACGCTCACTCGATCGGCGACTCCCTCCAGCGCAGCATTTCTTAGCGTGGCTTCACGCGAATTGTCAGCCTGCTGCCAATTCGACCACAGATCGATGCCTACTGCGTGACCTCGCGGCACCAGCTTCGCGGCGCCAATGAGCAGGAGGCCGTGGCCACAACCGACATCGAGCACGGATTCGTCTCCGCGCAGCTTCAAGCGCGCGATAATGCGGTCGCGTGCGTGGAGTTTGCCGAAGCGACTGCTGGCGAACGCGAGCGAGGAGGCGATCAGACAGCTAAAGCCAAAAATTTGAAGCGTATAAGCGAGGCCGAGGTGCCGGCTCGAAGTCCATCGCATGATAGGGAAACCGCCGATTGCCGCCGCAAGCCCAACGACGAACATCGCGCGAACTGCTCTGCCACCATCGAGACCATAATCCGGCGTTTGTCTGCTCATGCCTATTGTCCTTGGCGTTTTCGCTATAGACAAAATATAAGTGATAGCTCATATTGTAAACTCGCATTTTGGACGGGTGCATATGGCGCGGAAGCTTCAAACAAACCCCAGAAAATCAGCCTCTCAGGAGCGATCGCGTTCAACCGTCGATGCGCTTTTGGAAGCGACTGCTCGCGTTTTAATAAAGGAAGGCTATGACCGAGCGAGCACCAACCGGATCGCCGAAGTGGCCGGCGTCAGTATCGGTTCGTTGTACCAGTACTTCCCGAGCAAGGAGGCGCTGGTCGCGGCGGTCGCTGACCGCCACGCACAAGAAGTTTCGCAGGTGACTCGCAACGCCCTGGTCAAGGTGGCAGCGCGTCCAATCGAAGTCGCGGCGCGCGAATTTGTTTCGATTGCAATCGACGCTCACCGCGTCAATCCCAAACTTCATGGCGTCCTTGCCGAACAGATCCCACGGGTCGGGCGGCTCGAAAATATCGAGGCTAATGTCCGAGAGGGTTACGCGCTGGTCCGGGGCTACCTCGAGGCGCATCGAGACGAGCTCGACGTCGCCGACCTCGATCTCGCCGCCTTCGTCGTCGTGACAGTGGTGGAAGCGCTGACACATGCTGCCGTCCTGCGTCGCCCGGACATCCTCGCCGACGACAAAGCACGACAGTTTGTGGACGACGTAACGCGCCTGGTGGTCCGGTATCTGCGAACGTGATCTGATGACGAAGCCGCTAGCCACTCTCTACCGCCATCGCATTTCTGATGACCTGGTGGGGCGGGCCGCCGTGCTCGCCGCCGACATTCGGGCAGATCAGGGAAAATAGGTGGCTGCCGCTTTACCGTCGGGTCCCCCGACGTTGCCGACGACGGGTCCCACGCCGGGAATCTCGGCGCGCCCGAAAAGCGCCGCGGTCTGATCGCTATATAGTAGATGCCAGTGCGGATCCTTTTTGACGAGGTCCGCGCCCTTGGTGTTCACGCCCATTAGCACGTAGTCGTGTGGATAGGCCTCGAGCAATTGCTCCGAACCCGGCATCCCATAGAAAAACCTCGCGTAGTCGCCTTCCTGCTTGTCGGTGAAGACCAGCTCGCCGCGCGGGTCGATATAGACCTTGAACTCGTCGCCCATGTGCCACAGCACGTACGATCCCCATTCGAACTGCGGGAGCAGATTGCCGTGAAGTTTGTGCTGCTGCATGAACGCGAGCGCGCCGGTCGGCATCGGCTTCCAGGTCTTGAGCCGATTCGAGAGCGTTCCACCAACGAGAGCCACCGCAATCGCGCAAATCGCCAGCAGCGCAGCGGGAAGGTCGCCATCGTCTGCCTGCTGCGCGCCACCACCTTCGAGCGCCAGACCGGCATGACGCGCCAGCGGAATCGCGACTGCGATCACCCCAATCGCGACGTTGCGCGTGGCATAGAATGCGGCGCCGATGAAAATCGTAGCGACTGCGAGCATCGCCGCGTCGCCCAGGTCGGGAGCTAAGGCAACCGCCCCGGCGAAACCGGCGAACAGCAGAATCGGCGTCGCGTATTGGAGCAATTCGATTGGGGAACTTCGCCACAGAGTCAGTATCATCTTCGGCAGCGGCACCCAGTCCGCAATTACCTGCCGGATCAGCGGGTCGCCGACCGAATGCGCCACTCCGAACCACAAGCCCACTCCGAACGGATTGATAACCGTGGCCGCCGCGCATCCGACTGTGATCAATCCGAGCCGCCACGCCGACCTCATGCGGTCCGCGTCGCCAAACCAGCCCTGCACGAACATGACCGCCGCCGCGATACCCATCGCGCCGAGTCCAACGATGTAACCGCCGTGAAAATTGGCCCACAACGTGAACATCGGAATTAACGGCCATAGCACTGCGCGTCCGCGATAGACTTCAATCGCGAGCGCCATCATCACGACCGCGATCATCATGAAGGTGAACAGCTGCGGCCGAAATTGCATTTGGGTGGAAATCGCGACGGCACTCAGAATCAGCGTGAGCCGCTGCACTCTTGCGGCCGCGCCGGTGGCGGAAATCCCGATCGCCAGCGCGACAATCAGAATGCTCGAGCAGATAAGCTTCAGCAGTTTGAGGCCGAAGACCCCCAGGTGCGCATAGAAGAACGCCAGCGCCACCTGCGAGAGCCATTCGTGATTGTGCCACGGCGCCCCGACTGCGCTGTACGAATAGGTGTCGAAGCGCGGGATATGCCCGGTGCGCAGCGTCGTCTGCCCCGTCAGCATGTGAATCCACAGGTCCGGCTCGGCGAAGTTGTCAGCTGTCGCGAGTGCGATCGACAGGATTACGGTCCATGGTGACGCGGAGAGTAGCGAGTAGCGCTGAGCCTTCAACGACGTGCGAGTGAATCATCGACAGCAGGCCTCCGCAATAGCCCGCCGCTTTCGCCTGCTGTATCGCGCCGGTAATCTAATCGCGTGAAAGCTCTCGTAATTGGCGGCGGCATCATAGGCAGCTCGGTCGCGTGGCGGCTCGCGTCCGACGGCGTCCAGGTCAGCGTCTTCGAGCGTGGCCGTCTCGGCCTCGAAGCCTCATGGGCCGCGGCTGGACTAATCGGCCCGCAGGCCGAGGCGCACGAACCCGGCGCATTCTTCGATCTCGCACTTGCCGGCAAGCGCTCTTTCGATGCGATTGTGGATCGCCTCACCGCCGAGAGCGGCGTCGATCCCGAGTACGATCAAGATGGCGTGCTCTACGTCGCTTTCGACGACGCTGCCCGGGCCGAGTTGCAGTCGCGCGCGCGATGGCAGCGCGCGGCAGGCGGCGAGGTCGAGGAGTTGTCGCCGCGCGAGGCCTTCAAACTCGCCCCCGTGCTCTCCGAAAAAATAATCTTCGCGCTGCACATGCCCACCAATCGGCGCGTCGAGAATCGCAAACTCACACTCGCCTATATCAACGCCGCCACCAACGCCGGCGCCGAGTTCCGCGAAGGCGCGCGCGTCAACTCGATCGCGATCGACGGCGGCCGCGCGACCGGTCTGCGCCTCGCCGACGGATCGCTCGAGAGCGGCGACGTGATCATCAACGCCGCTGGCGCATGGGCCGGCGACATCCGCGGCCTCGAAGACGATCGCCTTCACTTCTACCCGGTGCGCGGGCAAATCCTATGCTTCGACGCGCGCCCCGGACTGGTCGGCCCGTCGATCTTCTCGACCAACGGAATCGTAGTCCCGCGCCGCGACGGACGCATCCTCGCCGGCTCGATTTTCGAGGAGGCCGGCTTCAACAAATCCGTCACCCTCGACGGAATGGAACGAATCCTCCGCGCGGTGCGCGCGATGGTCCCTTCTATCGCCTCGATTCCTTTTCGCGAGGCATGGGCGGGACTGCGCCCCGCCAGCGACGACCTGCTCCCGGTGCTCGGCCCATCGCCGACCGTCGCCAACGTCCTCTACGCCGCCGGCCACTTCCGCAGCGGCATCCTGCTCTCCGCGTTGACCGGCGAAGTGATCGCCGATCTGGTCAAGCAGCGCACGCCGTCGATCGATCTCACGCCGTTCTCACCCGCCCGCTTCCGCAACGGCACCGCGCGGCCGGTAAAACTCGCCGACATGATATGAGCCGCATCATCGCACTCGGACTGATTCGCGACCTGTTCTTCCGCGCGAAGATCGACGCAGTAGCAGCCGCCGTCGATGCCGAAGTCGAGTACGCGTCGTCGCTCGACGCCATCGCTCCCCGATACGCCGCGACCCATCCCTCGATCATCTTCACCGATCTCTCCGACGCCGCCTTCCCCGCCCTCGAGACTCTGACGAAAATCCGCGCCGTCGTCCCGGATGCTCGCGTGATCGGATTTGCCTCGCACGTCGATCTGAAATCCCTCAAGGCCGCCCGCGAAGCCGGCTACTCGATGACCCTCTCGCGCAGCGAGTTCACCGCCCAACTCCCGGTACTGCTGAAGGCATCGTCGCGCTAATTATCCGTCACTGTTTTTTCGCGGTATCCAAATTGCGCATCCAGCCAGGCCCCCTCACTACTGCGGAGAAAGTTAATCTCGCGTTTGCGATGACCTGGGCGGCCGGCTTCGTCGATCTCGTCGGATTTTTCTCGCTCTACGGCATATACACCGCGAACATGACCGGGAACACGGTCGCGATGGCGCGTCATCTGTCGCTCATGCAATGGACCGGCGTCGTACGTCGTGGATGGCCAATTTTCACATTTGTTTTCGGTTTGATCCTCGGAGCTTTCATCTACGAAGCTGAGGATCGCCGTCGAATCAAGGTTCCATTTCCCCCGACTATCGGTCTCGAGGCGCTGTTGATCGCAATCTTCATCGCCGCGGCAATCGGCACTGGGTTTAAGGCCGACATTCCGCCGCAACCGGCCCTCAAGTTCTTCGCAATGGTCGCGTTGCTCGCCGTCGCGATGGGCCTGCAGAACGTCGTCCTCCGCAAGGTCGGCGGCCTCAACTTGTATACGACTTTCGTAACCGGCTCGCTGGTCAAGTTCGCCGAGAATCTGTCGGTGTACCTGTTCTGGTTCCACGATAGAACTCGCGGCCGCCTCCGCTCCCGCCTGGCAAAAGTGATAAGGGTCTCGCCCCGGACCGTGCCCCTGCAACGCGCCGCCCTGACTCTCGGCCTCTGGCTGGTGTACCTGGTCGGGGCGGTATGCGGGGGAGTCGCGATGCAGCGATGGGCCCTGCTGGGGATGCTGGCGCCCTTCAGCGTCCTCACCGCAATAGCCCTCTACGGAGCCTTCCGCCCACTGCTGGCCCTCGGCGAGGAGTGGTGACGCCAAGCCCTCAGCTCCCGGTCTTGCTGATGGCATGGCCGCGATGACTTCCTGTCGTCGCCGCGAGAGTTCCAGCGCGCATAAATTAGCATCTAGAGTCTATCAGCGCATTTTTCAGCATATAGATGATATTAAAAGAGAGAAAAAAGTTGTCTCTGATAGTCTTGTAATAATATAGCGCCATTGCTAAGTACTCTCTCGGTTCATCCACATCTGTATCTCTCCGAGGTCGCAACGACCTCCAATGAGCCAACGACATACCCGTTCTCGATGAAGTGACTGCTCGGGGGAGCTCGCGACGCCCGGAAAATCCTGAAAGCGCGACCGACAGTTAGGTGTGAATGTGTGCCCGCGCGATGCCACTTGCGCGGACGCCGCGGAACAGCCTCGCTCGCGATTTCGAAAATCGCGCGCCCCAGGCAAAGGAGTCAGGATTGTGAAGACTCAGACCGCACTCGGATCTGTAGGACTAATTCTCTGCGCGCTCGCCCTCGCGACGCCGCACAACGCATACGCCGGCCCGGCCAATCGCCGCGCCTTTACCCAGTCGCAACCGAGCTATCCCATCAACCTCGACGGTTTCGGCGCGCCGCTGCCCGCGGTCGCAAATAGCCTCGCCGACCTCTCGACCTTCGCCACCGGCCAGATCAACTTCAAGGAAATCGAGGAGATGCCGCAGCTGGGACCGCTCTTCAATGGCACCACGTGCACCGGATGCCATTCGCAGCCCGCGACCGGCGGCGGCGGTCTCTTCATCAACGAGATTCGCGTCCGCAACAACACCGACCCGGGCCCGGTCCACATCTTCGCGGTGGATAACATGCTCCGCAACGGCCCGCAGTCGCAGGGCGCCACGCCAATTTTCGCCGGTGGTGTGACGGCCGAGCCGCTCGGATGCCAAATCACCGTCCCGGGATGCCAACTCTCCGCATGCCAGCAGGAGGAGGCGATGAAGACCACGTTCAGCACCGAGCTGCCCACTTGCGATCCGACCAGCGCAAACTTCGCGAGCGGTGGTGATTGCGTTGCGGGACGCGCCGCGCTTGCCCTGTTCGGCGATGGACTGGTCGAGGCCGTATCTGATCAAACGTTGATCCAGTTGGCGCAGAATGAACCTCAGTCAATCCGCGGCACCGTCAAGATGGTCACCGAGAATTTTCTGCATACCGCGCACGTCGGACGTTTCGGATGGAAAAACGATCATGCGTTGTTGCGCGGGTTCGCCGGCGACGCCTATCTCAACGAAATGGGAATCACGAATCCCGACAACCCGACTGACACCAGCAGTTGCGCGCTTGGCGTGACTCAGTACGGGATCGCGCTCGAAGACACCGGCATCGAAGATACGATAGATCCCGACGGCCGCGCTGACATCGACCGCTTCTCCGATTTCATGCGCGCACTCGCACCACCGCCCACGATTCCGCAAAACTCGTCTGCATTGCGGGGCAAGTTTATGTTCTCGCAGTTGGGATGCGCCGGATGCCACGCGCCTTCGCTCACTACTGCCTCGAATCCCGCATCATTCATTCCGGCTTCCACCGGAGGCACCCCGATGAGCGCGACCGTCAACCACGCGCTGGCGCAGCAGACCTTCCATCCGTACGGCGATTTCCTGCTGCATGACATGGGCGCACTCGGCGACGGAATCACGTCAGGCGCCGCGGGACCGACGATGATGCGGACGGCGCCACTGTGGGGATTGCGCGCAAAAACTATTTTCCTGCACGACGGCCGCGCGCTCGATTTGCCGACCGCAATCTCCCTGCACGACGGCCAGGGCAAACCCGCCTCGCAAGCCTTCCAGGCCCTATCAACCTCGCAGCAGCAGGACGTCCTGAATTTCCTCAATACCCTCTAACCTCAAAAGCGCGCGAGGGCACACCCACCCTCGCGCGCCTCACAATTCTGCCGCCGCTCGAATAACCTCGCCTTGTCCGAGGAGAGGTCGCGCGCGCCAGTGAAAAAAGGAGCGCGCCGGGTGGCGTGCAACTCCCGACACCCACACGACCTACTGAATCAGCAACGTGACAACTTGCGTGTTCAGGTCGTAGCGCCCTCCGGCGACCAGCAGATTGCCCTGGTTGATTTGTTGCTTGAACTTCTTCTGTAAGTCCTGGGTAACCATGATCACGTTTTGGTCAGTAGTTACCGGGATGACCTGGAGCGGGTCATTTGGATCGCCGCCATTTTTCTTGACGATCTCCCGAGCTTTCCTAACCGCCGGAGCGATCAGTCTTACGAATTCCAGATCGTGATGGCCCGGAAAAGCCTGGACAGCCGCCGCGACCGCGCCGCAACTCGAATGACCGAGCACGAGCAGAGCCAGCGCGCCAAGCGCGTCGGTGCCGTACAGTAAACTCTCGACCAGTTTGCCGGTGGCGGTGTTCCCTGCCACACGCGCAACGAACAGATCGCCCAGACCCTGGTCAAATATCAGTTCCGGCGGTACTCGCGAGTCCGAACACGAAATAATCGCGGCGAATGGCGTCTGCGTATTGTTCGCCACGCAAACGCGCCGGGTTGCGTCTTCGCCCGGATGCTCCTGAGTCTGCGTCACCCACCGGTCGTTTCCATCTACCAGCGCGGCGAGCGCCCCGGCCGGAGTCGTGGGCCGATCGGGATTGCAAATGACATTCTGTGCGCGTGCTTTGTCGACGCCGATTGTCGGGATCAATGCGGCCACAACCGCGGTGAGCGATCCCAACCGTAGCAGCCCCCGCCTGCTGATTCGGGTATCAGTAAACATTTCGAGAGTCCTCCCCGCGCAGTAACTATCAGACTCAAATTACGCCCGCAAGATGGATTGGGCAGGTCGATTCTTGAATTTTGTATCGCGCGACGCCGGCTACGACCTCACGTTGTCGCGCAGCGAATTCACTGCCCGTCTATCAGAGCTTCTGCAACCCTGAACTCTCTACCTACACTCGCCGCGCGACAAATCGTGCCTGCGCGACCTTGCCGGCGCGCGCCATCTCGCCGAGAAAGCGAAATCCTTCGACCAGCGTCGCCAGCAGCTCGTCACGAAACGCGAGGGTCCGCAACACATCATACGTAAGCTGCATCTCGATCATCTTGAGATACAACTCGAAATGCGAAGCGAACCGCCCGGTGTCCTCGGCGATCCGCACATCGCAGCCGCTTGCCGACAGCAGACCCACGTAGCCGCCAACATCCTCAATGTTGGCGAACGTCATCATTGCGAGGAGGCGCTGCGCCTCGGCGCCGCTCAGTCCTGCTGGCCCCTCAACCCAGTCGGTGAACGCGATCACGCCTCCACGACGAACGATGCGCGCAGCTTCTGCAATCAGCTTCGGCTTGTCCGGGACGTAGCACCACGCGTCCTCGCTCCAAACGAAATCCGCGCTGGCCGAGGGTAGGGCGCTGTCGCACGCGTCGGCGTGTACGAATCGTACGCGGTCCTCGAGGCCTTCCTCCTGCGTGAAGCGACGCCCGCGCTCGATCACGGCTTCGGTCACGTCGACCCCGGTCATCGACGCGACGTTCCGCGACCGCACCAGGAAGCGCATTCCCGCGCCGTTGCAGCAGCAGAGATCGACGCCGCTCGAATCCGCCGCAATTCGCGCTCTATCCGCAAGGTCGATCGAGGCCTTCATGCCACCGATATGAAGCTGCTGTCCAAATACGAGCTGCATGAAATCGCCTTGCGTACCGCTGTAGACCGAGACGACTTCCGCCAACCCGACGCCGCTGATCGATTTCACGGCTTGCGCGCCCGCACGAACGCGCTCATGAACTTGCCATCCGCCTTCTGCACGATGGCTTCGATACTCTTGTTATCGCCGAACAGGCCCTTGGCGTCGGCTGCCGTGTAGATTCGCGTCGGCTCCACCTCGATCTGATCGAAGCCTGCCGCTGCCAGCTTCGATCGGTACTCCGATTCCTCGAGCGCGCCCGCGATACATCCGGCCCACAACTCGACCATGCGTTTAACCTCGGCCGGCATCGCACCGCGCACCACGATGTCCGAGACGGCGAAGCGCCCGCCTCGCTTCAGTACGCGGAACGCCTCGCGCAATACGCGGTCCTTGTCGCTCGACAGATTGATCACGCAGTTCGAGATGATCACGTCGACGGAATTGTCCGGCAGCGGAATATGCTCGATCTCGCCCTTGAGGAATTCGACATTCTGCGCGCCGGCTTTGCGCTGGTTCTCGCGCGCGAGTGCGAGCATCTCGTCGGTCATGTCGAGCCCGTACGCCTTGCCCGACGGGCCCACTCTGCGCGCAGACAGGATCACGTCGATCCCGCCGCCCGATCCGAGGTCGAGCACCGTTTCGCCAGGTTTCAGTTCGGCGAGCGCGGTCGGATTGCCGCATCCGAGCGATGCCGCAATCGCTTCCGCCGGAAGCGAGGCCTTCTCACGGTCTCCATACAGATTGGAAGTGATCGGATTGCCTGCGGGCGCCACCTGCGCGCAGCACGAGCCACCTTGTTGCTCGGTAACTCGCCGCGCTGCTTTCGCGTACTCCTCCCGCACAGTTTCCTTTATCGATTCACCACTCATCGCGACCTCCTGAAAGACATCCTTTTATGATGTTGCGTTCTGCCTGACTTCCACCGGAAACGGACCTACGCCCAATCGTCGATGCCACCGGGCGAGCGCACTAACGATCAATGGGATTCCTATCGCGCCGGGCACGATCCAGTACGCGATGTACGGTAGGTCTCTCCACAGCGGCAGGTTCCTGCCGTTATCGACGTAAAACGCGGTGAGCATCAGGATGTACGACACACCCATCCCGCTCACATGAAAATCGATCCATCGCGGCCACAACTGCCGCCGCGCCATAGGTCCGACCGACGCCGCCGCAAACGAAAGCGCGCCGAGAATGAACAGGTGATAGTCCTCGGTCCATCGCATCGCAGCCAGTATCGAGGCGGTCGCGAACAACAGCATGAGACAAATGTAATACAGAGTCCCGGCTCTCGGATGCGCCCTCGGGCGTTTCGTGGCCAGCATCGCCGCGAGGCCCAGGACCACGCATGCCAGTCCCAGCAGAATGTGAATGACCAGCAGGTCAAGGAAGAATGGAGACCCCGACGGCATCTCGAACCCGAAAGTCTTGCTCAGCGTCTGAAACATCTCACTTCATGCGATCGGCGGACAATGAATTGCCCAATGAGGTGTGCAGGTCAGCGCAGCAGTCCTCGGTCATGAAGCGAATCAGCTTCGCCGTCTTCGCCCAGTCGATTGCGTAGTAGATGAACCGTCCCGTGCGGCGCGCTGTCAGAAGCCCGCATCGCGTCAGGGCGTCCAAATGATGAGACAGCGTCGAACCGGGCATCCTGAACCGCCGCTTGATGTCATCGACGCATTTTCCCTGCGGCCCCGCCCGCACCAGCAGCCGAAAAATCTCCAGCCGATCCTTCTGGCCGAGCGCGCTGAACTGTTCGACGTAATTCCTCACTACGATAATTCTAGTATTATCGAAATAATGAACGCAAGCGGATAATTTGAGCCAACAGGCCAAAGAGAAGAACAGTTAGAGGTGCGGTCTCTTGCCATCCCGTTGTCAGTATCTTTTTTTGAAAGGTCGCGGCGAAGTGACTATATTTGGTTGATGCCAACAGCTCTTGAAGACTTCCATCCTAGTGTTCGCGCATGGTTCGAGCGGCGCTTCGATGTCCCCTCGCGCGCGCAGGAACTCGGATGGCCCATCATCGGCGCCGCCAGAGACAACGAAACCCCCGGCTTCGACGTCCTCCTTTGCGCGCCGACCGGCAGCGGCAAGACGCTGGCCGCCTTCATGTGGGCGATCAACGGCCTCGTCCTCGACGCGGCGCACGATCTTCTCCGCGACGAAGTCTCCGTCCTCTACGTTTCTCCGCTCAAGGCGCTCGCCAACGACATCCGCCTGAATCTCGAAGAACCGCTCCACGGCGTGCGCGATGTCGGCGCCGAATCGGGCCTCGACCTTTCACGCATCCGCGCCGGCCTTCGCACCGGAGACACGTCTGCGAGCGAGCGCACTGCGATGCTCCGGCATCCGCCGCACATTCTTGTCACCACTCCCGAGTCGCTGTTCATCCTGCTGACCTCGCCGAAGTTCCGCGAGAAGCTCGCCGCCGTTCGCCACGTGATCGTCGATGAACTCCACGCACTCGCCGGCAATAAGCGCGGCGCGCATCTCGCGCTCACGCTCGAGCGCCTCGAACGCTTCGTGACGAGTCGCGGCAACGCGCGCCCGAATCGAATTGGCTTGTCGGCGACCCTGAATCCGATCGAAAAGCTCGCCGGATTCCTCGCGGGCTACGATGTCACTCGCGACGGCGTCCGCACGCCGCGTCCAATAAAAATAGTTCGCGCCGACGATCGCGTCCGGACGATGGATCTCCAGGTCATCGCGCCGGGCCCTGAGCTTGGACCGCTCGCGACCCATCCGCATTGGGAGGCGATGTACGACGAGGTCGCGCGCCTCATCAGCGAGCATCGCACGACTCTCGTCTTCACCCTCAGCCGCCGCCACGCCGAGCGCGTCGCTATTAACCTGCAGAAGCGGCTCGGCACCGACGCCGTGATGGCGCATCATGGCAGCCTCGCGCGCGCCGAGCGTCTGCTCGCGGAGCAACGCCTCAAGCGGGGAGAGCTCAAAGCGATCGTCGCCACCGCGTCGCTCGAACTCGGCATCGACGTCGGCGCAGTCGACCTCGTGTGCCAGCTCGATACGCCCAAATCCATTTCGGCCGCGATTCAGCGCATCGGCCGCTCGGGACACAGCCTCGGCGCCACTCCCAAGGGCCGCTTCTTCGCGCTCACCACCGACGATCTGCTTGAATGCGGCGCCGCGGTGCGCGCGATCCGTCACGGTCATCTCGACGAAGTGGAAATTCCGATGGGATGCGTCGATATCGTGGCGCAACAAATCGTCGCAATCGCCGCCGAGGAAGAGGAAATCTCCGAGGCTGATCTGCTGAGCGTCATCCGCAGCGCGTACAACTTCAGCGATCTCGACGCCACCAAACTTCGGCATCTCCTCGAGCAGTTGGCCACTGATTTACCTGACAAAATAATGGGCGCGGCGCCGAAAATTTTCTTCGATCGCGTCAACGCCCGTGTCCGCCCGCGCCGTTCTGCGCGCCTGTCGGTGATCACCTCGGGCGGAACGATTCCCGAGGCCGGCAACTACGACGTCGTGATCGAATCCGAGGGCCGCAAAATCGGCGATGTCGAAGAAGACTTCGCGCAGGAGTCATCGCGCGGCGACGTTTTTTCACTGGGCTCGATGCCCTGGCAGATTCAGCGCAGCTCGCGCGGGCGACTGATGGTCGAGGCCGCGCCCGGGATGGCGCCGACGCTCCCGTTCTGGCTGACCGAGGCGGGCGGCCGTTCGCCTGCGATGTCGGCAGAGATAAGCGACCTCCGTCACGAAATTTGGGATCGCATCGAACGCAACCAATCGGCCGAAGACTGGCTGATGACTGAATGCGCGATGTCGGAACGCGCGGCGACTCAAGCCGCCGACTACGTCCGTCGCGGTGTCGAGGCGCTCGGCGCGATTCCCGACGAGAAGACCGTCGTCATCGAGCGCTTCTTCGACGGCCTCGGTGGCACCCAACTCGTCATCCACACCCCATTCGGTATCCGCCTCAATCGCGGACTCGGCCTCGCGATTCGCAAGCGCCTGTGCCAGTCGTTCGATTTCGAAATTCAGGCGTCTGCCATCGACGACGGCGTGCTGCTCGCGCTCAATTCGCGTCACAGCTTCCCGCTCGACACTCTCTTCAGCATTTTGAAGGCGCGCAACGCCCGCGAGGTGCTGGTGCAGGCACTGCTCGCCGCGCCGATGTTCGAAGTGCGCTTCCGCCATGTCGCGACCCGCGCGCTCGCAGTCATGCGATCGTCGCGCGGCAAGAAAGTTCCCGCCTGGATTCAGCGCCTGCGCTCGCAGGAACTGCTGTCGTCGATTTTTCCGGGCCAGCAAGCATGCTTCGAGAACCGCCCGGGCGCGATCGAACTGCCGGACCATTTCGTGATCGACGAGACGATTCGCGAATGTCTCGAGGAATCCACCGACCTGCCGCGCACCATAAAACTGCTCGAAGGAATCGAGAGCGGCGCGATTCGCACCGTCACCGTCGATGCGATCGCACCATCTGTGTTTGCCCATCGCCTGTTGCTCGCATGGGACTACTCGTTCCTCGACGACGGCGAGCGCGCCAATCGCCGTTCGCGGACCGTCACGATGAACCGCGGGATGGCCGAGGACGTGTTCCGCAAAGAGGACCTGTCGGATCTGCTCTCAGCCGATGCGGTCGAAAGCGTCGTGGCCGAGGTGACCGGCCGCGCCGCAGGGCGCAAGCCGCGCTCGCGCGACGAGCTGTTCGAACTCATCCGCGCGCACGGCTCCCTGACTCTGCCCGATGTCGAAGAGCGACTAGGCGAGGCCGCCCATGCAATGATCACGGAGTTGGACGCGGAAGGCCGAATCGCACGCGCCAGCCTGAACGGAGAATCACCGGAAAGAATCATCGCCAGCGAAGACAAGCCGCTCTTCGATGCCGCATACACTGGCTCTTCATCAGATGGCGACGCCGCGCGCATCGAACTCGTCCGCCGTGCACTGAAAACCTGCGGCCCAACGACAGCCGCCGAAGTCGCCGCGCGATTGCATCTCAAACAATCGGACATCGATCAGAATCTCGCCGCGCTGGAAGGGCAGGGCGCGATTTTCCGCGGTCACTTCACCCGCTCCGACACCATTCAATGGTCCGATCGCTACAACCTCGAACGAATCCATCGGATGACCCTGGCGCGCGTGCGCGCTGAAATCGAGCCGTGCGCCGATCATGAGTACGCAGCATTCCGCCTGCGATGGATGCACGTCGGCGCCGCCGATCTGCCCGCCGATCAAACTGGCGTCGCGGCGGTGCTCGATCAGCTCTCCGGAATCGCCGCGACCCCCGAAATCTGGGAGCATGCAATCCTCCCGGCGCGCATCGAGGGCTATCGCCCCGAGATGCTCGACCTGGTCTGCATGAGCGGCCAGATGAAGTGGCTCGCTGTTTCAGGGGAGGGTGTCGATAGCTCGCGTCCTGCGAACACGCCGTCGCGGATCACGTTCGTCGCGCGCAAGGCGAGTCTGTTCGTGGGCGGCGAGGAGTCGCCAGCCGAAGATGGGAAAGAAAAGGCGGTGTTGGAGGCTCTGGGAGCCGCCGGCGCTCAATATCTCGACGAGGTCGCGGAGCGTGCGAACATCTCCGAGCGCGACGCGTTGTCTGCTCTGTGGCGGATGGCGGCGGCAGGACGCGTCAGCAACGACAACTTCGCTCCCCTGCGGATGTTCTCCGACGATCGCTCCGCCGAGCGCGCGCTCGGATCAGTCGCGCGCCGCCCGACGACTCGCCAAGACGCCGCAGTTCGCGCGCGCCTGAAGTCCAGCCTGGCAGGACGATGGTCGCTGATCCGCGCGGCCGAAACTCCCGCGGTTGGTGCCGACGAGACGCGCGACCTCGCGCTCAAGTTGCTCGAGCGTCACGGAATTCTCTCGCGCGAGATGCTTGGTATCGAATCGACGCATCTCTCGTGGAACGAGATCTCATTCGCGCTGCGCCGGCTCGAGTACGGCGGCGCGATTCGACGCGGATGGTTCGTGCGCTCGCTCTCCGGCGAGCAGTACGCGCTCCCGGAAGCGGTCGAGATGCTGCACGCCGCACGCAACTTGATCCCAGCGCGAGAGAAGCCGGTCGCACTCAGCGCTATCGACCCCGCCAATCCATACGGCGCCGTGATTCCCGGGTGCGGTATCGCGCGAGAGGCTGGCAACGTGATCGTTGTTCGCGCCGGCCGCGTAATTGCCGGATTGCAGGGACGCGCGATGATCACCGGTGGCGACAACGAAAGCGAAGTTGAAGACGAGAGTTTCGGCGCTGCGGTCGCGGCTCTTATGACGTTGAAGCCGCGCATCACGATTGATTCAATCGATGGCGTGCCGGCGCTTGAATCGCCGCGAGTCGGAATCCTCGCCGCGATGCGGTTCCATTCCGACGGCCGCTCGCTGGTCTTCGACGGCTTGCATGGCCCGGCGCCCGCACGTGCCACGCGCCGTAGATCTTCAAATTAGTTTTTTCGTTTTCACTTTTCACTTTTTCACTGGTTGATTGGCCGCGCTCGCGCGCTATTCTGAACGCATGACGACAAACAGTTTCGGTGCTCGTTCGACGCTCACGGTTGATGGCAAGAGCTACACGATTTACAAGCTCGATGCGCTCGAGAAGCACGGGTTCTCGCTCGCGCGGATGCCGTATTCGATCAAGGTGATGATCGAGAATGTGCTGCGCCGCGAGGACGGCGTGATCGTGACGAAGGGCCAGATAGAAGCGCTGGCCCGATGGAACGGCAAGGGCGGTGAGCGCGAAGTCTCGTTCATGCCGGCGCGCGTGCTCTTGCAGGATTTCACCGGAGTGCCGGTGGTCGCGGACCTCGCGGTGATGCGCGACGCGATCAAAAAGCTCGGCGGCAATCCCGACAAGATCAGTCCGCTACAGCCGGTCGATTTGGTGATCGATCATTCAGTGCAGGTCGATTCGTTCGGCAACGCCAACGCGTTCGCGACCAACGCGCAACTGGAGTTCGAGCGCAACCAGGAGCGTTATCTTTTCCTGCGATGGGGCCAGGGCGCGTTCGACAACTTCCGCGTCGTGCCGCCTGACACCGGAATCGTGCACCAGGTGAATCTCGAATATCTTGCGCCGGTGGTTTTCGTGTCGGAGAAGGGCGAGGCGTATCCCGACACTGTCATCGGCACCGATTCGCACACCACGATGATAAACGGGCTCGGTGTCGTGGGATGGGGCGTCGGCGGAATCGAGGCCGAAGCCGCGATGCTCGGGCGCTCGATGCCGATGCTGATTCCCGAAGTGATCGGCTTTCGTCTCGCGGGCAGCCTACGTCCCGGTGCGACCGCGACCGACCTGGTGCTGACTGTGACGCAGATGCTGCGCAAGAAAGGCGTCGTCGGCAAGTTCGTCGAGTACTTCGGGCCGGGGCTGGCGTCGCTGCCGGTCGCGGATCGCGCGACGCTCGGCAACATGTCGCCCGAGTACGGCGCGACGATGGGCTATTTTCCGGTCGACGAACAGACCCTCACTTATCTTCGGCTGACCGGACGCAGCGACGGCCAGATCAAATTGATCGAGGCGTACTGCAAGGCGCAGGGACTTTTCAATTCGCCTGACGCGCCCGAGCCGAAATTTTCCGACACCCTCGAACTCGATCTCGGCAGCGTGGTGCCGAGTATGGCGGGACCGCGACGTCCGCAGGATCGAGTCGCCCTGACCCAAGCGAAAAGCGATTTTCGTCGCGAGCTCGGCAAGGAGTTCGAGGAGCATCCGAGCGTCGATCGCGACGAGCTGGCGAAGTGGGTCGCAGAGGGCGGCAACGGCGCAGCCGGCAGCGACGAAACAATCCTCGATTCGAAGCTGGGACATATCGCGCATAAGGTCGAGGTCCATTCCGAGGAGGGAAAGTTTCCGCTGACGCACGGCTCGATCGTGATCGCCGCTATTACGAGCTGCACCAACACCTCGAATCCGTCGGTGATGCTCGCGGCCGGGATTCTTGCGAAGAAGGCGGTCGCGCGTGGACTCACGGTCAAGCCGTTTGTAAAGACCAGCCTGGCTCCCGGCTCGAAGGTCGTCACGCAATACCTCAAGCGCGCCGGCCTTATCGAGTCGCTCGAGAAACTGCGCTTCAACCTGGTCGGTTACGGATGCACGACCTGTATCGGCAACAGCGGGCCGGTTGACGAGGCGATCGCCGGCGCAATCAAGAATGGCAACCTGGTGGCGTGCGCGATCCTGAGCGGCAATCGCAATTTCGAGGGACGCATCAATCCCGTGGTGCGATTCAACTACCTCGCGTCGCCGCCGCTGGTGGTCGCATACGCGATTGCAGGCACGATGGACATCGACGTCGAGCATCAGCCGCTCGGCACCGGCTCCGACGGCCGTCCGGTGTTTCTGCGCGACATCTGGCCGTCGCAGGATGAAGTCGCAGCGGCAGTGACCGGCTCGGTTCACGCCGCGATGTTCAAAAGTGAGTACGGACAGGTGTTCGAAGGCGACGAACGATGGAAGAGCCTGAAGGTCCCCGAGGGCAACCTGTTCCGCTGGGCAGAGGATTCGCTGTACGTGAAGGCGCCGCCGTTTTTCGAAGGCGTGACCGCGAAGGTTGGAGAGTTCGCGGACATCCACGGAGCCCGTGCGCTGGCGGTTCTCGGCGATAGCGTGACGACCGATCATATTTCGCCGGCGGGCTCGATCGCGCCGGACAGTCCTGCGGGCAAGTACCTGATCGAGCACGGCGTGCAGCCCAAGGATTTCAACTCTTACGGCGCGCGGCGCGGGAATCATGAAGTGATGATGCGCGGGACGTTCGCGAATATCCGGCTCAAGAACCTGATGGTGCCCGGGGTCGAGGGCGGCTTCACCGCGCATCAGCCGGACGGCGAGAAGATGACGATTTTCGACGCGTCGGAGCGCTACCGCAAAGAAGGCGTTCCACTGATCGTGATCGCGGGCAAGGAATACGGCACTGGCTCGTCGCGCGATTGGGCCGCCAAGGGTGTGCAGCTGCTCGGCGTGCGCGCGGTGATCGCGGAGAACTTCGAGCGAATCCATCGCAGCAACCTGATTGGGATGGGCGTGCTCGCGCTCGAGTTCAAGCCCGGCGAGAATCGGCAGACACTCGGGCTCACCGGCAAGGAATTGTTTTCGATCACCGGACTGAAAGCGGGCATCAAGCCGCGGCAGACGTTGAAGGTGCGCGCGGAACTCGGTGGCAAGACGACCGAGTTCGAAGTGACGATGCGCGCGGACACGCCGGAGGAAGTCGAGTACGTCCGGCATGGCGGAATCCTGCCATTCGTGCTGCGCGAACTGATCGCGTGACGAAGCACATCGGCATCGTCGCAGTCAGCTCAGAAGGGGCCGCGCTTTGCTACCGCACGATCTGCCTCGAAGGCTCGGAATTCCTCGGGCCGCATGAGCATCCGGAGATCACGTTGCACGGTTTTTCGCTGGGCAGCTATCAGCGCCTCATCGACGAAGACCGTTGGGACGCCGTCGGTGAGATGATGCTCGAGTCGGCGGCGAAGCTGGTCCAGTCCGGAGCGCAACTGCTGATATGCCCCGACAACACGGTTCACCAGGGGCTCGATCTGGTCCGCGAGCGTTCACCAGCGCAGTGGATACACATCGCCGAAGAAGTGGCCGGCGAGGCTCGGCGGCGCGGCTTCAAGCGGCTCGGTATTCTCGGAACGCGCTACCTGATGGAGGGTCCGGTGTATCCGTCCAAGCTGACGTCGGCAGGGATCGAGCGCCGCGTTCCGAACCTCGAACAGCGCGAGCGTATCAATCAGATCATTTACGACGAGCTGGTGAATGCGCGCATCCTGCCGGAGTCTCGCGCATACTTTCAGAATGTAATCCGCGATCTCGCCGTCGGCGGCTGCGACGCGGTCGCGTTGTCCTGCACCGAGATTCCGTTACTGATCAGCCCCGCCGATTCTCCGTTGCCTGTTCTCGACTCGACGAGAATTCTCGCGCGCGCCGCCCTTCGCAAAGCGATCTGACGAGACCTCTTCCCCTCTCCCGACGGGAGAGGATTCAAGGTGAGGGACATTACTCAGCGACCGATTTTTTTCGGTTGCGATTCAAGATTCTGGCTCGGGCCTTGTTATGCAAAGACTCCTTGCCAGGACCAATTTGGCGTCAGGTCCACATGCTTTCGGAGCAAAAGCAGAATTGTGAATTGCGCGCGAAAAATGCGCGCTGAATAAGGTCCCTCACCTTAAATCCTCTCCCCGCGGGAGAGGGGAAGAACAGAAAACGCGCTTATTGCATGTGAGCGCCGGCGGCGCCGGAGATTGTCGAGATGCTCGGGGCGCTGGCCGGGGCTGGGGCGTGCTGCACGAGCGCGGGGTTGTCGCTCGCGACGCATTTGAAGTAGGGCTGCACCTTTTTTAATTGCGCCTTGCAGGCCTGCTCGGACTTGAGCGTTTTGAATTTAAGCCATTGGGAAATCGGCGCCGTGGTATTCATCTTGTAATCGCCCGACGCGCTCTTCACCGGCGGAAAAACCGGCGGCGGCATCAACAGGAACCAGGAGATCAACACCAACGAGGTCGCATAGCACTTTCGCATGCCCATTGAGTTACAGATTTTTTTGCCCGGATGCGATAGCTGCGCGAGCGCGATTCACGCCGGTTGCGGCGCGGGGGCATCGAGGCGGACCGACGCGCCGCTCTTGCGGGTTGCGTAGCGGCTCAGCAGGCGCACGACCGCGGGCGTGACTTCGTCGATCGCCTCGCGGCGGAAGCCCACCACTTCGGGACCGCGCGCGCGCATCATCCCCATCATCGAGAGCCGCAGCAGCGCCGCGACCGCCTGGCAGTAGCGGAAGCGCTCGAAGTCCATCGGCGCGATCGCATGGTAGAGCGGCATGTAGAGCGCCGCGAAGCTCGCGCGAAGCCCGTTGCCGACAAGGTTGTCGCGCATCCATCGCGGGTTCTCGAGCGCCGACGACGACAGAATCACCGCCGTCATCGCAGCGTCGAGATGGCGATCGCCGACGTCTGTATTCACCCAGTCGATCACGCCGGTCACGCGCACGCCTTGTACCATCACGTTGAGCGGGTGGTAGTCCATATGCACAAAAGAATCCGGGCTGCGGCGGAATTTGGGTGCGCGCTCCGTGACGAGATTGAGGGCCTCGCGGAGGCCAGGCAGCGGGCCGTTTTCGACCCGATTGGCGATGATCGCGAGCACTCGATCGAGCAGCGGCGAGTCAGCAGTCGCGTTGCCGACGGGCGCATACGCGTGCGGAATCTCACGCAGGCCTGGGTTGGCTGGATCAAGTTTGTGGAGTTTCGATTGTGTGCGGACGAACGAAAAAAATGCCATCGAGAACGTCTTGAAGGCATTCGGAAAGCTGCGCACCGCGAACAGCTGGCCGCCCGCAAGCTTCTGCATAATGAGGAACGGTGCGCCGAGCGCGCCATGGTCGGCCTCGAATGCGTACGGACGCGGCACTGGGTAGCCCGCTCCGAACAGGCGATCGATGGTGGTGTGTTCGCGATTACCTTTGGCATCGGCGGCTGAGCCTTGATAGAAGCGCAAAACCATCGGTACGCCGACCGGGATTGCCACGAACCGTTGCGACGCGGCTTCCAGCGTGAATTCGAAGACCGTGGTTTCCCATCCGCTGGCAAGCACGCTCAGGCGCGCAACCGGCGCGCCGAGGTAGCTGGATAGACGCTGTGCAATGTCGCGAGGGTCGAGCATCTGGACAAACGCGGGCGGAGATTCCACGCGAACCGCAGAGTAGTACACGCGGAAATCGGGCGCAATTGACCTGACACGCGTGTCAGGTGCGCAGCGGCGCGCGGCTAGTGCAGGGGGTTCATGAAATGTTGCTGCGTTCCGGTGTTGGGCGGAGGCTCTGAGGACGGCTGAGACTCCGGCGCCATCTCGAGGGACTCGTTGGGCAGCGTCTGGCCGTCTTTCTGGTAGTGCTGCTGCACCATCGAGGACAGCAACGGTCCGCTGCGATCGCTCAGGTCGATTGACACTTCAACCGACAGTCCCAGTCGCAGGGGCTTGTCCTCGGGACGTGGTCCGTCGATTACAATCTTGACCGGCACGCGCTGCACGACTTTGACCCAGTTGCCGGTGGCGTTTTCAGGCGGCAGTAGCGAAAAGGCCGCGCCGGTGCCCATGCTGATCGAATCGACGTGTCCCTGATAGGTAAAGCTGGGATAGATGTCGGCGACGATTTCGGCCTTCTGCCCGACCCGCACGTCGGTTAGCTGGGTCTCCTTGAAATTCGCCGTGACGTACAGCTTGCCGAGTGGCACGACCGCCAGCAGAGGCTCTCCGACCTGCACGCGATTGCCGACGTGGGCGGTTTTGTGAGTGATGACGCCGGTGAACGGCGCGGTGATCTTGGTATAGCTGAGATCGAGCTTGGCGGCTTCGAGAGCAGCCTCGGCCTGCTTGACGACCGGACGCTCGTAGCGCGACTGGTCGTCGGTTTGAGTTCCGAGCGCCGCCTGGGCCTGGGTCAGCTGATGCTCCGCCAGCGCTTCGTCGGCCTGCGCGATGCGCAATCCGGTGTCGGCCTGATCGTATTGTTCGGTCGAGACGACGCCTTGTTCCTTCAACGATTTGGCGCGATCGAAATCGATCTTCGCCTGCTTGAGCTGCGACTGTACCAATGACACACCGGACCTGGCCGCCTGCACTCCTGCGTACATCTCGTCGACCGATTGCTTTGCGCGCTCGAGCTGAGCCTCGGCCTGCTCGACCTTGACCTCCAGGTCGCGCGGATCGAGCGTCAACAGCAACTGCCCTTCCTTAACCGTCCAGTTGTCCTCGACGTAAACGTTGGTGACGGTTCCTGCCACGCGCGACGACACCAGCGCCACGGTGCCATCAACGTAGGCGTCGTCCGTGCTCACGTGACTTTCAAGCACGCGGTAGTAGCGATAAGCGGGAATCGCCGCGACGGCGATTGCAATCAGCACGACAACTAAAACTACCCGGCGCACGAGCTGCGAGTTCATAGAATGATTTCAGAGGCGGGGAGACTCAGATGCGTTTATCGAATAGCTCACTGCTACAGAGGCTAAGTATGACGAATGCGGGAGGCTGTCAAACATATCGGGCTCAAAGAGCTCAGCGGCGCGAATCGCATAGCTGACTCAACACAGCGCGCCGGTCATGGCTGGCGAATCGTCAGGTTGGGACCGCCGCTCGTGGTCGGTACTACCACCTCTCCGTTGAGCGTCATGTTAGCGGTGAAAGTGGTGTGATTGTTGGGTCCGAAGAACGTGGCGTCCACCTTGCCGTTGGGCGTATCGAAGACTATCAGCGTCGGCGCGCGCGCCTGGACGATGAATCCGGTGTCGATGTCCTCGACCAGCGCCTGGTATTTCAGGCTCAACGGACCGCTGAGGAATATTCGGAGATCAGGATCCGCAGCCGACGGAGCCGAGGTCAGCGTACCGATCTGCACTTGTACGGTTCCGAAAGGCGCCGTCGTCGATTGAAGATCCTTGACGTGATTTGCGGTTATTATCTCGGCGCTCAACAGGCTGTCGTCGGAACTGGTCTTGGTAACGACCAGTTGCGCCGCCGCCGTAGGCGGGTTGCAGATCGCGATGCTGAGCGGGACGTTTCCCTGCAGGGTCCAGAACGAGCGGTCATCCGATATGGTCGCGGTAAACGGCGTCCCGACTGTGCCAAGGATTTGATACGAAGGCAGCTTCGGACCGTTGGGAGTACTGCCGACGCTGCCGGAAAATCCGGTTTGGTTGTTGCACGCAGCGATCGAAACGGCGAGTATCGCACCGAGCGCGCCCGTCCCTAACATTCGCGCGAAGTTCCGCATCGCCAGCTTTGCCCTCTTTTTCATAGTGTCGGCCTCGCCGCCGGCGTCTCCATTATTATCGTCGGACTTGGCGGCAGCCCCTGGACTACGTTGTTACAGATGCCGGGGCATCCGCCACCAGGGTACGAGCAGTTGGTCGGGCATTTGATCGCCGGCGTCGGAGTCGGGCTGGGTCCGCCTGCGGTCGGCGGCGGCGGAATGACGACAGTTGCGAAGCTGTCCGGAACCGGGCTGGGTGAAGCCGCCGCAATCGGCGTCTCGCTCTGCGTGGGTGATGGGAGTTGAAACTCCTGGACCTGGTAAGTGTCCGCAGGGGCGCAGAACCCATAGTTACTGCTGGCATTTGGATTCGGCGGCTGATTCTGGACGAGGGAATTCGTTATCTGTACTTCGTCGGTATCGTCCATTGGCGGCGGATCCGGATCGATTTTTTCCAGGACCACAGACGAACCGAGATTAGGGTTCGAGACGGTCCCGGTAATACTGCCGTGACCTACGCATGTGATCACCTGGGTCGGGTCAGTGGGCGTGGGCGCCGTCACTGTAGCGCACGCCGCGGGAGCCGGGACGTGGCTTATCGCTACAATACTATGCCCCTGATAGGGATCGACGACGCCTTGATAAAAATCGATCGTCGATGCGAACAAATCGAAGAAGCCAACCGGAATCGAGGGCGGAACGTTCAAGGTAAATGTCACGTCGGTGTTGTTCGGGTTGCTGCCAATCATCTTCGGCATCGGCAGCGCGCTTTCGATATTGTTGGTGTTGTGATCCTCGGCGAACACCTGGACCAATGTGGTTTGCCCGGGATTCGGCGGTATTATCGGAATCGATCCCGTGATGTATCCGGTCTGCATCAAGAGGTTGCAGGTCCCGAACACGCCGCCGTTGACGCTGCAGGTGCCGCCGCCCTTCTTGTTGCTGCCCGATCCCGGAATCGCCTGGACGAATAAGGGGTCGTAGCCCGGCGCGGTTACCTCCATCGCATAACTGTCGGTCTTTTTTGCCAGGGTAGGAACGTTCGCGAACGCCGCCGGGGTCGAGACCGTGCCCGGCAGCGGGAAGTTGCCCGCGTTGTCGGTATTTGCGCTGGCGACAGTAACGCATTGATCTACAGTCGCTGGACTCATGCACAAGCTGGTGTCGGTGCTGCCGTTCGGCGGCATCAACAAATCCAGCGTGGCCCCGGCAATTGTTTTGCCCGCGGCGCAACCGTCACTGACGGTGCCGGTGATATTCCCCAGCGTCTGGTTTCCAGTGACCTTGAAAGTGGGCACGGAAATAGATGCGCCCGGGTCCAGCGGCGGCAGCCGCGCTGCGGCATAAGTCACCGCTCCGCCGGAGACCGCCAGGTCGTATAACGTTCCAAACGGCATTGATGAGGGCGGAGGAGGGCCGGCCGCCGGAAGTGTCAGGGTGAAGCATCCTCCCGGGGAGGGTGGACAGTTACTGCCACCGTTGTTGATCGGCGCAGTTGCGGTAGCAATGTTGGTTCCGATCGGTTCGGCAGTAACCGACAATTTGCGGAGCTTTCCCGTCGTCGAAGTGCCTGTGCCCGTGCCCATCGCCACATTCACTTGTCCGGTGATAGTACCTGTCGAAGGATTTGTTACGGGCGCTATCGAAAGGGTTGCCGTGTATGCGCCGCCGGGCCCGGTCGGTATCTTATTGATCATTACCGACACTTGCATGACAAACGATACGAGCGTGTTCGTTTTCGTGGAGAGCACCACGGTGTTGCCGGGATTCGAGTACTCAATGCCGTTGGGGTTATTCAACTGGAGCGGATAAACGATACATCCGTCGGCCGGCGGTGAAGCCGGGCAGGTGGGAATCAAGCTGCCCGGGTTGCTTTGATCGAGCTGGAGCTGGACGACTTTGTAGTTATCCACTCGCACGCCCGCTGTGTTGAAGAGCTGCGGAATGTTCTGCGAAGAAAGGAGATCGATTTGCAATTCCGCGTTCGAGCTACTGCCGCCAACCCCCGGAGGCGCTGGAATTTTCTGCCAGCCGGCCGAGTTCGGCCCTGCGCCCACATGCGAATTGATGCGGATCGCGACAATGTTGAGCAGGATGTTCTGAAACGACAGCGGCGTCCCGGTACTTCCGTTCACGGGCTGGGTGCCGACAAACCCTATTTGGACCCTTGCATTCTTGGCGGCCCGGGCCGGCACGGCTAAAGCCAGCAGCAGGCAAACCGTGATAATTGAGGGCAGGGTCGGGCGGAGGGCAGTCCGATACACAAAAAAATCTTTCACTCAGAATCCATCACAGAAGAATTTGGTCAGCGTTTGGGATAACCTAACCAGTGAGCGAAGGCAAGAATACATTCCCTCGCGCGTGCGTCAAATAGATCACGGAGTCTTGACTGATCGCCTTTCCGATCCGGAGAATTACTACTGCCATCGATGAAATCGTCGAATCGAAACGCCAGCCGCCTTCTGTTTACGCTCTTTCTCCTGTCAGGTTTCGCTTTTCGAGTGCCGACGGCTGACGCGAGCCTGAAAATCACCACCGGTAATCCGGGCCTCGAGCATTTCGACGCCGACGGCGGTGTTCAGCTCGACTTCGGTCTGACCGATCAGAACGGCAATCCAGTCGGCAACCTCCGTCCCGACAACGTGAAAGTCTTCGAGGATGGTAAGGAAGCCAAGATCCTTGATTTCCGCGGCGTCGGCCAGGGCCGTCCGGTTGATATCGTCTTCGTGCTCGATGTCACGGAGTCGATGCAGCCCTATATCGACGCCGTCAAGCAGAACGTGATCTCCTTTGCGCAGGACCTGCAATCCAACAGCCGCGACTACCGCCTCGGACTGGTAACCTTCGAGGACTACGTGGTCTCGGCGTACCCCGACTGCAATTGCGCCTATCGCAATTCGTTCACCTCGGACGTCAAGCAGTTCAGTGACTGGGTCGGCACCCTGCATGCCGGCGGCGGTGGCGACATCCCCGAGGATCAGCTCGACGCTCTAGCCTACGCCGCGAAGTTTCCGTTCCGTCCCGAGGCTGAAGGCATCATCATTATCGTCACCGACGCGCCGCCCCACCATGATGGCGACGGCTCGGCCGACACGGCGCACGATCAGGCGTTCTGGGATCATCACACTCGCGGCGTGCAGGTGACGGATCTGACAGGGACCAAGGTCGCCGACCTGCTCAAGAAAAATGGACTCACTCTGTATGGCGTGGTCCCGCCCCCGTTCATCGCGCCCGAGTACCAGGAAATCGTCGACGCGACCCACGGCCGCTCTTACAACATCATCACCGAGGAAGGGCGGTTCGCATCGCTGGTGCGCGAGATTGGACATTCGATTGCGACTGAGTATTCGCTGACCTATCGAACGCCGCGGCCAATCGAAGACGGCACCAATCGCAGCGTCCAACTGAAGATCGACTACAACGGCAACGACGGCGAAGCCGACACTGCGTACCAGGTGCGCGGGCTCGGCGGCGCTGCGATTAACGTCCCCGCAGATGAAGGCACGACCGGCGGAAACGAGACCGGCACCGGGCTGAAGCAACTCTCATTCAATTGGTGGAATGGCGCCGTGCCGCTGATCGCGATACTCGGCTTGTTCGGACTCTCGCGAATGCGATTCGGGATGCCGGCTGACGAACTGAAGGCTATCGTCGAGGCGCAGGGCGCGCCCTCGCTTCGGATGCCGTCGGCGGCGCCACCCCCGGCTGCGCGGACGGCACAGCGTCCACCCGCGCGGCCAACGCCGTCGCAGTCACCGATTACTTCGCCGCGTGGCGCTGGCATTACGCAAGGCGCGCGGCTGGTGGCCGTCGATCGCATCGATTCGGTCCCGGCCGAGTACTCATTGATGAAAGACGAGATCTCGATCGGACGTGGCGAGGATAACGACGTCGTCATTCCGCATGCGAGCGTCTCGCGACAGCACGCGCGCCTGATGCGTCGCGACGGCGGCTTCGAGCTGATGGATCTGAACTCGACTAACGGCAGCTACGTCGACGACCGCCAAATCCGCGGCTCCACCTTCCTGAGCTCAGGCAGCCAGCTCCGCCTGGGCGACATCCGTTTCGTCCTGCAGCTGTAAACCGAGGATTTTCTGGCAGGAACTGTGGGGCGGGCCGCTGTGCCCGCCGTAGACGCGCGGGCGTCCGCGCTCGCGCTTACCGACAATTCAGGGATCCATTTGTAGTCGGCGTGCCGCTGGCCAGGAAGGGAGAAGAGAGGGCGGGCACGGCGGCCCGCCCCACTACAAGGGCCACTGACTCAAACCAGGTCGATACCCGATCAGTGCCCCTCTCGCTCCAGCGCTTGCGGCGCGAAGAAGGAGTTGTCCACCGTTCCCATGTCGATATACCAGCATTCGCGATCCGGCGCGGTCGGCCCGGGCATATAAACCACCGAGCTCACGCCGGTCTGGAGATCGTCGTCCACCAGCCCCAACTGGAAGATCCGCTTGTACGGATAGATCGCGACTCTGGCGTCGGGTACCGGGCGGTCGCGATAAGTGTTGAAGGTCGCCAGCGTCTTCCACAGCTTGCCCTGGCGATCGTACTGATCCGACGCCGTGATGAACCATCCTTCCGAATCGATATAGAAGATACGCTTGGGTATCGTCAGATCGCGCCCCGGCTTCGAGACCGCTTCGATCACATACAGATGGCGCATCTCCCAGTCTTCCGGGCAAATTGTCTTGCCGCCGTCGTAAGGGCATTGCACCTCCGGCGAATGCTCGGCATGCACCGACGCGAGCATCTCCTTTTCGCCGAGGAAGCGGTAGTTGAAATCTTCGATCTTGGCCGAGAACCCGAAATACGAATCCGGGTCGAGCGTGTTCGCGTAAGCAGTGCCGCCTGAGCTTCCGCCCATGCCGCCGCCATACCCGCCGCCGCCACCTCCGCCAAATCCCGGCAGCGCCCCAATGCTGTCCGAGAGCACGTCAGCCGATTCGCGGCGCAGCTTGCGCGTCTCCGGATTGTACACCCAGACGTTGTCTTCGATGTTGGGATCGATATGCCGCTGCCGCACCATCCCATAGCCGCGTAATGCCGACGGCTCCAGGAACGGATAGAAGCCGAAGCGATAACGAATGCCGCTGGCTGCGCCGTTGGAATCGGTCGGTATCGGAGGCACTTCGATCCGGCCGATATTGTTGTAGAACGCAAAGTGCCCGACCGTGTAGTAGCTCAGCGGGGTGCCGGTGCTGTGCTTGTCGAAGCTGGCAACCTCGGGAAAGCGCATATCGATGTCGTCGCTGTAGAGCGGCCGGAAGCTGAAATTCCACATCACCTTGGTCGCCATCTGCGGATCGTTCGGATCGAGCAGCGGAAACGGCTGCCCGGCGACGTAACCCTTCAACGTGCCGTCGGGGTTGAGCTGGACTTGAGGCGAGTATTTCTCGGTCGCGGTCTTGAACGGCGGCGGCCATTCGAGCTTGTCGGTCGGCACGATCCTGAGCTGCATGCCCTCCTGCACCAATATGTAATTGCCCGGGCTCAGCAGCTCGACGACCTTGTCGGCGTTGTCCTTGGTGATCACGTCGCCGGGTTTGACCGCGGCTTGTGCAGGAGCCAACGCGCACAGAATCGCCAACACTGTTCCAGCCACAATCGGAAGCGATGACAGTCTCATAGTCCTCCCCTGACACGGCGGCGCCGATTCCGGCGCGGCGGTCGCAATCTTACATTAGTTAGGCTGGTGTCGAAAAGCTCCTGCTTGATCGCTCGTCGGCGCGCTCTTTATGATTTAGCCAGGAGCAGCCAGGATCACGCTCATGAAACCAACTATCTTCACGATCAGCATGTTCGCGATCGCACTTTCGGCGATCGTATGTATTACAACCCGTGCCGACGCCCAGATGCACCCGATGATGATTCCGCTGACAACCACGCTGGTCATCACCAAGCCCGCACCCGGCGAGATCTTCGGCAACAAGCAGGTGGTCACGATGGGCGTCGGGCCGAAAACCTACAAGTTCGTGCTCAACGACGCGTACGTCGACGACCCGCGCGGCATAATCCATTGGCCGGACATCTGGGAGCAGGTCCGCCAGTATAGGCCCAACTTCAATGTCACCGGCCTCGGCGAAGACACCTTCGCAAAAATGCAGCCGGGCGAGACGTTGACGGTGCGCGGGATGTACTCGCCCAACAATCAAACCTACGAAGTGATGGGCACCGAGCCCGGCGGCGGCACCTTCGCTCCCGCCCAGCATTATTAGAGGGCGCGGCCGAAAGAACTTAATCGAATGCGAAACCCGCCGTGGGTTTCACACTTCCTTGGGCATGGGTAACCCCTGCACCTTAGTAATAATCGCGAAATGTCGAGGACGACCTTTCGCTCTCAGGTTTTTGGGGGGCGGGGAGAATTACCTCGCCCGCTACTTTGCGGGAGAGGAGGCCGGCCGCATCGCGGCCAGTAGGTGAGGGTTCCGGGCGCATCCACAAAACTGGTCCCGCTCCACGCGCCGGGAGCATCCCCACAAATCCGGTTCCCCTTCCCGCTCGGGAAGGGGTTAGGGGTTAGGTTATCTGGCTCACTCACAATTCTCCGCCAACTAAGTCCCCAGAATCTCCTCGAGCTTGCGCTCGCGGAACTCAAATATCTGCGCGAGGCTGCGCGCGACGAACAGGTAATACGCAACCTCGCCCAACGGCCCCAGCGGCAGCGCGTACTCGACCCGATCTTTCATCTCCGTCGCACCGCCGCCGATATCCTTGAAGATGTGGCTATGACGCCATAGCGCATACGGCCCTTTCTCCTGCACATCGACGAATTTGTTTGGCGGCTCCACGATTTCAATCCGCGTCCGCCAATGCACCGGCACGCCGTAGAGTCGAATCTGGTAGTGGATCGCGGTTCCCGGATGCATGACTTCCGGCGGCGGCTCGAGAAATCTAAAATTCAGAAACGCCGGCGTCAGCCGCTGAAGATTTCGCGGCTCGCAGAAAAATTTGAAGGTCTCGGTCACTGGCCGCCGCACAATCTGGGTGCGTTCGAGTGTTCTGACTTTCACGTTAGCGAGCGTACCGGAATCGCGACGGTGGAGCACCGGCCCTCTCGCAACAAGGGCAAGTTGTGCCGCTATCCGCGCGTGGTGTACCTTTGTAGGCTCAAATCACGGGAAAACCAGCGAAATATCGGGGAAATGAAAAAACTCACAGGAGCACAAATCGTTATCGAGAGCCTGATCGCCGAAGGCGTCGACGTAATCTTCGGCTATCCCGGCGGCGCCATCCTGCCGACCTACGACGCGCTACTCGACTCAAAAATCAAGCACGTTCTCGTCCGCCACGAACAGGGCGCGACGCACATGGCCGAAGGCTATGCCCGCGTCAGTGGACGCCCCGGCGTCGTGCTCGTCACCTCTGGTCCGGGCGCGACCAACACCGTCACCGGAATCGCCGACGCCTACATGGATTCCACCCCGATGGTGGTGCTGTCGGGTCAGGTCCCCACCACCATGATCGGCAACGACGCTTTCCAGGAAGCGGACTTCGTCGGCATCACGCGTCCCTGTACCAAGCACAATTTCCTGGTCAAGAACGTCAAGGACATCTCGCGGATCATCAAGGAAGCTTTCTACATCGCCGGCAGCGGACGTCCCGGTCCAGTCGTCGTCGATTTGCCCAAGGACGTGCAGCAGGCCGAGCATACTTTTCACCCGTCTGAAAAGATTGAACTGCGCGGTTACAAGCCGACGATTCGCGGCAATCCGCGGCAAATCGAGCGCGCGATCGAAGCGATCGAAAAAAGTTCGACGCCATTGTTCTACGTCGGCGGCGGCGTGCAATGGTCCGGCGCCGCGTCCGAGCTGCGCGAACTGGTCAGGGGACTCGGTATACCAATCACCGAAACGCTGATGGGAATGGGATCGTTCCCGGCCTCCGACTCACTTCGGCTCGGGATGCTCGGGATGCACGGTTCGTACGGTACCAACACCGCGGTCTGCAACACCGATTGCCTGATCGCCGTCGGCGCGCGCTTCGACGATCGCGTCACCGGCAAGATTTCCCAATTCGCGCCGAAGGCCGAAACGATTATCCATATCGATATCGACCCGTCGTCGATTTCGAAGAACGTCAAGGTCGATATTCCGATCGTCGGCGATATCAAGTCGGTGCTCACCGACATGCTGACCCAGATCAAAGGCCGTGAGAGCATCGGCCAGCGCCGCGCCGAATGGACCAAATGGCATCAGCAGATCCTCCAGTGGCAGAAGGAGAAGCCGCTCTACGAGAATAATCATCGCGGCGAGAGCGTGTCTCCACTCGACGTTATCGCCGAGATGCACAACCTCACGAAGGGCGACTGCATCATCGCGACCGACGTCGGCCAGCATCAGATGTGGGTGGCGCAGATGTTCCCGTTCGAGAATCCGCGGTCGTGGCTGACCTCGGGAGGACTGGGCACGATGGGCTACGGATTGCCGGCCGGCATCGGAGCGACCTTCGCCGCGCCCGACAAGAAAGTAGTGGTGGTGTCCGGCGACGGCTCGATCCAGATGAACATCCAGGAGCTGGGCACCGCGGTCCAATACAATGTCGATATCAAAGTGATCATTCTGAATAACTATTTCCTCGGGATGGTCCGTCAGTGGCAGGAGAAGTTTTACGCCGAGCGGTATTCGTACTCGGCAATGTCGGTGCCGAACTTTGTCAAGCTGGCCGACGCATACGGCATGAAGGGTTTCAGAATTGAAAAAGCGAAGGACCTGGTCGCGACGATGAAAGAAGCATTCGCAACGCCCGGCCCGGTGTTAATCGACGTCGTGATCCCGAAGGAAGAAGCCGTGATGCCGATGATTCCGCCCGGCGGCGCAATGTCCGAAATGCTGTTCGCCTGACCTTTTCTTCCCCTCTCCCTGAAAGGGAGAGGATCGAAGGTGAGGGTCCTTATACAGCGCGCGTTCGCGCGCGCGATTCAAGATTCCGCTCTGCTCTGTAGGAGGTTCACACCATGGCGGCCCGCGTACCTTACCTCAATCGCGAAGATCTCCCTGAAGCCGACCGCGTCATCTACGACAACCTCGCCGCCGAACGCGGCGGCACCGTCGGCAACATTTTCAAGGCGCTCGGACATACTCCAAACCTGCTGCGCCGCTTCTGCCAGATGGGCAGCGAGCTTCGCAACAAAACCGAGCTGGATCCAAAACTCCGCGAGCTCGCAATCTGCACGGTCGGCCGCCTGACCGATGCGCAGTACGAATTCGTGCATCATTGGAATCTCGCGCGGCGCGTCGGCGTCTCACGCGCGCAGCTCGAAGCGCTGGCAGACTGGGAGAAATCCCCGACCTTCAACGACAATGAGCGCGCCGTGATTCGCTACACGGTCGAGGCGACCAACAACGTCCGCGTGACCGACGCCACCTGGAACGCGCTGAAGACATTCCTCGACACGCGCCGGATAATGGAACTGGTGCAGAACGTCGCCTTCTACAATATGGTCGTCCGCGTGCTGGTCCCCGTCGGCGTCGAGCTGGAGCCGGGCACGACCAAGCAATAGCGGCGCGACATGGTCAAGGCTCTCAACTTCTTCAAGCGCAAGCCCGGACTCAGCGTCGACGACTTCCGCAACTACTGGCTGAATGAGCACGCCGCGATAATTCGCGCCATCCCCGAACTGCGGAAGTACGTCGCGTCGATCACGCTGCCGTCTGCGTACCGCAATCGCGAACCTTTGTACGACGGTATTTCGGAAGCATGGTTCGACGACGAAGCCGTGATTCGCGCCCACGCGGATTCAGCACCGCGACAAGCGGCACACACCGACGACGCGAAGTTCGTCGATATGTCGAAGGCGGGATCGATCATCGTCGATGAGATAGTCCAGAAAGATGGAACGCCAAGCGACGGCGCAGTGAAAATGTTCTCGATGCTGATGCGCAAGGCCGGCACCGACGTCGCCGCGTTCCAGGCATACTGGCGAACGCATCACGGACCGCTCGCCGCGAAGATCCCGCAAGCGCGGCGCTACATTCAATGCCACGTGCGGCCGTCGGGATACGCCGCCGGCGCATCGCCACGCTACGACGGCGTAGCAGAACTGTGGTTCGACAATTTCGACGCGGTCCGGGACTCCGGCACCACTGAAGAGTACCGCGCAGTGCGCCTCGACGAGCCGAAATTCCTCGCGCTGCCGTTCCCATTCATAATCGCGTCCGAACACCAAATCGTGTGACGCATCCGCGCCCAGATTTCTACGAGCAAGGGATCGACCTCTTCAATGAGGGCCGCTTCTTCGAATGCCACGAAGCGTGGGAGGAAATCTGGAAGCGTTCCGACGGCGACGTGAAGCTCTTCTACCAGGGACTGATCCAGGCCGCGGTCGCGATCCTGCACGCCCAGCGCGGAAACCTCGAAGGCGCGCGATCTCTATACGACAAAGCCTCAGCCAAGCTCGATCGAGTTCCTCACGAGCACATGGGCCTGGCAGTAGGCGAACTGCGCATCGAGCTCCGCCAATTTATCGAGATAGCGACACGCGCCGCTGCCGGCGCACTCCCAAATCCGCCGCGATTGCGGCGGATCCCAAGATCAAGCGATCAAAGCTGATGGAAATTCTGCGACTCAACACTTAAATGAACAAGGCCGCGAATTACCTCTCCCGCGGATGGCGACTTTGTCGCCATCCGCAAACTGGGAGAGGCCGCCCGACGATATTCATATCGTCGGGCGGGTGAGGGCGCTGGCATCGAGGGTAATGCGGGCGCCCTCAGCCGTGCCTGAGGCGCGACCTCTCCGATGGTAGAGGTATATTGGACCTATGCGGACGAAACCGCCGACTGATCCGATAATTCTCGATCGTGCGCGCCGGATGCGGCGAGAAATGACTGATCCTGAGCGCAAGCTCTGGAGTATTCTCCGAAATCGAGCCTTGGTCGGCATGAAGTTCAGGCGACAAGTGCCGATAGGAAATTATATCGCGGACTTCTGCTGCCTCGATCGTCGGCTGATTGTTGAGTTGGACGGCGGACAGCATGCTGAGCAAGAAGCTGCGGATGCGTCGAGGAGCCGGTTCCTGAGCCAGAAGGGGTTTCGGGTTTTGCGGTTCTGGAATGAGCAGGTCTTGAGTGGTTCCGAATTTGTGGTGGCAGAGATACTGGCGGCCATCGGTGAGGTGAGGGGCGAGTGAATTTGACCGAAGGTTCACCGGTCGCCGGACGATATTCAGATCCTTGGGCAGGTGAGGGTGCAGGATCGAGCTGGATACGAACGCCCTCACCCGCGCCTGAAGCGCGACCTCTCCCGAGGGGAGAGGTGTAAGAGTAATCTCACATCGATGGTTCGCGACGCTGAAAAGAAAGTGGTAGGCACGATCGAGGCGGCGCTCTCGCGAGCGGGGCTGCGTCGAGGCTCGTCGATTCTCGTCGGGCTTTCCGGCGGTGCGGATTCCGTCGCGCTTACCTGCGCGCTGCTCGACCTTCGCGAGCGCCTGAGCTTCCGCGTCGTCGCAGCGCATCTCAACCATCGGATTCGCGGTGATGAGTCCGATCGCGACGAAGAGTTCGTGCGCTCGATGTGCGCGCGGCTCGCGATCGAGTTGATCGTCGAGCGCGCCGACGGGCTTGGTTCTGCGGCGAACCTCGAGGAGCGGGCCCGCGACGCTCGGCGCGAGTTTCTATTGCGGATCGCCGACCGCGTTCAAGCTGATTTTGTGGCGCTCGGGCACCATCGCGATGACCAGGCTGAGACCGTGCTGATGCGGTTGATGCGCGGCGCCGGCGCGGCCGGGATGGCGGCGATGGCCGAGCGCGGGCCCGCTAAAATAATTCGTCCGATGTTGTCGCTATCGCGCGCCGAGATTCGTGAATTTCTCGATGCGCGCGCGATTCCGTTCGTCGAGGATTCGTCGAATTCGTCGCGCGACATTTTGCGCAACCGGATTCGGGCCGAGTTGCTCCCGATGCTCGAGCGCGCCTATGCGCCTGGGCTTGGCCGTCGGCTGGTAGAAGTCGCGGACGAGATGCGCTCGCTCGACGATCTCGTCACCGCGATTGCCGCGCGTGAACTGGACGCGATGCGCGTCCGCGCCGGCGCGCTCGACCTGTCGGGCTTCGGCGCGCTGAATCGGGCGGTCCAGGCGGTTGCGATTCGGCTCTTTCTTTCCGAGCAGATCGGGTCGTTGCGCAGAATTTCGCGTGCGCATGTCGAGGCGATTCGCGCGCTTATCTTCGAAGGAGGCCCGAGCGACTCGATCGATCTCCCAGGCAGTTGGCGCGCCGAGCGCGAGTACAATTTTCTTCGAATGGTGAATGTGCGTGAGCACAAGGCCGAGAACGCCGCGTTTTCGGTGGCGATTGTGGCGGACGGTATCACAATCGTCGAGGCTGCCGGTTTCAAGTTCGAGGCTTCGACAATCGCCGCGGCGGATGCGCCGATGCCGGATAGTCTGTCCGTCGCGATGTTCGACGCTGCGAAAATCGCCGACGCCGGACTAGTCGCGCGCAATTTCATGCGGGGCGACCGGATTCATCCGATCGGGATGCGGGGGACGCGCAAGGTCCACGACGTGTTCGTGGATCGCAAGCTGCCCAAGGTCTCGCGCGACCGCTTCCCGGTCATCATGGTCGGCGACGCGATCGCGTGGCTCCCAGGGCTCGCGCGCGGCGACTGCGCGCTGGTCAGCAAAGCTACCGAAACCGCACTGCGCGTGAAGGCGTCTGAAATCGCAGGTTAGTCGATACCACGTTGCGTGGCCCGCAACGTGCGTGATACTTTTTTAACAGCATGAACCAGTTTTCACGCAGTATTGCGCTGTGGCTAGTGCTGGGACTTATGTTCCTGCTGCTGTTCAATATCTTCAGCAGGCAGCAGCCCAAAGAACCAGAAATAATCTTTTCGGATTTCCTCAACCAGGTTGAAAAAGGCCAGGTTCAGGAGGCGACGATCCAGGGCGATGTGATCAAGGGCGAAACGGTGAGCGGGGACCATTTTAAGGTCAACGCGCCCGCCTATCCCGACCTGGTCAAGACGCTGCGCGAGAAGGGCGTCAAAATCGCTGCCAAGCCGGCCGAGGGCGATCCTTGGTGGATGGTCGCGCTAGTCCAGTGGTTCCCGGTGATCGTGCTCGCGGCGTTGTGGATTTTCTTCATGCGCCAGATGCAGATCGGCGGCGGCAAGGCGATGTCGTTCGGCAAGAGCCGCGCGAAATTGCTGACGGAGAACACGCACAAAGTCACCTTCGCCGACGTGGCCGGAATCGACGAGGCCAAGGACGAGCTCGAAGAAATAATTCAATTTTTGCGCGACCCGAAACGCTTCACGCGCCTCGGCGGACGAATCCCCAAGGGCGTCCTGCTGGTCGGGCCGCCGGGAACCGGCAAGACTCTCCTCGCGCGCGCGATCGCGGGCGAAGCGGGCGTGCCGTTCTTTTCGATTTCCGGTTCCGACTTTGTCGAGATGTTCGTTGGCGTGGGCGCGTCGCGCGTGCGCGATTTGTTCGTGCAGGGCAAGAAGCATGCGCCCTGCATCATCTTTATAGACGAGATCGACGCCGTCGGACGCCATCGAGGCGCGGGTCTCGGCGGCGGTCATGATGAGCGCGAACAGACCCTCAACCAGTTGCTGGTCGAGATGGACGGGTTCGAAGCTAACGAGGGGGTAATCCTCGTCGCCGCCACGAACCGTCCCGACGTGCTCGATCCCGCGCTGTTGCGGCCGGGCCGATTCGACCGACGCGTAGTAGTGCCTCTCCCCGACGTGAAGGGCCGCGAGGGTATTCTGAAAGTTCATACGCGTAAAGTGCCGCTGTCTGACGACGTCGACGGCAGCAAGCTCGCGCGCTCGACGCCAGGTTTTGCGGGCGCCGACCTCGAGAACCTTGTCAATGAGGCTGCATTGCTCGCGGCGCGTCGCAATAAGGACAAGGTCGAGATGTCAGACTTCGAGCTGGCCAAGGACAAAGTCATGATGGGCGCGGAACGGCGCTCGATGGTGATGTCGGGCTCGGAGCGCAAAATTATCGCGTATCACGAAGGCGGTCATGCGCTGGTCGCGATGCTGCAGCCCGGCGCGGACCCTGTCCACAAAGTTACGATTATTCCGCGCGGCATGGCGCTCGGCGTCACGCAGCAATTGCCGCTCGACGATCGCTACACCTATCCGCGCGACTACCTGGTGACGCGACTCGCTGTGATGTTTGGTGGACGCACGGCGGAAGAGCTGGTCTTCGGCCAGATGACGACCGGCGCGGGCAACGATATCGAGAAGGCGACCGAGCTTGCGCGCAAGATGGTCTGCGAATGGGGCATGAGCAAGGAGCTCGGCCCGATGACGTTCGGGCGCCGCGAGGAGCAGATCTTCCTGGGCCGCGACATCGCTCATCACAAAGATTACTCGGAGCAGACTGCCCTCGAGATAGATCGCGAGGTGCGCAAGATAATCGACGACTCCTATCAGAAGGCGCGCCAGCTTCTGTCGGACCATCTGGTGCTGCTCCATGCGATCGCGGCGCGGCTGCTCGAGAAGGAAGTGCTCGACGGCAGCGAAGTCGAGGCTATGGTGACGGCGTTCCGCGAAGGGCGTCCGCTGCCGCCGTCGCCGGCCGCAGTGCGCAACGATTTTCCGCCGCGTCCCGGTCCGGATACCGGCAAGGAAAAGCGCGTCGAAGACGAAAGCCCGGTGCCAGGATTGCCGCCCAAGCCGGTTCTCGTCTAATCGTCTCGCGCGCGTAAGCGCTTCGCCGCGGCCGATTCGATCCGCGTTTACCGCGCTGGTGGGAGCGAGGGGGAAGTGGGGGCCGGTGCGATGCGACGTTCGCCGATTCAATCGAAAACCTCTTCTAATGGTCGCGGCGGATCAAAACAGACGCCGCGATCGTCGTTTGCAAATCTCAAGCTGGCCGACGGCCGCATAATCAAGTTTCCAGCGGTGATGGGCGTGCTCAACGTGACGCCCGACTCTTTCTCCGACGGCGGGAAATATCTCGACGCGGACCGCGCCGTCGAGCATGCGCTCGCGATGGAAGCGGCCGGCGCTGACGTGATCGACGTCGGCGGAGAGTCGACGCGTCCAATCGGCGCAGTTGAGATACCAGTCGAAGTCGAGCTCGCGCGCGTGACTCCCGTGCTCGCGCGGTTGGGTAAGCTCCTCCGAGTGCCAATCTCGATCGATACCCGGCGCGCCGAGGTTGCCCGGGTCGCGCTCGAATCGGGCGCGGCGATAATCAACGACATCACGAGCCTCGCGCACGACCCCGAGATGGCGCCGCTGGCAGCGCGATCGAAATGCGCCGTGGTGCTGATGCATATGCGCGGCGGTCCCGCCGATCACATCAAGTTCGCACACTATCGCGACGTGGTGCGCGAGGTCGTCGAGTACCTCGACGCGCGCGCGAGATTTGCCGTCGACGCTGGAGTCGCGCGCTCGCGAATTACCGTCGATCCGGGGCTAGGTTTCGCCAAGACCGCGCAGCATAATCTGAAGTTGCTGGCCGCCTTGCCCGACCTCTGCGCTCTCGGCTATCCCGTATTGGTCGGAGCGTCGCGCAAGACCTTCGTGGCGCGAATCGCCGGCGCAGTCGCCAACGGCGCGGGTGAGCGCGCGCTGGAATTCGGGACGGCGGCTGCCAACGCGCTGTCGATTGCGGCCGGCGCGTCGATTGTGCGCGTGCATGATGTGGGCGCGGCCGTCGCCGCGGTGCGAATGGCCGCCGCAATGTCAGGACGGGATCATCGGTTCAGGCGCAATGCATAACTACATACCCATGATACCGCAGCCTCGATGGCAGGACATCCTCGACATCCTGATCGTGGCGTACGTGATCTACCGGATCGCGATTCTGATTCGCGGTACGCGCACGATGCAGATGGTGCTGGGGCTGGTGATCGTGGGTGGCGCGTTCGTGGCGTCACAGGTGCTCGGACTGTTCACGCTCAACTGGCTCCTGAACAATTTTCTTGGATCGTTGTTCGTGATCCTGGTGGTAATCTTCCAGGCGGATATTCGGCGCGCGCTGACTCGCGTCGGTGCGCAATCGTTCCTGGGCCGCAACGCGGCTACTGCCACGCCTGCGGAGGAAATCGCGACTGCCGCGGCGTGGTGCTCGACCCGTCGAGTCGGCGCGCTGATAGTGATCGAGCAAGACGACGGGCTGGGCGAGTTCGTCGAGAGTGGCAGAATCATTGACGGCAAGGTTTCGCCGGAACTGCTCGAGACGATTTTCATGAACGGCTCGCCACTGCATGATGGCGCGGTAATTATAAACGGCGACACAATACTTGCGGCGGCGTGCCTGTTGCCGCTGTCCCAAAATCCCAACGTGAGTTTGTCACTGGGCACGCGGCATCGCGCTGCTATCGGGCTCAGCGAGGACAGCGACGCTGTAGTGCTGGTGGTATCGGAGGAGAGCGGGACAATCTCGCTTGCGCGCGGCGGGGTTCTCAGTCGCGGACTGGAACCGGCCGAGGTTCTGTCCACCTTGAGGAAGCTGCCGGGTTAGCTGCGCGAGTAAGAGCGGCGGGACTGCGCGATGAAGCTCAACGATTTCAAAAATCTGTCGGCGGCCAACCTTTCGCGGAGGCTTCGCGGCAGCAATATCGGCCTGCGCGTCCTCGCTTTGGTGCTGGCGATCGGACTCTGGATATTCGTCAATGCAGGCGAGCGTGGCTCGGTCGAGTCGCTGACGGTACCTATCAGCTATGCGTCGCTGCCGCAGGGGATGGTGATCGTGAATAGTCCGCCGACGCAGGTGAAGATCGAGGTCACCGGCCCGCGCACGCTGCTCTCTTTACTGGATCCCGAACGCCTCACGCTCAAGATCGATATGCGCAGCCTTGCGGCCGGACAATCCGAGTTCAAAATATATCCCTCGATGTTCAACGTCGGACGAAACACTTCCGTCACCAGCATCTCGCCGGATTCTCTAACGCTTGATATCGATAGCCTGGTTACCCGCGACGTGCCGGTGCATCTGGCGGTCGAGGACCGGGTGGCGCCCGGCTACATGATTTCGTCAGTCGATATCACGCCCCCCAATGTCACCGTCGTCGGTCCCAGCCGCTATGTGGCGCCGCTTACGTCGGTCAACACCGAACCGTTCGACCTGAAAGGACTTACCTCGAATACCAGCCGTTCGGTAGAAATTACGCCTCCCGATCCGTCGCTTGGATTGTCTACCGGCCACGTCGACGCGCGGGTCAATGTCACGGAGGCGATTACCGATCGCGAGCTTCGCTCCGATGTCGAGGTGAAGGACAGCGACTTCAAGTACCGCGTCGAGCCGAAGCAGGCTACCCTGACGATTCGCGGGCCGGCGGTAAAGCTGGCTGGCCTCGCGCCCAAGGGCCTCGCCTACGTGGACGCCAACGGCCTTGCGCCGGGCTCGCACGAAGTGCCACTGCAGGTGACGGTCCCCGACGGCATGCAGTTGATGCGTCAGTCACCCGACAAGGTTAGAATCCGCATGTATCACGAGAGGCTGACGACTGCAGACGATGAGCACCCCTCGTAAACTGTTCGGCACCGACGGCGTTCGCGGCGTCGCCAATGTCGAGCCGATTACGTCAGAAACCGCACTGAAGCTCGGCCGCGCGCTCGCGCACGTCTTCCGCAACACCACCGGACGTCATCGCAGGATTCTCATCGGCAAGGACACTCGTCTGTCGGGCTACATGCTCGAGACCGCGATCGAGTCGGGAATCTGCTCGATGGGCGTCGACGTGTGGCTGGTCGGACCGTTGCCGACTCCGGCGATCGCGTTCCTGACGCGTAGTATGCGCGCCGACGCCGGCGTGGTCATCTCGGCCTCGCACAATCCCTTCCAGGACAACGGGATCAAATTTTTTTCGCGCGAGGGATTCAAGCTCGACGACGAAACCGAACGGCGAATCGAAGCGCTGGTGTTCGATGAAGCCGAGATCGGGAAGAATCGCGCGCGTCCCGACGATATCGGCAAGGCGACGCGAATCGACGACGCGCTCGGCCGTTACCTGGTATTTCTGAAATCGTGCCTGCCGCGCTCGGTCGCATTCGACGGGCTCAAGGTCGCTATCGATTGCGCCAACGGCGCCGCCTACAAGGTCGGTCCCGAGGCGCTGGTCGAGCTGGGCGCCGAGGTTATTGCGATCGGCGCTGACCCCGACGGCAAGAACATCAATTTGGATTGCGGCGCGATGCATCTCGACGCAATTCGCGAAACCGTTCTGCGCGAGCGCTGTAACGTTGGTATCGCGCTCGACGGTGACGGCGACCGCGTGATGCTGATCGACGAGCGCGGCGAAGTGTTCGACGGCGACGACGTCATGGCGCTGCTCGGCCGCAAGCTCGCTGCCGAGGGCCGGCTCCATGGCAACGCTGTCGTGGGAACCGTGATGAGCAATTTAGGCCTCGAGCTGGCGCTGCGCGACGCCGGCGTACGTCTTATTCGCACCGAGGTCGGCGACCCAGCGGTTGCGCGCGAGATGCGCCTCAACTCGTACAATCTCGGCGGTGAGCAATCGGGCCACGTGATCTTCATGGATCATTCGACCACTGGTGACGGGTTGATTAGCGCGCTGCTCGTGCTCGCGCAGTTGACCGAGAGCGGCCGCACGCTCAGCGAACTTCGCGCAATGCGTCGTATGCCGCAGGTGCTGGAAAACGTGCGCGTGCGAAATCGTATGCCGCTCGCCGAGATGCCCGACGTTCAGCGAATCATCGCCGACGCCGAGAAGCGGCTCGCGGGCACCGGCCGGCTGCTGGTGCGATATTCCGGAACCGAGATGCTCGCGCGTGTGATGGTCGAAGGCGAGGACGGCGTCCAGATCAAAACGCTGGCGCAGGAAATCGGCGCCGCTATCCAAAAGTACGCCGGCGCACTGTGACCGTCATTTTCGCTTCGCGCCCTTGACGTTCAGCGGTTTCGATCCCAGCGCTTTAAGGTATGCCTTCACCGTGCGTGTCAGTCCCATATAGAGCGCGTCCGAGATCAGCGCATGGCCGATTGAGACTTCCTGCAAGCCTTTGACCGCTTTCACGTATGCGGGAATATTTTTAAGATCGAGATCGTGCCCGGCATTCACGCCGAGCCCGATTTTCCGCGCGAGGCGCGCGGCCTCGCGATGCGCCTCGAGAATCTGCTCGCCCTCAGGAGTGCCGAACGCATGCGCATACGGCCCGGTGTATAGCTCGATTCGATCGGCGCCGAGTTTTCGCGCTCGCTCGATCTGTTCGTTATCAGCATTGAGAAACAGACTCGTGCGGATGCCGCCCCGCTTGAACCGCGCGAGCAGATCGCCGAGCCAATCGGCATCGCCGCTGGTCAGGTTCCATCCCGCATTCGACGTCAGCACTCCCGGCGGATCGGGCACCAGCGTCACCTGAGTTGGCCGCACGCGCAGGACGAGATCGATAAACTCCGCCCCGGGATAACCTTCGATATTGAACTCGACCGTAATCATCGCCGCGAGATCGAACACGTCCTGAAACGTGATATGCCGCGCGTCGGGCCGCGGATGCACCGTTATCCCATGACATCCGGCCGCGATACATTTGCGCACCGCTTCGACCACGTCGGGAATGTTCCCCCCGCGCGCATTCCTGAGCGTCGCAATTTTATTGACGTTAACGCTGAGCCGAACCATTCCGCCCCAACGTTACCAGACCGCAACTTGGCATTCAGCGGCATCTTCCCCGTCTCCCACGGGGAGAGCATTCAAGGTGAGGGACCTTGTTAAGCGCGCGATCGGTTCGCGCGCGATTCAAGATTTTGCTTCTCGCAACGCTTGGACACTCGCAGGTACTGCGCATGGTAATATTTTTTGAGGGCTATACCATGATTCTTCTCAACGCCGCCGAAAGTCGCGAACTCGATCGCATCAGCCAGGAGAAGTACCAGATTCCGTCGTACTCGCTGATGACGCGTGCGGGAGAGGCGGTTGGTGACGCCCTCGTCGAGCGATTTTCCGACGCCACCCCCGACGTGCTGGTCGTTGTGGGCAAGGGAAACAACGGCGGCGACGGATTCGTCGCAGGACGACGGCTAATCCAGGACGGCTTCGCGGTGCGAGCTGTCCTGCTCGGCCGCGCCACCGACCTGAAAGGCGACGCAGCGCGGGCGCATGCGGAGTTCCGCGCAAGCGGCGGCAACGTGATCGAGGCGTCCGAAGAATCCAACCTCGAAGCCGCGCTCGTAAAACGTCCCACCGCAGTCATCGATGCGATCTTCGGCACCGGACTCAACGCGGAGGTTAAAGACCGGCCGCGGCGCGCAATCGAGATCGTCAATTCATTCGCAGTGCCGACCGTCGCCGTCGACATCGCGTCAGGTGTGAATTCCGATACCGGCGCGATCATGGGCGTCGCGATTCGAGCTTCGCTGACGGTGACGTTCGGGTTCGCAAAGTTCGGCCACGTTTCTTATCCGGGCGCGGGGCAAACCGGCGAGCTGCGAATCGTCGATATCGGATTTGCGCCGCGCGCAATCGAGGAGATAGCGCCGCGCGGAAGGTTCCTCGAACGCGCTGACTTGCAGCATCTGCTTCATCCACGGCCGGAGAATTCGCACAAGGGAATGTATGGACATCCACTCGTTATAGCCGGCAGCCGCGGCAAGTCCGGCGCCGTGCTGCTCGCGTCGCGCGCCGCACTGAGGGCGGGCGCCGGCCTGGTGACGGCCGCAGTGCCGGAATCGGTCCAGCCGATCGTCGCTGCCGGGCAGGCCGAGCTGATGACCGAGCCGATCGCGGATCGCGACGGCCACTTTGACGGCGCTCACGCACCCGACGCTCTGAAGATGCTGCTCGAAGGCAAGAACGTGTTGATCGTGGGACCGGGAATCGGCCTAACCGATGATACCAAGCGCCTCATCGAATGGCTGATTTCGGACGCGTCCGAGCGAGACCGCGCGATGCTGATCGATGCCGACGGGCTGAACGCGCTCGCCGCCATCGGCTGCGAAGCTTTGAAGCGTGCGCGCGGTCCCGTTGTGCTAACCCCTCATCCTGGAGAGGCGTCGCGGCTGCTCGGTGTGAAGACGACGGCCATCAACGACGATCGCATCTCAGCCGCGCGCAATCTGGCGGAACGAACCGGATCGACTGTGCTGATAAAGGGCTCGCGCTCTGTAATCGCGTCTCCCGACGGCGATGTCTATGTGAACTCGACCGGCAATCCCGGCATGTCTACGCCGGGGATGGGTGACGCGCTGTCGGGAATTGTCGGCGCGATGCTCGGACAGCACATGCGCCCGCTCGACGCGCTCGCGCTCGGCGTTTTCCTCCACGGCTACGCTGCGGATCGAGTCGCGCAGCGCATCGGGCGCATCGGCTATATCGCCGGCGACCTCATCGACGAGCTGCCCGCCGCTCTGGAAGCACTATCGAAGTAGTTGAGCTATTATAGTAACTGAGTAATCGCGATGCCTAATGCTGCTGCAGATTCCGATGCGACTGTCGTCACGATGGTTATCGAGACCCGCTCGCCGCACGAGACCAAGTTGTGGGGACGGCGGCTCGCGTCGCTTCTGAAGGGCGGTGAACTGCTGGGCCTCATCGGCGATCTCGGCGCGGGCAAGACCGTCTTTATCAAGGGCCTCGCGAGCGGACTGAGTCTCCGCGAGGAGGACATCCTGAGCCCGACCTTCACGATGATCCAGGAGCATCACGGCCGCTTCCCGCTTTATCATATCGATCTCTACCGCCTCGAAGAGGCGACCCTCGACGACCTCGGCCTTCGCGAATATCTGTTCTCCGAAGGCGTCGCAGCCGTCGAATGGTTCGAGCGCCTGCGCGGCAGCGCCGACATGGAATTCCTGTCCGTCCGGATAAGCTACGCCGGCGCCAACCTGCGCCGCATCGAATTCAGCGCGCTGGATTCGCGCCACGCACAAATCATCTCAAAGCTAAAACGCAGCTTCGCCTGAGGGCGTGTACTGAGTGATGCCGCGCGTCCGGATTTATTGGCAGTCCTCAAGGGGAGGGATTCACCATGGAACTGAGCAACCGCTTGGTCTTTACAAAGTGGGTTGTGGTGATCTTGATCGCTGGCTCATGGATAGTGTGGATCGCAGCGAACTTCGCTATTCGAACTGGGCATCGGTGGGCGCTCTATTGGATTTACGGCGCCTATTTTGGATCCATCGCGCTCTGGTCGTTGAGTCGAATCGTTAGATCGCTTTTCCCCGAAAAGGAGAATCCAAAAGTCTAAGCTGATCCCACGGGCTTGCTGCCACTCATTTCGCGAAGTGGATAATCCACGACAATCGCGCGCCCATCCGTGACCGCTCTCACAAAATGGAGCGTGTCCGGTGGCACGATCGCGACGCATCCCGGCCCGGCCACTTGCGTCTTGCCATCGATCCTCACTTCGAGCTGCCCTTCAATCACGTTCCACACTTCCTCGTTCGCATGCGAGTGCTCGAGGATCGATGACCCCGCCTCGAATACGTAGTGCCCGAACGTCATGCTTTCCGAATCGAAATATTTTCCTTTCCAGCCGGGCAGCCGTTCGATCGTCGTCAATTCATTGGTGTCGATGAATGGCATCTGCTTATCTCCCGGTTGCGTGCGATACTCATATTAACCGCTTGCCGAAGCTGAAGTTACGGTGCGATAGGGGTCTGGTTTGCGGTCGATTTTCCAATCATAATACCCGATTACCCCTTTTTTCAGAGCTTATAGGGTCATTTCGGTGGGATTAGTCGTTCAAAAATACGGTGGAACGTCGGTCGGTTCGATCGAGCGTATCAAGGCCGTCGCCGATCGCGTGGTCAGAGCGCGCGAGGCCGGCGATCGGATCGTCGTGGTGGTGTCCGCGATGGCTGGTGAAACCAACCGGCTGTTCAAGCTCGCATCCGAACTGAGCGAAGCGCCAAGCGCTCGCGAGACTGACGTGCTGGTCGCGACGGGAGAGCAGGTCTCGGCTGCGCTGCTCGCGATCCGGCTCCACGCGATGGGGCATCCGACGGTTTCTTTTCTCGCGTTTCAAATGAATCTCACGACCGATTCGAATCACGGCCGCGCGCGAATCAAATCCGTGCAATGCGATCGCGTGATGCGCTCGCTCGACGACGGCAAGATTGTCGTCGTTGCGGGATACCAGGGCGTCAATATCGACGGCGATATCACGACGCTCGGCCGCGGCGCGTCGGATCTGACTGCGGTCGCGCTCGCAGCGGCTCTCAAAGCCAACGCGTGTGAAATCTACACCGACGTGGACGGCGTCTATACCGCCGATCCCAACGTATGCCCGAAGGCCAGGAAACTCGGGCGCATCTCCTACGACGAGATGCTCGAGATGGCTGGCCTTGGCGCCAAAGTCCTGCAGACCCGTTCGGTTGAACTCGCCCGCCGTTACAACGTGCCGCTCGTCGTCCGCTCCAGCTTCGGTGAAGCCGAGGGGACGTGGGTCGGACAAGAGGATCAATTGATGGAGGACGTGCTCGTCTCGGGCGTAACGCTCGATCAGAATCAAAGCAAGATAACAGTCGCCGGCGTCGAGGATCGCCCCGGCCTCGCGGCGAAGATTTTCAGCCCGATCGCGGACGCTGGAATCATCGTCGATATGATTATCCAGAATGCCAGCGCCGACGGCCGCACCGACATGACGTTCACGATTGGACGCGAGGATCTCAACCGCGCGCTCGAAATCGTCACGCGCACGGCCAACGAAATCGGCGCGGCGGGCGTGCGGCACAACGATCAGGTCGCCAAGGTCTCGGTGGTCGGCGTCGGCATGCGCACGCATTCGGGCGTCGCGTCCACGATGTTCAAAGTGCTGGCGGCGGAGCGAATTAATATCGAGATGATCTCGACCTCGGAAATTAAAGTGTCGGTCGTGGTCAATTCGAAATACGGCGAGCTCGCGATGCGTGCACTGCACGACGCGTTTATCAACGGCGATAGCGGCCCGAATGGCTCGCCGCGGGAGTCAGTTTGAGTCCGATGGCGGATGCAAAACATATCCAGGTTTACGACACCACGTTGCGCGACGGGTGCCAGTCCGAAGACGTTTCGCTGACAGTCGAGGACAAGGTCACGATTGCCGAACGGCTCGATGATCTCGGTTTCGATTACATCGAAGGTGGATGGCCCGGCTCGAACGATCGCGACGCCGCGTTCTTCAAAGAGATCAAGAAGATCAAGATTCGGCACGCCAAGATCGCGGCCTTTGGATCGACGCGCCGCTCTGGTGTCCGCGCGTCGGCCGATCGCAATCTGCAACTGCTGCTGCGCACCGGCACTCAAGTCGCGACTGTTGTCGGCAAGACCTGGGACATGCACGTGCGCGAGGCCCTCAGAATTCCCCTGAATGAGAATCTCGAAATTCTCAACGACACGATCGCGTTTCTGAAAAAGAACTTCGACGAGGCGATTTTCGACGCCGAACATTTCTTCGACGGCTATTTTCACAATCCCGAGTACGCAATCGCTTGCCTCAAGGCGGTCGATGATGCGGGCGTTACCCTGATCGCTCTGTGCGATACCAACGGCGGACGGCTCCCGCATGAAATCGAAGCCGCCGTCACGGCGGCGCGCGCTGCGGTCGATTGCCCAATCGGAATCCATTGCCACAACGACTCTGAAGTCGCGGTCGCCAACACTCTCGCGGGCGTGCATGCCGGCGCGACGCAGGTGCAGGGCACCGTCAACGGTTTCGGCGAGCGATGCGGCAACGCGAACCTGGTTTCGATTGTCGCCAATTTGCAGCTCAAGCTCGGATACCATTGCGTGCCGCCGGCGAAGCTCAAGACCATGCGCGAGGTCTCGACGCTCGTGTACGAGCTCGCCAACATCACGCCGTTCGCGCGCCAGCCGTACGTCGGCCGCAGCGCGTTCGCGCACAAGGGCGGCCTGCACGTCTCTGGAATCCAGCGCAACACCGCGACCTACGAGCACATCGATCCTGCGCTGCTCGGCAACGATCGCCGCGTGCTGCTCTCAGAGCTCTCCGGCCGCGCAAACATCGTCTACAAGGCCAAGGAATTCGGCCTCGATATCGGTACTGCCAGCGACGACAAGATCGGCGTTCTGCTCGACGAGCTCAAACGACTCGAAGGCGCGGGTTACACCTTCGACGGTGCTGACGCTTCTTTCGAGCTGCTGATGCTCCGCACGCTCGGGCTCGCGAAGGAACATTTCAACTTCGTCAGCTTCCGCGTGTTCGACGACAAGTGGCATGAGGATCGCGCGCCGTTCAGCGAAGCCGTCGTCGTGCTCGAAGGTCCTGACGGCGTGCGCACCCGCAACTCCGCGATTGGCAACGGCCCCGTCAACGCGCTCGATTCAGCGCTGCGTTCCGCGCTGGTGCCGTACTATCCGAATCTGGAGACGATGCAGCTGGTCGATTACAAAGTTCGCGTGCTCGACAACGGCGCCGGCACCGAGGCGCGCGTCCGCGTCCTGATCGAATCTACCGACGGCAAGCGCCGATGGGGCACCGTCGGACTGTCGAGCAACGTCGTCGAGGCGAGCTGGCAGGCGCTGGTTGACTCGGTCGAATACAAACTGCACAAGGATAATGTGAAGCCGCGCGCGAAGGCGTCCGCTGGAAAACAGAACGGATCGCGTCCGCGGTCAGTCAAAACTGCCGAGAATAGTCACGCCGCGCACTCGAAAGCCTGACGCGCGGCGCATCAACAAGAGGTACGTGCCATGGGTGTTCTGAGCCGAATGAGGGAAGACATCCAGTCGATCTTCGACCGCGATCCTGCGGCGCGCACCAGCCTTGAAGTAGTGCTCCTCTATCCCGGTCTGCACGCGATCTGGGCCTATCGCGTCGCACATTGGCTCTGGGAGCACAACTGTAAGCTGCTCGGCCGCCTCGTGAGTGAGTTTGCACGGTTCATTACCGGAATCGAAATCCATCCCGGCGCTAAAATCGGCCGTCGCCTGTTCATCGACCACGGGATGGGCATCGTGATGGGCGAGACCACGGAAATCGGCGACGACGTTCTCCTCTACCAGGGCGTCACGCTCGGCGGCACCAGCCTCAAGAAAGAAAAGCGGCATCCGACTCTCGAGGATCACGTGATGGTCAGCGCTGGCGCGTCGGTGATCGGGCCGGTGCGGATCGGCGAAGGCAGCCGTATCGGCGCGGGAGCAGTGATTGTCTCCTCCTGTCCGCCGTGGTCGACAGTCGTGGGAATCCCCGGCAAGGTGATCGAGGGCGACAACGCTCGCCACGACGTGATGGAACTCGATCACGCCAAGCTGCCCGACCCGGTCGCGCGCGCGATGGGAAATCTGATCGAGAAGCTCAACCGAATGGGCGTTCGGATGGAAGAGATCGAGGAGCGCCAGGATTGCCTCGAGGACAAAGTCAGCGAGCATCATCCGCCGACTCCCGATCGCATTGCCAACAAGGGCTAGCGATACGACCAGCCCTTGTCAGCGCAGAACCTTCACGCCACTAGCTCTTCTTCAGATGCGGCGTGCCGATATACGGGAACTCCTTGAGCGTGTCGCTATGCGGTTTGAGGCCGCTGGGAGGACATTCGCCCTTGGTCAGAAAGGCGAGGCGGTAATCGATCACGTCGTCAGTGAAAACGCGGCCGTTCGGATATTTCGCGGGCTTCGACGGGTCGAGAGTCATCACGTCGGGCAGTGTGCCCTCCTTGTCGATCGCCGCAATCGCTTCTTCGCGCGTGTAATTCCCCGTGTGGCCCATCAGATGCACGAATTGATCGATCCAGCGCTTGCGATCGTTCACCGGCTCGCTGGCGTTGTACTCGACCTTCGTGTCGTCGGTATTGAAGAAGCTGCTGACGCTCGGATGGCCCGCGCGATCGACATGCTCGAGCTTGCCGTCCTTCCGCACGCTGCATCGCCCCCAGATGCGTATGACGGGCTTGGGCCCCAGTTCGCTCGTCGGGACTTCGACCGCCGTCGAGAACACGTTGGCTTGCGTATTGGAATCCACTCCCGTCCAGGGCGATTTGCCGCCGAGCTGACTGAGATGCGGTTCGGTGAAGTTCCGTTTGCCCCTGATGTCAAACAGCGCCTTGATTCCGTCGAAGTCGAAAAAGAACGCGTCGCTGCGGCTGCCAGCGAAGAATGTGTACTCGCCCGCTTTGATGATGTTGGGGTTGGGCCCGAAGGAGACCTCGGCGTCGCTGACAATCTTCTTGCCGACAGCTTCGGCAGAGCGGGAATCTGCTCCTTTCGCTAAAAACACGTTGAAGGTCTGCTTGCCGTTTTGCGGTTTCGAAAAGACGTAGCTGATCGCGATGTCCGTCAGCAAATCACCGTCGCTGTCGATGTTGAGGCGGTAGATGGCGTCCGGATGCAGCGCGTCGGCGTTCGGATTCGCATTGAGAATGATCACCGTCCGCGACGAATCCTTTGGCGACTGAAACGCATAGAGGTCGCACAAATCGAGTCGTTGATCTCCGAGCGGCGGGCCGAGACTAAGTCCGGTAAAATGGTTCGACATGATTTCTCTCCTTCTCAGGTCGAGAGCTGAAATTTGTTTGGAAGAATAGTAACAAGGGTGCAATTTTATGTCGCCACTTTTGCGCGTCAGAGCTTGTGTCCGAAGCCCGCGCCCATCTCGTATTCGTTCGGGCTTTCGATCATCCGCCCGCTCAGGATTCGCTCGAAGCTAAAAGGCGTCAGATCAACCGTCGCGCTGGTGCCGGTGAGAATCAGCTCCGCCATCGACGCTCCCACCACCGGCGCGGTCTTGAATCCTGTTCCGCTGAAGCCGGCCGCGACGAACAAGCACTCGAGTCCCGGCACCGCGCCCATCACAGCGCGCGCGTCCGGGCTGACATCGTAGATTCCGGCGTGGCCGCGAGAGTAGGGCGCATAGGCCATCGCGGGAATCCTCTTCGCGAGCCGCTCACGCACCGCCGCGACGAAGTCGTCATCGTTGCTCTCGCGAAAATCGTCGGGATTCGCCTCCGCCTCGGCCTTCCATCCGCCCAGCCCGGCCAACGTCAGATCGCCGCCATGCGGCCGAAAGTAGCTGCCCGCAATGGTATCTATATAGATGCAATGCTTGAGTTCAGGCGCTCGTTTGAAGAACGCGATCTGCGCGCGCTCGCTCTTGATGCCGATCTTCACGCCCATCGGCGCGAGCAGTGCGTCGGTCCAGGGTCCCGCAACGACGCATACCGCGTCCGCCTCGTGAACGTGCCCGGCGCCGTCTACGACTCCCGTCGCTCGACCGCCTCGATGCATGATTCGCGCGATAGCTGTGTTCGTCGAGAATTCCGCGCCCTGACGCTTCGCCGCGGCAGCCAGCGACTCTGTAGTCGCGACGGGATCCGCGTATCCGCTATGTGGCTCGAATGCGGCGAGGGCGACATCGTCGACGAACGCGTGAGGCTCGAGTTTCTTTAACTCAGCCGCGGTCACAACTTCGGTATCGACGCCGACGCGCTGGAGCATCGCGGCATTGGCACGCAGTCGCGGCGCGTTGCGCTCATCGACCACGACCGCAAAGCCAGTCTCGACGAATCCGCATCGCCCGCCGACGATCTCGCGCCAGTGCTGGAAGTAGCGATGACTCTTCCACGCCAGCTCGGCTTCGGGCGCGAACGTGTAATGCATCCTGACCAGCGCACCCGACCGCGCCGACATTCCGCCGCAAATCCCGCCCTTGTCGAACACGCGGACGCGCGCACCTGCCCGCGCGAGATGGAACGCGATCGAGCATCCCACTACGCCCGCGCCAACTATGATTATGTTTCCGTTCGATGACGACTGCGCCACGCGACGAAGCCCCGTCTTTTGCCGTCGATCGGTGTACGATAAGCTATTCGCCGCACTCTTGGCGAACAAAGCTTCTATGCCGATATATCTCGATCATAACGCGGGCGCCCCCCTTCGCGCCGAAGCTGCCGCCGCGATTTCGCGCCTGCTGGCCGATGGGCGAGGGAACCCATCGTCGGTCCATCGTTCTGGGCAACGCTCGCGCCGGTCGCTGGAGGCTGCGCGCGCGCAAGTCGCCGCGGTAGTCGGGGCGGAACCGCGGCAGCTCGTCTTCACCAGCGGCGGTACCGAATCGAACAACCTTGCTGTCTTCGGTGCAATCGCTGCGGCGTCGCGAAGGCGCAAAATTATTTCTTCCGAGATCGAACACTCGTCGATCCTGGCTCCGCTGGCGGAACTCGAGCGGCGCGGCTTTGACGTAGTGCGAGTCGCCTCCGACTCTGATGGACGAATCGATCGAGAGCGCGTGCTAGCCGCGCTTGACGCCGAGACCGCGCTTGTCACGCTTGGACTTGCGAACTCCGAGGTCGGAACAATTCAGGATCTCGCGTCGCTCGCATCTGCGTGCAGAGACATAGGCGCATTACTTCATGTCGATGCGGCACAGGCAGTTGGCCGTATTGCGGTCCACGTGAACGCGCTCGGATGCAATCTGATGACGCTTAGCGGCCACAAGCTCGGCGCGCCTGCGGGCATCGGCGCGCTCTACATTCGCGACTACGCGAAGTTTGCTCCGACCGTGTTTGGCGGGCCGCATGAGAACGGCATGCGCGCTGGCACGCCCAATCTGCTCGGCGCAGTGGCCTTCGGCGCCGCGGCCGAAGTTGCGATGAATGCGATGAGCACGGAGTCCGATCGAATCACATCGCTCACTGCGTCGCTATTGGCAAGACTGCGGGATGCGATTCCTGGCCTTCGCTTGAACGGCCCGCTGGTCGGCAGATTGCCAAATACGATCAACCTTACGTTTCCAGGCGTGCTGGGCGAGAGCATGCTGATCGCGCTCGATCTCGAAGGAGTTGAACTTTCGATGGGCTCGGCCTGCGCGGCCGGCGCCGTCGAGCCGTCGCATGTCCTGCGCGCGATGGGCCGCAGCGTGGCAGACGCGCGCAGCTCGCTCCGAATCAGCCTCGGCTGGAGCAACACCGCAGAGGAGATCGCCGCAGTCGCGGAGATCATCCCCTCGGTCTGGCGGCGCGTCGCGTCCGCTGAGCCTCTGTCGGAGGTGAGCGCGCGATGAAGCCGCGAGTGCTGGTTGCGATGTCCGGCGGTGTGGACAGCTCCGTCGCGGCGGCGCTTCTGCGTGAGCAGGATTACGATGTCGTCGGCGTCGCGATGCGTCTTGCGCCGGAGTCGTCCGCGCCAATCGCGAAGCGGCGCGGCACCTGCTGCTCGCATGACGACTTCGAAGATGCGCGCCGGGTTGCAGAGCGGATGGATTTTCCGTTCTACGTGATCGATTTGCGCGCCGACTTTGCCGCACGCGTGGTCGACAACTTCGTCTCTGAATATCTCGGCGGGCGCACACCGAATCCGTGCGTCATGTGTAATCGCGAGATCAAGTTCGATCGCCTGTGGAGCCGCGCTCTCGCACTGAATGCCGACTATGTGGCGACCGGGCATTACGCGCGAATCGAGCAAGGCGCGGACAGCAAGTTTCACCTGCTGCGCGCCGTCGACGATACCAAGGATCAGTCGTACTTTCTTTTCACGCTGGGGCAAGACGAACTGTCGCGTACGATTTTCCCGCTCGGTGCGATGACCAAGACCGAGGTTCGCGCACGCGCACGCGCTTTGGGACTCGCGACCGCGGACAAGCCCGAGAGCCAGGAAATCTGCTTCGTTCCCGACGGCGACTACGCCCGCTTCGTCGAGCGCCTGAGCGCCCCCGCGCAACTTCGTCCGGGCTCAATTGTTGATACCGACGGGAAGCATCTCTCGCATCACGCCGGAGTCCATCGATTCACCGTCGGACAGCGCCGTGGTCTGGGTATCGCCAGCAGCGAGCGGCTGTACGTTCGCGAGATTCGCGCCGAGTCGGGCGAGGTAGTGGCCGGGCGCCGCGACGAACTCGATTCGTCGGGCCTCATCGCGAATCGAGTCAGTCTGGTCGACGAATCAATCGCGTCCGGCGGTGAAGTGAGCGTCGAGGTAAAGATTCGCTATCGGCATCGCGCGATCCCCGCGATCATGCGCGTTGATTCCAACCGCCGTGCGGAGATTCGCTTCGCGTCAAGTGGCCCTGCGGTGACGCCGGGACAGGCGTGCGTTTTCTACCGCGGCGATGAAGTGCTCGGCGGCGGTTTTATCGATCGGGCAGTCACCGAGAAGGCGGCAAGCTGACGGTGGCAACTCGTTTCGCAATCGCCACGCTCGGATGCAAGGTCAATCAATACGATTCGGCGATTATCGAGTCGCGTTTGCGCGGTCGAGGCATGGTTCGCGCCGAATTCACCGAAAAGGCCGACGTCTATATAGTCAACACCTGCACCATCACCGATCGCGCCGACTCCGAAAGCCTGCGGATCGCGCGTCGAGCGCGCCGGCTGAATCCGAATGCGCGCATCGTGATGACCGGATGCCTCGCGCAGGCGAGTCCCGACGTGCTGGCGAAAGCGTCGGAGGTCGACGCCGTGATCGGCCTTGGCAGGCTCGACGACCTCGAGCGCGCAGCCGCTTCAGGAGCCGGCGAGCGTGTGATGGTAACGAATCTGCGCAAGGAGAAGGCGCCGATCGAGCTGGCCGCAGTCACGCTCGACGGTCATACGCGCGCGTTCCTGAAGTTGCAGGAGGGCTGCGATCAATTCTGCAGTTTTTGTATTGTGCCTTTCTCGCGAGGCACTTCGCGGAGCGTCGAGCCGCGTCGCGTGATGGCGGCGCTCGACGATCTTCACGCACGTGGCTTCAAGGAAGTCGTCCTTACCGGAGTGCATCTTGGCGGTTACGGCAAGGACCTCGATCCTCCCGTCGAGCTGGCCGACCTGCTCGAGATGATCGCCGAGCGATGCCCAATCGAGCGCGTGCGGATAAGCTCGCTCGATCCCGAAGAGTTGAGCGATCGGATCGTCGAGATAATATCGGGCAGCGCAAAATTCTGCCCGCATCTGCATCTGCCATTGCAGTCCGGTGACGACGAAACTTTATCGCGGATGCGACGGCGTTATGAGCGCGGTTATTTTCGCGACCGCGTCGAGCGTGTTCTGCATGCCTGGCCCAACGCCGCAATCGGCACCGATCTGATCGTTGGGTTTCCGGGCGAGACAGGAGCGCACTTCGAGTCGTACTTTAACTTCGTCGAATCGATGCCACTTGCATACTTTCACGTATTTCCATATTCGGTGCGGGCGGGAACCACGGCGGCCAAGTTTTCCGGGCGGGTGAAGCCGCCGGAGATAAAGCGACGCGCGGCGATGATGCGCGAACTGGGCGATCGCAAGCGCGTGGAATTCGTCGGCCGCTTTGTCGGAACAAAACTTAAGGTATTACTTGAAGAGCGTGGACCGGATGGCAAGCTGCGTGGGTACAGCCGCAACTACGTGCGGGTATCGGCGCGGGGCCCCGACGAACTGACAAACCGCGAAGTCGAGGTGGAGGCGTCAACCGTTGAAGGCATCCAACTGGTTGGGGAGATTGTTCGGCCGCGGGCAGATGGAACTGCCTGCGGCAGGACCTCCTGAAAGTTCCGGCACCAAACTCGAGCGGATACTCGGTTATACGTTCGAACGCGAGGAACTGCTGGAGACCGCGTTGACGCATCCGAGCGCGGCGGTCGGCAGTGACGTCCATTACGAGCGGCTGGAATTTCTTGGCGACGCGGTGCTCGATCTGGCGATCGCGGATCTGTTGATGCGCAAGTTTCCGACGGCGAAGGAAGGCCCGCTGTCCAAACAGCGCGCGTCGATCGTAAACGCGCGCACGTTGGCTCTGAAAGCACAAGCGATTGAACTGAACGATATGATGCGGCTGGGCAAAGGCGAAGAAAAAAGCGGCGGACGCGAGAAGACCTCGATCCTGGCCGCCGTGTTCGAAGCGGTGATCGGCGCGATCTACACCGACGGCGGTCTCGCGCCTGCACAGCAGGTGGTCGAGCATCTGTTTGAAAATGATATCGGCGGGCCGTCCGCGGAGCGCGACTACAAGACCGAATTGCAGGAAATCGCGTATCGGCATTTTCGCACGCAGCCGGTGTACGAGCTGGTCGCTGCGGAAGGACCCGATCACGCCAAACGCTTCACGACTCGAATACGAATCGCGGGGCGCGAACTCGGCGTGGCCGAAGGCGGCAGCAAGAAGCAGAGCGAGCAGGCCGCCGCGCGCCTGGCGCTCGATCGGATAGAAGAAGAGCGGGGTGAGCGCGATGGGTGAGCATCGCGCGGGTTTCGTCGCGGTCGCGGGGCGCTCTAACGTCGGCAAATCGACGCTGGTGAATCGCCTGGTGGGGCACAAGGTCGCCATCGTGACGCCGCGTCCGCAGACCACGCGCCGGCGAATTCTCGGGATCCGCAGCGACGCCGACGCGCAAATCCTGCTGATCGACACTCCCGGACTGCACGAGGCGAAGAAGCAACTCAACCAGCGGATGGTGCAGACCGCGCGCCGCGCAATTGCGGAGGGCGAAGTCATTCTGGCCATGGTGGAAGCCGGCGATCATCTGAACCCGGGAGATCGCGCAGTGCTGATCGATATTCGTGCGCTCGGCCGTCCGACGGTGGTTGCGATCAACAAGGTCGACCGCATTCCGCGCGCGCAACTGCTGCCTCTGATCGAAGAAATCAACCGCGGTTTTCCCGGCGCCGAGATCGTTCCGGTCAGCGCGCGCACCGGCGAAAATGTCGAAGAGTTGCTGCTCGTGCTCAAACGGTTGCTTCCTGAGAGCCCGGACCTGATGTCGCCGGATGAATACACCGATCAGACCGAGCGGATGATCGCGGAAGAAATCGTGCGTGAGAAAATATTTTTGAAAATGCGCCAGGAGATTCCATTCTCGACTGCGGTCAAGGTCGAGAAGTTCGAAGACGACGAGGAACGCAAGCTAAAAAGGATCGGCGCGACGGTGGTGGTCGATCGCGAATCGCACAAGGGCATGCTGATTGGCGCCGGCGGCGCCACGCTCAAGGAGATCGGCACGGCGGCGCGAATCGAGCTCGAGGAAATCCTCGCCGCACGCGTGTTTTTGGAGATTGTTGTCAGAGTTGAGCGTGACTGGACTCGCGATCCACGCAAGCTCGCGGAGTTTGGACTGTGACGAAACCGCGCAAACCATCGGGAGCCGAGGCGAGGCGAATTGCCGCCGAGGGTCTGCCGGCCGTTGTGCTGGTTGGACGCGCGAACGCGGGCAAGTCGACCCTGTTCAATCGAATCGCGAAGGGCGGGCGCGCGATTACCAGCTCGATTCCCGGCACCACGCGAGATCTGAATTTCGCGCGCGCGAAATACGGCGATCGCGAATTCGTGGTGGTCGATAGCGGCGGCCTCGAGCTTGGCGGGCATGAACGGATGACAGATCGAATCGTCACCGAGGCGCTCGCCGCGGTCGGCGTCGCGGACGTGGTGGTGTTCATGCTCGACGGCAGGGGCGGGCTGAGCGAAGCTGACTCCGAAGCGCTTGCGCTGGTGCGCGAAACCGGATGCCCGCTAATCATGGCGGTCAACAAGATCGACCGGCCGGGGCAGGAGTCTGAGGCGTCTGAGTTCTACGCGCTCGGCGGTGACGAGCTGTTTTTCATCTCGGCGGCGCACGGGCGCGGTGTCGACGAGTTACTTGATCAAGTCGTCGCGCGGCTGCCGGAGCGCGAAGGCGCCGCCGCCGCATCTCCCGATTTGAGGCTCGCGCTGATCGGCCGTCCCAATGTCGGCAAGTCTTCGCTGCTCAATCGGCTGTCGGGATTCGAGCGCGCTATCGTCGATGACACTCCCGGTACGACACGCGATCCGGTGGACGTGCGGCTGACTTCGCACGGCCGCGACGTGCTGTTGATCGACACGGCAGGAATCCGCCGGCCGCCGAAGGTCGAAGGCGAGCTCGAGCAGCATTCTGTCGGGAGAGCGATCGAAACGATTCGTCGCGCCAACGTGGTGTTGCTGGTGATCGACGCGAGCGAGGGAATCACCGACCAGGACGCGCGGCTGGCGCGGCTGGTGGACACCAGCGATCGCGCGATGGTGATCGTGTGCAACAAGTGGGACGTCGCGGCGAAGAATGGCGGCAAGGTTGCGACCTTCATCCGCGATGCGCACGAGCGCTATCCGTTTCTCGAATATGCATCGATGGTGTTCACCTCGGCAGTCACGGGGGACGGCGTCGATGGAATCATTCCGGCGGCGACGCAAGCGGGAGATTCGTGGCGCGCAGTGTTTCAAACGTCGCGGCTCAATCGAACGCTGGCGGAGGCGACCGCCGCGATGGATCCGCCGCAGGTCGATCGTCGGCGCTTGAACCTGATGTACGTGACGCAGGTCGGCAGCGCGCCGCCGCGCTTGACGTTCTTCACCAACGTCGAACGCGGCATTCCGGCGCACTATGTGCGCTTCATCGAAACTCGATTTCGAAAAGCGCTGGGATTGGTCGGCACGCCGCTTCGACTGGACTTTCGACGCACCGGCCGTTCATGGGTGCAAGGCGCTCCGCCGCGGCCAACGCGCGGCAAGCCCCGCAACCGCCCCGCCCCGCGAAGCAAACCAGCCCGCGCGTAGCCAACGTGTATTGCGAACTCAATGCGTGAACGAAGACGCCTCGCGTTCACGATCTCAGTTGCGATTCTTTTCGGATCGCGCACGGTCTCGGCTTGGGCAAAAGATCTCCCGTGCCGGAACTTGCGAAAGGCTAAGGCCGCTCGTCTCATAAGTACTTTCGCTACTCCTTTACCAAACGAGATGGCTTTCTCGCACGGTCTGGGTTGCTACTCGGAAGGTGGAGAGTATTCAAACCCGTGTGATTGGAAAGTGGCTATCTCCGAAGACCGCAATCTATCGGAGGATCGTCGTCTCATTGTGGTCAATACGGAGCATATGACTGGTCAAGGCGAACAGGGGGATGTGCTTGTACTCGGTTGTCAGGCCGGAAAGGTTACCGCGCTCTTGAATGAGACATTCAATCGCGGCGTAGCGGCCGAGGAAGCTTCCACAGATAAGGTGGTCCTGAAGTTCTCAAGGTGGGAGCACTGCGACGCTGTGTGCTGTCCCTCAACGGAGGTACGACAGGTGTACGTGTGGAGGAAGGACGCTCAGGAGTACGTGCTCGACCGAGAGATCGCAAAGACATTCGCTTCGCCCATCAATACCTGTGGCAAGAAAAGTCAGTAGGCTTGGAAGCGCTCAACTCAGGACCCTACCCGCGTACGATAAACGCTTGTGGAACGTTGAGCGCGACCGCGTTTCTTACTCCGGGCAGCGTCCGGTATATTTCAATATACAGTGATTCTGATTTTAGATTTCGGCAGCCAGTACACGCAGCTAATCGCGCGGCGGGTGCGCGAGGCCAACGTGTATTGCGAAATCCATCCGTTCAATTTCGCGCCCGAAAAAATCCGTGCGCTGAATCCGCGTGGAATAATTCTGTCGGGTGGACCAGCCAGTCTCTACGAAGAGAACGCGCCCGATATCGCCGACGAGGTGTTGAACCTCGGCTGCCCGGTGCTCGGAATCTGCTACGGGCTGTATGTGATCGCGCAGCACATGGGCGCTTGCAGTGTGGGCTCGCGACAACGCGAGTACGGGCCGGCGACGCTAGTGATCGACGGCGACGACGTCCTGTTCGAGGGGCTCAACGGGCGCGAGCATCGCGTGTGGATGAGTCACGGCGATCGCGTCGAGGCGATTCCGGGTGCGCTGTGTGCGATCGCGCATAGCGACAATTCGCCCTACGCGGCGTTCAAGTCGCGCGACGGGCGCGTGCGCGGAATCCAGTTTCATCCGGAAGTCGTACACACGCCGTGCGGCACCCAGGTGCTTCGCAACTTCGTGCTGAAGATTTGCGGCGAGCGCGGCGATTGGACGATGGCGAATTTTGTCGAGACCAAACTCGCCGAGATTCGCAAGCAGGTTGGTCCGACTGACAAAGTCCTGATGGGACTTTCGGGTGGCGTCGATTCTTCCGTGGCGGCCGCGTTGATCCATCGCGCGATCGGCTCGCGGCTCCATTGTGTGTTCGTCGATACCGGTCTGCTGCGCGCGGGCGAGCGCGAGCGGATGGAGAATACGTTCGCGGGCCAGTTGGGCATCGATCTAAAGGTGACCGATGCGTCCGAGCTTTTCATTTCGCGGCTGGCGGGCGTGATTGACCCCGAGCAAAAGCGTCGCATCATCGGGCACACGTTCATCGACGTGTTTGAGTCCGAAGAGGTCGTCAAGGGCGCGAAGTTTCTCGGCCAGGGCACGCTGTATCCCGACGTGATCGAGTCGATCTCATTCAAAGGGCCGTCGGCGGTGATCAAGAGTCATCACAATGTCGGCGGATTGCCGGAGCGGATGCGCCTGGAACTCGTCGAGCCGCTGCGCGAACTGTTCAAGGATGAGGTCCGCGAAGCAGGGCGCCAGCTCGGGCTCGCACCAGAGATCGTTGATCGCGAGCCGTTCCCAGGCCCCGGCCTGGCGGTGAGAATCGTCGGCGAGGTCACGCGCGATCGGCTCGACTGCTCCGGCGCGCCGACGCAATCGTGATGGAAGAAACCGCAGCCGCCGGCTTCGGTCTCAAACTCTGGCAGGCGTTCGCGGTCCTGCTGCCACTCAAGACAGTCGGCGTGATGGGCGACGGCCGCAGCTACGAAAGCGTCATCGCGATTCGCGCAGTCGAGTCGATGGACGGGATGACGGCGGATTGGGCGCGGCTCGATCCGGCCTTTCTCGCGCGCGTGTCGAGCCGGATTACCAACGAGGTCAAGGGCGTCAACCGCGTCGTTTACGACATCACGTCGAAGCCGCCGGCGACGATCGAGTGGGAGTGATGACGGTTCGCACGCGTTTCGCGCCGAGTCCGACCGGCTCGCTGCACATCGGCAACGTCCGCTCGGGGCTGTTCGCGTATCTTTACGCGCGGCACAACCACGGCACATTTATTTTGCGCATCGACGACACCGATCTCGAGCGCTCGTCGAAGGAGTCGCTCGAGGAGCAGCTTGCGGACTTGAAATGGCTCGGGATGGAATGGGACGAAGGCCCGCCCGACGAGACCTACTTTCAGACTAATCGAGTCGCGCGGCATCGCGAGGCGGCGCTGAAACTTTTGCGCGAGCGCAAGGCGTATCCATGCTACTGCTCGGCCGAAGAACTCGACGCCAAGCGCAAGCAGGCCGAACGCGAGCATCGCCGGCCGGTGTACGATCGCAAATGCCGCGGCCTCGACTTGCCCCCGGACCTCGCGCTGCCGGATAAATCCGCCGGCCGCAACTATACGATCCGATTCGCGATGCCGCTCGACGGCGAAACGGTCCTCGACGATCTGGTGAAGGGCCGCATCGTCTTTCAGAACAGCGAGCTCGACGACTTTATCATCGTGCGTTCGGACGGCTCGCCGATCTACAACTTCGCCAGCATCCTCGACGACGTTGACATGCACGTGACGCACATCGTTCGCGGCGACGACCACGTCTCGAATACGCCGCGCCAGATGCAGATGGCGTACGCGCTCGGCTTCACGCCGCCGGCCTTCGCGCATCTGCCGCAGGTGATGGGCCCCGACGGCTCGAAGCTGTCGAAGCGTCACGGCGCGACCTCGGTCGTCGCCTATCGCGAGGCCGGTTATTTTCCGGAGGCGCTGCTGAACTACCTCGCGCGGCTGGGATGGTCGCATGGCGATCAGGAAATCTTCTCGAAGGACGAGCTGATCGAGTTTTTCGGTTTCGAGGCGTGCGGCACCTCCGCCGGAGTTTTCAACGCCGAGAAATTGCTCTGGCTTAATTTTCACTACCTGAAGGCGCGGCCGCTTCCGCAACTGGTCGCCGAGGTCAAGCCATTCATCGCCAGCCGTGGATGGACGATTCCGGGCGACGACGCCTGGCTCGAAAGGGCCGTCGCGACGCTGCACGAGCGCGCCAAAACGCTGGTCGAGCTGGTGGACTTCGCATCGTTCTATCTAAACGACGACATCGAGCTCGATGCGAAGGCGGCGGCGAAATTCCTGAAGCCCGAAATCGCGGAACCATTGCGTGCGCTCGCGGCTGAACTCGCGGAATGCGCGGGCGAGTTCAACGAAGCGGAGGTGCAAGCCGTATTCGAGTCCGTCCTGGCGCGCTTCAATCTCAAACTCGGACAACTCGCGCAGCCGGTCCGCGTCGCCCTTACCGGCGGCACCGTCAGTCCGGGGATTTACGAGGTGATCGCGGTGATCGGCAAACGCCGCACCGTCGATCGCATGAACGCCGCCGTCGCTCGAATCGAGCATCCAGCCTGAGGATCACTTCGAGTTCGTTGGCGGCAGCACCAGGATTTGCCCGTTCATTTCCGGCTGATGCACCGCGCAGTAGAAGTTGAAGATTCCGTCCTTGTGAAAGGTGAACACATACGAGGTCTTCGTCAGCGGCAGCAGCTTCAGATGCATCAGCACGGTT
>NZ_JBAUYR010000101.1:0-29366 GCF_049584895.1 Binatus sp. (SeqCode)
GCGTCGGCAGCGCCATCAATCCTTCTTCCGAATACGACGCGACCGACAGCACGCCCGCGCCATACTTGCCGGCGGTCTTCATCCCCGACGGCGAAATCGTCGACGCGACTGCAATCGGAATTTTCTCTTGCAGCGGACGAATCTGTAGCGCGGCGTTGTTCAGCTCGAACCACGAGCCCTTGTGACTGAACGGCTCGTCCTGGGTAAGGAGTCGAAGGATGACACCTAGGCCCTCGTCCATTCGGTCGCGCTGCGTCATCGGATCGATCCCGAGCATGACGGCGTCCGACGGCAGCGCGCCGGGCCCCACACCGAGCATCGCGCGACCGTGGCTCAGATGGTCGAGCATCACGATCCGCTGCGCGACGTTGAACGGGTGATGGTACGGAATCGATACGACGCCGGTGCCCAGCTTGATTCGCTTGGTGCGCTCGGCCGCGGCGACCAGAAACATCTCCGGTGACGCGATCGTTTCCCATCCGGCCGAATGATGCTCGCCGACCCAGAACTCGTCGTAGTGTAATTCGTCGAGCCATTGGGCGAGTTCGAGATCGCGCTGAAACTGGAGCGTGGGATGCTCGCCGATAGGATGATGCGGCGCGAGGAACACACCAAAACCGAGACGCTGGGTCATAACTACTCCTGATTGTTTGCCGATTGCATCACATGCTCGCGCTCGGCGCGGCCGACGGTTGAATGGTTGGAACCGGGGTCGGCATGCTGGCCGGGCTGTTGATGGGCGCTGATGGAGTCCCCATCAGCGGGGTCGATGTCGGCATCGCAGTCGGTACTGACACCGTGGGGATCGGTCCCGCCGGACTCACCTCTGCCGCCGGACTCGCTGCTTCCGACGGAACCGGTGCTGCCGCCATCAGAGCCGTCCCTGCGCCGTATTCGTAAACGAGGACGCCGCCGAGATGGGACTGGTAACCCAGGGTGGCAATCGCCAGGAGGGCGACGATTATATAGATGGGGCGCGACCCTGCCATGAAGCCTAACGCCTGGATCATCAGTCGCCAGATCGCGAGAACGCCGAAGGCAATCGCAAGGTACTCGCCCAGCTGCGCGTGCCGGTGCAGCACGTCGCGCGCCGGCTGACCCAACGCATTCCAGATGCGGTCGGCTTCCATATCGCCGGTGAGATAAGATCCCCCAGCCGCGATCGCGCCGAGAATCATGAGCAGGACCGCGGTGTAGCGAAGCCAGATGCGAGTCGGGCTTGCGAACAGATCGATCAGTACCGCAACGAACAAAAGGGCGACCGAGAAGTGATCGACGACCGGATGAAGTTGGTAGGGTTGCAGGATTTTGAAGACTTGGTCCATCGATGCTCCTTGAATGGGACGGGATTCGAGTTCTCGCGCGCGCGCCGCAAGAGACTGGGTGGCGCGAACGGTCTGAGCAGTTTATCGCAAAGCACCCCTCGGCACGCAACAATACCTAACAATCCCTAGTGGTGTTAGGGGCTAGGTTCCTTTGCAGGTTTCGATAGCTTGATCTCGAGCTCGCGGATCTCGACTTCGCTCCACGCGCGCTGGGTTATGAAATAACGGATCGCATTGACTGTCGTCAGCTTGCTGAAATCGGGCGTCCACGATTCCTCGAAGTCAAATTCCGATGCGTCCGGATTGCCTGCGACCGCACCGCTTTCGGTCTTGCCGATGCTCACGACGATGTTCGCGTCTTCGGGCGAATCGGTCTGCGTGAAATCGCGCAAGTACCATTGCACCTGCGGCGCATCGTCGGGAATGAATGCGCGCGCGCCGGCGGGGACCGCGTTCCGGACGCGCTCGCACTCCTTGACCGTCCGAATCGAGGTGGCAGGCTCGGACCAGAATAGCAGCGCGTGCCGGCGCCAGGGCGCTTCACTCGTATCAGGCGCCGGATATACAAAATTGGTGGCAACTTGGACGTACAGCGTCAGCGCGATTGCAGCCGCAATCGCGTAGCGGATCGAGTTCCATCGCTCTGAGCCATGCATCCAGCCCACTGCGTAAGCGGCGACCAGAGCCAACGGCAGAATGATCGCGACGACCGCGTCAGGGTGATTCGCGCTCGCCGACGCGAACGCCGCGATGCTGACAATCGCCCACACCACGGACCACCCCGCAAAGCGATCGCCGATGCGTCGCGAGACGACAGCGAACACACCGATGATCGCCAGCGTCACTACGATGAATTCGTAGAACAGTAAAATCGGCTTCATCCCGCGGATTGCAGAGTGTAGGGCGATTGACGGCGGGACGAATGCAGAGTGGAAGTAGTACACAACGGATGACACGAGCGGCCGATGAAAAAACGCCGTGGTCAGCACGATCCACAGCCCAATCGCAACGACCACGCCGACAATCACCAGCATGCGCCGCCGAACCCACCACACGCGCAAGCGCAACCGTCGATGGTCAGTGCGAACAAAGTCAGCCACGCCAACCAAAATCAGCGATACGACCATCGCCGACGCCGTCACGTAGCCGATCGGATCCGCCGTCAGCCACATTGCGATCGCGATGCCAAGTCCCGCGGCACGGAGAGTGCTCGGCCGCCGGCGCATGCTCTCCGCGATCGCGATCGCAATCATCATGAACGCGGTTGACGCGATCACGGTCGAACCGCTCAGCGAAAAATAGGCAACGCTTGGCGAAATGGCGATCAACGCGGCGAAGGCCAGCGCTCCCGCGCGTCCCAGCACCGGACGGAGCGCAAATGCAGTCGCGATCAGCAGCAGGCCGCATAACGTCACAACGATTCGCGAGGTGGCGTCGGACGCGCCGATCGCCGCAAAGATCCAGCCCTGGAGTATCGTCACCCACGAGGTATCCGACAGCGCGAAAGCGAGGCGGCCGTGCTGCGCAATGAGGAGCGCTGTCAGCGCGTCGGTACTTTGCGGCGCGTCGAGCGGACGCGCTCCCAGAGCGATCGTGCGCGTGATGAGCGCGTACGCCGCGACGATGTACCATCCGAGATGTTCGGCGGTGACGACGTAAACCGCGCGCGTGAGGCGGACCTGGCTCAGATTGAAGGCAAGCTTTTCGGTCGGCGCGGCGGACCGAGGTTCAGGCTCGACGCGCTCGAGCGGCTCTTCGTCCAGCCGCCATTCATCGTCAGGAATTCTGTCAGCGCCTGCCATTTGCTTTCGCTCTTGCGCTCTCTCGCTATTGCCGGAACCGCGCGCTGTCAACGCGGCTAGCCGAAAAATTAATGCGTCCGAAATTAAGTTTGCACTTGAGCGAAGCGTCAACACAGCTATGCTGAAAGATTCGGGTCACGTGACAATGCCCAGGTTCGAAATAAACACCCGCCGTCTGGTAAACGGCTCGCTCTCGTTTCTCGCGCTCGCCGCGATCATCGCGTTGTTCTTCGCGTATCGCAGCCACGCGCAACATCTCATTCCGCACAACGTGCCGGTCTCGATCCAACATCTTCCATACTACGCGTTTTGTTCGTTCTACCGGATGCTCGCCGCGTACATCATCGCGCTGGTTTTTTCGATCATCTACGGGATGGCGGCGGCGCGCGGCGGGCTCTACGAGCGCATCCTGATTCCCGCAATCGATATCGCGCAGTCGGTGCCGGTAGTCGGATTTTTTCCTGCCGCGGTATATTTCTTCGTCGCGCTCGCCCACGGCAGCCGCCTCGGAGTCGAGATGGCCGCGGTATTTCTTATCTTCACCAGCCAGGCGTGGAACATGGCGCTCGGCGTTTACGAAGCGGTCAAGACTATTCCCGAGGACTCCAAAGATGCCATCGAGTCGTTCGGCGGCCGCGGATGGCTCAGATTCAAGCGTCTGCTGCTGCCCGCGAGCATACCGAAGCTGGTCTACAACTCGATCCTGTCATGGGTCGCGGGATGGTACTTCCTGATCGCATGCGAAATTATCACGGTCGGTCCCGCCAGCTATCGCCTCCCTGGCCTCGGGAGTTTTCTATGGGAGGCTTCCGAAAAAGGACGCAACTTCGATCTCGCCGCGGGCCTTCTCACCCTGCTCGCGATCATCGTGTTGATGGACATGATCGTGTGGCAGCCGCTGTCGACGTGGGCGGAGAAATTCAAGTACGAATTTGCGGCGTCTTCGGGCGCGGTGCAATCGCTCGGGATGTTCGACGCGCTGTCTGGAGTTGGTCCCGCCGTGACGCGCGCGCTGCGTGCGATCCTGGTGCCACCCTTCAGGCTCGTGGCGACCGCGCTCGAGGCACTCCCGCGCGGTCCTAAGCTCTCGCCCGAACAAAGCAAGCGCGTGGCCGCGATAGTGCGAACCTTGATCATCAGCGCGATCGTGATCTTCATCACCTGGGCGTTGGCCCGCGGCCTGGTCGCATTGATCAGAACGCTCTCGCAGCCTTGGCCGTCCGACGCGAGACAAATCCCCGAAGCAATTGTTCTCTCGACCATCCGCATGACGATCGCTTACGCGATCTCGCTGGCATGGACGGTGCCGTGCGCGCTCGCTGCCAGCGAGAATCCGCGCTTCAATCGAATCCTGTCGCCGGTCGCGGAAATTGTCGGCTCGATGCCCGCGACGGCGCTGTTCCCGGTCATCGTGGCCGCCTTTATCCAGTTTGCGGGCGGGATGAATATCGCCTCGGTCGTGCTCATCCTCACCGGGATGCAATGGTACCTGCTCTTCAACCTGCTCGCGGGGATCAACCAGGTGCCCGAAGACTTGAAGGAAGCCTCGCGAGCATTCGGGCTCTCCCGCATCGCGCGATGGCGCAAGTTGATTCTCCCCGCGGTGACGCCGTCGCTGATCACCGGCAGCATCACCGGCTGGGGCGGAGGGTGGAACGCGCTGATTCTTTCCGAATACTTCGTTTACAATAATCAGACCCACCAGGTGCTCGGAATCGGGTCGCTGCTCGACGCCGCCACTTACAAATCCGGCAACGGCGTGATGATCCTGCTGAGTCTCCTTTCGATGATAGCGGTGGTGCTACTGTTGAACCGCCTCATGTGGCGCCCCTTGTACAACCTTGCCACTGAGAGATACAGGCTGGACTACTGACGCGTCCCACTATGTGCGATTCGGACTCATCTGACCCATGGCCCTCCTCGAGCTCAAACACATTTCGAAAAGTTTCGCGCATGCCAAGGGCACGCTGCAGGTACTCAACGACATCAGCTTCGACGTCGAGGAGGGCGAGTTCGTCGCGATCGTCGGGCCGTCGGGATGCGGCAAATCAACCCTGCTGCGCATCATCAACGGCATCGTGCCGATGACTTCGGGACAGGTGTTGTATCGCGGCCGCCAGGTCGATGGGATCAATCTTGAATGCGCGCTCGTGTTTCAATCGTTCGCGCTGCTGCCGTGGCTGTCAGTCAAGGCCAACGTCGAGCTCGGCCTCGAAGCGCAGGGACTGCCTCTGGCAGAGCGCGAAAAGCGCGCCGGAATCTATATCGACAAGGTCGGACTCGACGGCTTCGAAGAAGCCTACCCGCGCGAGCTCTCGGGCGGGATGAAGCAGCGCGTCGGTTTCGCGCGCGCGCTCGCGGTCGAGCCCAAGGTGCTGCTGATGGATGAGCCGTTCTCCGCGCTCGACGCCTTGACCGCGATCACGCTGCGCGAGGAGTTGCTCGACATCTGGCAGTCTCCGGACATGCCGGTGAAAAATATCGTGCTGGTCACGCACATCATCGAGGAGGCAATCGAGCTCGCCGACAGGATCATCGTGATGGCCGCGACCCCGGGCCGCATCGTCAAGGATCTCAAGGTCGAATTGCCGAGACCGCGCGACCGCCGCACTGAAGCGTTCAACGCCCTCACCGACAAGGTCTTTTCACTGATCGAGGAGCGCGCCTGATGCCTCCCGCGTCGATAACTCCGCTTCCCGACATCCCGCTGACAACGGTCTTCGGCCTGCTCGAATTGCTCGAGGATCGCGGCGGCCGCGAGGACGGTTACAAAATCGCGCGCGATCTCAATATCAGGTTCGGCGATTTGCTCAAAGTGATGAAGGCCGCGGAGATTATCGGCTTCGTTTCAACTCCGGCCGGCGACGTGGTGCTCGAGCCGCTCGGGAAACAATTCCTCGAAGCTTCGGTCAACGAACGCAAGACGCTCCTGCGCGAACAGTTGAAGAAACACGGCCTCTTCAGCTATTTCATCCGGCTGCTTCGCGGCCAGGAGGACAAGTCGCTTTCCAAGGAAGTCGTGCTTGAGCACCTCGCGATGCTCCTGCCGAGCGAAAAGCCTGAACGCCAATTTGCCACGATGGTTGGATGGGGGCGCTACGCCGAGCTGTTCGGCTATAACAAGGATGAAGACCGCTTCTATCTCGATAACGAATAGGAGAATACGCAATGGCTACAGATGCTGAAAAAGTCGTGACCGAATTCTGCAACGCATGGCCGCGCAAGAACGTCGAGGAGCTACTCGGCTTCTTCACCGACGACGCCGTCTACCACAACATCCCGCTCGATTCGGCCAAGGGCAAAGACGCCATCCGCAGCGTCATCAACACCTTCCTGCCGATGGCCCGGTCGCTCCAGTTCAAAGTGCTGCACAGCGCCGGCAACGGCAACATAGTGTTCAACGAGCGCGTCGACATCTTCGACCTGGGCAACGGCAAAACGATCTCGCTACCGGTGGCAGGCGTGTTCGAAGTAACTGGTTCAAAGATCAGCGCATGGCGCGACTACTTCGACCTGGCAACCTACACCAAGCAGATGCAGTAGCTTTTTTACACGAGCAGATGTCCTGGCTCGCATTTGTCTTGTCCCCCTTACCGCTCGGGTAAGGGTTAGGTTCGCCGCTCGATCCGACTGGCGCGCAACCCCCGCGCGCTGGCATCCACAGGTTCGTGCTCCCAGTACTCAATCGGCTCAAATCTGCTTGATTTGTTCTGAGTAAGCAGCCAGCTTTCACGCAGAGTGTTGAAACGCTTGAACTTGAAGCGCAGAATTTCCCCAAATTTCTGAACGCTCGGCTAACGAGGTCGCTCTACTTCCAGCAACTAAGGGGCGACTCAGGCGGATAGGAGACTTATGAAGCAACTTCGGCCACGAGACCGGATCCAGAGCGTCCAATCGTTTGGCGCGCTGATGGTGTTGTCGATCGCATTGGGTGGCGCTCTGTGCGGACGTGCAGAAGCGGCTACCTTGTGCGTGAATCACGGCGGGTCGGGCAGTTGCTTTTCCTCTATTGGTGCTGCGGTCGCTGCGGCCTCATCCAATGACACAATCCGGGTGGCGGACGGCACCTACAAGGAGGATGTGATCATCGACAAGAGCCTGACGCTGTTAGGGGCGAGTCAGAAACACACCATCATCGACGCGTCCCGACTTTCCAACGGGATCTATGTAGACGGAATCGACAATCCCGGCCTGAGCAACGTCGTGGTGAGCAATTTCAAAGTCGAGAATGCGAACTTCGAAGGCATCCTAGTCGCGAATGCTTCGGCGGTGACGATCAAGAATTGCATGATCATGTTTAACGACAGGAATCAGACGACCGCACCGTCCTGCCCTGGGATACCGTCTTTCGAAACCGGAGAGAGCTTCGACTGTGGCGAGGGTCTGCACCTGACCGGAGTGGATCATTCAACCGTTTCGAACAACACTATTGAGGAAAATACCGGCGGAATCCTGCTCAGCGACGACACCGGAACCACCCACGACAACATGATCTCGAGCAACATGGTGATGGATAACCCGTTCGATTGCGGAATCACGCTCGCCTCGCATCCGGCGGCGGCGCTGACAGGATCGGGTTCCCCTCTTGGGGTTTTCAACAACACGATAGCGGCCAACAGCTCGTTAGATAATGGGCTGGTGGTGCCGGGAGCAGGCGCGGGCGTCGGTATCTTCGATTCAGTTCCCGGCGCAAAGAACTTCGGCAACACCGTCATCCACAACCGGCTCGAAGGAAATGGTCTGCCCGGCGTCGCCTTGCACAGTCATACGCCCGGCCAGAATCTGAATGACAACATGATCATTGGCAATCGGATTAACGGCAACGGCATGGACACTTCGGATGCGGCAACAACCGGGCCTACCGGCATCAACATTTTCGGCGTCTCAGCAATTACCGGAACGGTCATTTCACAGAACGTGATAACGCATGAATCGCTGGACATCGTTGTGAGCACTCCGGGGGACGTGACAGCAGATAACAACGATCTTCACGGCGCCGGCCGCACCGGCGTCCAGAATGTCGGCAGCGGCAACGTGGACGCCACTGACAACTGGTGGGGATGCAAAGACGGACCGGGTGTGTATCCGTGCTCGAACGTGAACGGACCGGGCTCGGTGTCGTTTTCACCGTGGCTGAACAAGCCCGTCAAATAGAAATTACATTTACGCGGCGGGCGCGGAACCCGGTTTCAGGGTTCGCTCCGGGAATCTCTTTCACCTTCGCCACCTGACCCCTGCGGTGTAACATCCACTCCACGATGGCTTCTATCACTACCCACGCCATCATCGGCACCGCCGGCCACATCGATCACGGCAAGACTGCGTTAATCAGGGCGCTCACCGGGCAGGACACCGACCGCCTCGAGGAGGAAAAGGAGCGCGGGATTTCGATCGATCTCGGCTTCGCCTACTTCACGCTGCCCGACGGCACTCGCGCCGGCATCGTCGACGTCCCCGGCCACGAGCGCTTCATCCGCAACATGCTCGCCGGCGCCCACGGCATCGACCTCGTGCTGTTCACCGTCGCAGCCGACGACGGGGTTATGCCGCAGACCGAGGAGCATCTCGACATCCTGCATCTGCTCGGCACGCGCCGCGGCATCTTCGTGATCACCAAGGCTGACCTCGCCGACGCCGCGCGAATCCGCGACGTCCGCGACGAGATCGAACTGCTCACAGACGGCACCACGCTCATCGATGCGCCGGTAATCGAGGTGTCGTCTATAACCGGCGCCGGTCTCGACAAACTGCGCGAGGAGATCGTGCACCAGCTCGACGGCTTCCCGGCGCGCCGCGCCACCGGCGTCTTCCGGCTTCCCCTGGATCGCGCGTTCGTCATCAAGGGACACGGCATCGTCGTCACCGGTACTGCGATGGGCGCCGAAGTGCGCGTCGGACAGAAGCTCCGCGTGCTGCCGTCGGGCGACGAGGTTCGTGTGCGTTCGATTCAGGTGCATTCGGATTCGGTCGAGAGCGCCGGGCTATGCCAGCGCGTCGCGCTGAATCTCACCGGCGCCGAGAAGATCAATCTCGCGCGCGGCGACGTGCTCGCCGATGAGCGGCTCGACTCCGCGACTACGCGTTTCGACACGTGGCTCGAAATTCGCCCCGCCGCCAAGCGCGCGCTCAAGAACAACACTCGCGTGCGGCTGTTCATCGGCACCACTGAGACTATCGCCCGCGCGATAGTGCTCGACGAGGCGGGCGCTTTAGCGCCCAAAGCCACAGGCTTCGCGCAACTCGTGACTGATGACGCGGTCGTCGCGCTGGCGGGCGACCGCTTCGTCATCCGCGACGAGACCAACTCACGCACGCTCGGTGGCGGCATCGTGCTGAACCCGTTCGGCCGCCGCGTCCGCAAGCCGATCGAGGCGTATCGCGCCAATCTCAGGATGCTCAAGGATTCGACCGGCGCCGACGCACTCGAATCGCTGATCAACCTGCAGGAGAGTTTCGCGCTCAGCACGATCAGGCTTGCGACCCTGATGAACATCCCGATCGCCGAGGCTGACACCTCACTCAGCGATGCGTCGCGCTTCGTAAAGCTGTCGGTTGGCGATGAAGAAGCTTTCACTACGCGAGCCAAGTGGGACGAGCTGAAGCGCTTCACGCTCAACACGCTAGCGACGCATCACAGGGGGGAGCCGCTGTCGCCCGGCCTCGAGATGGAAGCGCTACGCACGCGACTGCCCTACGAAATCGGCGCGCGCGCATTCCGTCCGATTGTCGATCGCATCAGTCATGAATCCGAAATCGTGCGCGAGGAGAGTCTGCTCAGGCTGAAGAGCCATAAGGTGCAGTTCGGCGGCGATGCTGGAACTCTCGGCGCGAAAATCGAAGCCGCATTGACCAGCGCGCAGTTCCAGCCGCCGGACCTCAAGCAACTAGCCGAGGTATTGAAAATCCCTGCCAGCCAGCTTCCGCATCTGAGGACGGTGCTCGTTGCGATGGAACGTCACGGCCTCATCGTCAAAATCGCCACCGAACTTTATTTCAGCCGCGCCGCCGCCGACACCGCGCGCGCCCTCCTGGTCGAACATCTAAAAACTCACAACGAGATAACCGCCGCAGTCTTCCGCGATCTGTTAGGCGCGTCGCGGAAGTTCGCAATCGCGCTGCTCGATCATTTCGACCACAGCGGGGTGACGACCAGAGTCGGCGACACGCGCCGCCTGCGTTCCTCGTCTTAATGTGGCGCCGCAAGAGCGGGTCTGAGTTCTTTCTTTACCTCTCCTTTCGGGAGAGGACGCGCCTCCGGCGCGGGTGAGAGCGCTCCCACTCATCTCGATGCGAGCGCCCTCACCCGACCTTCGCAGACTCTCGTCGACCTCTCCCGACGGAGAGGTAAAGAAAACGTCGTCCTCAGGCTAGGTGCACGGCTGACTTCGATGCCGCGATGCGCGAGAATATCTGCGATGTCCAAGACTAAGGACAACAATCCCTCGCGGGGCGATCTGGTTCGCCTGACGGCGCGGTGCAAGGCTGCGGGTTGAGCCGGTAAGCTCGGTCCGGCGGACCTCTCCGCAGTCCTCGCGCGGCTCGATTTGCCGAGCCATCCTGATTTGCTCGTCGGAATCTCGACGGGCGACGACGCCGGAGTGTTCCGTCTTTCCGACGATCTCGCGATCGTCAACACCGTCGATTTTTTCACGCCGGTGGTCGACGATCCTTTCACCTACGGGCAAATTTCCGCGGCCAACGCACTCTCAGACGTCTACGCGATGGGCGGGGTGCCGCGCACCGCCCTCAACATCGTATGCTGGCCGCAAACCGGACTGCCGGGTGAGATGCTCGCCGACATCCTGCGCGGCGCTGCCGAAAAAGCCCGCGAGGCCGGCGTCGTGATCGTTGGCGGTCATACTGTCGCCGACGAAGAAGTGAAATTCGGAATGGCGATCACCGGCGTGATCGATCCGCGCCGAATAGTGCGCAATGTTGGCGCGCAAGTTGGCGACGCTCTGGTGCTGACCAAGGCGCTTGGCACCGGAATTTTGATGACCGCGTTCAAGCGCGATGCGCTCGGCAACGAAAACGAAGCTTACCAGGCCGCGGTCCGCTCGATGACGCAGCTCAATGCCGCGGCCGCATCCGCGATGCTAAAGTACGACGTCCACGCCGCCACCGACGTCACCGGCTTCGGACTCGTCGGTCACGCGCTCAAAATGGCCGAGGGCAGCGGCGTAACGTTCGTGTTCGAGGAGTCCGACCTGCCGTTGCTGCCGGGAGTGCTCGAACAATGCCGCGCCGGAATGATTCCCGGCGGCGGCGAGCGCAATCGCGAGTACTACGCGCCGAACGTCCGTATCTCGGACGAGGTTGCCGACGAGATCGCGACGATTGTCTTCGACCCGCAGACCTCGGGCGGTTTGCTGATCGCGATTCCCGAGCAGCAATCACTGGAGCTGGTGGCGGAGCTTCAGAACTGTGGGCATCGCGAGGCCGCGATTGTCGGCCGCGTCGTCGCTCGTCGCGAACATCCGATCGAATTGCTCTAGTTAATCCCGTGAACTAACGGGCGAGGGATCAGAGAGTCAGCAGCGGGATTACTTCTTTGCCGAATTGTTCCAATTGCGCGCTGCGTTCCGACGAGTGCGTGATGGCGTCGATTCCGATGTCGCGGGCCCCGGCTTTGATGTACTCGCTTATCTTTGCGGCGACGTCGGCGGGGCGGCCTAGCGCGCCGTAGCGCTTCGCGGCGTCGGTCATATCCGTCGCGTATCTTTTGCTCAGGAATTTTCCTGCGACCGCATGCGCGGCTTCGACGCTGTCGCCCAGCCTGCAGAATACCTGGATGCAGGTGCCGAATTGCGTAATTTTGCGGCCCGCGCGCTCCGCTTCTTTGCCGATGAAATCCAGGCCGTCGGCGAAGCGCTTGGGTGTGACGACGTACGGCATCCATCCGTCGCCGAATCGCGCGGCGCGCTTCAGTGGGCCTTCGGCGCGTCCGCCGATCCAGACGGGAGGGCCGCCGGGAGTTCTCGGTTTCGGCTGCATGCTGATTTCGCCGAAGCTGAAATATCTGCCGCGATGCTCGACGCGCTCGCCGCTCCATAGCCTCTTCATCACCTGGATCGCTTCGGTCGCGCGACCGCCGCGTTCGTGGATCGGGACGCCGCACGCCTCGTATTCGCGCGGGAACTCGCCACCGACACCGACGCCGAAGATGAAGTGTCCGGCGCCGAGCAGACGGTCCAGCGTCGCGACCATTTTGGCGACCGGCACCGGATGGCGCAGCGGCAGCAGGTAGACGCTGGTTCCGAACGTGAGTTTGGGATCGAGCGCCGACAGGTAGGCGAGCGTGGTCAGCGGATCGTTGACCGGTCCGGTGAACGCGACGTGATCGGGCGCCCACAGGACTTCGTAACCCCACTCCGAGATCGACTCGAGGCCGCGCGTCGCCTCCTCGCGACTCGAAGTCGAGACAATCGTGCCGAATCGAAGCCGGTTGCCGAGCGGAACCGCGTCACTCATGCGGCCTTCATATCACAAACGAGCAGGCACGCCGACGCGACTGCACCGACGCGTCTTGCGCCGATGAACCACAGTAGAACGTAAACCCCCCTTTCTCTGAAAACGCCCCGCGAGCGCCTATCCCTTGGCGACGTTTGAGGCCTGCAATCCCTTGGGGCCTTGCGCGACCTCGAATTCGACGCGCTCACCCTGTTCGAGCGAGCGGAAACCTGCCCCATCGATGGCGCTGTAATGGACGAACACTTCCTGCCCGTCCTCCATCGTGATGAAGCCATAGCCCTTTTTCGGGCTGAACCACTTGACCGTACCGTTAGCCATTTTCCCCCATACCTCCTGAAGGGAACCGGCTGGAGCGCCCCGCGAGCCCTCTCCCGCCATAAAGCGCCACATCCCCTAGTGCAGCGTGCGTAACGGCGGCGATATAGCACAAGATGAGGCGCATACCAAATGGGTAAAACTCGCGAAACCTCGCCGTAATATGTTTGGCGATCGAGAACGAGGCGGTGCGGCGGCTAGTATTGCCAGCGCCGAATAGGGCGGGCGTGCATGTGACAGTGGTCGGGAATCTGACGCATCACGTCGTCAATCCCGAATTTGTCGGCGCCGTATTTCGCGCGCGCGACCAATGACAGCGCCTCGATCATGAACGCGCGCTCATCGTCAGTGGGCACTGCGCGATGATCTCCGAGCACGGCCATCGGAGTGTCGCACGAATCGCAATCGAGGATTGTAAATTTGAAAGGATGGACAAAATCGGCATAGCGCTGCGTGTAATCACGCAACTCGCACAGTTCGCACTTGGCCATCGCGATAACAGTCTTTTCGGTTAGTCGAGAATGCACGATGCGCCGCGAGCCTCGACGACCCGCGACACATCGTGAAGCAAATTGCTACTTCGGCGAGGCAGCCGCTGCCGGCGCCGCCATCGCAGGCGAAGGCGCTGACATCGCGGGCGGCTCTTTGCCGGCCTTGGCCTGCATCGACGACTTGGTCGAAGCCTTTGCGGCCTCCTTCGCGTGCCGCTTGCAGCGATAGACGCTCGAAGTCGAGATACTCAAGTCGGTGGCGACTTCCTTGGCCTTCTTACCGCTGTTGAGTTCATTCATCACGGCGTCGCAATCGACCTTGGCGGCCGCATAGGCCGGTCGTGCACTGGTCGCGAACGCGACCGTCGTCAGGAGCATCGCAGAGGCCGCCGCAAGCGCAATTTTCTTCGTCAGCATTTTCTTCCCCACTCGGTTTAGGTTCGTTTCAAACGATGCACAGTATTCCAAAATCCACGACGCATCAAAAGGGGGGGTGAATCGATTAAAACGAAAAGACCTCGTCACTTTGGCTTGGCGAAGCCTGGAAAGGATGGCTGGCGTTTTTCCTGTAAGGCGGCGACCCCTTCCGCTAAATCGGCGCTGAAAAACCCCATCATCTCCATCGCCAGTGACGCGTCGAATGCCGGGCCTGCTACTCGCAGCCAGTTGTTGAGCGAGCGCTTCGTGAATCGCACCGCCTGCTGCGGGCCTCGCGCCAGCTTGCGCGCGACTTCCATCGCCTTGTCCATCAGCTTGTCGGCGGGGACGCACAGGCTCACCAGCCCGATGCGCTCGGCCTCCTTACCGTCGATAAAATCCGCGGTCATCAGGTAGTACTTCGCCTTGGCCATCCCGCACAGCAGCGGCCACACGATCACCGCATGATCTCCGGCCGCGACACCGAGCCGCAGATGCCCGTCCGTGATGCGCATCGATTCGGACGCGATGCTGATATCCGCCATGAACGCGACTGCCAATCCCGCGCCGACCGCGACGCCGTTGATCGCCGAGATGATCGGCTTGTCGAGATTGATCATGTTGTAGACGATGTCGCCGGCTTCTTTCATCGCCTTGCCGACGTTGGCCGCGCCCGACGCCATCTGCTTGATCATCTCGAGGTCGCCGCCGGCCGAGAACGCGCGCCCGGCACCGGTGATCACGATCACGTTGGTCTCGTCGTCGTCGGCGATGTCGAGCCACACGCGGCTCAACTCCCAATGCAGGCGGCTGTTGGTGGCGTTGAGAACTTCGGGACGGTTGATCGTGATGAGCAGGATGCCGTCGTCCTTCCGCTCGAACAGGAGATGCTGATACTCGCTGTATTTCATTTTTTCAGCCTCTTACCGGCTTCCGTCTTTGTGTCATTCAGAGCGCAGCGAAGAATCCCGAAGCAGTGCACGGGCCAGCACCGCATCCGGGATTCTTCGCTTCGCTCTGAATGACACAGGGCTGCTCTCCGTTTGGCCGCTGAGGTCCGCCTGCGATCAGCCCTTGTAAATGTTGATGACCTTGTCGAGCAGCGCGATCGCCTCGGGCTTCGGACGCTGGAAGCTGTTGCGGCCGATGATCGAGCCGTAGCCGCCGCCCGCCTGGATCCCACGAACCGTGTTGAGCAGGGAATCGTCGGTTTCCTTCACGCCGCCCGAGAAAATCACGATTCGACGGCCGGCGAACGCAGCTTGCATGACGTGCGCAATGCGCGCCGAGAGCGGTTCGAGCGGAACCTTCTGGGCGTCGTAAACTTTTTTGGCCTCAGCTTGTTCGATGAAAGCGGTCGGCGGCTTGACTTTGATGATAGTCGCGCCAAGTTGCGCGGCGATTTGCGCCGCGTATGCAACCACGTCCAGCGCGGTCTCGCCCTGCTTGCTGATGCCGGATCCGCGCGGATACGACCAAATGACGAGCGGCAGGCCATTAGCCTTGGCCTCTTCGCCCATCGCGCGCGCCTCCTCGTACATCGATTTTTCTTTCGCGGAGCCGGGATAGATCGTGAGGCCGACGGCGGCTGCGCCGAGGCGCAACGCATCCTTGACGCTTGCGGTCATCGAGGGCTCGGGATCTTTTTCGTCGTTGAGAACGTCGTGGTTGTTGGCTTTCAGGATGAGCGGAATCTCGCCCGCATACTCGGCGACGCCCGCCTCGAGCAGTCCGAGCGGCGCCGCAAACGCGTTACATCCCGCGTCGATCGCGAGCTGAAAGTGATAGCGCGGGTCGTAGGCCGCCGGATTCATCGCGAAGCTGCGCGCGGGGCCATGCTCGAAGCCCTGGTCCACCGGCAGGATCACGAATTTGCCGGTGCCCGCGAGTTTGCCGTGGTTGAGCATCCGCGCGAGATTGTTGCGCACACTGCCGTTGTCGGAATCGTAATAGCTGAGAATTTCTCGAACGCGCTTGGTCATCATACCGTTGGTTCTCTCTTCGGGAGTGTCGTTGCAGTTTGCATTCCTATATCACAACATCGCGGCCGCATAGTGGGCTGCGCCGAGCAGGCCCGTGGTTTGATTCAGCGAGACGCGGACCTCGATGCGCTTCAGAATCTCGTTGAGCCTGCCCTTGGCCAAAAATCCTTTCACGAACGCACCACCCGTCAGCATCGGCAAAATTTTCGGTGCGATGCCTCCGCCAAGATAGACGCCGCCGAGCGCCAGCACTTTGAGCGCGAGGTTGGCGGCTTCTGATCCGTAAATATCGCAAAACATGGTCAGCGCGTGAACGCATACGGGGTCGCGTCCGGCCAGCGCCGCCTCACTTACCGCTGCCGATGAATCCCCGGCCGCAATTTCTGCCTTCAGCCAGGCGGGCTCTTCGACGTGGCTCTCGAGTCGCAGAAAACGATAGATATTCCAGAGCCCCGGCCCCGAGAGCACGCGCTCGTAGCTGACGTGACCGAATTCGCCGGTGAGGAATCGCAGCAACTCGATCTGTTCGGTGCCGTGAGGCGCGAAGTCGCTATGCCCGCCTTCGGACGCAACCGCGTAGTACTTGTCACCTTCCCAGACCAGCGCAGATTCGCCGAGGCCCGTGCCCGCTGCGATCACTGCGATGTTACCGTGCTGCGGTGGATTCTCCGCGCGATGCAAAATCACAAACTCGGCGGGTTCGAGATTAACCATGCCGTAGGCGATCGCCGTCAGATCATTGAGCAGGCGAACCGGGACGCCCTTCAGCGCGCGTGACAGCGACGCGGTCGAGAGTTCCCACGGCACATTGGTGGCATGCCCGCGGCCGTCGATTATCGGGCCCGGCACGCCGACGCATGCAGCATTCACCGCCCCGCCTGTGCCAAGGAAATTCGCGCAGACGGCCTCGAGGCTGTCGAACTCCGCGGTCGCATAGCGATGCTCGCGCACCAACTTAAGATTTCCGGCCGAGTGCTCGAACAGTCCGAGTTGAGTTTTGGTTCCACCAACATCGCCGGCCAGGATGAGCCCATCCATGGGAACCTCGCAGGTTCAGCCTTCGACGTTGAAAGATTCGGCCAGTGCGACTTCTTCCGCGCTGCCGATGTAAATCGGATGCCGCTCGTGGATCGCGGTTGCAGCTATCTCGAGAATCCGTTTCTTGCCGGTCGTGCCACGGCCTCCCGCCTGCTCCGCGATCATCGAGAGGGGAGCAAGCTCGTACATCAGTCGGAGTTTGCCCTTGGCCTTGCCGCCTTCAGCAACTTCGCCGGGATACAGATATATTCCGCCTTCGAGCAGGAATCGATGGAAGTCGGCAGCGAATGCACCGCAGTATCTCAGTGAATAGCTAGTCCGTTTATCTTTGCGACTAGTTATATGCGCAAGGAACTTACGAGCTCCGTCGTGCCACTTGCCGGCATTGGCCTGGTTGACGGCATAAGTGCTGCCGTGCGGCGGCATCTTCACGTTCTCTTTCCACAGAATGAACTCGCCGAGCGTGCGATCGAGCGTGAAGATATCGACCCCGGCGCCTGCGGTGTACACCAGCTGCGCCGCAGGCCCATATAATATATAGCCCGCGATGAGTTGCTGCGTCCCCGGAACGAGGATGTCCTCGATTCCCTTACCGTGGCCGGGCGCCCGTTTCTTGACCGCGAAGATAGTGCCGAGCGATCCGTTTACGTCGGTATTAGATGACCCATCGATCGGATCGTAGAGTACGCAATAGCTATTGTCGGGGCAGTTGACTGAGTAATGGTGCGGCTCGTCCATCTCTTCGGAAATGAGACTACATACCGGGTATCCGTGCTCGAAGGCGTCGAGGAAAACCTGGTTGCCCCACTGGTCGAGCTTCTTGACCTTCTCGCCCTGCACGTTGGTCTCGCCGGTGTAGCCAAGCTCGCCACTTAGACCAGCCGCTGCAAGCTCTCGCGCGATGTGCTTGGCGATCAGCTCGATGCGCTCCATTATCAGCGCAAGGTCCGCGACCGGAATCGCAGTCCCGCTCTTGGTCATGATGTGACGTGTGAGAGTGATCCCGCCGCTCATCTTTTCTCCTGCTAGAGCGTTCGCCAGGTGCGGCCGTCTGCCGCGATCATCAGGGCCGCTTCGAGCGGGCCCCACGATCCTGCCGCGTAGATTGGAGGATCCATCGGCGACTGCTCCCACGCATCGAGGATCGGTTGCACGAACCGCCACGCTTCTTCGACCGTGTCGCGCCGCATGAAGAGCGTCTGGTCGCCGACGATCACGTCGTTGAGCAGGGTCTCATACGCTTCGGGCGTCGACGTCACGTAATGAAAATCGACTTTGACCTGCTGCAGCTTGGTCGCCGATCCGGGCACCTTCGACATGATATGCAGCGCTAGACCCTCGTCGGGCTGAATCCTGATGGTCAGCATATTGGGCGCCAACGGAGCGCGTGGATTTGCGTTATACAGGATTCGGGGCACGCTGTTGAAGTAGATCGCAATTTCGCTCGATCGCTTTGGCAAACGCTTGCCGGTGCGCAGGTAGAACGGCACTCCGGCCCATCGCCAGTTGTCGATCCAGCATCGCAGCGCGACGAACGTTTCGATTTGTGAATCCGGCGCGACGTGCTCCTCTTCGCGGTAGGCCTTGACCGGCACGCCGCCGATTAGTCCTTCGCCATATTGCCCGCGCACGACTCTTTTCTCGATGTCCTCATCGCCGAGCGGACGCAGGGCGCGCAGCACGTCGAGCTTCGCATCGCGCATCGACTCGGCGCCGGTGGTGTTGGGCGGCTCGGTCGCGATCATGCAAAGCGTCTGCAGCAGATGGCTCTGAACCATATCGCGCAAGGCCCCCGCGTGATCGTAGTAAGCGGCGCGCGTGCCGACGCCCTCGGACTCGGCGACCGTAATCTGCACGTGATCGACAAATCGCGCGGTCCAGATAGGCTCGAAGATCGCGTTGGCGAATCGCAACACCATCAGGTTCTCGACCGTCTCCTTGCCCAGGTAGTGATCGATTCTGAAAATCTGGCTCTCATCGAAGTGACGCGCGAGTTCCGCGTTGATCTCCGATGCGCTCGCGAGATCTGATCCGATGGGCTTTTCGACTACCACCCGCGTGAACGGATGCCCCCTGCCGGGCGGATGAATCATGCCCGCCGCGGTCAATCCTTCCGAGCAGGTGTCGATGAAGGCCGGCGGGATCGCGAAATAAAAAGCGCGATTGCCCTCGGTGCCGCGCTCGGAGTCGATCTCCTCGCATCGCTTGCGGAGGTTCAGATAATCGGCGGACTCGGTGAACGAGCCGCGATTGAAATGCAGCATCGGGGCGAACTTCTCCCAATGCTCTTTCTCGACCTTGCGGCGCGAGAACTGCTCAATACCGCTCAGCGCGAATGCGCGGTATTTCTCGTCGTCGAGATCCTCCATCGAGAACCCCAGGATCGCGAACTTGTCGGGCAATTCGCCGTCGATCTGCAGATTGTACAGCGCGGGAATCAGCTTGCGATGACTCAAATCACCGGCGCCGCCGAAGATCACTATGATGCACGGATCGTACTGATCGCGTTCCTTGATGGGATGCAGGTGATTGAGATCCACGCTTCTATTTGCAGCCACAGCCATAAAGCACTCTATTCCTTGAAGAAGCCGTGACCGCCGAACTCGTCGCGAAGGGCGGCGAGCAGTTTCTCGCCGAACGTTCCCTCGCCCTTATCGGCGCGCGATCGAAAGCGCGTGAACAGCGCCATCGTGATCACCGGCATCGAGATGTTTTTGTCGATTGCGTCCTGCACCGCCCAGCGGCCTTCGCCCGAGTCCTCGACGTATCCGCGTACCTGCTTGAGGCCCGGATCTTTTTCCAGCGCTTTGGCCGTCAGCTCCAGGAGCCATGATCGCACCACGCTGCCCTGACGCCACAGGTTGGCGATCTTCAGCAAGTCGAACTTGTAATCCGATTTGTGCATCGCCTCGAAGCCTTCCGCGTACGCCTGCATCAGGCCGTACTCGATTCCGTTGTGGACCATCTTTACGTAATGACCCGCGCCATGGCCGCCGACGTGGTCGTAGCCGTCGGTAGGAGCGAGCGTTTCGAAAATCGGCAGGTAGCGCTTGAAAATTTCCAGCTCGCCGCCGACCATCAGGCAGTAGCCGAGCTTGAGGCCCCAGATACCGCCGCTGGTGCCCACATCGACCAGATGAATTTTCTTCGCCGCGAGGACGGCGGCGCGGCGAACGTCGTCGTGAAAGTTGGTGTTGCCGCCGTCGATTATCGCGTCGCCGGGCTCGAGCAATTCCGCCAGCTGGCTAATCGTGCTCTCGGTCGGATCGCCCGCCGGCACCATCAGCCACACGCCCCGCGGCGGCTTGAGGCGCGCGACCAGCTCTTTCAGCGAATTGACACCGTCGGCGCCGAAGGTCGACACCTCTTTGCGTTTTGCATCATCCAGGTCGAACGCCACGATCTGATGGTTGTCGCGCCGCAGCCGCTCGACCATGTTCATCCCCATCTTGCCGAGACCAACGAATCCGATTTCCATCAAGCGTGCCTTCCTCTTGGCATACGACGATTCGATCCGGATTTGCGGCCGCGCGGCGAGAACCTGAAGATCCCCGCACGCGTCGGCATTTGGTTATCCGGTGCTCGATCTAGGCTATTCGAACATGCCGGTTGTTCAAAGACCGCGCCGGAACCGCTCGGCTAGTGCGACTTTATATCGTCTTCGAGCATCAGATTTCGCAAGTCCTGGCGCTGGAAAATCGCCGCCACCGACCGCGTCAGCGCGACCGACAGTACTTCCCCCGGCTCATCATAGATTCCGGCTTCGTCCTCGGAGCCGAGCCCGAACGACCCAACCGGGGGGTCGTAGTAGGTATCGTCGGTGCTGCCGGTCCAGAACGGGACGCTGAACGGCGGCTTGTAGATCGTCACGTCGATCGCAACCTCGGCCATCGTCCGCCACACGGGACCATACCCGCTGCTTGCGCTGCGTTCCTTCTTCACCCAGCATCGCCGAATCTTGCTTTCGAGCACGTATTCGGTGGTGTTCCTGATGCCCGGCTTGTAGGTAATGTCGGGCGACGCCGACGCGCTCAGGCCCGCCTCATCCGCTGAGCGCCCGATTGCTTGCTGCAGGATGGGACCGAGCGGCGAGCTGTACAATCGCTCCGTCACGTTGCCCGATTTATCGTCAACGACGCCGATCGCGGGATTACCGTTCAGCGGCGCGCCGGCGCCGGAAGTATCGCGCGCATCGGTCGGCGTCAGGATCACCATGGTTTTTTTGGGATAACTGTTTTGGTATCCCTTGACCTGATACTGGTAGTATTCGAGCGTCTGGACCGACGTGGTAGGCGCCGCCGCCGTGCCGCCGCCTTCGTTAACGGTCGAGCATCCCGCGAGCATTAAAGTTGTAATCGAAACGACCGTGACCAGGAGCGCGAATCGGCAGGTGTGCAGGCTCCCCACGGTTTGATCCAACAATAACGCTTATCGCTGTGCCGCCTGGGTTCGCTCGCGGAAGAGAAACAAGGTGCCGCCGACCTCGAGCCGATCGCCGCTCTTGAGCGCATAGCGGCCCGCCACCGGCTGCCGATTCACGAATACCCGGCCGCCAGTCGGACTGATGATAAAATTTTTGCCCTCGCGGCGGATGATCGCGTGGCTGCCGAACACGCTCTGATCGCCGAACAGCCCGATGTCGCTTTCCTCGGCGCGGCCGATAATCGTCACGCCCTTTATAAGCGGGTACTCGCGGCCCTCGCGCGCGTTGCGGCTCTGGCTCCGCACGACCATCAACCAGCCGCGCTTGAGCAACTCGCCCACCAGTCCGATGAAAAATCCGATCAGCGCGCCCAGTATGACGATCGCGATCGCGCGGCCGAAGGCCTGCGGAAAAGTGGTCGTCAGGCTCTGGTAGAAAAATCCACCGAGCGCACCGCCGAGCACGCCGCCGATTGCGCCGTTGCGCCGACGCGCCGCAGAACCCGAGGCCGATCCGACGCCCAGTCCGACCGCGATTCCAAGCACGCCCCATCCAAGGATTCGGCCGTTGAGCCCGCCCAGGACATCGAACGCTAATTCGCCGATCAGTAATCCCAACGCTCCGCCCACCGCGCCGATAACGCCGCCGAGCACGAATCGGCGCGCCGCCTGGCGCACCTGGCCGACGCTGAGCGTTTCGATCGAGGCGAGGAACGCGCTGATCATAGCGCCGATCAGAGCGCCGAACAGAATATCGCGACCGTAGACCCAGCGGATACCGAGGATTGGCTCTGAGAGCCCCCACGCGGCGAAGCCGCCGAGCGCGCCAGCGGCAGCGTAGAAGAGAAGTTTTTCCTGTGAAACGTTACTTGCCATCTGCAATCCTCAGCATTACCCGTGCTTGCGTCAGGTTCAAGCGCATTTCTGTGAATGCGCTGTTGATGTTGGTGCGCAACGAAAGATCGGACTGTGACGCTGCACAGGATCTTCGTTTTTTTGTATGGACACTGGGTGCAGAGCCTGTCCTGAGCGAAGCCGAAGGAGGTCACCCCTGCCGAAGGAAGTTTGAAACCCACCGCGGGCTTCATTTCAGTTGGTCTGGGTGATCCAGGTGCCGCGTTCTCCCGACGGCGTCGATTCGAAGGTCCCGCTGATCTGATCTGCATGGCGCGCGCCTTCGAAATAGTACGTCTCGGTACCGTATGGGACCTGGAATTGCAGCTGGTTGCCGCGCACGTATCCGTCGAGCGGAGTCATCCCGAAACCCGATTGATGGATCACGAGCTCGCCATGCAGGAAGCCGTTTGATTGTGGGCGCAGCCGAAGCTCCATCTCCGGATTGCCGCCGCTGCGCAGACCGCTGATAGTGCCGGTCGCGATCATCGGTCCGAGCATACTGCCCGACGAGGCCGAGCTGGCACCCATCGTGCTTCCGATTGCGCCACCGCCCCCGCTGCCATAGCCCGCATACGGACTGGTGCCGGTGTCAGCGACCACTTCGAATTTCTTCGCGTCGAAATACTGGCCGTTCAAATAAAAATTGACCGTATAGGTACCCGGCAGAAACGCGCCGCCGCGCGAGTTGCCGACGCGTCCGCTGAACGTCACCGTTCTCATGTTGGTCGACACTGGCTGATAATCGTTGACGCTGCCGAGCGTGCGGCCGTCCGGCCCGATATACGCCGCGTCGACGCGATACTGGTTAGCCTCGAGCTTGTAGAGCCGGTTCTCGAAACTGACCTGCCATCCGACGAACAGCACCTTCGACACGCTGAAAGAGTCGGTCGCGCCCGACAGCGCGGTGCCGGTCTTGGTGGTGTTGAGAAAGCTGATGCTGCGAAGTTGCAGTGGCTTGGCGCGCCGCTCGTCGATCATCGCGAGCTTGCGCGCTTCTTCATCGCGCCTGCGCTCCTCTTCTTTTGCCGCCGCCGCAGCCGCAGCCTCACTCGCCGCCGCCGCATTCTTCGCGCTCAGGTCCTGGTTGACGATGAAGCTCTCCTGCGAGAGCATTTTGTCGTCCGAATAGAGCGCCACCTTGTAAGTGCCGGGCGGCTTGTCGGTCATCGTCGGCATCAGCGCGACGCCGGTGAAGTCGGCAGTCGTCTGCGCGGGTCCGACAAACACGTTGGTGTCGCTCGACGCGATCTGAAGTCCGGCGGGATCATAAAACCGCGCCTCGACTTTTTCGTCGCGTCCTTCCAGCCCCGCGAGCAGGTTCTTGAAGGTCGCGGTCCATTTCAGATAGCGCGCGTTGGTCAGATCGGTATCTCTGAATTGCGATTGCGGCGGCGCCAGCGCGTTGCCTTCGCGGGTCGAGAGCGCCAGTGTCATCGCGGAGAATTCCAGCGGATTCTCGCGCGCCTTGGCCAGCAACTCCTCATGCTTCCACGGCAGCTTGTCGAACCATGGTTTCACTCCGAGCTGCTGCTGGAGTTCCGGGCTCGAATAAAGATACGTCCCGCCGAATGCGGCGCCAGCCAGCACCAGCAGGAAAATCACGAGGCCGATTGATCGGCTGAGCCGGCTCCGCGGCGCGCGATAACTAACCGGCTCGTCTTCGAATTCGAGTTGCTCCTGATATTGCGATAGCCCGCCGGTGCCGCTGGTCGAGCTGACTCGCGCCTCGTGGAGGCCGCGTCCATAGAGCATCATATCGCGGAAGTCCTGGATGCGAGCGGGCCGCCCGTCCATCTCGTACCCGAGCGCAGCGTCGATAGCTCCGGCAAGGTTGCTCGATACCGCAGGACGAAGTTCGCGCACCGGAGGAAAACTGAACGGCGGGAATTTCTCAGGATCGCGGCCCGTTAGCACGTAATGCAGCGTCGCGCCCAGAGAATAAGTGTCGCTGCGCGGATCGACCAGGCCCTGGTATTGCTCCGGCGGCGCGAAGCCGAGGGTGCCGATCATGGTGCCTTTGCGGGCAGCCTTGAACAGCCGCGCGATTCCGAAATCCACCAGCACGACCCGCCCGTTCGAATTGAGCATCACGTTCGACGGCTTCATGTCGCGGTAGATTATCGGCGGCACCAGTCCGTGCAGGTACGAGAGCACGTCGCACAACTGGCGCGCGATATCGATCACCAGCCCCTCGGGCAGAGGCTCGCCGCGCACCGCGAGTTCCTCTTCGAGGTTGCGCCCCTCGACGTACTCCATCACCAGGTAATGGCGATTGGCGAGTTCGAAACGATCGGTGATCGCGGGAATTGCCTGATGCTTCAGTTGCGCGAGCGTGTCTGCCTCGCGCGCGAAATATTCGTTGGCTTCGATACGCTGCGCCTGGTCGATAAAGTGATCGACCATCTCTTTGATCGCGCACGGACGATTCGCGAGGCGCTGGTCGGTCGCGAGATACACCATGCCCATCCCGCCGCCGCCAAGCAGCCGCGTGATTTTGTAGCGCCCCTGCAGAACGGTGCCGGCTTCGAGCGGGCCCGTCTGCTGCGGCGTGTCTTTGGGCGAGGTTGCCATCGTCAATCAGTCAAAGTTAAAAACCGGCGCGGCGTCCGCGCCTAGCTTGCATACACTACAATCACTGAAATGTTGTCGGTACCGCCGCCGGCGTTCGCCGCCACGATTAATTCCCGCGCCGCATCGTACGGATCGGCATTGCGCCCGAGGATATCGCGGATCTGAGGATCCATCACGTGCGCCGTCAGCCCGTCACTGCACAGCAGCAGCTTGTCTCCCCGCTTCAGCTTGACTGCGACCGCCTCCGCGCCGGCCGGTCCGCTCTGGCGCGCGCCGAGCGATCGCGTGATCACGTTCTTATGCTCGTGCGTATGCGCTTCCTCGGCGGTTATCTGCCCAATCTCGACCAGCCGCTGCACTAGAGAATGATCCTTCGTGATCTGGCGGAGCGTCGCGCCTTCCATTAGATAACCTCGGCTGTCCCCGACCCACGCAACTGCGGCATCGGTCGGCGTGACCAATGCGCAGACCCCGGTCGAACCCATTCCTCGCGACTCCGGATGGCTCGCGACATATTCGATAATTTTCGAATTTGCTTCTTCGAGAGCGCCCGTCAGCAACTCCGCTCCGTTTTTAACTTCTCCACGTGCGGTATCGAGCCGAGCCTCAATGTAACTCCGGATCGTCTGAACGGCAATTGCAGAAGCGACTTCGCCCGCCTCCGCGCCGCCCATCCCGTCGGCCACGACGTACAAATAACTCTGTGCCGGCTCGACCATCGACTCACGTGTGTATTCGACCGCCAGCACCGAGTCCTCGTTATGCTCGCGGACGCGGCCGACGTCGGTCACCGCAGCGGCGCGCAGCCGAATCGAACCGCCGAGCGCAATCAGCTCAGCCTTGAACTCGTCGATCGTCGGCCATCGATCGGCAGGATTAAAAGCGATCGCGCGGCGAATCGCCTTCTCGAGCCGCGGCGTGACGACATGCGGCGGATAGAACTGGACCGGCCCGGCTTCTTCGCGCCAGCTCTCGCTCGGAATCCTCGAGCCGGTTAGCCAGGTGTAGAGAATCGCGCCGGCGGAGAAAATATCCGCACGCTTGTCGACCCGCTTGCCGCGATAAATCTCGGGCGCGGTGTAGCCGTCGTTGAAAATCGGCTCACTCTGCAGCTCGTTGTCATTACTGACGTAGTCCAGGCCCGTCAGCTTGAGGCGGCCATCTTTTGCGACCGCGATAGATTCAGGACAGATGTCGTTCAGCCGCAGCGCCCGGCGATGCACAAACGAAATCGCCTGGCAAATCTGGATGGCGGCCGCCACTGCTTCCGGCTCGCTCATCTTCTTTGAACCGCCGCGCAGCGGCTTAAGTTCCTCGTCCGCATAAACCAGGTACACGCGCCCATTCTCTGCGAATCCTTCGGTCGCGCGCTGAAACGCGGGATGACTGATCGTTTGCGACAGCGCGAGCACGCGCCCGAAAACCTCGCCGAGGTCTTCGCCGACTTGCGGCGCTTCGTCCTCATGCGCGCCGTCGTCGCTCGCGACATTTTCCTGAGTCTCGGCCAGGACCGCGGCTTCGGCCGCTTCGCTCTCTTCATCTGGCGACGCGTTCTCAGCCGCCTCGGCCAGCGCGGTCGTCGATGGACTCGTGTCCGCCTCGATCGCTAACTGAATGCCTTCATCAGTGGGGCGGGCTGCCGTGCCCGCCCTCGACGACGCATCCGCGCCAGCCGGCGAACTCGAGGCATGAGCAGATGCCGATACCGACGCGGTCCCGTTGGTTTGCGCGCGGGGCGGCGGTTTCAGTTCCGCAGTCTTCGCACTCGGACCATTTGGATCTTCAGCAGGCGCCGGAGCCGGCTTCGCGATTTCGATCACCGGCACTTCTTCGACGACTTCTTCCTCGCGATGTGGCCCGAAGCGCTCGCGCAATGCGATTGGTTCTGCCTTGCCGTCACCGACGCGTTTCGCACTGTAGCGATTTTCGATCGACGTCTGACTCGTCAGCGCGACAATCTCGATTCCACCTTTCAATCGCGCGCCTGCCGCCAGCGGGGTCGGCCGCGTCACCGACGTCTGCGATATTGATGAAGCCGCTTTCGACAATCCCTGGCCGCATCGATCGCAGAACTTGGCGTCGTCTGGCGCCTCCTGGCCGCACTCGGGACACGTGATCATGCGCCGCTAGCCTCTCCGAAACTGCAGTATAGCACCACCGAGTACCACCTGGTCGCGATCTTTCAATTTGTAGAGCTGGTCGCGCCCGAGCTTGCCGCGCCCCGCGACGTAGGTACCGTTCAGGCTGCCCAGATCGCGGATAAAATAATCGGCGCCGCGCAGCACGATCTCCGCGTGCCGCCGCGACACACGGTCGCCGCCGTGCGCGAGCTTTTTGAGATCGATATCGAGCTTGTCGGTCGCATCCTTCGAACGACCGATCACGGTGCGCATCCCGAAGATTCCGAATTCGATTTCATCGCCGCGCGAAACCAGCTTCGCCGGCGCGGCCGATACATCGAGCGTGCCGTGGTTGTTCGCAATGTGTCCGCCTGCACCCGGCCCGGTCGAAATCGGCGGCGAGTAATTTCGCGACGAAGACGAGCGCGACGCCGTTCGCGATTTAGTGTCAGCCTGCGACGACTCCCCGGTCGAGCCGATACGCGAACCATACGACGATGCGCCTGCCGGCGGATTGAGCTCCCTGGTCTTGGCGGTTGACGACGTGCTCGACGAGTTCGTCGACAGCGCTTTGATTCGGCGCTCGATAATGCTGCGCGCCCTGCCGCCGAGCTCGATCGCTTTCTTGATCTGCGGCCCGACCAGCTTGGCCGCCGCGCTGCCCGCGGAGCTGAGACTGTCGGGCGCGACGACGCCGCTCTTGATTCTCTCCGCGACCGGATCGTTCAGCACGATCGTCGGCATCGAGGATTGCTGCGCGGGCTTCGATACCGCCTCTTTCCACGGCGTCATCGTACGTATCGGCGTAGGTGCCGGCGCATTCGAATTGTTGTTGAGCATCACCGTCGATTGCGTCGACATCGGGCTTGGGCCGGCCGCGAGTCCCGCGCTGCCACCGAGTTGCCCCGACCTCATCTCCGGCGGCTCGGGCAGCGCGCGCTTCATCTCTTTGGCCGACGCTTGCCGCTTGGTCACGTCCTGTTCGAGCGCGCGCATGATTGCGTCCGCAGTCCTGGTCGAGACTTCCGGCGCAAGCGCGCGCAACGGCGGGAAACTGAATGGCGGCTCGAGCTGTGGATCGCGCCCGGTCAGCAGATGATGCATCGTGGCGGCCAGCGAATATAAATCCGATCGCGGCTCGACTTTGCCCATGTACTGTTCGGGCGGCGCGTAGCCGACGGATCCGATCTGCGTGCCGCGACCGCCCGGCGGCAGGAACCGCGCGATTCCGAAATCAATCAGCATCGCGCGGCCGTCCTTGTCGATCATGATATTGCCGGGCTTCAGGTCGCGGTAAATGATCGGCGGCTTCTGCGCGTGCAAAAAAGCCAGCACGTCGAGCATCTGCCGCGCCCATCGCAACACCCGGTCCTCGGGGATTTTGCCCTTGGGCCCGAGCTTGTCGAGCACGCCCTGCAAATCGCCGCCCGCGACAAATTCCATCACCAGGTACTGGCGCGAGTTCTCGGCGAAATGATCGATCAGCGTCGGGATTCCCGGATGCGACAAACGCGCGAGCACGTTGGCCTCGCGCGTAAAATCCTCGATCGCTTTTTTCTCCTGGATCCCGTCGCCGACGATCATCTCCTTGACCGCGACCGGACGGTTGGCGAGGCGCGTGTCGTTGGACAGGTAGACGCGACCCATCCCGCCGACGCCGAGCACTTTCTTTACGCGGTACCGACCGTCGAGAAGATGGCCCTCGGTGAGCTCCTCACCCGCATTCATTGCGATTTTCTACACCCCCCTTTCAACTTCCGCGCTCACGGCGTGCTCCCGGGCGCGACTGGAGGGGATAACGGCTCAAGAGATCGGTTCTACCACCAGCTTTAAAAACGTTTTTCCGATAATCACTTCGTCGCCCGATTTGATCTCGGCCGGACTTCCCGGCGAGAGCCGCGGCTGACGATTCACATAAGTGCCGTTGAGACTTCCGATATCCTCGATCGTGATCCTGCCGGCGTCGATTCGAATCAGCGCATGCTTGCGCGAGATTTTCGCTTCGGGATCATCGGCGTCGAGATCCACTTCGGGGAAGGATCCAGTCTCGGGATCCCATCTGCCCACGAGGTTGTTGCCATCTTCGAGCGGGAACTCCTGGCCCTTGCGACCGCCGCGAACTACAGACAGCTTCGCCTTGAACGGCGCGCCGGCAGCAGCAGCCGTGGGTGCGCTCTCGGGAGCCGTCTCAGGCTTGATCTCACCGGTCGGCGCTTCCGACTTCGGCATTTCAGTGGTGGGCGTTTCACCATCGGGCATCGCATCGGCGGCGAGCGACGGAGTCGCTTTCCCGTCGATGCTTTCGGCGGTTGGTTCCGGCGGCGTCTCAGTTTTGGTCTCCGTCGCAGGAGCAGCGCCCGGAGCAGCAGCGGCTGAACTACCGGCGGCCGCCGCGAGCTTGGCGCCGCATCCGTCGCAGTAATCAAGTCCGTCCATGTTTTCGTAGCCGCATTCGGAGCATTTGATCATGGTCTTCTAAGCCCTCGCAGGTGAGTTCGAAGTATCGGTTCCGTAC
>NZ_JBAUYR010000102.1:0-139586 GCF_049584895.1 Binatus sp. (SeqCode)
ACTGCGCGATTGATTGGCGGATGTCGTTGTCCTCGATCGCAGGACGGCCGTTGAGCTGCACCGACTTGGCGACCTGAACAATCTGATGGAGCATTTGCTCGGTGCCGCCGAGCGTCTCGCCGATTCCAAATCGCTCATGCATCAACGTCGAGACCAGCACCTGCCATCCCATGTTCACCGGGCCGAGCAGGTTTTCCTTGGGTACGCGCACGTCTTCGAAAAAGATTTCGTTGAACTCACTGTCGCCGGTGATCTGCTTGAGCGGACGGACGGTGACGCCGGGGGATTTCATATCGACCAGCAACGCGCTCATTCCTTTATGCTTGGGCACGTCGGGATCAGTGCGCACGAAAAGCTGCACGAAGTCGGCGCGATGTGCGATCGTGGTCCAGACCTTCTGGCCGTTGACGACGAACTCATCACCCTTCAGCTCGGCGCGGCACTGGATCGACGCGAGGTCCGAGCCCGCGCCCGGCTCCGACATCCCCTCGCACCAAATCTCGTCGCCCGCGAGGATCGGATTAAGGTAGCGCTTTTTCTGCTCGTCGGTCCCCCATTGCATCAGCGCGGGGCCGGTCATGATGACGCCGAGCACGTTGCATCCCATCGGCAAATTGAGCCGCCCGAGTTCCTGCTGAAAGATGACCTGCTCGATGAAGGTTGCGCCGCGGCCGCCGTACTCTTTGGGCCACGTCAGCCCGGCCCATCCGGCGTGATAGAGCTTTTTGTGCCATTCCTTGAGACGCTTCCAGACTGCATCGTCGCCGCCGGCTTCGGCGTCCTCGCCCCTGGCAAGAGATTGCGGGCGATTGGCCTCGAGCCATTTCCGCACGTCCATCCGGTAAGCGTCTTGTTCGGCACTCCAGGTAAAATCCATTTGCTTAGTATTCTCCCGTTCAGAAGTTCGTATCGACGCTGCGTGCCGGCTTGGGCCAGGCGATTAAAGCGGTATCTCTTGAGTACCGCCCATTCGGACTGCGTAGCAAGAGCCGCGCGATGTTCCTCAGTTGCCGCGCTCTGGCGCCGAGCCCTCGGGCTCTAACTCGACCTTTTGACCCGCGAAGATTGCTTCGAATGAAAGTTGAGCCGTCGAAGTACCGGCGGTCACGACGATCCCGTATGTGCCCGGATGCGGCAGCGACATGTTGATGTTGATTGCGACCGGGATTTTCACCGACGCCGTTTTGGGAACGTCCGGCGCCGGCTGGCCGGTTTCGACCTGGCCCTTCATCTCGGGGACAATCGGCACTCCGCTCTCGTCGGCAATGGCAATGTTCAGCGGATACTTCATCCCGATTTCACTGGGGCTGAACCCCAGCCCAATCGCGACGGCAAATTGAACCGGCGCCGGATAGCTGGCTGATCGATAGAGGTTCCATCCACCGCCCAGCACAAAGACTTTGCCGCCGACCGCCTGGGCTGCATCGGCAAGCAAAGCATATTCGATTTTCATTTCTCTTTACCTTCCACCCTCTTTATTCGTAGCGCTTTCTTGAATCGACTGCACCCTCACCTCGCGACCGCGTTGCGCATCAATTCGGATTCGGCGGCGGACTGCGCGTTCAGGATGCGGACGATATTCTGGGTCATGAAGCTGCTGAGAAGTTTCTCGCGCGCAGTGGGCTCGAGCTTGCGCGCCTGACGGCTGACCTCGGCGCATCGCTCGAGCAGCGCAGCCTCGAGCGGCCGGAAATGCTTCCATGCGATCGGCGCCAACCGCTCCGGCGCCAGCGCAACCAGATCCTGGATCTTTCGAAAGCGCCACCACGGCGAATCCGCCGAAGGTTTCTCACCGCCGGCCGCAAGAACTGGCGGCAGCGTTCCGCCGACGAATAATGGAAACACGACCGAAGTGCACGGCGCTGCCAGCGATGCCCACAGCACGGGGAGCCTGTCCGCATCAGGCGCCGGAAGTTCCGCGACCATGCTCGCCGTGGTGCCGGAGACCGAGCCGTGCATGCATAACGTCGGAGAATCGTCGCGCGTCGAGGGATGTCCGCCCGGCGGCATTTCGCCGCGCGCGCCGTGATCGCGCAGAATCGCGAACATCTCGCGGATAGTGCGGCGGCCGTTGCGCGAGACCAGTTCGCGGCTGCGCGTCAGGCGTCCTCGCGCATGCAGCGGGTCGCTCTTGTCCTTGCCCGCATTGCGGCTCGAATAGGCAGCGGCGAAGTCGAACGATGATTCGCCATCGCCATCACACCATCCACGAGCGCGCGCGTAGCTTTCGACGTCAGCAGAGCCGAGACTGCCGGCGTCGATCGTAAATCGGTTCGAGATGCACGCGCGATCCTCGACCCGACACGCGATCCATTGACGGCCCGAACTCTCGAGCACATAAGCTTCGGCGTGATCGGCGACTATAAATGCACCGCAATAACGGAAATCAACGTCGTACTGCGCGGAGCCGCCCTGCCCCCAGCGTTCGATCAACGCACCGATAATTTCGGTCGCCTCGCGGGCAGTCCTCGAGCGCTCGAGCCCGAGCCTAACCAGATCCATCCCGAGCAAACCCGTCGAAGGCAGGAGCTCGCGCGTGAGCACTGCTTCGTTGCCAATCGCGACCCCATACTGGTTGAGGCCATGCTCGAAACCCCACAGCCAGAACGGCCGCGATCCGATGACGGCAGCAGTCTCAGCGACCTGCGCAATTTCGAGATACTGGCAATGCACTGTCGCACCTTCGGGATGAACGCAATGCGGCAATTGCCCGAGCGGCTGGCATTCGTAGGGCGATCGATCAGAGTTCTTGGCAAGGATCGTCGCCCCCGCGCGTGTATGCGGCGCGAGCACCACCATCGTGTCGCAGGAGGGAAGAAGGGACGCAGCCATGAGGAACGTAATTGTATGTGAAACCCGCCGTCGGTTTGCAGGGGTGACCCCTGCACCCAATGAAAAAAAAGATGCGGGACTTCGTCCCTGTTAGAAGGGGTTGGGGACAATTTCCTTCGCGTCAGATTCCCCTTCCCAGCGTCCTCCCGGAAGGACAACCTATTGAAACATCACACCTAACCGCTAATCCCTTTTTTCGGGACTCGCGGGAAGTGGAACCGGAACGTGGAGGTTCCCGAGCGGGAAAGCAGTTGGGACGATCCTGTAAACGATTGTTGGCGGAGAAACGTAACATACTATAGGTTGCGATTTGCCTTAGGGCGTTGGCTTGCGGTGCGATCGGCTTGGCTATCATCCGGGGGAGGCATCGATGACCAGGATCAAGCATATGATTGCGGGGGTGGTGGGGGCCGTTCTCCTAACGATTGCGACGTCTGCGTTTGCGCAGTACAAACCCTGGCCGTCGCCGTTACCTACGGCGCCTAGGTGGGGCGACTACGACTCAGGCCATACCTGGCGCGATGCGTCGTGGTGGTGGCAGTCGCAGCCCGACTGGGTCAAGCAGCATCATCCAGAATGGTGGGGCGACTTCGACGAGGATCATCAATGGCATCCGGCATGGTGGTGGTGGGATTCGCAGCCGGCGTGGGTGCGGGAGCATCATCCAGAGTGGTGGGGCGACTATTACCAGGGTCAGTGGTATCCGGCCACGTGGTGGTTTCAATATCAGCCGGAGTGGGCGCGCGAGCATCATCCGGAATGGTGGGGCGAGGTCGACGATAACACCTGGTATCCCGCGGGATGGTGGTGGCAGCGGCGTCGCGACTGGGTGTTGCAGAATCATCCTGAATGGTGGGGCGATGACTGGGACGACTTATGGTATCCCGCGCCATGGTGGTGGCAGCTACAGCCCGACTGGGTAATCGCGCATCATCCCGATTGGTGGGGTGACTATTACGAAGGCGTCTGGTACGCGGCGCCGTGGTGGTACCAGTACCATCCCGATTGGGTTCGCGAGCATCACCCGGATTGGTGGGGAGACTTCGACGACAAACATTATTGGCGCCCGGCCGGATGGTGGTGGCAGTATCACGCGGACTGGTGTCGTCAGAATCATCCTGACTGGTGGGGCGACTTCGACGATCAGCACATCTGGCGTCCCGCGGGATGGTGGTGGCAGAACCGGCCCGACTGGGTGCGCGAGAATCATCCTGACTGGTGGGGTGATTTCGACGATCACAAAATCTGGCGTCCCGCGAGTTATTGGTGGGCGACCAAGCCGGACTGGGTCCGCGAGAATCATCCCAACTGGTGGGGCGACTTCGACGACAAGCACGTGTGGCATACCGACACGTGGTGGCATCAGCACGATGCTGCGTGGGCGGAGCAGCACCATCCCGAATGGAAGGGCGACTACGACGACAAGCATGTCTGGCACGACGTCCATTGGTGGGCGCAGAAAAATCCAACGGTGGCTTTGCAGCGTCATCCCGATTGGAACGACGCGATGCGCGAGTCGGTAGAGCGCGAGCATGGCGTGCAGCAGACTGCGCTGCAGCAGAAGCACAACGTCGAATTGCAGGACCTCGAGCGCAAACGGGTCGAGCAGCAGCAGACGACCGAGCGCAATCGTGCGGGGCAATTGCGGCAGCTTCAGCAGAAGCATGACGCGGAGACGCAGGCTTTCGAGCGTCAGCATTTGCAGGAGGAGCAGCAGCGTCAGAAGGACGCGGCTCAAAAAGCGGAAGCCGAGGGCCCGGACGCTCAGTGGCAGAGAGTCGAGGAGAATCACGTCAAGCAATCGGCGGATCTCGTGCGACGGCATCAGGATGAAACGCAGGCGCTGGTGCGCAAGCAGGCGGCCGATCAGCAGGCTGCGCAACGCGAGCATTTGGCGCAGGCGCAGGAGCTACAGCGTCAGCACTCGGAGCAAATGCAGTCCTTCGAGCGTCAGCACGAGCAGCAGGTGAAAACGTTCGAGCGTCCAGCGCGTGGCGGCGGTGGCGGCGGAGGACACGTCGAGGAGCCGCACGGTGGAGGTGGGCATGCGGAAGCACCGCATGGTGGAGGAGACGGAGGGGGACATGCGGAAGCGCCGCACGGCGGCGGGGCGCATCATTAGAGCTGGAGATTTACCTCTCCCCCGGGAGAGGTCGTGCGGTGACACTTGTGTCGCGCGCGGGTGAGGGCGCCAGCATCGAGTGCAATGCTTCGGTGGACACGTTCGGGGGGAGGCAGAATCTTTAATCGCGCGCAAAAAATGCGCCCTGAACAAGGTCCCTCACCTTCAATCCTCTCCCCGCGGGAGAGGGAAGAAAGTCCAAGTCCGGTTACGCAGTGGCTATCATTGCGGGATCCAGATCGGGGCGGTGCTGAATAGATGGTCGACGATGCCGATGTGGTAGGCGAGAAATAGCCCGAAGCCGAAGCTCAACAGGCCTGAGCCGGTGACCAGGCCTTGATGAATCCATGACGCGCGTCGCGACACGACCAGGAATGGGGTCGCGATTGCGGTCGTGATGAGTCCCATCCCGATAACAGTGCCGACGCAAAAGATCGCGAGGTAGAGCGTCGCCCACAGCGGATTCGGAATCGCGCTCAGGACCAGCAACGCGATCGCGGCGCTGCCGGCGAGTCCGTGAACCAGCCCCACGGCGAATGATCTCAGCAGCGGTCTCCGCGCTGCGAATAATGGCAATGCGTCCGGCGGGATACGATGATCGAGATGCGTCGCGTCATCCTGATCGGCGTGATCACCAACGTGAACGTGCTGATGTACATGCGTCGCGCCGTCGTGAGTGTGCGCGTGCGCGTGGACAATTAGATCGTCGGGTTGCGGCGACGTCCCGCGCATCCGGTGCGCTCCTTTTCTGACCAGACTGGCGGCTGCGCTGACGCCGAGCAGAATCAGGACAACTGCGACCGCGAATTCCATCGCAAGGCCGAGCCGGGCCGGAATTGCGATTTTGAAAACGATGATCGCAGCGCCGACTATCAGCACTGTGATGGTATGGCCGAGTCCCCATACCACGCCGATGCGCGCGGCGACGGCGAGCCGGCGTTCGCGGCTGAGGATAGTGGTGACGGCGATCACGTGATCGGGATCGGTCGCGTGGCGCATCCCGAGCAGCAGTCCGAGGAGCGCAATTGCGAGCGGCGCGGGATTGGCAGGAATCATCAGGTGGGCTCCTTGTGCGACTCAGGCCAAATCGACACTACATCTATTTATTTTCGAGGCGAAAGGCGAGCGCAGGCTTATTGCGCTTGACTCAAAAAACCTGTTCCGCCACAGATCCAGCCAAGAGGCATTCCCATGAGCAACAATATCGAACCTTTCCGAATCGCGGCGACGGATGCGCAGCTCGACGACCTGAAGCGGCGGCTGCGCGAGACGCGATGGCCCGAGCGCGAGTGCGTCGATGACTGGTCGCAGGGGCTGCCGCTCACGTACGCGCAGGAGGTCGCGGCTTATTGGCTCGACAAGTATGACTGGCGCGCGCGCGAGGCTCGCCTCAACCGCTTCGCGCAGTTCAAGACGACGATCGACGGGATCGGGATTCATTTCGTCCACGTGCGATCGCCCCACGCCGACGCGCTCCCGCTGGTGATGACGCATGGATGGCCGGGATCGATCGTCGAGTTTCAAAAAGTGATCGAGCCGCTCACGAATCCGACAGCTCATGGCGGCGATGCGGCCGACGCGTTTCATATCGTTTGTCCTTCCCTTCCTGGCTACGGGTTTTCGGATAAGCCGACGAGCAAGGGGTGGAACGTTCAACGTATCGGGCGCGCATGGTCGGAGCTGATGCCGCGGCTTGGCTACAAGAGATACGCCGCGCAGGGCGGTGACTGGGGATCGATCGTCACGACCTGCATCGGAATCCAGGACGCGGTCAACTGCGTCGGGATCCATCTGAACATGCCGATCGCGATGCCCGATCCGGCGACGATGAACGATCTCACCGAAAACGAGAAGTCGGCGATCGCGGGCATGCAGCACTACAACGATTGGGATTCGGGGTACTCGAAGGAGCAGAGCACACGGCCGCAGACGGTCAGTTATGGGCTCACTGATTCTCCGGTGGGGCAGCTCACCTGGATACTGGAAAAGTTCTGGTCGTGGACCGACTGCAACGGACATCCGGAGAGTGTGCTGACGCGCGACGAATTACTCGACAACGTGATGCTGTACTGGCTGCCGGCTAACGCTGCGTCGTCGGCGCGCCTGTACTGGGAGAGCTTTCGCCGCACCCTGACCGATCCCGTGACGGTCCCGGTTGGGTGCTCGATTTTCCCGAAGGAAATATTCCGCACCTCGAAGCGATGGGCCGAAAAGAGATTCGCCAACCTGGTGCATTTCAACGAGTTGGCCAAGGGCGGACACTTTGCCGCCTTCGAGCAGCCCGAAACATTCGTGCGCGAAGTGCGCAATTGTTTCAGGCTCATGCGATAGTGCGGGAGGCGACAAAACCGCGTCGGTCCGGGCATCCGGCGCGGACTTTCTGGACTAGTGTCGGATGGGCTGATTCGATAAATCTAAAATAGAAATCGTTGCCCCCCGCGGAAGATGCACCTTGAGCCAACCTACCGCACCTTTCGATGTAGACACCCATCTTGCGTCCATCATTGCGTCCTCCGACGACGTGATTGTCAGCAAGACTCTCGAGGGCGTAATCATGTCTTGGAATCCCGCCGCCGAGCGCATCCTCGGCTATACGGCGGCCGAGGCAATCGGACAGAACATCAGGCTGATCATCCCGCATGATCGGTGGCCGGAAGAAGACGACGTGCTCGCGCGCATCGGGCGCGGCGAAAGGGTCGATCACTTCGAAACAGTACGGCGCGCCAAAAACGGCCGAATGCTCAACATTTCACTCACCGTCTCGCCAATTAGGGACCGGAGTGGGAGGATCGTCGGCGCCTCGAAAGTCGCGCGCGATATCACGGAGCGTAAAAGGTCCGAGGAAGAGCGGGAGCGCTTGCTCGCCCTGGAGAAACAATCTCGCCAGCAGGCCGAGGAGGCCAGCCGTCTCAAGGACGAGTTCCTGGCGGTAGTGTCGCACGAGCTGCGATCGCCGCTGAATGCGATTACCGGTTGGGCGTCGCTGCTGCTGATGCGCCCGTTGGATGAACAAACGAAACATGCGATTGAGACGATCCTGCGCAACGCCCAGACGCAGACCCAACTGGTTGCGGACCTGCTCGACGTCTCGCGAATCGTTACCGGTCAGCTCCGGCTGAATGTTCGCAGCTTTCAGCTGATCCCCGTAATCGAGGCGTCGATCGAAGTGGTGCGGCCAGCGGCGGACGCGAAGTCGATTCGTATCGAGACGATACTCGATCCCTCGGCGGGACCCGTCGCCGGCGACCCCGACCGCATGCAGCAGATTTTCTGGAACCTACTGTCCAATGCGGTGAAGTTCACGCCGAGGGGTGGTCGAATTCAAGTCCGCTTGCAGCGGATAAACTCTCACGTCGAAGTCGCCGTCTCAGACACGGGCAGGGGAGTCGATCCCAAGCTGCTGCCTCATATCTTCGAGCGCTTCCGCCAGGGCGACAGCAGCACGACTCGGGAACATGGCGGACTGGGCCTGGGACTGGCGATCGTACGCCACCTGGTCGAGCTTCACGGCGGTGTGGTCAATGCCTACAGCGAGGGTGCGGGTAAAGGCACCGAATTCATCATAGACCTGCCGATAATGGTTTCGGCGCGAGGTCCGGAGCCTGGTGAGCAACAGGTTCATCCGAGCGTAGGTGGAAACTTGCCTGGTAAGGTTCTTGCGCTGGCCGGTTTGCGCGTGCTGGTGGTGGATGATGAACAGGACGCGAGGGAGATCGTCTCAATAATTCTTGGTGAAGCTGGCGCTGAAATCGAGACTGCGTCAAGCACTCGCGAGGCGCTCGATCTGATGGAACGATGGAAGCCCGATGTATTGATCTCGGACATCGGGATGCCGGGTGAGAGCGGGTACGACCTGATACGCATGGTGCGGGCGCTGCCGGCGGACAAAGGCGGCCGGACGCCAGCTATCGCGCTCACGGCGTACGCCCGAACGCAGGATCGTCTCAAAATACTATCGGCGGGCTTTCAGATGCACCTGCCGAAGCCGATCGAGCCCACTGAGCTAGCTACTGTCGTCGCTAGCGTCGCAAAGAGACTCTGACAATTGCGCGCGCAGTCGCGGTTAGGACTGTGCGGATCGCGTCCTGGCGGCTTTTCTTGCGGAGGCACTCCGATCTTTCTTACTTCGCTTGGCCGCGCTCGATTTCGTCTGCCGGGACAAAGCTTTGGACGATGCCGACTGATGTCCCTCCCGCTTGAGCGCGTTCATCGTTGCCCGCGACCGCTTCTTCGACGGCTTATGCGGATGGCGGCCTTGCTCGGAATCGGCCTTGGCTTTTTTGCGAGTGCTCTTGCTGGTTCTCGCAGGGTCGGGCTGGGGCAGGTTCACTCCTGCGCGACGCGCCTTGGACAATCCGATCGCAACCGCCTGCTTGGCCGATCGCGCGCCATGCTTTCCCTCACGCACATGATGGATTTCCTCGCGTACGAATTCGCCCGCCTGGACGGAAGGAGCTTTGCCTTCGGCCTTGTCTTCGCGCGCCCTTCTAAGAGTTTCTTCTTCCGGCATTTGCCTTACCTGTCGGTTGATGGATTTGGTGAAGAAATGGCGCAACTCTTATGCCATCGTAATGGGAGAATGATTTAGCCCTTATCAATAGTTGAAACGGGAAGTGGGAAAATTTTGCGCATGAATCATTTCGTGCGCATTGGTGCGATTCAAAAACAAGAAGGCATGACGCTTGCGCATCGAAAGCGAGGGCATCTTGAACGCTGCAAAGAAATTCGAGACAGAATTCGTGCGGCACTCCAGCAAGCGAGTGCGTCAGCTCAAATCGACGTTCAAGGAAATCGTGCACAGGCTTGACGGCGAAGCGATTCACGACTTCCGCAAGGCTACTCGAGAGCTTCAAACGATCGTGGACGCCATCGGGATTCGTCGCCCGTCGCGGCCGGTGACGAAGATTATCCACCGATTGCGACGAAGCCGACATGCACTGAGCGAATGGCGCGATAGCGACGTCCTGCTCACGGAGCTGAAAAAAGCGCGACGAAAGGCGCGCACTAAAGAGGAGCGCCGATGCTGGGCTGAAATTGCCGAGAGAATCGCGAAACAGCGGCGTCGGGCATTGAAGAAATTTTCCAGAAAGCACAAGTCGCTCAAAGTCAAAGCGACTGGGAACAAGGCGAAAGCCTTGATCAAAGAAAAGGTCAAGTCCGAGCCGATGATGGATAATCTCAGGCGTTTGCTCGAGCGCAGCTGGAACAAATGGACCGGAGCTATCGACGAATTTGTAAGCAAGGCCGCGGCGCCCGAGCTACACGAAGTGCGTATCAAGACCAAGACGCTTAGATACGCGATAGAACTGAGCCAGAAATTCTATCCCGATCGAGAGCTGGAGACTGCGAGCGAGTGGCTTAAGGGTATACAGGACCGCGTTGGCGCATGGCACGACGAACTGATGCTGGGAAGAGTTGCACTCGAGACTTTCTCGGAGACTCCGCGCGACCCAAGCGCGATCAAGGTCATCCGCGATACGAAAGAAAAGGAAATTGCGCTGGCGGAGTCCTCTCGCAACTACATTTTGTCGATTCGGAAAATGAAGAACTATCAGCGATTGAAGCGAGTGTTGTCAGCGTCGGTGTACGCGATGACGGACGGCAGGGGTCCGCGCGATCTTGAAAGTGAGAGTATAACCGGACCGATTCAATAAGCTGCTACAGCTACCTACGTTTCAATGCGGATGGAGGGAGATGGCGCGCGATTTTTTTGAGGTCCGCGACGAACTGGCGCATTTCGGCGTGTCGCGACTCGTCGTCGGGCGCGCGCAGGATTGATGAAGGGTGAACCGTCGCGGCAATCAAAGGCGCCAGCGATGACTTCATCATCCCACCGCGCTGACGAGAGACGCGGAAATCGCGCGAGATCAGGGCCTGCGCGGCCGTTGCGCCAAGGCATACGATAACTTTCGGGCCGACGCGTGCTATCTCGGCCTCCAACCACGGACGACAGGCGGCGATCTCTTCGGCGTTAGGTTTCTTGTGAATCCTAAGTTTACCGCGGGTGGTTGAATTGAAGTGCTTGACGACGTTGGTGACGTAGACGTGCTTGCGGTCTATTCCCGCCTCTTCGAGAGCCACATCGAGTAATTTTCCTGCTGGTCCTACGAAAGGGTGGCCTTCGAGATCTTCGCGATTGCCAGGTTGCTCGCCTACGAGCATCACTTCGGCGCCGGGCGCGCCTTCGCCGAAAACCGCCTGCGTGGCGCGTTCCCAGGTGTCGCAGCCGCGGCATTGCTGCGCGGCATCGCGAAGGTCATCGATCGAAGCGTCCGGCTCGATCAGGTCGAGCGGTGCCGGTAAGACTTTCTTTTTTCGCGGCGTGCCGTGAGCAAACTAACACATCGCAGCTCACGCTTCATTCAACTGTTCGTGGACGCGAGGCAGAACGTGCTTCCCGTAGAACTCAATGACCTGCTTTTGATCGGCTTGCCCCGAATGGACGTTCACGATCGTAGCGCCGCCGTTGAATTGCTCGATCAATGCCTTAACGTGCACATCCGGATCCTTGCTTATTGGCCACTTTCCATAAACCTTCTGAAGCGGGAGATCTGCGGTAGCCCGGTTTTGAATTACCTGTGGGTCGCGAATGTTGAAATAGGTTTTGAATGCATTAGGCAGGAAGCGCCAGAGCTCGGCCGATGTCTTGGCATCGTTCTCATCGCCAACCACGACGAATAGCTCCACCAGCACCGGCATCTGCTTAGGGTCCTTGCCGGCATCCTTTGCACCCTTTTCGAATTCCGCCTTGTGCTTCTGCCAGGACTCAGGGTCGGTAATAAGGCCATCTCCGAATTGTCCGGAGCGATACATAGCCTTGGGACCGACGTTTGCCGCCATCAGCAGCGGTATAGGTGTTGTTGGCGGGTCATATAACTTGGCGTTGACGTTGTAATACTTACCATCGTGAGCTACCTGATCGCCGGTCCATAGCTTGCGGATGATTTCGGTTGCTTCTACCAATCGCGCCGAACGCTCGGGCCACTTTGGCCAGGATCCTATCGCTGCCTGTTCGTTCAAGGCCTCGCCAGAGCCGACACCCAGAAAGATTCGTCCGGGATACAACAGACTCAGCGAGGAAAATGCCTCGGCGACGACGGCCGGATTGTAGCGAAAGGTCGGACACGTGACCGTAGGCCCTATCCAGACGCGGCGAGTGCGTTCGCCGATCGCGCTCATTGTGACCCACGCCTGACCCGCGTGACCTTCGTTGGATTGCCAGGGTTGGAGATGATCGCTGGTGGCCAGCAGATCAAATCCTGCCTGTTCGGCGGCCACGCCCAACTGCACGAGTTCCGGCACGGGAAACTGTTCGTGCGCGAGCATGAAACCCACCATGCGCTTATGTATCGGAGGTGTGGCAGTGGCGCCTCCACGTCCCGAGGTTGGAGTGGATTCAGAAGACATATTTGATGCCCTCGCTGGGATTGTCGACGCCAGAGCAGACACGCCGACGAGCATTCCAGCCGATTTCAGCAGCGTGCGCCGAGTTGGATCGGTCAAGCCGCTTCCGGTTTTGGATGAGTTCATTTGATTGCCCCGGTTTTGCGAAAGTTATTTTCGTGAGTCGTCAATATTTCCAGCAATCGATGTGCCATCCGGATTCGAAGACCTTCATCGGTGTCCGCGTCCTCCATTTACTGATTACACGCCACACTCGAGCGGCTTGTCAGATGTCGTTGTGAAAAACAGATCTGGCAGCGAGTTTGCTGCGTTAATTGCTCTTAACGACAATCAACCGGAATGAACCTCGAGGAGTGTCAGCAATGAAGAAAACACTACCAACGATTTTGCTCGGAGCGACTCTTTCGCTCGCGATGGCGACATTTACTGTGAGTGCCTTTGCTCAAGGTGCCGGCGGAGGCGGGGGCGGCGGAGCTGGGGGCGCCGGAGCAGGCGCGTCGGGATCGGCTGGCGGATCGGGCGCTACCGGCACTAGCGGTGGAAGCATGGGAGGCGGCAGCGCCGCAAGCGCCGGAAGCTCAGGGCCAGTGGCCGGCTCGGTGCCGGGGCCGGCAGGGTCTGACGTTCCAAGCAATCCAGGTGTCAGCGCGATGAATTCAGCGGCTAGCGCGAACAACACGGGAAGTTCTATGAGCCCGGGGAGCCCTATGAATCCTTCGGCGGCGAATTCGGGAGCGAATGCCGGCTCAAGCGAGACCACTGGGAACTCGACCACACAGGAGCCTAATGGCGTGCCTAGTCTGAGTCCTCCGCCTAACAGTCCTAGCGCTAACAGTAACGAATAGCTTCACATAAGTCCGGTAAAGGAAGGTCGCGATCCTGTCCAGGCAGGATCGCGACTTCTTTCTCGAGCCTAATAGTGAGAGTCAGACTTCCGACGTGGACGTGTCGCGAAAGCTACTGCGAGGATTGTTGGCGCAGCGGTAGTAGCTGTTTGATCGCTTCCACCAGATTTTCCGGTTCCACCGGCTTGACCATGCAGACCTGGAATCCCTCGGTCAGCGCCCGTTTCCGATCGTGCGCGCTACCGAGGCCCGTCAGCGCCATCGCAAGCATGTCGGTCTCCGGGATCAGCTCGCGAACTCTGCGGACAAGCTCGTAGCCGTCGACGGACGGCATACCGATGTCGCTGAGCAGAACCTGCGGCGTGCTGTGGGCAATCTCGGCGAGCGCCTCCTCGGCGGACGAAGCGGTGCGAGTCTGCGCGCCATATTGACGCAGGAGCTCGGCCAGCACTTCGCGGGAGTCAGCCTCGTCATCGACGACCAGTATCGAAACTCCTTCGAGCTTCCCAGGCTGTGCTAGGGCCTCGGCGTCGTCGTTGCCGGCGATTGCGCCCTTGGAGTTCTTGATCGGCAGTCTCACCGAAAAAGTAGCGCCCTGACCGGCGCCATCGCTGGCGGCTTCGACGATGCCGGCATGGAGTTCGACCAGATGACGCACGATCGCCAGCCCCAGCCCCAAGCCTCCGTGCGCGCGAGTGCTGCCGTTCTCGGCCTGGCTGAATCTGTCGAACACATGCGGGAGGAAATCCTGCGAGATTCCCTGGCCGGTATCGCGCACGGTGAGCGTCAAGTCATCGTCATGCCGCTCGACCCGAACCGTGACGCGGCCGTCGCGCGGAGTAAACTTGATCGCGTTGGAGAGCAGGTTCCAGACGATCTGCTGGAGTCGATCCGCATCGCCGCTGATTTCGTCGGAATCCGCCGCCATCTCATATTCAAGCGTGACGCCTTTGGCGTCTGCCGTGGGCCGAACGGCAGCGAGAGCAGCCTCGACCACGGTGCTCATGCGAACAGTTCGGAAAGTGAGGTTGATCTTGCCGCGCATGATCCGGGAAACGTCCAGGATGTCGTCGATCAGCGCGGTCTGCATATGCACATTGCGCTCAATCGTCTCCAACGCTTTCGAAGATTTGGGTATGTCGAGCTTTCCAGAGCGCAGCAGATGGACCCATCCCATGATCGCGTTGAGCGGGTTGCGCAGCTCGTGCGATACGGTCGCCAGAAATTCCTCCTTCATCCGGCTCGCGGCCTCGGCTTCCTGCAACGCGTGATGCTCGGTATCGATGTCGGTGCCCGCGACGATCCATCCGATGACGCCGTCCGATTCGTCGAGTTGCGGAACTCCACGCATCAGAAACCATCGGTACTCACCGTCGGCATGCCGCCGCAGACGAATCTGGATCTCAATCGTGTGCAGGTTTGCGGTCGAAAGTTCCCATTCTGCTTTGAGCGTGGGCAGGTCGTCTGGGTGCACGAATTCGAAAAAGCGTTCGGTGGGGACAGCCATCGTCGGTTGGACCCCGATGTAATCGACGGCGCGTTGGTTCCAATAGTAGAAAGTCAGGTCGGCGCGCGCGACCCACACGCATTGAGGCAACGCGTCCATCAGCGAACGAAAGCGCAGCTCGCTGCGGCGCTCGAAGGCCTCGCGATCGCGCTGACGCAGCAGCGCGCTCTGGCGCTTGATCATCTGCTCTTTCTGATGCAGATCGACGAAGACCGACACCTTCGAGCGCAGAATTTCGGGATCGAAGGGCTTGAGCAGAAAATCGACGGCGCCGCGCTCATAGCCGCTTACCACGTCGGCGTTGCCAATCGGGACAGCGGTCAGAAAGATAATCGGAATTCGGGCCGAGCTCTCGCGCTGACAGATCACTTCGGCCGTGCGCAGCCCGTCCATCCCCGGCATCCGCACGTCCATCAGGATGACGGCGAATTCTTCCTCTTCGAGTTTTTGCAATGCTTCTTCGCCGGAGGTGGCGCGCACCAGGCGCTGATCGAGCGGATCGAGGATTGCCTCGAGCGCCAGCAGATTCGCCGGGCGGTCATCCACCAGCAGGATGCTCGCTTTCACCCCCGGCGCCGGCAATCTCTCAGGACGCGATGCTTGCTGCAGTGTTTTCATTTCGGTAATCCGAACCTCATCATCTGCACTGTGCTCAAGATCGTCCACTGACGCTCAGATTCCTGCATTATACCGACGCCTGGAGCGGCGAGCCTGCACCCGCCCAGATTCGAATCAGCTCGACTAACTGCCCATCGTCGATCGGCTTGGCCAGGTAATCCGAGGCCCCCGCCGCCATACAGCGCTCGCGGTCCTCCTTCAGCGCCTTAGCGGTCACCGCGATCATCGGCAGCCAGCGCTTGGCAGGATTCGCGCGTATCAGGCGCATGGTTTCGTAGCCGTCCATTTCGGGCATCATGATATCGATGAGCGCGATGTCGATTTCAGGATGACGCTCGAGCATCACGATCCCGGCGCGCCCGTTTTCCGCGTGCAGCGTCTTCATCCCGTGCCCTTCGAGCAGGGTCTTGACCGCGAAAATGTTGCGCGGATCGTCGTCGACGATCAGAACCGTCTTGCCCTTCAGGCTGTCGAGCGTTTCACTCGAGAGCGTGGGCACCGGCGGCTCCGCGGCCAGGAAGTCACGCACCGCACCGGTCGTTTCCGCAACTTTTTCTTCGATCTGATCGACCAGCCTAGCTTGCGATTCAGCGTCGTCCTCGCGGGTACCGAACAATTCGATGTCCCTGCCGTAGCTGACGGGCATGTAGAGCGTGAAGGTGCTGCCTTCGCCGGGCGTGCTCTCGACGTGAATTTCGCCGCCCAATGCGCGCGCAATCTCGCGGCTGATTGAGAGTCCGAGACCGGTGCCGCCATAACGCCGGCTGGTGCTGCCGTCTGCTTGCTGGAAGGCTTCGAAGATGAGGCGCTGCTTGTTCTTCGCGATTCCGATTCCAGTGTCGGTGACCGACAGGGCCAGGATTTTGCTGGGGCCCCGGAGCGCTTCGCTGTCGAAGTCGCGGCGCGGCTCGACCATATCCATCCGGAATTTCACGGAGCCTTCTTCCGTGAATTTGATCGCATTGGCGAGCAGGTTTCTCAGCACCTGTTCGATCCGCTGGCGGTCGGTGCGAATCTCTTCAGCGACTCCCGCCGCCACCTCGATTGAGAAGCTGAGGCCTTTTTCCTCGGCCAGCGCGCGGAAGCTGCGCTCGGCGAATTCAACCAGATCCGTGGTCTGAAGCTGGCGCACCTCGATAGCCATCTTGCCCGCCTCAACCTTCGAGAGGTCGAGAACTTCGCTGATCAGTTTGAGCAGATCGGTGCCTGAAGAATAAATCGTGCGCGCATAGTCGAGCTGCTTCTCGCTGAGGTTCGCCTCCTTGTTGTCGGACAGCACCTTGGCGAGGATCAGCAGGCTGTTAAGGGGAGTGCGCAGCTCGTGCGACATGTTCGCGAGGAACTCGGACTTGTACTTCGAGACGAGAGCGAGCTGTTCGGCTTTTTCTTCGAGGGACTTTCTCGCCTGCTCGACCTCGCGATTCTTGATCTCGACCTTGGTGTTCTGCTCTTCGAGCTGTTTGGCTTTTTCCTCGAGCTCGAGTGCCTGCCGTTCGAGCGCAGTGTTGGTGTTCTTCAGCGTGTCCTGCTGATGGGTCAGTTCTTTGGACTGATTCTGCAATTCCTGCGTGAGGCTCTGCGACTGCTGCAGCAATTCCTCGGTGCGCATGTTGGCCATTATCATGTTGAGGACGACGCCGATGCTCTCTGTCAGCTGATCGAGGAAGATCTGATGGATCGCGCTGAAGGTGTTGAACGACGCCAGCTCGATTATGGCCTTGACCTCGCCCTCGAACAGAATCGGCAGCACGATGATGTTCAGCGGCGGCGCCTCGCCCAGACCGGAGCTGATGTGGATGTAATCGTGCGGCGCGTGCGTCACCAGGATGCTCTTTTTCTCGAGCGCGCATTGACCGACCAGGCTCTCGCCAATCCGGAATCGATTCGCGACGCCTTTGCGTTCGCGATATGCGTAGGTGTTGGTGAGCTTGAGGATCGGAGCGCCCTCTTCGGTATCCATCAGGAAGAACGCGCCCTGATGCGCGGAGACCAGGGGCGTCAGCTCCGACATGATCATTCGCGACACTGCTTCGAGGTTCTTCTGGCCCTGCATCATGCTGGAAAATTTCGCGAGGTTGGTCTTGAGCCAGTCCTGCTCCTGGTTCTTTTGCGTGGTCTCCTTCAGGTTCACGATCATCTGGTTGATGTTGTCGGAGAGCGCTGCGACTTCGCCGAGCGCTTCGACCTTAATCGATCGCGTCAGGTCGCCTTTGGTAACTGCGGTGGCGACATCGGAGATCGCGCGCACTTGGGCGGTCAGGTTACCTGCAAGTTGGTTCACGTTATCGGTCAAGTCGCGCCAAGTTCCTGCCGCCGCGGGCACGCGGGCCTGACCGCCCAGTTTCCCTTCAATACCGACCTCGCGGGCCACAGTGCTGACCTGGTCGGCAAAGATACTCAGAGTTTCCGTCATGCTGTTGATCGTGTCGGCCAGCGCCGCGATCTCGCCTTTCGCTTCCACACCGATCAGTTTCTGGGTGAGGTCGCCGTTGGCGACCGCGGTCACGACTTTGACGATTCCGCGGACCTGGGTCGTGAGGTTCGAGGCCATGAAATTGACGTTGTCGGTGAGGTCTTTCCACGTGCCTGCGACGCCGGGGACGCGCGCCTGTCCGCCGAGTTTTCCTTCGACGCCGACCTCGCGGGCCACGGTACTGACCTGCTCGGCGAACGTGCTCAGCGTGTCAGTCATGTTGTTGATGGTGACGGCGAGCGCTTCGACCTCGCCGCGCGCATCGACGACCAGTTTCTGTTTCAGGTCGCCGTTGGCGACCGCAGTCACGACTTTGACGATGCCACGGACCTGGGTTGTGAGGTTCGACGCCATGAAATTGACGTTGTCGGTCAAATCCTTCCAGACGCCCGACACGCCTTTAACTTCCGCCTGGCCGCCGAGTTTTCCTTCGGTGCCGACTTCGCGCGCGACGCGCGTAACCTCCGCGCTGAATGAGTTCAGTTGATCGACCAGCGTATTAATCGTGGTCTTCAGTTCGAGGATCTCGCCTTTGACATCGACCGAGATTTTCTTCGACAGGTCGCCGTTGGCGACCGCGGTAACGACCTTGACGATTCCGCGGACCTGGTCGGTCAGGTTGCCGGCCAGCACGTTGACGTTGTCAGTCAGGTCTTTCCAAATACCTTCGACGCCCTGGACTTCCGCCTGGCCGCCGAGTTTTCCGTCGGTGCCGACTTCGCGGGCGACGCGGGTGACTTCTGATGCGAACGATCGCAGCTGATCCACCATCGTATTCATAGTGTTCTTCAGCTGGAGGATCTCGCCTTTGACGTCGACCGAAATTTTCTTCGAAAGGTCGCCTTTCGCGACGGCGGTCGTGACTTCCGCGATGTTTCGGACCTGGGCGGTCAGATTATTTGCGAGCAGGTTGACGTTGTCGGTCAGGTCCTTCCAGATGCCGGCGACGTTCGGCACTTCGGCCTGCGCGCCCAGTTTTCCTTCCACGCCGACCGTTTTCGCGACGCTGGTGACCTGCTCGGCGAAGATCGCGAGAGTCTTGGTCATGCCGTTGAGCGTATCTCCCAATGCCGCGATCTCGCCCTTGGCCGCGACCTCGAGTTTTGGAGACAGGTCGCCGTTGGCAACCGCCGTGATGACGCGAACGATACCGCGGACCTGCGTGGTCAGGTTCGACGCCATGAAATTGACGTTTTCGGTCAGGTCCTTCCAGACGCCCGACACGCCGCGGACTTCCGCCTGGCCGCCGAGTTTTCCTTCGGTGCCGACTTCGCGCGCGACGCGGGTAACTTCCGACGCGAACGAGTTGAGCTGATCCACCATCGTGTTCATGGTGTCTTTCAGCTCGAGGATTTCGCCCTTCGCATCGACGGTGATCTTTTTCGAAAGGTCGCCTTTCGCGACCGAGGTGGTAACTTCCGCGATGTTTCTGACCTGCGCGGTAAGATTGTTCGCGAGCAGGTTGACGTTGTCGGTCAAATCTTTCCACGTGCCCGCGACGCCCGGAACTTCGGCTTGCGCACCCAGCTTTCCTTCCACGCCGACGGTACGCGCCACGTCGGTAACCTGCTCAGCGAACAAGCCCAGCGTTGCAGTCATGCCGTTGATGGTGTCGGCCAGTGCTGCGATCTCGCCGCGCGCGTCCACGACCAATTTTTGCGACAGGTCGCCGTTGGCGACCGCGGTCACGACCTTGACGATGCCGCGCACCTGGGTGGTCAGGTTCGACGCCATGAAATTGACGTTGTCGGTCAGGTCCTTCCACACGCCCGACACGCCTTTCACTTCGGCCTGGCCGCCGAGTTTTCCCTCGGTGCCGACTTCGCGCGCGACGCGCGTAACTTCCGCGGAGAACGCTCGAAGCTGATCCACCATGGTGTTCATGGTGTTCTTCAGTTCGAGGATTTCGCCCTTAACATCGACCGTGATTTTCTGCGACAAGTCGCCGTTGGCGACCGCGGTCGTGACGGTTGCGATGTTTCGCACCTGGTCGGTCAGGTTGCGCGCGAGCACGTTGACGTTGTCGGTGAGATCTTTCCAGGTGCCCGACACGCCTTTGACTTGCGCCTGGCCTCCGAGCTTGCCGTCGGTGCCGACTTCCTTGGCGACGCGGGTAACTTCGTCGGCGAACGAGCTGAGCTGATCGACCATCGCGTTAACCGTGGTGCCGATTCGCAGGAACTCGCCCTTAACCGGCTGGCCGTCGATTTCGAGCGCCATCTTCTGTCGCAGGTCGCCTAGCGCGACCGCACCGATAACGCGGGCGACTTCAGTGGTCGGCTGGACCAGTCCCCCGATCAGCGAATTGATCGAATCTTCAATTTCCTGCCATCCGCCGCGGGCGCCTCTCACGGTCGCGCGCTCGGTCATTCGCCCTTCGCGCCGGACCGCATTCTCGACCCGGATAATCTCACTGGTAATCGCTTCGTTGCGCTCGGCGATCGCGTTGAATCCCCTCGCGAGTTCGTCGAGCAGCGCGTCCTTGTGCGTGATTTTGAGCCGAACCGAAAAATCGCCTCGACCGGCCGCAGTCAATGCCTTGATCAGGTTTCTGAAACGTCGCTCATCAGAGTCCGGGTTGGAAGCGCGATGTCCGTTTCGACGGGACTTACCGTTGGTCTTGTTTCCGGCGATAGCCTCATTGTCTGCCAATTGGCTGCCGTCGGCCGACCGCTGACCGCGATTCGAATCATTCAATTCCACCTGGATAGCTCCTTTAGAGGATTCTGGTATGAGCGGCACTCAATACTGAAGCGTTAAAAACTGAAAGAGTTGAGCAGGATGCAATGAGAGGGAGAGGATGGTCCGGAGATTCCGAACCTGTAGGAGGTGGGCATTGCACCCTGCTCGATAGACGATTGGAGATTTGAAAAAATGAGCAGGATGCAATTTGAGGAGGACGACGGTCCGAAAAATTCCGAACCTGCAGGTAGAGGAATTGCATCCCGCTCGATGGACTACCGCCATTCAAATCTCCCCGGCACTGACCCAGTCCATGGTCACAAAACGAATGCCGCAATAACGAAAGCTGCGAGTGGAAAGCAGAAAACGTGCCGGTTGAGGTAGCAGATCAGCAAAACCAAGAAAAGCCGCTTAAAGACTAAAGTATCTTCATATAAAAGGAATCGAAGTCAGATATAAGCGAGAGGCGATTTCAGGTTTGCGGAAAAACTTTCCGGATATTTTTTTCACAGTTCATGACTCCGTGGTTCTCGCCGCGACCAAAAGGCTTCGATTCCCGGACCGTTGTTTGCTCAATATGGGCATGCGTATAAGCAATCTTTTCAATCTCAGAGTCATTCTTTCAAAGAAATTGGTGGTCGTATTGTTTTGCCTTTGTATCTTCGAGCCGGGCTTCGTGACAGCCGCTGAAGATTCGCAGCTGAAGATTGGGCCGCCGCTGGATTCACTAAAGACGACGGAGCTCCACGATTCCTTCAACGAGATTCACCACGGGCATCGTCATGAGGCGATCGACATAATGAGGCCTCGCGGCACGCCGATTCGCGCGGTCACCGACGGAATCATTCGCAAGGTTTTTATCAGCCGACAGGGCGGGCTGACTATCTACGAATTCGATCGATCGAGCGCCTACTGCTTCTACTACGCGCACCTGGATCACTACGCGGACATCCGCGAAGGAATGCCGGTCGCGCGCGGTGATGTGATCGGATACGTCGGTAGCACCGGCGATGCGCAGCCGGATGCGCCTCAATTGCATTTCGCGATCTTCAAGCTCGGGCCCGACAAGAGTTGGTGGAAGGGCGAGGCGATCAATCCATATCCCATCCTGATGAGAGCGGTGACTGAGGCCCAGTCAGTTTGGGTCAAAAGAGGACCGCTGCGCGATTTCAGAAAATCACAGGCTAAAGCCTGTGCCACCGCTTGGTCAGGAACGTGGATGGCCGTATGGCTTTAATATTTTTTCGAGCCCCGTCAGCGTCGCCTGATTTTCGGAGAGCTGCCGTTCGAGCGTCGCGCGCGTCGTCGCGGGAAAATCCTGCTGCAGAGCTTTTTGGTATTCGGAAATAACCTGTTTAACGTCCTCGAGACACCATTCGACGACGCCAGTGTCGCCCATGCTCATTACCACGTTGAGATCCATCTCGGCGCGATCGATGAAGCCGGCGACGCTGCCTGATTCCTTGCCCGGCCGCTCGCCCTCACCGCCGAGTCGCTTGCGCTCGAGATTAAGTTCGTCGGCATCGTGGCGGCGGACCGCTTCCTGCCGTTTGAAGAATTGCACCAGCTTCTCTTTGCCGACGTCGGCGGCGGCTCGACGATAACGCTCCGCGCTATCCACGCAGGTCTTGACGAGGTTATCCAGGGTTTCAAGTTTGGTCATCGCGATCCTCCTTCGTCGGTGCGCAAAATTGCGATTTTTTTCCCATCGAGTGTCTTGTTCACGGCGATTGATCCTTGACGAGTGTCTTCTCGACGCCTGCGACCCAACCCCTCCTTCCCATGGTGGGAAGGGGAACCGGACCTTGGGGACTAGAGAGAGGTCAGGCATGCGATTCGTCCGTTCGATGATTGTCGTGTCGAGTTTTTCGTTTCGATCCATTGGATGAACCGTTCGACGATTTCGAATCGACTTTGAAATGCGGCAGAACTTTGTCGGCATAGAAATGCAGGAACTCGCTCTGCTGCGGGCCGATCTGATGCACGTAGACGTGATCGTAACCGGCATCGACAAATTTCTTGATGGCGTCGATATGGCGGCGCGGATCAGGACCGAGAATTACGTCCTCGGTAATCTTGTCCGGCTGCATCGACTCCGCGACCGTCTCGAAATGTTTCGGCAACGGCAGATCGGTCATTAATGGTGCGTCGATGCCGGCGTTGGGCCATTGCTTGCGCACGATGTGCGCGGCTTCGTCCTCGCTGGACGCGTAGCAGACGGTGACCTGGCCGTAGCGCGGTTTGTGCTTGCCGCCAGCTTGTTCGAATCGCTTGACCAACTCGCGCTTGGGCACGGTGCTGATGAGTCCATCGGCGATACGGCCGGCGAGTTCCGCGGAGCCCGGCTTCGACGCGGCGATCATGATTGGGGGCGGCTCGGCGGGCATCGTGAAGATCCGCGCCTGCTCGACGGTGTAGTAGTTGCCACGGTGAGTCTGCCATCCGCCCTGCCACAGTAGCCGCATCACGGCGACGGCCTCTTCGAGCATCTCCTGTCGTTGCGGGGCGGGCGGCCAATGCTTTCCGGTGATGTGCTCGTTCAGGTTTTCGCCGGTGCCGAGGCCAAGAAAGAATCTGCCGGGCATCATCACCGCTGAAGTCGCGGCGGCTTGCGCGATGATCGCGGGGTTGTAGCGCATGAGCGGGCAGGTCACCCCGGTGCCGAGGCTGAGATTTTTTACCGCCTGCGAAATCCCGCCTATCACGCTCCACACGAAAGGACTGTGCGGCTGCTGGTTAGTCCATGGATGGAAATGATCTGAAATCAGCGCGAACTGAAAGCCGACGCTTTCCGCGGTGCGCGCGTTCGTTATGAGATCGGGGGGCCCAAATTCCTCGCTGGAAAGCGCGTATCCCAACTCCAACATGAGAAGTTACTCCGGTGTCGATTGATGAGGAAAAACGCAAGAGACGGGCCAGATTTATTCGAGAGAAGTTCGCTTATCGATCAGAAAAACGTGACAAAGCTGAAAGAATTACATCCTAACGACGGGGCAACTCGCCACGCCAGACCGTATTCCCCCGATAAATCTTGCCCGCGCTATGCCACTGGTCGAGTGGCAGAGGACTTGCTCATACCGCTCCAGTGTTTCTGTATGGCACTACGGCTCGAGGTGAGACTATGAAATGCCGGCACGACGCTTGTTCCTGCGAAGCAGAACCCGGGAACCAATTTTGTTCTAACGAGTGTGAGTCCGACACGCGCGACGAAGGCGCGACTGATTGCCATTGCGGTCACGACGATTGCCGCGCATCGCATTCGTCGCATCGCGACAGCACTTAGTTCGCAGACGCAGAGAATGGCTGCTCGAACCCGATCCACGGACTCCGCGACGAAAAAACCATCGCGGGCCGCGAAAACACAACCGGCCACGACAATGTCGGGAGACCCCACTGGGGCTCCGGCGGCTGATCTAAGTCGAGCCGAGCGCCGTGTCGCCGAGGAACGCACCGCGCCTCGCGCGGCTGTGATTCATGAGGCGATTCGTGCCGAGGGTGAAGGGGAACTAAGGCGGCCTATCGGTGCGCTGATCTGGTCCGGGATGGCGGCGGGCCTTTCGATTGGATTCTCACTGGTTGCCAGCGGACTGATCCGGGCTCATCTCGCGGATACGAGTTGGCGGCCGTTGGTGTCTTGTTTCGGTTACAGCGTCGGCTTCCTGGCGGTGATTCTCGGACGCCAGCAGCTCTATACGGAAAATACTCTGACCGTCATGCTGCCGCTGTTCACGCTACGCGATCTGCCGACTCTGATGCAGGTGCTCCGGCTATGGGTCGTGGTGCTGCTCGCGAATCTTGCGGGTGCGTGCATGTTTGCATGGGCGCTGGCGAGTTTCGACCTGTTCGGGCATGAGGCAACGAAAGCCTTCGCCGATATCGCGACGACCGCAGTGTTTGTCGGATGGAGCTCGTTGCTGGCGCGCGGAGTGGTCGCGGGCTGGCTGATAGCATTGATGGTCTGGATGATGCCGGGGGCGGATTCCTCGCGCGCCTTTATTATCGTCGTCATGACCTACCTGGTTGCGCTCGGCAATCTGCCGCATGGTATCGCAGGATCGGTCGATGGGTTTTTTCTGGTCGCCCGCGGCGCGCTGTCATGGCGCCACATGCTGGTCGATTACCTGGCGCCGGTATTGATCGGGAACACGATAGGCGGAGTCTCGTTGGTCGCCTTCTTCAATCATGCGCAGGTGATCTTCAGTGGCGAGTGAGCGTCTTCGCGATGCGTAATTTCTACAGAGAGAATTAATTCTCTTTGGTTTACGTCTGAGAATTTCAATCCAAAAGTTGGCACGTCCAATGCTCATTTTTGCTTGGAAGTGAGGTGACAATCTTTTGGAGGCTCAAGATATAATGAAATACTTGCCAATGATATTTGTGCTAGGCACACTTTTCACAATGGCGATCATCGGTTGTCAGCAGCCGGTCGGACCGGTCCTGACCCACAAATTGGTCGTGACCGGCAATCAACACGCGGTCCCGATGTATCCCGACGAACAGACTTATCTGCATACCTCTCACGAGAAACAAGAAGGCGGAGTGGTTGGAGTCGTTGGCGATGTGAAGCAGAACCTGGCCGCGAAGCAGCTTGACGACCAGACTCCCGTTCAGGTTGTTACCAGCGATGACAACGGCGCCGTCGTAACCGTCACCGATGGACCTATGAAGGGAGCTACCGGATTCGTTCCTAAGCAGAATGTTGACTGAGTAGTGGCCGGTCGATGGCTGATAGCAAGCTCTCAAAGTACCGGTCCAAGCGTGATTTCAACAAGACCGCCGAACCGAGCGGAGAGGTCGCGGTTGCTCCGTCCGCTCGTCGGCGGTTCGTGATTCAGAAGCACGACGCGTCGCATCTTCATTTTGATCTGCGACTCGAGCTTGATGGCGTCTTCAAATCGTGGGCGCTGCCGCGGGGACCTTCGCTCGATCCCAAGGAAAAAAGACTGGCGGTCGAAGTGGAAGATCATCCGCTGGAATACGGCGACTTCGAGGGCACTATTCCTGAAGGAGAGTACGGCGGCGGCACGGTCATGCTTTGGGACCGCGGCTACTGGACGCCCGAAGGCGATAGATCGCCGGAGGATCAGCTCAAATCCGGAAACTTGAAGTTCAGTTTGGATGGCCAGCGGTTGCACGGAAGTTGGGTGCTGGTGCGGATGAAACGTGATCGCAGTGGCGGCAAGCGGACCAACTGGCTGCTGATCAAGCATCGCGACGAGTTCGCGCGCGAGGGCAGCGACGACGCACTGGACGACGATCGATCGGTGGCGTCGGGCCGTACGATGACCGAGATTGCGAGCGGCAAGGGCCCGAAGCCAAAGCCCTTTATGCTCAAGGGCGGCAAGGCGTCGGCTGACGCGGTGTGGAATTCCAATCGTGATGAGGCCGAAACGCCGCGAACCCGCAAGAAAACGAAGTCCAGATCGACGACGAGTTCCAGCTCAGATGCGAAGCCAGCCGCCGATACCGTCGTTACGGGTGTGACGGTCAAGAAGCCGGAGAAAATTCTGTGGCCCGACGCCGGAGATCACAAGCCGGTCACCAAACTGGAGCTGGCGCGCTATTACGAAGCCGTCGGAAGCTGGATGATCACGCATCTGAAGGGGCGGCCATGCTCGATTGTTCGCGCGCCCGACGGCATCCACGGCCAACATTTTTTTCAGCGCCATGCGATGCCGGGAACGTCGAGCATGCTGACGCTGACCAAGGTTTCGGGCAGCAAAGAGCCTTACCTTCAAATCGATCGAGTGGAGGGTCTTGCGGAAATTGCGCAACTCGCGGGACTGGAGCTGCATCCGTGGAACTGCCAGCCCGGAAATCCCGACGTGCCCGGGCGTTTGGTTTTTGATCTCGATCCAGCGCCGGGCGTTGATTTCGATTCGGTAATTGAGGGCGCGCGCGAAATTCGCGACAGGCTCGAAGCCGTTGGCCTCGTCGGCTTTTGCAAAACGACCGGCGGCAAGGGGATACACGTAGTGACGCCGCTCAGCCGTGCGAAGAAGGGCGAAATTTCCTGGAGCGACGCCAAATCCTTCGCGCGCGACCTCTGCCTTCAAATGGCCGCCGACAATCCCAAGCGATATCTCGCGAAGATGACGAAGAAGGAGCGCACCGGCCGCATCTACCTGGATTACTTGCGTAACGACCGCACCGCGACTGCGGTAGCGCCTCTGTCACCTCGCGCTCGCGACGGCGCGCCTGTCTCGATGCCGCTGCTATGGACGCAGTTGCGCCCCGGGCTCGATCCCCTGCGCTTCACAATTCGCACCGCTCCCGGTCTCATCGCTAAGAGCACTGCATGGCAAGAGTACTGCGACGCCGAACGCCCGCTCGCGCCGGCAATCAAACGGCTGACGAGATCCAAAGCTGCCTGACAAGGCTCCTTTGCAGAATGCTGGTGCTGATCGCCGGCGTTGTGTGCGTTGGTGGATGCGGAACCGTGCCCGATGCCTACGCCCTCATGCAGGATCGCCGGCTGTACTGGCACCATTACAAAGTCGTCAGCGACCAGGGTCCGCTTTCAGCGAGCCAGAGTCGTGAGATTATCCAAAGGCTAGAGGCGCGGAGCGGCAAGACCGACATACTGCAGCGCCATCTCGCTTTCGAACAGGCGATCAGCGGAAGTCCGCTGGTAACGGGAAACAAGGTGACCCTGCTCGAGAATGGGGCTGCCACGTATCGGGCGATGTTCGCCGCGATCGAGGGCGCAACGCATAACATCAATCTCGAAACCTACATATTCGACGGCGATCAGATTGGGAAGGAGTTCGCGAACGCGTTGATCGCAAAACAGCAGCAGGGCGTGCAGGTCAATATAATCTACGACGGTTTCGGCTCGATACTGACGCGGCGCAGCTTCTTCAATGGGATGCGATCGAACGGAATCCGGCTGGTCGAATTCGACCCGATCAATCCTTTTGCTGCGGGCTTCCGATGGGCTCCGCTGCATCGCGATCATCGTAAGCTGATGGTGGTTGATGGTTCGCTTGCAATCACCGGCGGCATCAATATCTCGAGCGTCTATTCCAGCGGCGTCATATCGAAAGCCAAAGAGAATAAAAATCCATCAGTGGAAGTCTTGAAAACCTGGCGCGATACCGACGTCGAGGTCGAAGGTCCAGTTGTGTCTGAGTACCAGGAACTGTTCGTGGCCAACTGGCTCCAACAAGGTGGTGCAAAGCTCAAATTTTCCGATTATTTTCCAGCGCTCGACGCCAAGGGCGACCAGATCGTTCGCGTGCTCGGCAGCGTGCCCCAGGAATTCAGCACGATCTACGTGACGCTCATCTCAGCTATCCGCAATGCCGAGTCTAACATCTACATCACCGACGCGTACTTTGCGCCCGATTCCCAGATGCTCGAAGCTCTGGAAGGAGCGGCGCGCCGTGGCGTGGACGTTCGCCTGCTTTTCCCCGGGCACACCAACGAGCCATTGATTCAGCCGGCGGCCCGTTCCCATTTCTCCGAACTGCTGGACGCCGGAGTCAAAATATATCTGTGGCAGGGCAAAATGCTGCATGCGAAGACCGCGACGATCGACGGCGTGTGGTCGACCGTCGGTTCGTCGAATCTCGATTGGTGGAGCATCGCGCGCAACGACGAAATCAACACGGTCGTCCTTAGTGTCCGTTTTGGCCAGGAAATGAATGCTTCGTTCATGCGCGATCTGCAGAATTCCGAGCAGCTCGATTCCGCCGCTTGGCAACAACGATCGGTTCTCGAGCGAATCGAGGAAGCCTTCGCCCGAAGTCTCGAGCCGATGCTGTAAGCCTCCGGCGCCGCAGGCAAACCGGTCAAAATTACGTAAGTGTCCATCGGATTTCGGACGCCCCTCGAAACTGGTCGATAAGACTTGAAGGCCGTGCGGTACCGATCTTGCTGCCTACATCAAGTCTTATCCGCATAGACTGAAATGGCTGCTGGATCAGCATACAAGTTGCCTCCCGAGCCGGCGCCTCCGCGTCAGGTGCGAGGGTCACGCGTCGCCGGATGGATCGTCGCCGCCCTCGTGGTGCTCGTCTTCGCCGTATTCGTAGCTTCGTATTTTCTCGATCCGATAGTTCGGTCGCGAGTGGAAAATACGATGAATCATAAGCTGGTGGGTTATCACACCAGGCTCGGTCACGCGCATCTGCAATTGCTCAGCCTTACGTTAATTCTTAACGACCTGGTCGTGAAGCAGGACGCTCATCCTTCGCCGCCGGTCGCGGACTTTCCCGAGATGACCTTTGACGTACAATGGCGCGAGTTGGTTTTGGGCCGCGTGGTGGGCCAGGTCCTGCTCAATCATCCGCATGTGCATATCAATCTGATCCAGTTGGAGGCCCAGGACGCCAGCAAGGTGCCATTGCGAAAAGAGGGTTGGCAGGAAGCTATCCAGAGCGTCTACCCCTTCAAGATAAATTTATTCAGGGTCGACGACGGCGAAGCCACTTACATCGATACCGATCCGGATCGGCCTCTTTATCTAAAGGACATCGAGCTCCGCGCTGACAACATCCGCAATATCCGATCGAAGGATCAACGGTATCCGTCACCGATCTGGGCCAAGTCGACAGTGTTCGACAATGGACGCCTGACCATCGAGGGAAGGGCGAACTTTCTGGACGATCCTTTTCCCGGTGTGCTCGGGAACTACTCAATCGAGCGTATACCGCTGGGTAAATTCGAGCCTGTAGTCCAACGCGCAAATCTCCACGTCTATCAGGGGATATTGCAAAGCAAGGGAGTGGTGGAATATTCGCCGCGAATCGCGAGAGCCGAGGTCGACTCCGCTACTATCGACGGGGTTCACCTTGACTATGTACACACCGCGCAAACCGCGGCAGCTGAGACGAGTCGCATTCGCACCGTCAAGAATGCAGCGGCCAAGGTCAACAACGCTTCTGGCATCGAGTTGAAAGCTCACGAAGTCGTGCTTACAAACAGCACGTTGAAATTCATCAACAATGCGGCGAACCCCAACTACAGGATCGTGATTACCGATACCAACTTGCGCGCGACGAACCTGTCGAATCATCAGAGCGAGGGAACCGCGAATATTAATTTCAACGGCAAATTGATGGGCTCAGGCGACACCAAGCTGACCGCGGTTCTGCGCCCCGAGCATGAAGGTCCCAATTTCGATTTCGACCTGGAAAGCACTGACACCGACCTAACCGCGTTTAACGACTTACTGCGTGCATACGGAAAATTCGATGTAGCTTCTGGCAAGGTATCAGTGTTCTCCCAAGTCACCGTGAAGAACCATTACGTCAGCGGCTATATAAAACCATTGTTCACCGACCTCAAGGTCTACGATTCTCAGAAGGATAAGAAAAAACCTGTGCTGAAAAAGGCTTACGAGGCGGTGATCGGCGGGGCGGCAAAGCTGCTCAAGAATCGAAAGACAAAGGAGGTCGCGACTAAGATTGATATCTCAGGTCCAATCAAAAATCCAAACGTGGACCCGTGGCAAGCGATTGGGCAATTCATCTATAACGCATTCGTCAACGCAATCGTCCCCGGCTTTGACAAGGAAGTAGCTCAAGCCCGGCAGGCTCACAGCTAATTCGCTTTCATTTTTTCGCCGCCTTCAGAAGACTCCCGCGACCGGGAAAGATTTTCCGAAAAAAGCCAGGAATTGTGCGCTATAGACCTTAGGAAATTCTGGAATCCCCTATGGCCGGCTTCTTGCTGTTATCAAGGTAAGTTCGCGATGGAGGGTTCAAACATGAGTCTAATGAAACGTATCGCAATACTCCCGGCCGCAGTCGCGGCATGTGGAATCGCTGCTGGATGCTTCTCCTACCACAAGCACGTGGACGAGACCCAGACTCCGGCGCCTGTGGTTGAAACCGCTCCGGCTCCAGCGCCGGTGGTTGTAGCACCGCCTGCGACCTCGAGCACCACAACCACGTCGACCGACAATGGATTGGTCGAGCGGCAGAAGACAACGACGTACATCGCGCCGTAGTTATATAGCCATGAGCGACGCGCGCGCGGATTGTCAAAAGACCCGCGCGCGCGTTTCGCTCCAACCGACTCGGTTGGCGAAGGTAGTGTTATGAAAATGAAAAAATCAATTGTGTCCATCGCATTTGTGAGCGCGATGTTTTGTGGCAGCATGGCGCTTCAGTCGTGCGCGGAGAGGACCGAAACAACCTATAGCGAGCCGCCTTACTACAGCAGCACCACCTACGGTCCAGACTACGCGTACAATTCGACGTATCCGCCATATTCTGACACCTACGGAACCACTACCTACACCACCACTACCACCAGTGAGCCAAATAGCGTCGTGGGATCGACGGCACATGCGGCTGGAACTATAATCGCGGCGCCATTTCGTCTGGTTGGTGATGCCCTGAGCATTATTTTCTAGATTCTTTCGCCAGAATCGGTTTAATGGCGGTTAATGTATGTTTCGGTTTCGCCAATGGCGCCGCTTGACGCTGGGATGAATCGCAGTTAACTTTCGATTGGACCATTATTGAATTAACTGTCGCGCAAATTCTCAGGACCGGTTCCGGAGACTGTTCCATGTCAGATCTGAGATGTGGAGAGATAGACGGCGCGGACGGAAATGGCCGAACTTCAAGGGTGCTTTCCGCGCCTCGACTCTCCATATCCAGGATAAAACCGCGCGATTCTTCCCGCCGCGAAGTCAAATGAGCGAGCAGGACAAAATAACAGTCTGGCTCAGTTCCCCGATTGGGAATGATCCCGAGCGACTGTACTCGCTCCTGATGAGCAACATTCCCGCCCGCGTGTGGATAAAGGACGCTGTGGGACGATATGTGTTCGTCAATCCGCGGCTTAGTTCGGAACTTGGTATCGAGGCCGAAAAATGGATTGGCGCGCGGGACGAGGAACTGTTTCCTGGCGTCGGCCACGTTTACTGGCGCAAGGACCGGCAAGTCCTGACCAGTGGCTTCCCGTTGATCTCGACAGATCAGATCGAGCGGGGAAAATCTCTCTTCGTTGTAAGATTTCCGTTGGCAATTGACGGCAACGATCATGTCGCCGCAGTCGGCGTCGAGACCACGGAGCAGATGTCGGCGCTGATCGGCTTCTTTCATTTGCGCGACGAGCTTTTTCGAAACGAGCGCCTGCGTGCGATCGGCGAGATGGCGTCGGGCCTCGCGCACGACCTCAGAAATATCCTGAATGCAGGCGCGCTGCGATTGAGCATCCTTCGCTCGAAGGCCGGCAACGATTTAATCAACGACGTGGATGCGCTGGCGAGATCGGTCAATGCGGCCGCCGAGCGAGTGCGAGGCTTGCAGGAATTTGTTAACGAGCGGCCACAGGAGAACCTGGAAGCCTCAGACATCTCGATCCTGATCGGCGAAGCCATCGAAATGGTGGATTACCTGATTGAGAAAACTCCAACTATCAGAGGCGGCGCGATTAAGCTCCTCCGGAATATCCCGTCTTCGTTGCCGAAGGTGTGGGCTTTTCCAAATCAGGTGAAGCACGTGTTCGCGAACCTTCTAATGAATGGCCGCGAGGCGATGCCCGACGGCGGCAATTTGTCAATTGAAGCAAAGCCAGTTGCCGCTAGCATCGAGGTTGCGGTCAGCGATGAAGGTACTGGCATCCCCGCAGACATCCTCCCGAAGATGTTCGATCCCTTCTTCACTACCAAGGACTTAGGCACCGGTTTGGGTCTTTCGATGGCGCGCGACGTCATGACCCGACTGGATGGGGCGATTCGCGCTGAGAATCGTTCTCCTCAGGGCGCCGCGATTATTTTGAATTTCCCTATCGCGGAATAGTTACCACTACCGGGTACTTTTTACATACTTCACAAGCCGCCGATCGAAGGGTCGGCCACAAGCGGTAAATCTTAAACAGTTTCCAGCTAGGCGTCGTAAGTACATCTCTTGCTTTATGTTGGTCGCCCGTACGCGAACGGTGGGCGGAGGTGTAACAATGCTCGAGGCAGACATAGCCTTTGAGTCCACACCGGCTAGCGCGGATTCATCCGCTGTCGGCTTGAAATCAGGTGGCTTTCTCAGGTCGGAGCGAGCAGCGATCGCTCTGAAGCCTGGAGATTTAGTCGAAGTCCGAAGTGCCGCCGAAGTCATGTCGAGCCTCGATAGCGACGGCAAACTCGACGGCCTGCCTTTGATGCCCGAGATGCTAGCGTTTTGCGGGCGTCGCCTCCGCGTATCCAAACGAGCGGATAACACTTGCGCCTTGGGCCAGCCTCGACGAATCGAAAATACAGTTCATCTCGAACAGCTAAGGTGCGACGGATCGGCGCATCGCGGATGCGAGGCTGGTTGTCTTTTCCTATGGAAGGAAGCGTGGCTTCGACGCGTGACGGACAGCTCCGAAGAATCCAGTGATACAGAGATTCCTTCGGTTGGCATCGAGGACGGCGCGTATCGTCTTCTTAGTGCGTTCGCACAGAAGCCGGATAACACTCTTATGTGTCAGTCCACGGAATTGAATTCCGCGACTTGTCCGGCGCCACTCGGTAGCTCTTCAAACTACTTCGCCGAGGTCGCCCGAGATTGCGCCGCAAATAAGAGAAGTGTCGAAGATCTGCGCCAGCTCGTTACTTACTTCTGGGGTAAGGCGATTCTGTATCTGTTCATGCTATGGGCGCGAGCGCCCTGGAATGCCGACAAATATCATAAGACTCCAGCGACACCGCTTGATTTGAAGCCGGGTGAAGTGGTGCGGGTGCGCGGTATGTTCGAGATTCTTCGGACGCTGGATCGCAATGGCTGTAACCGGGGCATGGAATTCAAGCCCGAAATGTTCCAGTTCTGCGGCCGCAGGTACCCGGTTATCATCAACATGACTCGGCGAATCGACGAACGGAGCGGTGAACTTAAGGGCTTCCGCAGTCCGTGCATAGTACTCGAGTCAGTGTACTGTCACGGTCAGCGCTCCTTTTGTCAGCGCGCGAACTATCACTACTGGCGTGAAATATGGTTGAGCCGGCAATAGCTGCGGACTCACCAGCGAGAGGAACACGATGAAGGCATCTGAGTTGGCGCAATTCTTCGGCGCCATTGGCAATAGGATAATACAAACCGAGAGCTGCTATTGGTACAATCCCAAACCGTTCCTGTACAAGAGTCTGCCAGTTCATCGTTTCGTGAGTCCTTCAGCGACGGAAATAGCGCAGGTCATGATCAAGGGTCCGGCCTTCGCGCTGCGCTATCCTATGATTCCAGATAGAAGCGGCCCGCGCGGAGGAATGTACGTTTGTTCAAATCGCAACTACGACATCCAGGCGCTTACCTCGCAGAACGTACGCAGCCGGACACGCAGGGGCCTCGCGCGATGCCGCATCGAGCAGATCGATTTCTCATACCTGGCACAACACGGACACGCTTTGACGGCGGAGACCACTTTGCGCCAGATGGGCAAGATGCCGAGCACCACTGAGGCGGAGTGGCACCTGTTCTGCGAGAATGCCAGTCGTTCGCCGGATTTCGAGGCGTGGGGAGCCTTTGTCGAGGATCGACTGGCAACCTTTATCGTCGGGATGCTGGTTGAGGACTGCTATTACATACACTTGCAGAAGAGCGCGTCAGACTTGCTCAAGTACTATCCCAACAACGCTCTTCTGTTCACCGTAATGAAAACCAAGCTAGCGCGTCCGGAGGTCGGCTACATTTCTCATGGACCCAAAGCTCTCGCGGTCGGAAAGGGACTCGACTATTTCAAAACGAGCATGGGCTTTGAAATGCAGCCCTATACCGACCATGTAGTGTTCAATCCGCTGGTCAAGCCGTTCCTGATGTGGAAGGGAGATGCGGTGGTAGACAGGCTGGTACAACGCTATCCGGGCAATCTGTTCTGGCAGCGGGCGTCGCGAGCCTTGCGCGTCGCGAGGGGTGAACAGCCTCGCGTCGAAGACAGCATCGAGCTCGCTTCGCAATAGCAGTAGCTGCTCGAGTCCTTACAGTGACGTCCGGTAGTAGTGAACGGCCTGGGTCATTCCGCCGGCTAGTCTGCTGCGCACGTAGTTCATGAAGTCGGCGGTTAGTACGTATTTCGGTTTGAGAAAGACACCGCCGTTGTTCAATGAGAACAGTATCCGATGCATCTTCCAGTTTCGGAAATTCTGATGAAGCTTGAACCTGGCTGATACTCCGAGAGTCTGAATTCCGAACGGAAACTTGAATCCGAACCATAGCGGCTGAGAATTGATCGACAGGTCGGGCTGATAGGACTCTTGAGCTTCCGCTATCTGTCCATTGGCGAGCGAAAACTCAACAGTCTTATCAAGGTCCGGAATTCTTACTATCACTGGCCGCAGCAGCATCAGCAGAGCGCGAGGATAGCGCTCGTTCACCTGCTGCGACATAGCCCTGTACGCATTGAAGATATCGCTCAGCGGCTTTGTCTCCATCGGGTCATAGGGCAACTCATCCCAACCGGGCAACGCCGCATACCGCTGCAATGCTTGCGAAGAGTCATGCGCCGAACCCACCTCGTAGTCGTCGCCAGGATAGAGAACCGCTGCAGTCTGATCCTGCCGCTGGAGATAGTTGTAGGCATCGCTCACGGTGTTGGCGAATGGATTGACGTACTTGTTGTCTTCGCTCGAGAAGTAGATGAAGCTCGCGAACGGTATCGTGACCTTGGCATCAAGCGCGCGGTGAACCTCGGACACGTTGCGCAAGACTTGCAAGGCGCGCTCGGGTAGATAACGTTCCGGCGGTTCGAAACCCGCGTAGGCTGCTAACGAGAATTGGTTGAGCAGGACGTCAACGTGTCTCACGTCTTTGAGGATCAGCCGGCATTCGGAAGTGCTTATGCGGGCGTCATTCGCATTCAGCATAACTTGCTGATCGTCGATGACCGCCAGCGCCGAATCCATCAGGCCTGCATGGTAACAGTACAGTTTCGTGCCGCGGGTCGAGGTTGGTTCATCAGTTAGCGGTACTATCTCGCGATGGGGTAAGAGTCGGAAGCGCTGATAGCCGAGACCCTTGAACGCAGCCAGCATCTTGGCGGAATCGCGAGTCTGGAAAAGAATGGTTATGCGCTGCTTAAAGGAATCCGGAAATGAGGCCAAGGTTGGAAAGTGACAATGATCCGGATGCTCATGCGATATCCAGAGGTAGCCGATGCGATCAAGGAGCGCGGGATCTAACACTGGTTCGGGGCGAAGCGTCCACGAATTGTTGAAAATTTTCCCCGACAGCCACGGATCCATCAGGATCGACATGTCTGAGCATTCGGCGACTATGCTCGCGTGCCCAACAAAGTGAATTTTCATTTTTTCAGTTTTTCACTGTTTCACTGGCTTAGGCTATCCGCCGAGTCTCGCTGGACCACACGGCTGCCTTCAAATGTCGGAACCGATCGCCAAGCGGCGTCAGGATCGTCGCTAGGATCCGGCTTATGGACAGCTAAGTAGTGAGTTGGGTAGCCGACATATTGACCCGTGCCGAACACCGCCTCAGCCGCCACATTGCCGACGCCGGCTGGTGTCGAGGTGTCAGAGCTGTCCACGTCTTCGAGGTGATAACCGAGTCTGGCGAGAGCCGCGTCAATGCTTGCGGTCATCGACGGCAACTGATTAACCAAAGCCTTGCGCGCCGCGAAACTTATCGCCTCAATTTTGTTAGCGTCGGTGGTTTCTTCCGGCGGCCGCTTCAGGATGCCGTTGGCTCGCGACGGTGCTGCTATCGGATCGTACGCCGTCCAGGCGTCGTACATCGCAGCATGCATAACAGCGAGCGTTCGCACGGCGACCGACGCCTCCGTGTTCGTGCGATGTATATGGTCGAGGGCAACGTTATCCCAATAGACAGAAACGGTATCAGCGCTAGCGAAGGCAGCGGAACCCAGTACTAGGAACACAGTTATAGCTACTCGACGAACGAACATCTGCCCGCCCCTGACTGGTTCTGGAGTGCCACTGCCGACCTCAACAGGTGGCACAGTGATGGTGGAAAGGCTCCGGGCGGGCGCGGGATCTGGCCTATCGTCGTGGTGGGGAGCTTTCGGTCAGCCGCAGCCCACCGGAGCCAAAAGTCCGAATTAAAAGTTGATCGTCGGCAATCCTCTTGCATTCAGACATGCAGATTGCGTGCCGCTTCATGATCAAGTTGAAACGATGAGCAATTGGAGCGTCTAGGTACGAATATAGATTGTTTCTTAAGCTCTGACGCGTCCGAGTCATAGGATGCTTGATCCACCTTCCCCGGTATTTGTGAAAAAATTTCTACTCGAACTACTGGAGGCGGTGCCCGAAGTATGCATTCGTCAATGAGAAGAACGAAGTCATCGGATCAGGTGCACTGGCATCCTCGTTGCTTTTTGAGCACGAGCTATGCAGCAAAAATTACAAACCTCTCCTCGAGAGCGCACGGTCGAAGTGCAATGGTCCAAACTTCTCACTGAGGATGGCGATCGGCGCGCGCAGAATTTCCTGCTGTCGATTCCGCATATCGAATTTGTGATTGCTGGTGCGGTGGGTCTGTTGATCCTCGGTTTGCTGACGCACCCAACCGGCGGCGGGATAGTTGCCCTCGCGATTCTCGCAGCGGTGATTCTGCCCTGGAGCATTTACTGCACGAGCCGCCATGTCAGTTGGCTGCTCTTCGTCCTGGTGCTGATCGAGGCGGTGGCCGCGAGCGCCTTCGCTGCGGGTTCGGACGAAAAGTTGGGCGCCTTGGTCCGCTATCCCATGAGCTTTCTGTTCATCCTGCCGTTTATCTTGTCGTTGTGGAGGTCGGGAATTCTGCGGCAGGGCGGATTTCGTGATTACGGAATCTATTTGATTTGGGCGCTATTCAGCGTGTCCTATTCGATCCTTCCCGCCGTTTCGATCGCACGAGCTTTCGCCGCGATTCTCCCATTCCTGGCATTCTGCGCGATAGCCGCGGAAGTCAGGAGCGGAGAAGATGCGCGCCGAATGATGGGAGTTCTGTTCGCCGGCTGCGGAATTGTGGTCGCGGCCAACTACCTCGAAATGTTGATTCAGCCGGGCATGGCCTGGCAGATCGACACTGAAGAGGGGATGCTGCGGTTCGTCGGATTTCTCACCGAGCCCAATGAAATCGGCAACTTGATGCTCGCGACTATCGGCGCGGGAGTGGGCTATTGGCCGATTGCGAGTAAAGGGAAAAAGGTTCTGACCGCGGCGGTAATGATCGGCGCGCTGGTGCAGGCTGTGATGGCGGACTCCCGATCGCCAATCGTCGGGCTTGCCATTGGTACTGCGGTTTACCTCGTTTGGAAATATCGAGCCAAGGGCCTGATCGGCATAGCCGTTCTGTGTGCGTTCTATTACGTTGCCGCGCACACGCTTCCGGGCATGCACGACTATGTCGATCGCGGCGACGTCGCGAGCTTCACCGGTCGGCAGGTCGCCTGGGATTTTGCAGTCAGCAAGGTCAAGGAGCGTCCGCTGGTAGGCTATGGCTACGAGGTCGAGGGACAGATTCTCAGCAGTCAATACTTTCCGGGTTGGGACGCCGTATGGAGCCTCGGATATCAGTCGTCATTGCACGACGGCTATGTTTCCCGCGCGGTGAGTCTCGGAATACCGGCACTTCTTTTGTGGTTGTTTATCACGTTGCGGCCGGCGATCAGTTGCTTCTTACGTGATGGCGATCCGTGGAAGTTGAGGTCGATGGTACCGCTGACGATTCTGCCAGTCTTGATCCTGGATTTCACTGAATCGGTTGTGGATTTCCGCTCATTCTCGGGCCTTATGCTGGGTCTCGCGTGGGCGATGCTCGAGCGCGAGAGACTCTTGGCGCGCGAGCAAGCCGCCCAGCGCGCGAAAGTCGTCGACGAATTGAAGACACCAGTCGTCCGAGCGCTGCAGGGGGTGCATGCCTCGTGAGGTCAAAATCAAGGCTGCGATTTGGCTGAGCGTAACGCTTCTCGTTTTCGCGATGCTCGCGTATGTGATTAACACGCTGGCCAAATCGCCGAGCGAATCACCGAACGCTTACTACGTCGATTCCAGCACCGGCGACGATTCCAGTTCGGGCCACAGTCCTTCCAGTGCGTGGCGTACGATCGGAAAAGTTAATTCGATATCGCTGACTCCGGGAGACACTGTCTATTTTCGTCGCGGCGAAGTCTGGCGCGAGACGCTCGAACCGCGCAACGGCGGTGCCCCAGCGCATCCCGTCACTTTTACCGCCTATGGCAGCGGTCCGGCGCCGATCATCAGCGGCAGCGATATCGTCACCGGCTGGACCTCGAGCGGCGCGTCGATTTTTCGTGCTCGATCTTCCAAGCCCAACAACGTTTACGTCGATGGCGGCCCCGGCTGGGGACTGACGCGCGCATGCTGTCTTCCGGGCGAGTCGTGCACGCGGTCAGATTTGTGCGCAATAGGACCAATGACCGCAGGCAGCTGGTACTGGAATCCGGCGACGTCGGATTTGTACGTGTGGCTGCAGGACGGCTCCAATCCCGCACACCATGTCGTGGAAGCTGCGGTGCGAATCTATGGAATGAACGCGACTGCCGACGAGGGCGAGAAGGGCAACATCGTCGTCGACGGTCTCGCGTTCGAACGCACCGGAGGATACGGCATCTACTTCTACTCGAATGCCGAAGGCGGCAAAGGGCCGGTTGGAGTAGTCATTCGCAACAATACTGTGAGGCAGACCGGGACTGGACAGGTTGATGGGGGCGAGTACTACAACGCGATCCACTTCGATGAGCATCTCGAACTGAATACGGCGCCCAAGTTCATCGGCAATGCTATCGCGTACAGCGGTGGACACGGTAACGCAATCAATTCGCAGAAGGCCGACGGCGCTCAGATCATCGGCAACCACGCAGAGCACTTCAATCACAATGGCTTCGATACCAAGCGATCGGCGTCCGTGCTGGTTCGCGGCAATACCGCGCACGATGCGTCCGAAGCCAATGGCATTTACCAGGAATACTGCGTCAACGGGATCATCGAGAACAACGTGATCTTCAACATCAGCGGCTCAGTGCCGGGACGCGGCTCCGGGATCCAAATCGATGTCGGCACGTCAGGTGCGACGATAACTGGCAACTCGATCTCCAATGTACTGACGGGCATCTACCTGATCACACAGGCGACTGTGAAGGACAATGTTGTGAGTCATGCTGGTCACGCAGTGCTCGAGGCGAACGCCGGCGGCACCTTCGAGCATAACCAATGGGGCGACTCACCGATCTTTTATGTGAATGGTCGGCGCGAGGCTCTGGCGGAGGGTGGAGAACTTCCGCCGCGGTAGAATACTACTTCTTTGTTAGTCAGTCCGATTAGAAGTGACTACTCAATAGAGTACTAACTGCGTTTGCGCTCAGCTACGCCTGCGATATAAAGTTTTGGCCAGTTTGATTGTAAAACATACAAAATTGTAAATAGTACATAGCGTGGAAAATATACAAAAAAAGATTCAGTCTGCGTTCTGTAAAAGTTGAACCAATAGTATCCGCCTGCTATTCTTCCCCGCGCGACGAGTCGTGGCGTCGCAGACATAGGTTTGGCTCAAGGCACGCAGGTTCCGTCGTCTTCTTTCAGCACCGCCATCTTCAGCCGGCGCGGCTTGGGCAGCTTGTAAATTCAAACGCGAGGGGAGTTTCAGACTCAAAGGCTGTGAGTCCAGGTCCACGGGGAGAGACCTGTCCAGATAGGGTTTCATTTTCAGACCTGCCAAGGGCATCACGCCACTGAAATAGCCCGCGCCTAGCCGCGGAAGCGCGTCGGCGTTAGTCCGGCGACCGGTGCTGTGTACTCCTCCACCGAGATCGCCGAAGCCGGCCCGATGCTGCCCGCGAGACAGAATTGCGCACGCCTGGGGAGGGCGATGTTTCATGCGCGTATTCAAAGACGGCTATGGTTTCGTCGGCCTAATCGTAATCCTTCTTTTCGGCTTCCTAACGCTCGGTTTGGGCGCCCCCACCGAAGCGGCAGCCTATGAGGTGAAGATCGCTGCGCCTCTCAGCGACAGCGTTGTAAACGGCACGGTGGCGATCTCTCTCAAGATGAAGTCTTCGACTTCATTCGCCAACGTATATGTAGATGGTGTGTATCTCGCGTCGACACCAAACGCGATTTCATGGCAGACGACCGATGTGGCCAATGGCATGCACACTATTTCCGCGAAAGCCTACGACTCATCCAACCAGGTGATCGGAACTTCGTCGAGGTCGGTTCACGTAAAAAACAAAGCAACTCCGACGCCGACCTCTACCTCGACCCCCACGCCCGCGGGCGGAGTGAGTATTACGTCGCCCAAGTCCGGCGCGACCGTTTCCGGCACCGTATCGATCGCGGTGCAGTACGTCGCCCCGGTCAGTTGGCTTAACTTCTACATTGATGGGACGTGGGTAGCATCTTCGCCGCCTTACACCTACGCCTGGAATACGACCGGTGTCGCAAACGGTCAGCATGCAATCGCCGTCAACGGATACAACAGCAGCAATGCGTTGGTCGCGACCACCGCGATGAACGTCAACATCCAGAATGGCTCGGGCCCGACGCCAACTCCAGCGCCCACAGGCAGTGCGACGCCGAAGCCGACCGCGAGTCCTTCGTCTAGCGCTACTCCGGGCTACTACTCACTGTTACCGAGTGGTTCCGCTCTGCCTTCCGATAGTCAGTGCGCAGCCGGAGTTGCGGGCGATACGTTTGAGCCGGTACCGGGAAATGCTGTCCCGAATAACACTATGATGACCGCTTCCGATCTCAGCACTTACTCTTCTGAGGCTTCCGGTGGCGAAGGCGGTTCGCCGGGGAGTTACCTGACGCGCGCCGATGGCAAATTTACCGGTACTACCGACGCGATTCTCAAGTGGGCGTCATGCAAGTGGGGCTTTGACGAAAACGTGACGCGCGCCACTGCGGTCAACGAGACTCATTGGATTCAGCCGCACATTGGAGACGTCGGTAACGGGACCAGCCTGGGAATCCTGCAAATCAAGTCGTCCGACTATCCGTCCACCTGCGAGTCGGTCGCGTCTAGCCAGAATACTAACGATGTTACCAAATCGGATTGTTATTCGTATCTCAGTACTGCCTTTGCCGCTGACTATAAGTTGGCTCAGCAAAGAGCATGTTTCGAAGGGCAGGTGAGCTATCTGACGAGCGATACACCAAGCTCCGGATATCCGACGTATCCCAACGGCACATCTGATCAAATGATGTGGGGATGTGTAGGATGGTGGTATTCGGGACATTGGTACGATTCAGGTGCTTTGAGCTACATATCGCAAGTCCAAGGATATTTATCGGCACAGACGTGGCTGCAGCCGGGAGGAGTAGGTAACTAGCACTCGATAGCAAATCGCCCATAGATGTGGACGGGCCCACACCTGGAATTGAAATTACTACAATCCAGTGTGGGCTCGTCCGTTTTTCGAACATTTCACGTGCGCATTTCGTCCCGAAAGAATAAGCCTTGCTTTCTTCGATTTTTTTGATGCCAAGGCAGCAGTCCGCCATAGGGTTGTAATCCTTTCACAGTACGCGCCCCTTCTTACCTAAGTAGCCCGAATTAGCATCGTTTCAGTCGTCGCAGGCTATGGCACGCGAGTTGCCATTGCTATGTCGAACGCGGCGAACACGCGCGCGAAGCGAGCAGGGTGGGTAGATCGAGAGCCGATCTTAAAAATCATGAGGATGCATTTTGCCATGAGGGCGGATAACGCAACCAGGGATCGGATTTCTAAATGTGCAATGAGGATCGCATGCGCGATCACGATTGCGGCCCTCCTCGGTGGATGCTCTGCGGGCAGCAAGAATCAGGGCGACACTGGCGATAACCAGGAATTCGCGTCAAAGCCGATGTCGCCCGAGGCCTGTGCGGCCAACGCCAGTATCCAGGAAAGTGCGACGCAGCCCTCCGACTATCGGATCCAGCCCGGTGATTCTTTGGCGCTCGACTTCTATATGAACTCCGAATTCAACGACACGACCACTGTCGATCCCAACGGAAAAATCACTCTGCGCATGGTCGGTCCCATCCAGGCCGCTGGCCTGACGCCGGATCAACTGGCCTCGTCAATCGACAAGGCCTATCAGAACGAGCTTCGAAATCCCGGCGCGGTGGTTCACCTCAATAGCCTTCCTAGCAGGCAGATCTATGTAGAGGGTGAAGTCACCAAGCCCGGCGCCTTTCCCCTGCAACCCGGAATGACCGTCGTGCAGGCGCTCGCGCTGGCTGGCGGGGTGACCGACAACTCGGATCCGGAGAGCTCGATCCTGATTCGCCGCGACGCGTGTGGACAGTCGCAAGGAACCACCGTCGATCTGGCGGCTGCTACCAAGAAACCAGGCTCGGCCGAAGACGTGGCCTTGATGCCGCGTGACGTTGTGGTCGTACCGAAAAGCAGGATCGCGAACGCCGACCTGTGGGTGAAGCAACACATAAGGGACATCCTGCCGGTGGAACCCTATATCTCTCCGACTTTCTAGCTGGAGGAACCTGATCGGGAATCGAATAAGACTATGTTGCCGATTAACTACAAAGATTGGATCGACATCGCCTGGCGCAGGCGCCGCATCGCAACCATCGCAGGCCTGACGGTCTTTGGCGTAGTAGCTCTGGGGACCCTGCTGTGGCCCCCGCTATATTCATCAAATTGCCAGGTCCTCGTTCAAGACAACCGCGCGCAGTTGCTGGTGTCACCTGATCTTCAGGGCAACGCGCCTCCAAATTCCTCGGCGGTCAATAATCCGGTTCAGGAACAGGATCTCAATTCCGAGCGCGAATTGATTACCAGCTTGTACCTCGTCCGCCTTGCGCTCGAAGGTCTGCCGGTTCCACCCGCCTATGCGCACGGATCGGGAATGGCGGTGGCCGCCGTGAAAGCTGCTATCCGGCTGCCGCTCGAGGGCTACCACGTGCTGCACAGTATTCCGAAGCTGAGTCCGCGGGACGCGTGGGCGATCGACGTCGAGCGCAATCTCGACGCGACGGTTATCAAGCGCTCGAACATCATCACGGTCGAGTTCAGCTCGCACGACCGCAAGTGGACCAAAGACTTTCTGGACCGCTTGATGAGCCGTTACCTGGAATTTCACGCCAGCCTGTCGCATGACCCGCAGGCCGAGAAGTTCTACGAAGAGCAGACCAATCTTCTGAAGACTCGGCTGGAAGCGTCGGAAGGACAGCTTCGCGATTTTCAGCTCAAAACCGGGATCGGCAATCTCGACGAACAGAAACGCGCCCTCATCGCGCGCATTTCGGATCTACAAAGTACCGCTGCCAAAACCGACGCGGCGATTTCAGGAGACCAGCAGCAGGTAACCACCCTGCAGTCGCAACTGGGCAGCACGCCGGGCCGGATCGAGAAAGAAACCCATCAGGTGCAGAACCTCGCGCTGCAACAGTTAAAGCCGCAGGTCATGCAGTTGCGCGCGGAAAGGGCCGAGTTGCTGACTCGCTATCAGCCGGGTAGCGAGCGCATCAAACAGATCGACGCCAAGCTCGCATCCGAAGAGAAGATTCTCGACAACGAGAACCATCTCGAAGTTAACGAAGAATCGACAGATGTGAATCCGGTGTGGATCACGCTGCAAACCGACCTTAAGACGGCCAGCACCGCGGCGTCCTCGGGAAAGGCGACGCGCGACGAGCTCAACAAGCAGATCGACGCTGCCAATCAGCAGTTGGCGGGGCTCGTAACTAACGGCGTCCAGATGGATCGCCTGCAGCGGCAGGTGACCTCGGATTCCGATGCTTACCAGGCCTACGTTCGCAAGACCGAAGAAGCGCGCGCGTCCGAGGCGCTCAACAGCAACAAGATTCTAAACGTCAGCGTGGCGCAGCCGCCGATTGTCCCCCTGCAGCCGGTCTTTCCGAGCGTGCCGTTCAACCTGGCCGTCGGATTGATCCTCGCGATCCTGTTCGGAGCGGCGGCCGCTTATTGGGCGGAAGAAAGCGACTCGAAGATCTATTCGTCGGGCGTCGTGAACGATCTTACGGGGCTTCCGATCGTCGCAATTCTGAGCGAGCGGATGTAACGGCCATGTACTACCGGCACTTCGGACTCGATGGACCGCCGTTTCGATTCACTTCCTCCCAGACGGCAGTGTACCTCGGCGCGGCTCATCGCGAATGTCTCGCGGCGCTGCAGTGGGGCCTGCTCTATGATCAATGCGGATTCATGTTGCTGCTGGGCGAAACCGGCACCGGCAAGACCACGTTGGTGAACACGGTCCTCGCGCGGCGGCTGCCGAACCTTCATCTCGCATGCGTGCCTAATCCGCGGCTCAGCTTCCAGGAAGTCCTGCGCGTCGTGCTGCCCCAGCTCGGGGTAGTAACCGACGAGCGCGGCAAGCTCGAATTGATTCAAGCGCTCGAACGCGCGGTTGCAAATCGGCCGGAGGGTAGTCGCACCGCGATCATAATCGACGAAGCGCAGGACCTGACCGACGAAACCTTCGAGGATCTTCGCCTGCTGGCCAATACTGTCGGTGCGCGAGACCGCGAATTGCAAATCGTCCTGATGGGACATCCCGAACTGCTCGATCGTCTTTCCGCGCATCATCTGCGGCAACTGCGCGAACGGATCTCGACCAAGGTATCTCTGCCAGCGCTCAGCACCACGGAGAGCGTCGCCTACATCGATTACCGTCTGCAGGCGCAAAACGGATCCGCGCGAATCTTCGAACCCAACGCACTCAAGTATCTCATCAAGGCCGCCGCCGGAATTCCGAGGCGCCTCAATGTTCTATGTCACAACGCACTGCTGCTCGCGTACTCAAAAAACAAAAGCACGGTGACGTTGGAAGTGGCACGCGAAGTCGTCGGCGACTACCAGGGTATTTTCCCGCTTTCAAACGTTGAACCGCGGCCCGCCCTGCGCACCGTCGAACCGGCGACGAGAGAACCTGGGATTGGTGCGGAGCCAGTGATTCGACCGCGTCGTCCCATGGCACTTGCTGCCGCGGCGTGCGCGGCATTCGCCGTCCTGGGCTTCGGCAGTGTCTTTGTTGCAAGGACCAGCAACTTGTCGGGCGAGTTTGATCGTATGGCACATGGGATCGAAGCCTCGCCCGTCACTCCCGACGCTTCATCGCAGTCCACGGAAGACGTCAAGACCGTCGCGGCGACACTTGGCTATACCGCGTCAATCGCTGACGCATCTCCTGCCGCTCCGATGCCAGCCCTCAAGACCGAGCCTGCGCCAGCGCCGCGGCACACTACGATCCAGATTCGCCCTGGAGACACATTTCATGACCTGGCGGTCAAATACCTGGGTTCCAAGGACCGAACCCGCGAGCTCATAAACGCCAATCCGCAAATAAAAGATCCCGACAATCTCTACGTCGGCCAGACCATCTACTTGCCAGCGCACCAACCGACGAAACTGGCTGGAGAAGTTCAGTGAGCAAATACTACGACGCGATCAACCGAAACCTCGCAACCACTCGCGAACCGCTGCCGCCCGTCCGCCCGCGCGCGAAGCTGGTCTCGAAAACGCGCGACCTGATCGAGCAGCCTGCGCGCGAGATAAAGCCGAGGCCCAATGAGATCGCGTTCGAAAATACCCTGGTGCCCGAACCGCTGCCGTACGATCTGCCTGCGATGCTCGCGCGCCAGGACTCCATTCGTCAGTTGAGTGAGCGGATGGCGCCGACGGCGGCGGTGGACAAGTCCTGCCGGGTCGCAATCACGGGATGTCGTCCGTCCGACGGGGCGTCCTCGATCGCGGCCGCGCTGGCGCTGGATCTCAGCCAGCGACTCTCCATGCGCACGCTATTGGTCGATGCGAATCTCCAGAGTCCCACCCTGCACCGCGTCGTTTCGCCGGCGGAGAGGACGGTCGCACAGATTACGCTCGACGGTTCGCTGCAACTTCGCATGACGGGATGGTCGCGGTTGACGCTCGCAACTTGCTGTCTGAATGGCAACGACGATGAGCGCGAAGCCGCCATCGCGGAACTCGAAGCGGTGCTCAGTACATTTCCCGCCGCCGTGATCGATCTCGGCGTCGCGCGGCTCGACCCGCGCATGTTGCCGCTGATGCGGCCCGCCGATCCGATCCTGCTGGTGGTTCGCTACGGACAAACCGAACGCAAGGAGCTTGCTACTACCGCAGCCGCGTTGCGAGCTGCCGACAGAACAGTCGCAGGCGTGATTCTTAACGCGCGGCCGGAGAGGTCGCGAAATTCTTCCGCGGAGTACCCGCCCAATGAATGACTTCATCATGATTAATGAAAAAAATCCTCCGATGGAAAACGGCTACCACAACGGCGTCTCCAAAAACGGCTCGCCCAAGGCCGAGAGCGTCAACGGCGCGAATGCCACGGGCGCGAACCAACTCGAGCGTCCCATCGCGGTTGTGAATCCCCGTCCGGCCGCCACGGTCAAAGAGCAGCGCGCTCAACTGCGCGGAATCGGCGTCGTCGGTCTCGGGTACTGGGGCCCGAACTGGGTCCGCAATCTACATCAGAGTCAGGCGGCACGCCGAATCGTCGCTTGCGATCTCGATCAGAAGCGGCGACTGCACGTCAGCCAATTGTACTCGGACCTTGAAACCACCAGTCATTTCGAAGACCTGCTGAACGACGACGAAATCGAAGGCATCGTGGTCGCGACCCCGGTGGGCATGCACTACGGGATGGCAAAGCGCGCGCTCGAGGCAGGTAAGTCGGTGCTGGTCGAGAAGCCGATGGCCACTTCCAACGAAGACGCCAACGATCTGGTGAAAACCGCGCGCGAGAAAAATCTGATCCTCATGGTCGGCCACACTTTCGAATACAGCGCGCCGGTCTTGAAGATGCGCGACATCATCGCGTCGGGCGAGCTCGGCGACGTCTTCTACATCAGTTCCGTCCGCGCGAATCTCGGACTCTTTCAGCGCGACGTCAACGTGACGTGGGACCTCGCGACGCATGACATCTCGATCATCCTCAACCTGATGAATGGCCATGAGCCCGAAGCGGTGAGCTGTCAGGGCGAGAGCCACTACGGTTCCGGCGTCGAGGATGTCGCCATGCTCACCCTGCGATTCGAGCGCAACGTGATCGCGTTCATCCACGTGAGCTGGCTGGATCCCGACAAGATTCGCCGCACCACGGTGGTCGGATCGCGCAAGATGCTGGTCTACGACGACACTGCGCCGCAGGAAAAGATCCGCATCTACGACAAGGGCGTCACCGCGCAGAAGTATTACGACACTTTCGGCGAGTTCCAGTTCTCGTATCGCTACGGCGACATCCAGATTCCCCGCATCGAGGAAAAGGAGCCGCTGTTTTGCGAGTGCGAGCACTTCGTCAATTGCATCAAGAGCGGCCAGACGCCCAACACTGACGGCGTCAACGGCGCCCGCGTCGTGAGCGTGCTCGAGGCCGCCAACTATTCGCTGCGTCGCGGCGGCTTGATGGTGCCGCTCGGAGCTGCAGTACGATGAGCGCGGCAACTGAAAATCGTCAGGTTCCGCAATTCGCGTGCGTCGCCGACGACGTCCGCATGGGCCAACGCGTGCGGCTGGCCTCATACGTAAATCTCTACGGCTGCGAGATTGGCGACGACACGCGACTCGGGGCGTTCGTCGAAGTTCAACGCGACGCAAAAATCGGGCGTCGCTGCAAAATCTCGAGTCATTCGTTTGTGTGCTCCGGCGTCACCATCGAGGACGAGGTCTTCATCGGCCACGGCGTCATCTTCATCAACGATCGCTATCCGCGCGCGACCACCACTGACGGTGCGCCGCAAACCGAAGACGACTGGAAGATGGAACACACCGTCGTGAGAAAAGGCGCGTCGATCGGAAGCGGCGCAATCGTGATGTGCGGAGTCGAAATTGGAGCAGGCGCATTGGTCGGCGCCGGCGCGATGGTAGTTCGCGACGTGCCTGCGGGCTCAATCGTAGCCGGACATCCCGCGCGCCTGCGCGGACCGGCAGTCGAGTCGAAAGCGAGGGAGTCACAGTGAAAATCAAGTTTGTAGATTTGGCGGCGCAGAACCTGGAAATCAGCGAGCGCGTCGCATTTGAAATGGAGTCGGTTCATTCCGCCACCTCCTACGTTGGCGGCCATCAGGTCGAAAGCTTCGAGCGAGAATTCGCCGAATTCCTGAACGTGAAGCGCGTCATCGCCGTCGCCAACGGGACCGACGCACTGCGCATCGCTCTGCTGGCGCTCGGTGTCGGGCCGGGCGACGAAGTCGTTACCGTCCCGATGACCTTCATCGCTACCGCGGCTTCGATCGTGCAAACCGGCGCGCGCCCGAAATTCGTCGATATCGATCCCGCGACCGGCAACATGAGCATCCCCGCCCTGCGCAGCTTTCTGGAATCGCTGCCGCGCACCGAGCGCAGAGCGGTACGCGCGATCGTTCCAGTCCATCTCTATGGATTGCCGGCGCCGATCGTCGAGCTGAAAGAAATCGCCGCCGAGTTCAATCTCAAGCTGGTCGAGGATGCGTGCCAGGCTCATGGCGCTCGCATCCGCACCGGCAATCAAATGGTGATGGCCGGAACTGTCGGCGACGTTGGCTGCTTCAGCTTTTATCCCGGCAAAAATCTTGGCGCATGGGGCGATGGTGGCGCAGTCGCGACCAATGACGAGGAGCTGGCGCAACGCATATCGCTCCTCAGCAATCACGGCCGCCTGTCTCACTACGCGCACGAGATTTGCGGCTACAACTCGAGGCTCGATTCGATCCAGGCTGCGGTCCTGCGCGCGAAATTGGAGAAGCTCGACGAATGGAACGAGCGCCGCCGTGTAATCGCCGCTGCTTATCGCGAGTTGCTCTCGCCGTTGGACGCTCAGCCGATTCTCGAACCCGCGGACGTGCAGTCCTGCTATCACCTCTTCGTCATTCGGAGCGCGCGCCGCGATGCCATTCGCAATGCGCTCCTTCAAAAAGAAATCGAATGCGGAATTCACTACCCGGTCCCGCTTCATCTTCAGCCCGCGCTCGCTTATCTCGGTTACCGAGCCGGCGATTTCCCGGCCAGTGAGGCGTTGGCGGACACAACTCTGTCGCTGCCGATGCATCCGCATCTCGACGGACAGGAAATCCTGCGAACCGTCCAGACCGTGGCGAGTGTGCTGACGCAGGCGAACGAACCCCTTGCGGCGCAGCGTCGCAACGCTTCCCCAGCCGTAGGGAGCGCATCCTCCGACGCGTGAGCAGACAGCTATGTTCGCCAGCGAATGCAGAAAACAAAAAGTGCTCTTTGCGATAGCCGACATCGTCGCGCTCGCGCTCGCCTTCGGATTCGCATTGACGCTTCACGATCCGGATGGCGCGATCCTCGCGCATCTCGAAGATACCGATCCGCAAACTCTGGCCGAGTGCAGCGCTATCGCGGCTGCGCTTTGGGTCTGCGTCTTTCGCGCCTTCGACCTTTTCAGCATGCGGAACGGCAGTCGCAAGGAAGTGATCGCGATCGTCAAGGCATGCTCGGTCGCGGCCGGCCTGATGCTGCTCGCCACCTTCGCGTTTCACATTGATATTTCGCGCCTCGCCGTCGCTACCTTTTACGCCCTTAGTATCATCGCTGAATTGGGGATGCGCGGAACGCTGCGCCGCTTGATACAGCACTTCTATTCGAGCCCGCGCATTTCGATCCCGCTAGTGATCATCGGCTTCAATCCGACCGCTCATCTCCTTTGCGACAGCATTCGCGAAGAGCTGACCCAGTACGAATTTCTCGGCTTCCTCGACGCCGACGCGTTAGGAAGCGACTACCGCGGCTACCCGGTGCTCGGACGTCCGGAGCAGTTGTCCGACATCCGTCGCGTCCACCCTTGCCTCGAGGCCGCCGTCGCAATTCCCGACGCACCGCTCGCCGATCAGGCGCGCATGGTCGCCCTTTGCGAAGAATCGCGTCTGCGATGGTGGGTGGTGCCGTGGGTCTATCGTTCCGCTCCGACCGGACTTCGCGTCGACACTGTCGGCCTGATTCCAATGGTCGGGCGGCGCGGCTCGAACGTCGAAGGACTCAACTACCTGGTCAAACGAGTATTCGACGTCGTCTGCGCCTCGCTGATTTTGATTGTCGCGATGCCGATCATCGCGCTCGCCGCTCTCGCAATTTTCATTTTCGACGGCCGGCCGATTTTCTTCCGCCAGCAGCGAATCGGCGCGCAGGGCCGTCGCTTTGAAATGTTGAAACTGCGCACGATGAAAGCTGCCGCCGTCGACTCCGTCCATCGCCAATACGTGCAGCGCTGGATCTCTGGCGGTCGCAATGCGAACGCCGATACCAACGGCGGCACAGTCTTCAAGCTTGCCAAGGATTCGCGCGTCACCGGCGTCGGCAGGATTCTGCGCAAGTTCAGCCTCGACGAACTGCCCCAACTGTTCAACGTCGTTCGCGGCGACATGAGCCTCATCGGCCCGCGTCCCGCACTTCCCTACGAAGTCGAGCACTACCAGGACTGGCACCGCCGCCGCCTCGAAGGGATGCCGGGAATCACCGGCCTCTGGCAGGTCAGCGGCCGCAACCAGGTTTCCTTCGACGAGATGGTCAGGCTCGACGTGCAGTACCTCGAAGACTGGTCGCTGACCACCGACATCAGAATTTTATTCCGCACCATTCCGGTTCTCCTTCGGGGAGAAGGACTGTGAACGATCACGCGCCTGTGATCGGCGATGCTCCCGTGCACGCCGAGCGCAACCGCTGGTTGTGGAGCGCGTTCGCTCGCTCGGTTCGCGACAATATGGTCGCGGAGTTCGTCGTGCAGGCGCTGCGCATCGGCGGAATGGTGGTGCTCGCGCGCGCGCTTTCGCCGCACGATTTCGGCCTCTTCAAAATTCTCGTCGTGGTCTCGACCTTCGCGATGCTGGTTAACGAGGCCGGCATCCCCGACGCGCTCATTCAGCGCCGCGACCTAACCCCTGCGCATCACGCGACCGCGTGGTGGATGAGCATCGCGCTCGCGCTTTTTACGTCGGGCCTTCTCTACAGCGGCGCGCCCGCACTCGCGCATCTCATGAAGATGCCGGATCTGCGACAGGGCATGCGCCTGCTGTGCATTCCTTTTCTGCTCGAGGGCGCGGCCGTCACCGCCAACGCTCGATTGCGGCGCGACCTGCGCTTCACCGCGCTCGCTGCCGCCGACGTGTTCGCCGAGGTCGCGTTTCTTTGCGTTGCACTCGTACTTCTCTGGTATCGGATGCCGACCTGGGCCCTCGCCGGCGGCCTCGCGGCGCGTTTTGCAATTCACGCGGTCACGATCCTCTTTGCCGGTGGCCGAACTCCAGTCGGCCTTCCTACTTCCGCCGCCGCGCGCGACCTGGGCCACTTCGCGACCAAGGTTCTCGGCGGACGAACGGTCGACGCGCTCTCCTCGAACATCGACTTCGTGCTGATTGGCAGATTGCTCGGAAGTTCTGCGCTGGGCTTCTATTCGATGGCGTGGGATCTGCTGCGATTCGTCCCTGACCGCGTCTTTCGAATCGCGGGCCGCGTCACGCTTCCAACCTTTTGCCACTTGCAGGATCAGACCGATCAGCTCGCCAAAGCTTACCTGAATTTCTCCGGCTATCTTTCCCGAATCATTCTGCCGATCGTTATTTGCGCCACGATCGCGGCTCCCGAACTCATCAAAATCATATACGGCCCCAAATGGCTGCCGGCTGCGGTGCCGATGCAATTGCTCGCATGCGGATTGCTGCTCGTGGGTCTGCGACTCGCCATCGGATCCGTCTACTACGCAAAGAATCATCCTGAGTTCGACTTCTACGTTCATGCCACGCGCCTCGTCCTCGTCGTCGTAACTATTTTCGGCCTCGCGAAAACCGGCCTGGTCGGCGTCAGCATGGGCAGAAGCGCGGTCGAAGTCGTCATGAGCATCGCGGGCCAATGGCTCGTATGCATGCTGCTCGGCATCGGGCTCACCGATCTCGTCGTGGCGATTCTGCCCGGCGCCCGACTGGCGTTGATGTGCGCGATTGCCGTCATCGCAGGAAAAATAACGGCGAACGTGTGCGGCACCCAGGGAGTCGCAACTCTGCTGCTCATCGTGGGACCGCCCGCGATCGTTTATTGCTGGCGCGAATCGTCGACTGCGATGCGGATGTTCGGAGACACCTTCGGTCGCCGCGAAACCACGCCGATCGTCGTAGCGCAGGAGCTTCAATGAACCAGGTTGCAACTCTTCGCGTAATTTCGCGCGAGCCTGAGCTTAAGGTTGTTCCGCTCGAACAGGCGCGCGACCAATGGGACGCGCTGACCGGATCTCATCCGGAGGCGACGCTGTATCATCGCGGGCCGTGGATCGAAGTTTTGCGCCGCGCTTTCGGCGTCCGCCCGTCCGTCGCAATCATCGCCGATTCCGGCTCGACCAGGGCCGCCTGCCTGCTCGCCCCGGGCTGTAATCCAATTCGCCGCAGTCTCATCTCGTTGCCATTTTCGGATTTCTGTCCGCCGCTTGCCGCGAACGATTCGGCCCGCGAATCGCTGTTGTCGAAATTGGCGGTAATTCGAAATCGGCCACGGCTCGAGATTCGCGGCGCCGCTGGAATCTATCCGTGGAACGTTCTCTATCACTTCCAGCGCTGGACGCTCGACTTGTCGCGTCCGTTCAAGGTGATCGAAAAGGCTGCCGACCGCGAAGTGCGGCGCCATCTTCGTCGCGCGCGCGAGGCCGGCGTCACGGTCGAATGCTCGCGCGGCGCCGAAGCGATGGATTGTTTTTTCAATCTCCAGCTCGAGAGCCGGCGCCGTCTCGGAGTGCCGTCGCAGCCGCTCAAGTTTTTCCGGACAGTGCACGAGGTCTTCGCGCAACGCGATTCGATCGAGGTGTGGTTCGCGCTGCACCAGGGCAAGCGCATCGCCGCCGTGGTCGTCCTGCGCGACGGCAACGACCTGCATGCGAAATGGTCCGCGCGCGCGGCCGGCGGTCCCGACGGCTCCAGTCACTTGATCTTCATGTCGATTGCCGAGCAGCACGCTGAGCACGCCACATCACTCGATTTCGGTCGCACCGACGGCCGCAACCGCGGTCTGTCGCGCTTCAAGCGCGAGCTCGGCGCCACCGCGACTGATTTGCCGTACAGCTATTTTCCGCAAATGCCGAACGTGACCAGCGCTGAAAATTTGACGGGCGTGTGGCAGACCGCCTCCAGCGTCTGGCGAAAGCTGCCGCTGCCGGTCGCCCGAGTCCTCAACAACGTGACCTACAGGTACCTCGCATGACGCGGTATATCGCAATCACTCCGGCTCGCGACGAGGAAAAATTGCTGCCGGGACTCATCGCCTCGATGGCGGCGCAGAATTGCACTCCCGACCGCTGGATCATCATCGACGACGGTTCCGCTGATGCGACTGCCGGGATTCTGGACGAGGCCGCGCGCAAGTATTCGTGGATCGAACCTCATCATCTGCCGCGCAACCGTCCGCGCGCTCCCGGCGGCGAGTGTGTGATCACCCAGTTCCTGCCGCACGAAGCTTGCCAGGAGTACGACTACATTTTGCGGCTCGACGCCGACGTCAGTTTCGAGTCCGGCTTCATCGATCTCCTGCTCGAGGAATTCACGCGCGACTCCAAGCTCGGAATCGCCAGTCCAACCTTGTGGGAGCCCAAGGGCTCCGAATGGGTTGAGATTCGACAGCCTGAATACCACACCCGCGGTCCGGCCAAGATGTACTCGCTTGCATGTTTCAACGCGATTGGCGAACTCGATCCCGACGTTGGATGGGACACGCTGGACGAAGCGCGTGCGATGCTGCACGGCTTTCACACTCGCGGCTTTCGTCATATTACCGCCCGCCATCATCGGCCTCAAGGCGCCGAGTCGGGATGGAAGGCGCGGATGAGAGCAGGGCTTGCGGCATACAGAGTCGGTTATTCCCCGTTGTTTATGCTCGCGCGCGCGGCGCGTGAGACGTTCACACAATCACCGGCTGAGGGGGCGTTGTTGCTCGCCGGCTTCGTCAATGGATACCTGCGACGCGAACCGCGCTGCGCAGAGCCCGAACTTGTTAGTTTCATCCGACGGCATCAGCACCGCCGGCTGCTCTTTCAGGAGTCGCTATGGCGCTGACCGCTTCGATCGACGTCCTCGAATCCCCCGTTCAAGCTCCATCAGCTTTGGTCAGCTGCGGCAGCAACGACGCATTTTCTTTTTGGAAACTGCCGCAGGACTGCAAGGCTTCACTCGATCTAACCATCGCCGAGTCCAGGGTCCTTGCCGAGCACTATCTGCTCGAGGGCTACCTCGCACGCGAAGATCGCCAGCCGCCGTCCAGGATGCAGGCCTACTATCGGATCAAGAATCTGATTCCGGCTGCCGTCCGGCATCGGCTGAACTCCGCCGCGATCAAGATGCGCGCCAAGCGCGAATTTCCGCGATGGCCATGCGAAAGCGCGCTCATCGACTACTGGCGCGATTGGCTGCGGATGAGCCTGCACACACTCGAAAAGACGGACGCGTGGCACATCGGATTTTGGCCCGACGGAATGAAATCCTGCATCGTGCTGACCCACGACGTCGAAGGTCCGCTCGGAATGAGCCGGATGGAGCAGATGGCTGATCTCGAGGAACGCTACAATTTCCGTTCGTCGTGGAACCTGCCGCTGGCGCAATACCAAATCGATTGGAACCTGGTCGACCGCCTCCGCAACCGCGGCTTCGAATTCGGCGCCCATGGACTGTCACATGACGGCCGTTTGTTCCGCAGCGAGAATGACTTCAGCGAACTCGCTCCCATGCTCCAGGAGCGGGCGCGCACGCATAGCCTGAAAGGTTTCCGCGCACCCTCGACCCTCCGGCGCGCCGAATGGATTACCAGGCTCTCGTTCGATTTCGACTGCAGCTTCTCGGATTCCGATCCGTACGAACCTCAACCCGGTGGCACCTGCAGCTTGTTCCCCTTTTTTCTCGCGCACCTGGTCGAGTTGCCTTACACCATGCCGCAGGATCACACCCTGATCCATTTGCTGCATCGCAGCCCGATGCAGATTTGGGGAATGAAGGCGAAATGGATCGAGTCGCTCGGCGGAATGATACTCACTCTCGTTCATCCCGACTATTGCGGCTCCGGACACTACCTCGACGAATACGAAACTCTGCTCAAGCAGTTGAACGATTACCAATCGGCGTGGCGGGCGCTGCCTTCCGAAGTCTCCGCATGGTGGCGCTGCCGGGATCAAATGAAGCTGACAGTCCGCGGCGACTTTCCGTCGATCGAAGGGCCCGGGTCGGCACGTGCGGTCGCAAGGATGCTCTCCAGCGAACCGCTAGTCCGTTGAGGTGATTCCAGTGGCGCGCTTTTTGATAATTGCCTACACCACCTACATGCATGACGGCCGCGTCAAGCGGCATGCCGAAGCGTTGGCCGAGCGCGGCGACCACGTCGACGTAATTTGCCTCGCCACCGGCGAACCGCCGATCACCAACGGCGTCAACGTGATCGGTCTGCCGATGCCGCGCTATCGGGGTGAAAGCAAATTCGCCTATCTCAGAAGTTACATGCGATTCTTTTCGATGGCAGCGCAGCGCGCGGCCCGGATGTCGATGAAGCAGCGCTACGACGTCGTGATCGTATGCACGATGCCCGACGCTGTCATCGTCTGCGCGATCCTGCCGAAGTTCCTCGGCAGCAAGGTCGTGCTCGATGTGCACGACACGATGCCGGAGCTGTATCGCGATAAATTCGGCGGAGCGCGCGGTGCCGCCGGCGCAAAACTATTGATGCTCGAAGAGCGTGCCAGCTCGTGGTGGGCGGATCGCGTTCTCGCCGTGCACGATTTGCATCGCGACCGACTGCAACAAGCAGGCGTGCCTGCCGACAAGATCCACGTCGTCATGAACTCGCCGGATACCAGGATCTTCGATCTGCACAAAAATGGCGACGCGCCCCCGAATCAGTTCACCTTGATCTGTCACGGCACTGTGACGCAGCGCCTTGGCCTCGACATTGCCATCTCCGCGGTCGCGTCGCTGCGTTCCGAAATTCCGGAGCTGCGTCTCAAGGTGATTGGCGAAGGCGATCGCCTCGCGGAGTCTCGCGCGCTCGTCGATCGGCTGGGCCTCGGCGGCCGCGTCTCCTTCATGGATCTCGTCCCGGTCGAAAAGCTCCCCGCGCTGCTCGTCAAGTCGGACGTCGGCCTGGTTCCATATCGGCCCAGCAGCGCGACGCATCTAATGCTCCCGGTGAAGCTGCTTGACTACGCGACCCTAGGAATTCCGGTAATCGCCGCGCGTTTGCGGACGGTCGAATACTACTTCGGCGACGGCGCCGTCGAACTATTCGAACCTGGCAGCGTGAGCGACCTCGCGCGTGCGATCAAGCTGCTCTACAACAATCCGGATTTGCGCGAGCGGCTGGTCGAGCGCGCCGGTCGCGCGCTGGACGCCCTGAACTGGAAGAACCAGCGAAACGAATACTATCGGGCAATCGACTCGCTTCTTCACGCGTGATTGCCAAGTTGGAAAGTCCTGCAAAAAGCAAACGGCTGAAACAGGAGAGTGTGATGGATGTGAAAGAAGAAACGAACGACAAGCCGAAAGCGAGAACCCTGGTCGTCGGACTCGGCGAAGTGGGCGCCGCACTCGCGGCGATATTGGACCAAAAGGAGACCGTGCTGCGTCACGACCTCGACCGCGTGAAGATCGAAGAACCGATCGGGACGATGCATCTGTGCATCCCGTTTCAATCGCCCCATCAGTTCGAAACCGTCGCGCTCGGATACATCAACCGCTTTCAGCCTGCGCTGACGATTATCAACAGCACGGTGTTGCCCGGAACCACCCGCTCGATCGCAGAAAAGAGCGGCAGCGCGGTCGCTTACAGCCCGGTTCGGGGCAAGCACGTCAAGATGGAGCAGGACCTGGTTCACTACTATAAATTTGTTGCGGCTCCCGCTCGCGCCGACGCCACCAGCGCAGAGGCGCACTTCCAAGCAGCCGGCATCAAAACCCGGCGCATGACTGAGGTCGAGTCGCTCGAGCTCGCCAAGCTCGCCGAGACCACCTACTTCGGCGTCTGCATCGCGTTCGCGCAGGAAATGAACCGCTACGCCGAGCGTGTCGGCGGCGACTACTCCGAGGCAATCGATTTTTTCGAGGAAGTCGATTTCCTTCCGCGCCAGCGCTACTTCCCCGGCTTCATCGGCGGTCACTGCGTGATTCCCAACATCAAACTGCTGCTTCAAATCGCGCCCTCGCAGGCGCTCGAAGCAATATTGGATTCCAATGAACGACGCGCAAATGAACTCCAGTCTCGAGCCAGCGCCGCAGCCGAGGCAGTCTCCAAGTCACGCGAGTCTGTCCAGGCCAAAGTGCTGGCTGATCGGTAATAGTTCGGAGTTGCCGACCGCGGTCGCGCGGGTTGCGCGGCTTCGCGGTCTCACGGTCAAGATCGGGCTTCCGGATGAGGCCGCGATCCGGACGCCGTCCGCGGCGCGCAACCATCTGATCGCGATCAATTTCGATCTGTTGGCGCAGCTCGGTCCCGACCTGCGAGCGCGTTTGCGCGAATCCGCCGAGAGCGGGGCGACCATATACGTACGAGGAGCGCTTCAGCCGGGACGCCGATTCCCGCTGCTGCCCTTCTCGGATCAGCAGTTCGAATTTCTGAACAGGCCGGCCTACGGTTATCAATTCTCGACCCATCCGATTCTTCCCGCGGCGATCGCTGGAGAACGAATCATTACCCAGTTGAATATGCCGCTGGCGGCCGGCCTGGATGACGGCGTTCACCCAATCGTATCGAGCCTGCATCGATCGGGATCCGGGACGCCGTCGATCTTTTCGATCGAAGCTGGCGCCGGTCTCGCAATCTTCGATCTGAATCCTGACGATCAATACGATGGGCGCGAGCTGCTCTCCGAACTCGCCGCGCCGACCACAAGAGCCGCCAACATCGGCGCGCTGGCCGCGGTAGATTGGACGGCGGGACGCAACCCTGCGATTCCGGTGCCCATCAATCTTGTCATCGACGATCGCCCCATCAACTACGACTACTTCAACGCACGCTCGTTGCAGGCGTTCATGCAGCATCTCGACGATCAGTGCCCCGGCATCCACACCGATTTCGCCTGGACTCCCACTCACACTCATCCGCATCGCGAGTATCTCAACGTGCTCGCCCGGCACAACACGGGTTTCGTGTGGCACGGATTCCTGCGTCACGTTGACCATCGAACGATAGCCGATTACGAACCGCAGCTCGAGGCGGGACGCGCGCGTGTCGGCGAAATCACGCGCAAGTACGGAGTTCGATTCCAACCCGTGATGATTTTTCCTTACGAAAAAGACACACCGCGTGCCACCGAACTTCTGCGACGCGCCGGATTCGTCGCCAAGGTCGAGTCAATGGGCGGAAATCCGCCGCTGGATTACTACCGCCTGCGCGTCGTCGGTGAGGAGTCGTCCTGCGATGACGAGTTCAGTGTGATTTATCGCGACTCGATCGATTTGCTCAATCGCGATCGAATGCTGGCGCTGGCAACGCTTGGGATGCCCGTAATCGCGCTGGCGCATCCCCGCGATCTCTCTTTGCGCCGGTTTCAGCGCGGCGATCGCAGCTCGATGTCCTACTTCGATTCCGTGCTGACATTCGCCGCGGAAAAGTCGCTGCGACCGAGCTCTCTCGAGCAGATCGCGGCGGAAGTGCCGACCGCCTGACAGCCGCTATTCCCGCTACTCGTTCAGTTGTGGCGTGACGATTCGACCGCCGGATCGCGGTCCTTCCCTTGGTACCGTACCAATCGGTTGTAGAGCGTCTTCAAGCTGATCCCGAGGATTTGGGCGGCGCGAACTTTATTGCCGTTCGTGAAATCCAGGGTCTTGAAAATAAATTCGCGCTCGACTTCGTCCAGCGACTCTCCGATGCGCAATTCGAAGTGAGGGCCCTTGCGCCCGGCGCGTCTGATATCGACCGGGAGATCTCCGGCCGCCAGCAGCGGTCTGCGCGCGACCACTGTTGCCCGCTCGATCACATTTCGCAATTGCAGGACATTACCCGGCCATCGATTCAGTCGAAGTATTTCCAGGCATTCATTGTCGACGCCGGTTATCGATTTTCGATTCTTCTCCGCGGACTGGGCAATAAACGCCTCGACCAGGGCCGGAATATCTTCCAACCGATCGCGCAGCGGCGGCAACTCGATGACGAACGTGTTGAGGTGTGAGAATAAATCCTCGCGCAATCTGCCGTAGCGCATAGCCTCGGTAGGACTCTTGCTGGAAGACGCGATCAGCCGAACGTCCAACGGAATTTCATTCCCGTTGTGAGCGCCGATCCGATGCAGCTTCTTGTCCTCGATTGTCCGCAGCAACTTGGCCTGGAGCTCGGTCTTCAGATCACTTATTTCGTCGAGCAGGAGCGTGCCGCCATTCGCCATCGCCAGGAACCCTTCGCGCCGCCGATCGGCGCCCGCAAAAGCGCCGCGCTCATGGCCCCACAACTCGCTTTCCATCAGGTCGTCGGGCAATCCACTGCAGGTGACTGCGACGTAAGGACCGTTGCGGCGCGCCGACAGTTCGTGAATCGTGCGCGCCACCGTTTTCTTGCCGGTTCCGCTTTCCCCGACGATCGAAACTGGGGCGGAATTCGACGCCGCCGCTTCTTCGACCAGCCGCATGACGCGACGCATCGCGGTTGACTGCCCGACTATCGGTCCGAGTGTTCCGGCCTCGATTAATTTTCGTCGGAGCTGCTGGTTTTCTTCGCTAACCTTTAGTTGAGTCGCCAACTCGGCCAGCAAGACGCGAAGATTGTTAGGATTGATTGGCTTGGAAATGTAATCGCAGGCGCCCGGCCTAATCGTTCGTTCTATGGAACGGAGGTCCGCTTCTTCGGCCATCACTACCGTCGCGACCTCGATTCCGCGTGCTTGCAGCTCGGGCAAAAGTGACTCGCCGTCTTTCTGTTGCGCCTTTAAATCGATGAGCAGGACATGCGGCGCGAAGCTCTGAGCTTCCTCGAGCACCTGGTCCCGGGGGACAGCACGCCCATCGAAGCCCCAGGAGCTAATCAGGTCGCGCAGGGTCTCGCGTCCGGAGAGGTCATCGGAGGCGACGAGTATTCGCACATCCTGCTTAACGTCGGGAGTATTGTTTCTTACAGGCATCGTTGGCTGCTGGTTGCCGATGAAAGAACTTGCGGACGATGGAGTGGTATTCCATCGCCCGCGAGTCTTACAGGTTAGGAGATTTCATCCGCGCAACTTCCTACACGCGAGCCTCGCCGGTGGATGAGACATCTTCGGCATGCGCGCGGTCGAAAATTTCCTTCGCGATTTTGCGTTCCTTGCTTTCTTCGGTATGAACCGAAATCAGGATATTGCCGTTTTTGACCTTGCCTTCGTACTGCTTGGCTTCGTACTCCGGAATTCCCATACCAACCAGCGCTCCTGCCAGGGTTCCCACGGCTCCGCCTGCGGCCGCACCGCTCAACGCCGCCATGATCGGACCGGCCGCGATCAGCGGTCCTACGCCTGGAATTGCGATAGTGCCGATTCCGACCAGCCAGCCCAGCACTCCCGCCGTGACTCCGCCGGCTACAGCGCCGGCAGCCGCGCCTTCCGGCGCCTTGGTGTGATGTTCATGCGCGAAATCGCGCGAGCCCGCGCGGTCGGGCAACAACACCGATACGTCGTCATTGGAAAAGCCCGCTTCTTTCAAAGCATTGACTATGCGGGTTGCTTGCTCTTCGCTCTTCGCGATCCCAAAAACTGCTTTTGCTGCCATGAGTAGTACTCCTGAGTATTGACTAGCTATCGACCCGCGACTTCGAGTTCATTGTGAACATTGGAATCGCCGGCAAGTTGTGCGGCCTTCGCTGCTATGTCTGCTCTTTCCTGATCGGTTTTGACTGGACCACGCAGGGTAACAGCACCATCGATCGTGATGATCTTGATATTCTTGGCGTCGGTTGAGAGTGCGCGATCCTTGACGATGGCGCGGCGGATTTCTCGCGTCATCTTGATATCCGATGGTTTGTTCGATTGATCCATCGGTGTGAGAGTCTCGTGCCCGCTATCGCGCTGGTTGATAGCAGTATTGTCGGCGGCTCGATTCGCGTCGCTCTGCGCGAAGCTTGTACCGATAGGTAAGAGAAAAGCGCTGGCCAGCACCGACGCGGAAAAGAGCAATGTCCGGGTTCTCATTAGCTTGTGACCTCCTGATTTGATCGCAGTCATAAAGACCAAAGTTCTTTTGATTTTTTGGTGCCCTTGTATCGGCATCTAATAACTAACAGCAACGGGTGTGCCATCCATCTCGCAAAAAAAACCTGCAAGCATGCACGAAAATAAGGCGCAGTCGTCAGTTTTGTGAACGATCCATCTGCAAAAATCGCCCGGTGAGTAGGAAATACAGAATTTTCCAGGCGCGCGTTTTGCGAAGCAGGGAATTGCTTTATTTACAAGGTTTTTGAGCCTTTCCCTTGGCGGCACAGCGATTGCTCCTTTTTACAAAGTCGGGAGGATGCGCCAAGGTCCGCAAAAACTAAAACCCACCCCACTCACCCCGCGGCTCTGGCGCAAACTCCCGTCGACCTATTCGTAAGGACGAATTTATTCGTCGACCGCCAATCGGAGGATCTTATGAAAATCATTACCAATGTCGCCTTGGCTGCTTGCGTCGGCCTATCGCTGGGCTGGATGTCGAGCTGCTCAACCGAGAGAACCGTCACTGAAACAACGACTCGCGAAGTGGAAACCGCTCCCGCTCCCCTGCCTGCAGTAGTAACTGCCGCACCTGTAATAACCGAGCCTGCGGTAACGGTACCTCCGAACGCTACCACCTCTTCCACGACTACTCAGTTCAACAACGGCACGGTCGAGCAGAAGACCGTCACGAAATACAATTCCGACTATCCACCGCCGGTTGTCTATTCGGCGCCCCCTGTTGTCATTACTACTGTTCCCGAGACCACCACGCGGACCGTTACCAGTGACGACGGCGAGGTGCAGCGTCAGACCACAACCACCTATGTGGCTCCGTAGTTAGGGTAAGAACTCGACCTCCTCCTTTTTCCCCTGCTCGATCTGCTCGGCTTACAAAAAAGCAAATCCACAGAGCATCTGCCCTGTGGATTGCTGCTTCGGAGTTACGACTTAGCTGGAGTGCTCGAGCGAGGGGCTCACTCAAAGCATTGCTCGTCCGGCGACCAGTGACACCACGAACAGGACCAGGAATACAAAGAACAGAATCTTCGCAAATTCCGCGGACGTGCCCGCAATGCCGCCAAATCCTAGTGCCGCCGCAATCACAGCTATAACTAGAAAAACGAGTGCGTAATAGAGCATTACTCAGTACCTCACACGTTGGATACTTAGTGAGCAGCAACTCATGTGCCATTGCGTGCGCCCAAAAACATAGCGCCTTGACGGTGAATCAGTATCGTTAATTCGAGAGCCAGGGCTTGGAACCAACGAAGTAGGTAGTTTTTTCCGCTAAGTGTGGAGCAAGCGGGAAAGCTAGCTTGATCGCGCCACGGTAATCGATGACGCAGACGGGGCTGGAATCAACGTGCGTCTGAGTACTTCGGCGAGGACAATCGAGACCACGCCGACGAGTCCCAGCACCTGCCACCACGGCATCCAGTGGTGCAGAAAGAACACTATGCTGGCCATAAGCGCCACAACGCCGCCGGCGGCGAGCACGATCAAAATACCTGCGATGTAGACCCGGCCCACCAGCGTGTTCGCAGCATCGACGATGTTCGACTCGAGCAGGCGGGCCTCGCCCGCGACAATGCGCGCGAAGTCCGACAGGATCCGAACCGCCAACTCGGGCAGCTCTGCTTCGTGCCGCTCCCGCTCGATTGCGTTGTTAGATTCGTTCGGTTTCATCGGATTTATTCTTGTGTTCGTTCGAAAGCACAATGACGCCGCCCAAAATCACCAGTCCTATCATTGCCACCTCGGCCGAGTCCGATCCCAGCGCAAAACCTAAGGCTCCCGCAAGGCACGCGCTGGTTATAGGATGCCTGCGGATGCCGCGGTCTGGCCGAAGCTTCGCGACGCCCTCTTCAACGCGATCGTTGATCTGATGCAACGCATCGCGCAGGTCGTCGGTCGCTTCCTCTATTTCATTTTTTATTGCGGGGTCGTCTGCCATTTTCGTCTGACTTCACCAGTGCAGGTATCAGCCTGTCTCCGAGTAACCCCTGGAGGACCAATAGAATGATTTGGAACGAAGTCCTGCTGCTAAGTCCGCCGCCGATTGCGAAGCCGCTCAGGAGCGCAATTGCCAATGATCGCTGCGGATGCTCGGCGATTTTTTCCCGCAACTCCTCGGCGTAGTCGCTATGTAGTTGCGCTTCCATGGCCGGTCACCGCCGGGACAGATGACTGAGAATCCGGGCCGCGACGTAGCCGACCGCAAATGCGCTGGCGATCGCGATTAACGGTTCCTCGCGGATGAAGTCCGTCAGGAATGAGTTCGCCGTCGCGACATAGTCCATCCCTTTTTCCGACAGGTCGTTGAATCGCTCGCGGCCCTCATCGATCAGACCATCGACGTCTACTCTTGAAGTATTCATTTTTTGAAACCCTTCCGTTGCTGAAGATGACACAAGCTCGATTTCGTATTTTTAAAAGCAATTCATCTGCCAATGAATAGCGTAGTTCAGGTGGATCAAGTTGAGGTTAGCGCTTCGGATGCCGGAAAGAGTTACCGGAGAAGGCCTTTTGAGACAAAATCTATTATTTTTCGCGCTTCGGGAACGTGAAGAAATTTCTCCCACTGGATCCAAAAAAACCTTATCTGTCGCGCAATTATCGCTGGCCCTGTCCTTGCTCATTCTTAATCACAATCGCGACCTGACGGTCGTGAAAAAACACTCACTTACAAGGAGCGATCCGTTATGAATAGCGATCAGATGAAGGGAAAGTTCAAGCAGCTCTCCGGCGAAATCAAGCGCAAATGGGGCCAGGTAACCGATGACGATTTGACCCAGGCTCAGGGCAGCATGGAAAAACTCGTCGGCAAAATCCAGGAACGCTCAGGCGACCGCCGCGACGCCATCGAGAAGTGGCTCAAGTCGCAGGGAATGAGCGAGTAATCAGAGGGAATTTATGAACGCGAAATATTCTTTCAGACTGATTGTACCGGCTGTCCTGTTCGGTATGGTCCTGTCAGTTCCTGCGTTCGCTCAGGACAGTGCTCCAGCAACTACCAATCCGAACGCGCCGGCGAGTCAGCAGATGAAGGCAGCTGGTCAAGACATGGAGAATGCCGGCGCCGACACTGTGGCGGCTGGGACAGATACCTATCATGCAACCAAGCGCGCGGTGAAAGACACGACCATCACCGCCGAAGTCAAGGCAGCGCTTGAAAAAGACAAGCTCCCGGCGGCGGAGATTCATGTCCACACCAGGGCTGGCGTCGTAACCTTGAACGGCCGAGTGCCTTCGCCGGATATGGCAGCGCAGGCCGCTCAGGTCGCCCAGCAGACCAACGGCGTCAAGAGCGTGAACAACCGACTGCTGGTGGCTAACTCGACAGGGTCGGCCTATTAGTCAGTAAGCTCGTAATGGAGTCGCCGCCGACTCGCGCCCAAAAGCTCGCGAACCTCGGCGGCGTCTTTTTTTGTCGGTTGAAATCAGCGGATATCGCGAGCGTCAGCCTCGATCTCTTCCTGATGTCGCGCTTGCTCGATCAGCTCGCTCTTGAGCTTTTCTGATCGCGGAATTCGCAACACGATTTCGCGCGCATCCTCTTCCTCGGCTCGCGCGAGCGTTACGTCACGCAGCTCTAGCAATGAGAGGCCCGAGTTGATCGCTATGTCCATTGGATCGAACGCCGGCATGAAGTTCACGCTGTAGCGGCTGCCATCGGCGGAAAAAAGCTCCTCGCCATTGTGCGTCGAGACCATCTTCACGTCGGCCCCGACCTGCCATGCCGATACGAGAAACGCGTAGTACGCGTCGTAATGGAGGACGTCGCCGTACACGACCGCATCGACCCCCAGCCATTTGCCCAGCGTTTGCGCAGGGACCTGATCCAGCTTCTTCTCGGTATCGATTCCGTGCTCTTTCAGGATCTCGTCGACCTGGATGATATTCGCCTCCACGAATTCTCGCGACGCCAGGTATCCGATGACGGCGCGACGCATCCGATTCGCATCCGTCCACGCCCAATCGGCCTGCTCTCCATCGGTCCGATGCGTCAGCGGGATTTTATCGACGACGTATTGTGCGTTGCCGTGGTCGGAGAATGGCAGGACCGCGATCTTCTCGGGCGCAGCCTGATCGTAGTCGGCCGCCAGGTGCGTTTTGAGGGCGCCGGGATCGAGCTCGACCAGGTGATCGAACCAGGTCTTTCGTCCGTGGGTTTCGAGACCCTGCTCGTCGCGGAAGAACGGGCGGTCGTCGTAGTTAGTCCTGGTCGAAGCGCATCCGCTAAGCGCGACGCCACTAACCATGATTGAAGCAGCGAATACCGCTACCAAGCGCCCGGAGGAGAGTCGACGTTGCGAGGAGGAGGTGGACGAAGAGTTTATTGAGCGCATTTGCCTGACTCAAGTGTGCATGACTAATGGGATAAGCAATTTTCGATCCTCTCCACTTACGTCGCGTTATCGGCTTTTTGACAGAATCATCGGAATAAACTTCAGCACGGATTACACGGTTCTCAGTTTCTGCCGTACGGTAAGATCAAAAACCATCGTAAAATACAAGAAATTCCGATAAACGGGTCATGGCACAGAGGTTGCTCACCTCTCTGTACATCGCAGTTGCGCTTGGAGGTTGCACCATCATGGCGAATAAACCGAACCCGGATGCGCCATGTCCCTGCGGTTCCGGCAAGCTTTATCGGGACTGCTGCGGAAAGGACAACAAGTAAAGTCTCCTTCCCCCGATCCGGCAGGGTCGGTCGCCGCGACGTCCTCCCCCCGTTTGCGACGCTGGTCTTGCCGGATTTCTTTTTTCCTTCGGCCCACCAACTCACGACTTTCAGGAGAGTTTCCATGCCTCCCAAGAAATCGACTGGCCGTAAATCGACCGGCCGGAAGTATTCGAAAAAGGCCGGCAACGCAGTCAAACGAGAGATGCACAAGATGAAGCGGGGAACCTTGAAATCCGGCAGCTCCGGCAAAAAGGTCAAAAGCCGCAAGCAGGCCATCGCAATCGGCCTCTCGGAGGCTCGCCGATCCGGCGCCAAAGTTCCGAAAAAGAAATCCTAGTTCGAAGAATTTCTACCGTTCTCTTCGAACAATTTCCCGGTCGGCTTCTTCCCGATCATGATCATCAGCTGAGAGCTGGCTCGCAGCGGCCGCCGATTGTAGTCTCCAAATACATTCTCGATTTCGAAGCCGGTGTGCAGGAACAGCAGCCGCAGTTCGCGCGGGAAGTACACGTGGCTTTCGAAGTCGTCGATGTAGCACTCGACCAGACTCTTGCGATGGTACTTCTCGTAGAGAAAACGGATCTGTGCGCGTTGCTCGTCGGGTAGATAGTTGACGGTCTTCCTCCGCACCAGCCTGATCTTCCTGGGCTCGTCAGTCACATCGCGATCGATCTCTACCAGCGTCCGCGGCGGGTTCGAGAATGAGTCTGCGTAAGCCGAAAAATTCGGCATAACCGTCTCGACCACGAATCGCCCTCCTGGCGCCAGATTCTGAAAGGCTCGCCGCCACACCTCCAGTTCCTCGTCCAGGTCGAGGAAGTGAGTAATCGAGGCGCATGGCACCACTATCAGGTCGAACGGCTCGCGGCCGTGCCACTTGCGCATGTCGCCATGCACCAGCTTGAGCCGTTTGCGCGCCGCCTCCGGCATCTGCCTGGCTTTATCGCGCGCCTGCCTGAGCATATTAACTTCACTGTCCAATCCGACCACGGAAAAACCCGAACGCGCTCCCTCTTCGGCCAGGGGAACCGTTATTCTGCCGGTGCCGCACGCGAGCTCGAGGACCGACCTCGGATGCAGGCTTTTCGCGAGACCTACATAAAAGACTACGTCCTCTTCATCGCCCACATGCTCGAGATCATATTCATCGGGTCGTCGGTAGATATCGGTCATAGGCGGTGCTCCATGTCGTAGCGCAGCGTGGTTACCTGGTTCGGTTGAAGAAGATGGCTGGCGAGCGTCCGGCAAATAAAAAGACCCAATAAACTCGCGAACTCAGTAAGAAATGTCCTCCCTATAGGAAAATCTTTCCTGCGATCATTAGCGTTTTAGTGCGATTTATCTGTGCAATCTATTGGCGCGCTTCCTGCTATTTAAGCAATTGCGTCGATTGAATCGTTGATCGACAGACTGAATCAAAAGAGGAAGTAGTAAAATGCGTTATGCGATTGCATGGCTTCTAGGTGTTCCAGCTTCAATTATCGTTATCTGGTTTGTGCTGGGCCATGTGCTGTAAACCCCTAACCAGTGGTCATCTGAGCCGTAGATGATGCCGTGGTCTAATCGCGGCAAAGCCACATCAGGATAGACAGTTATGAACCTCATACTATTAGTCTTACTGGTCGTTCTCTTAATCGGCGCGTTGCCGGCTTGGCCGTACAGCGCGGGCTGGGGTTACTACCCGAGCGGAGCACTAGGAACGGTTCTGATCATAGTCCTCGTTCTGGCACTGCTCGGCCGAGTCTAAGACTCCTTTGAAAGCAACACGATGGCCGTCAGTAGGACTGCCTACTGACGGTTCATCACTACCCCCGCGCCAATAAGCAGGATGCCGAGCAGTATTGCTCCTTCACTGACAATCGGCGGAATGACATGGGGTTCTTCCGTTTTCGCTTGAACCTTCAGGTCGCCAAGTTTCACCACATCCTTTGTTTCTTCAGTATTGAAGGACGGCATCGCAAAGGCGACTAGCCCCAGGATCGCGAGCATCGCGCCAAACAGTATAACGCTCCTCATCTCATTTCTCCTTAGGTGCTGAAAAGATGCGGGCGAAAAAAACCCCGCGAGCTCGATGCCCGCGGGGTCTTAATGCCCATGTTAGCTAGTCGTTTCGTGCCGAGGCGCCCATGCCTCCAGTCGTGCTCTTGTTGTTAGCCGGATTTTCCGTGCTTGCTTCGCCGACGTGCCGCTTCAGATTCTCGGCCATCTTCAGATGCGCTTGCAGTACTGGAATAGTCTGCTCGACATAGAGGTCCATGTCGGGATCGCTCTTGAACTGCCCGCGCGCGCGCTCGAATTCGCTCAGAGCTTCCTTATGTCCCTGGACCTGATCTGCAAGATAAGCTTCGTTGAAAGCTCCACCCTTAAGGTCTCTCATAGGGCTTTTGTCGACCTTGGTGGTGTCTGTCCCTTCGAGCTTGACGCTCTTCTGACGTGATAGCGCCGCGACCGACTCTTCATTGGCCTCATGATCGCCCTTGATAGTGTCGGCATAGGTCATCAATGCCTGGTTGTCACCGGCCTTTTCATGCGCCAGCTTTGCCGTCTCTATTTCCTCGTAGTTCATCTGATTGGCCTTGTTCAGTAGCGACGCAGCGTCCTGGGCCCATGCTGAGCCGGCGAACGCGATCGCAAGCGCTCCAATCGGCAGAATTTTTTTAATCATGTCTTTTTCTCCTGATGGGAAGGGTTAGTAGTGGCTGTCTGTCCGCGAGGATAAGCAATGCGGATGCCATTGGAACCGCTTTTATGACCACACTTTACCCGCACTTCGGCCCTCACCATCAGGAACCATGTAATTGTTGCTACAGCGAGTTCATAAATTTCCGACAGGAAGCCTGCGGCGTTGCATGCGAGCGGCTCCTTGTTATTGCGCATTCGCGCTGGGCGGACTAAAAAGCTTGGTTCCGAGAGCGCTGACGCCATGCCGGCAAATCGACTAAAAAAGAGCCTCACCACCACAATCGTGGTTCCTGCCATCCTGATGGCTCTGGCGGCCCTCGTTTTGCTGTTTCAGTTGAACCGCCAGATGAACGAGACGGACTGGGTCGAGCATACGGATCTAGTAATGCTCCTGGCCGAAACCGCAAAGGCCGAGTTTCTGTCCGCAGAGACTGCGTTCAGGGGCCTCCTGCTTTCTTCAGGGCCGAACGACCGCGGTCTAATCCAGAAGCGTTGGAACAACAGCCAGGAAATCATCAAGCAACTTGGCGGGCTTGTTTCCGACAATCCAAGCCAGGAACAGCGGTTGATAGAACTCGGCGGCTTGGAGAATCAGTGGCTCGAAGCCGCCAATGGCTCGGATCAAAACTCTGCCGATGCGGAGAAACGCGAGCTTGCCGGCCGAGCAGCCTCGATTGGGACCAAAGTTATCGCGCAGTTCGATGCGATTTCTGCGGTCGAACAGGGGTTGCGGTCAGCCAGAGATGCACAGCGGGATTCTCAATATCGCCTCGCGATGTGGGGGATCCCTATTGTCGCACTGATTCTGGTCGTGGCGCTGACGTGGGTCGCCCGGCGAGAAATCCAGGGTGCCAGCGATACATTCGCAGTCGCGTTGAGAGATGCCGAGGAAGCGAATCAGGCGAAGAGCAATTTCCTCGCCGTCGTATCACATGAACTGCGCAACCCGCTCAATTCGATACTGCTCTGGTGCAATGCGCTGCTGACGACCGGGACGCTGGAAGGCAAAGTCGATCAAGGCGTCAACGCAATCTGGCGCAATGCCAAGGCGCAGGCACAGCTCATCGAGGACCTGCTGGACATCTCGAGGATCGAGAGCGGCCAGATGCGCTTCGACGTGCAACCGACCAATCCCGCAGAGGTTGTCCGCGCCGCGGTCGACAGTATGAGTCCGGCCGCCGATGCGAAATCGATCGCTATAAACGTCGTGCTCGATCCGCGTGCCGACGTCATCATAGGCGATGCACAAAGGTTGCAGCAGGCGGTGTGGAATCTCCTGTCCAACGCCATCAAGTTCACCCCAAAGGGCGGCAAGGTTCAGGTGCGGCTCGAACGAATCAATTCGCATCTGGAAATTGTCGTCGCCGACAACGGCCAGGGTATCGACCAGCCGGCACTCGAAAAAATTTTCGATCGCTTCTGGCAGGCCGGCGGTCCGAACAGTGCAGAGCGCGGGATGGGCCTGGGTCTGTCGATCGTCAAACATATCGTAAGTCTTCACGGCGGCACGGTTACCGCCCACAGCGAGGGCCTCAACCTGGGAAGCGTTTTTATAATCCGTCTTCCGCTTCCCGTTACCACCGCCGGTTTGGCGAGTCCCGCGCGCCGGCATCCGAGCGTGGCGTCCATTGCCCAGATGTCCCACATTCCCCGCCTCGAGAGCATTTCCGTGCTGGTGGTTGATGACGACGCGGAAACTCGCGACGCTTTGCGCTCGTTGCTCACCAGCGTTGGCGCAATCGTCAATACCGCCGAAAACGTCGATCGCGCGATCGCCATTCTGGCCGAGTCGTATCCCGACGTGCTGGTCTCCGACCTCGGCATGCCCGGGCGGGACGGCTACTGGCTTATCAAGGAGATTCGGTCGCGGGAAAAAGGCCAGGGACCGTCCGATCACCTGCCTGCCGTTGCGCTGACGGCGTACGGACGCGTCGAGGATCGAGTCGAGGTTTTTGCGTCAGGCTTCGACAGTCATGTCATGAAGCCGGTCGATCCCGCGGAGTTGGCCGCCATCATCAAGCGGCTGGTCGAGACTCGTCGCTCGGGCAACGACAAAGCGTCTCCCGCGCAGGATAGTTAGCTCTCACTGCGTGGGCCTCTCTCTCTGAATCAGTCCGACATGACGCGCGAGCAACTGCCAGTTTCCGCCGCGCTTCGCCCACACGTTCATATAGCTGGTGAAGAGCTTGAACATCGCAGTATCTCCAATCAGCTGGGAGACCTCGTGGCCGGTGGTGACGACCAGATCGCTGAAGACTTGGATGCGAACCGGGCGGCGCTCATAGATGCGCAGCTTGAGCCGTCCATTTTTAACCATTTCCAGCAGGAGTTGCTTCCCGGCGATAAAATTCGCGGTGCTGTTGACGACCATGTCGTCCGCCCATAGCGTTTGCAGCTTCGAGGCGTCGGAGCCGAGCATCGCCTCGGCCTCCTGCTGTTCCAGCGCTTCGATTTCTTTTTTTTCCGCGGCGTTGCGGTTCTCTGTGTCGTTCATGGCCTCGGCTCCCGCCTGCAATACTGATCTACCTTGGTGAGTAAGCGGTCCACATCCACCGGCTTAATGATGACTTCGTTGGCGTCAATGTCGGCGCGATCGCTGAGCGCAGTAACAACGATAACCGGTATGTGTGCCAGTCGTGGGTTCCTGGCTTGTTCCGCGCGGAATTGCCAGCCATCCATCACCGGCATCCATAAATCGAGAATGATCAGCTCGGGCGCTGATGCCTGATCCAGGTAGTCCAGCGCTTCCCTGCCATTGCCCGCCGGCACCGCGTGATAACCCTTCATCTGCAGAAGGGCTACCAGGGCTTCGCGAGCGTCCTCGTCATCCTCGACGACCAGGATATCAGGGCCTTCGCGCTCCGGGTCACTTTGCATCGTCATCGATTGTAGCGGACAACGTACGCCCACACATCCAGTTTTAGGAGCAAAGCAGGATGAACTTTTCAACCTGACCGAGGCCGACGGTCGGTGCTACGCTGTAACCTGTGCGTCGGCATATCCCATACTCGTCGAGCCTGCGAAAAATTGGGCGCCGCGCGTCGCACAAAAAAACCAATTCTGACGGAACGAAGCTACCCCTAGTGGTGGTCTCCTCCCAGAACCACAAGTAATGGTATGAATCCGCTTCTTCGGCTCATCTCAACTATTGAAAAATCCCGATTTCGACAGGCCATTTGGCTAAAAAAGGCGTCGCACTGAGATGAATCATCGCACACAAGTCGGCATCGTCGGCGCCGGACCCGCCGGCCTCATGCTCTCGCATCTGCTGCATCTCGCCGGCATCGAGTCGGTCGTGCTCGAGGCTCGCAGCCGCCAATATGTCGAAGAGCGGGTGCGCGCCGGCCTGCTCGAACAAGGCACCGTCAACTTGCTGATTGAAACCGGTGTCGGCGATCGGCTCAAGCGCCTCGGCCTCACTCATCATGGCATCGAGCTGCGCTTCGGCGGCCGCGGCCATCGCATCGATCTGAGCGGGCTTACGGGAGGCAGCACGGTTGCCATCTACGCTCAGCACGAAGTCGTCAAGGATCTGATCGCCGCGCGCCTGGCTGCCGGTGGTCAGATCATCTTCGAGGCCGGTGACGTCAGCATCCACGATTTCGACGGACCCACGCCGAAGATTCGCTACCGCATCGACGGCAACGTCAACCTGTTGTCGTGCGATTTCATCGCCGGATGCGACGGCTTCCACGGAGTATGCCGCCCGACTATCCCGGCCGGCGTACTAACTATGTACGATCGCATCTACCCGTTCGCATGGCTGGGCATTCTCGCCGAGGCGCGCCCGTCATCGGACGAATTGATTTATGCCTACCACGATCGCGGCTTCGCGCTGCATAGCATGCGCTCGCCGGAGATCACGCGGCTCTATCTCCAATGCGCGCCAGATGAAGATCTCGGCAAGTGGCCCGACGAACGAATCTGGGAAGAGCTACAGCTAAGACTCGCCGCCGGCAAGGACTGGAAACTGAATCGCGGCGCCGTCATCCAGAAGGGAATCACTGAGATGCGCAGCTTTGTCGTCGAGCCGATGCATTCCGGCACGCTCTTCCTCGCCGGCGACGCCGCCCATATCGTCCCGCCGACAGGAGCAAAGGGCCTAAACCTCGCAGTCGCCGACGTCCGCGTCCTGGCCCGTGCGCTAACTGACTACTATGCCAGCGGCAATCGCGACCTGCTCAGTAGCTATTCAGAGACATGCCTGCGCCGAGTGTGGAAGGTCCAAAGGTTCTCCTGGTGGATGACCTCAATGCTGCATCGATTCCCCGACGACAACCTCTTCGACCAGCGCCGTCAACTAGCCGAGCTCGACTACGTAACCACCTCGCGCGCCGCATCGCAGACGCTAGCCGAGAACTATGTAGGCCTCCCGATGGAATGACTGCAGGCGCCTCGGGTTGTGCGTAGTCCGAGCACGTCGCTTTCGAGCTTAGAATAGGAGATCTGCGAGTGTTCTATCGGGTGGTTGGCAGCGAGGTTAGGATAACTCTCATAGGTCGAAAATATGGCAACCAACTCTTTATCGACGGCAAGAGGTTTACGCTGTGAAGATCGAAAATGTTCGCGAGGTAAAAGTCAAGCTCAGCCGTCTGATCAGCGAACTCCCGAAAACAGGATCGATCGTGATTACGAAGAACGGTAAAGCTTGTGCCGCCTTGATGCCAATTACGGAAGACACCGACCTGGAGGTTCTTGCATTGTCGCAAAACAAGCGCTTTTGGCGAATGTTTGATGCGGCCTATGTACGTGCCGAAAAAGAAGGCTGGATCGAACTCGACGACCTGGATTGAGCGGCTCAATTACAGCAATTCGCCGAGACCAGGCTAAGCGACTGTCTACGGACTATACACGTCGGTACCGAACTCTCCGGGGTCCGGCTTTTCCGCGTAGCCCAAATGGCTTAGACCAAACAAGGTCTCGAGACTCCTTAGCAGGGAATAATGGTTGTAGGTCTTGGTGTTAGCTATACCTGGCTTGACGAAGGATGAAATGATCACCGCACCTATCCTCCCACCACCAGGTCCGAACATACCTGGAGCTTGTGTATTTGGTCCTACAGGCTCTGCACAACAGGCGCGCGCATCTTTATCATCGCCTTCAAGATCGGCTTCGTCGAATGTGATTATCAACATCCCATCCTGCTGGTATGCCTTCGAATTCATAATCATCGGGACTTCGCGCTGCAGAAAGGAATTGATAGCCGCTAAGCCTCCTGGTGTCTTGCCGTCCGCACATTTACCGTTCCTATGGTCATGTCCGTCGTTACAGAGGTTGGGAACAATGAAGGACAGGTTAGGCGTGCTTTCAACTGTGCCGAGATCGCTCTTGAGTTGATCGAGAGCTACATCGTTGGCCTTGCAGTCTTCATCGCTGATCGAATGAAAGTACACAAGGGGATTGTGCTTGGTTGCGTACTCACTATCGCTTCTAGCTCTTTGGTACGGATCAACTTCGTTCAACGGAGGATGCTGGCAGGCGCGCTGCATGTCTTCCATATAACCGCGCCATTTCAGATGTCGCGCTTCAAGCTGATTCGCGATCGTGCTCACGTCAGCCGGATAGACGCATCCATGTCCAATCGCCTGTCCATTCGCGTCGAGCCCGGGCTTTGTCAAAGCGAACTCATTGAATATCGAACAGTCCAACTGAGTGTCTGGATTGGGCGATTGACCGCTTATCATCGCGATGTAGTTATCGAGACTGAAGTGCCCGATAGCATAGTAGTTAGTGAGTAGTTGTCCCTTCTTAGTGAGGCACTTCGAGAGATATGGCGCCTTGGACTCCGGCCCAAAGGTCTCATCATAGCTCTCATTCTCCAGAACTATGATGAACACATGCTGCGGACGGCTACCCGCCGCATGATGAACGACCGCGGTCGGCAGCGCGTCGCAAGCTTGATCGTCGGCATGTGAAGGGCGAACGGTTATGCCAAGTGTTAGGACGCAAGACAGCAACCCCACAAGAGCCAGGACTTTCCGAGAGTCGAGGCGCATGGCTGTAGTTCTAGCGCGATCGCAGCGATGCGGCGAGCGTGAGTGTCCTGCGAGCTTGTTTCAGATGAGGCATGTCGAGCATTTTGCCGTCCAGCGCGACCGTCCCTGCGCCCGACGCGAATGCCTCGATCACTCGATTTGCGTACGCAACATCTTCAGGCGAAGGCGTGAACGCATCATTGATCACATCGACCTGATCCGGATGAATCGCAATCTTGCCGGTGAAGCCTGCGCGGCGTGCGATCTCCGACTCCTGCTTGAGCGCAGCAGCATCCTTGAAGTTTACCGACACCGTGTCGATCGGCTGGACCTCGGCCGCCACCGCCGCCAGCAGGCACAGCGATCGCGCAAGCTGATAGGTGAACTCCAGATTGCCGGATGCGTCGCGATTGGTTGTCGCACCCACTGCGGCCGCGAGATCTTCCGCGCCCCAGGTCATCCCGGACAGCCGCGGACTGCATCCGGCGAAACTCCCAAGCGCAAACATCGCGGCCGGCGTCTCTGTCGCCACTGGAATGATCGCAATCGATCCCTGCGCGACGCCCTCGCGCGCTTCCAGAGCGGACAGAAAGTGATCAAGCGTCACCACATCGTCGGCCGAGGTAACTTTCGGAAGCAAGATACCGTCTGGAGCGCCCGCTACGATTGCCGCCAGATCCAGTGTGGCCTTCGGCGTCGACAGCGGATTGATTCTGACCCACAGCTGACTGCTCGATCGATCGCGATGCGCCCGCAGGTACTCGAGCACCATCGTGCGCGCGACCTCGGTGCGATCGGCAGCGACCGCGTCCTCGAGGTCAAGCACCAGTGCGTCGGCGCGCGAGGATTCCGACTTCGCCAGCTTGCGTTCGCTGTCGCCCGGCACGAACAGGAGCGATCGGAGAATCATGACGCCGGCCTCTTGCGCATCAGCGCTGAACGTTTGCAGTATGCGACTTCCTCCGCGCGCTGGTTGAAGCATCGATGGTCGAACACGACGATCCCCGAGTCTGGCCGCGATCGGCTCTCGCGCTTCTCCGCGACCGTGGTCTCCGCGCGCAACGTATCTCCGATAAATACCGGATGCGCAAAGCGCGTATCGGCCATGCCCAGGTTTGCGATCGTGGTGCCGAGCGTAGTGTCTCCCACCGATACTCCGATCATCAACCCGAGCGTGAAGATGCTGTTGACGATGCGCTGGCCGAACTCGGTGCCCTTCGCAAATTCCGCGTCGAGATGGAGCGGCTGCGGATTGTGCGTGAGCGCGCAGAAGATAAGATTGTCGGTCTCCGTGATCGTGCGCGTGATCGCATGCTTGAATACCTGGCCGATTTCGAATTCCTCGAAGTATAATCCGGACATCTTACTCCCGCTCCTTCATCATCGTTTGCGCGACTTCGAGACTGACCAGCCGCGCGATCAGAATCGCCATATACAACTGGCCGAACACCGCCTCCATCACCGAGAGGCTGCGCGCCCCCTCCGAGATCGGCGCGATATCGCCGAAACCCGTCGTCGTCAGGCACACGAAGCTGTAGTAGATGAAGCTGTGAAGCGACGCGATCAAAGGCGCGATGTGGCCCGCGGACCTTTGAAAAAGCGCTGCGCTGAACGAACCGGGACTCCGCAGTTCGACCACTGCGAATCCGTATGCAAATGCGACCGCCATCAGCAGGTAGGCGCAAATCGCAGCGCTGATAGTATCGAGCGTAACGCTCTTCACAATGAACAGCCGCGATATCAGCGCGAACACCGTCACCGCCAGAAACAGGCACGAAGAAATCGCGCCGATCATTTCCAGAGTTGGATTTGACGTGAATCCCAGAATCAAGCGGCATCCGATCGAAGGGAACAGCAGGATCAGGGCGACAACGAAATAGAATCTGGTCGATCGAAATGCATAAAGAGCAGCCAGCAGCACGAGCGATATCGCGGCGGTTGCAATACTCTGCGCGAAAGCGTGGCCCGAGAACATCGGCTGAGAAACGAGCAACAGCAGAATCGACACGAGCAGGACAGTGAATCTGCCCGGCCAGTTGTGGCGCGACAACCCAAGCCGCCCCCATACCCCAGTAGGGCTGAGCACGCTGATTCTCTCGATCATGATTGATTCGTTTCGCGCAACACCACCGGCAGTGTCAAGGCGAGAATTCCGGCCGCGACCAGCGACGCGGCCATCATGATCATCCCGCCCGCGAAGCTGTGGGTCGCCTGCTTGACCATCCCAACTGCGTACGGACCCGCGAAGCCGCCCAGGTTTCCGATCGAGTTGATAAGCGCGATTGCGCCCGCTGCCGCCGTGCCGGTAAGAAACTCCGGCGGCATCGCCCAGAATGGGCCGAAGGTTCCCCAGATTCCCGCCGCCGCAATCGAGATCGCCCCCAGCGACAGAAGCGGCGATCGAGTCATCGACGCGAGTATCAGGCCGACCGCTCCGACCGCCGCGCAAACCGCGAGATGCCATCGGCGCTCGCCGCTCAGGTCCGACGCCCTGCCGATCAACACCATCGCGATCGCCGCGCCGAAAAACGGGACCGCCGACAGCAGCCCGATTCCGAAGTCGCTGCTATTACCCAAACTCCGGATAATCTGCGGTAGCCAGAACGTAACTCCATATAGTCCAAATACTATTGCAAAATATACAAGAGATAGTATCCAGACCGTCGAGTTGCTAATCGCTTCGCGAAAACTCCGCTGACGTTTCTGAGTACCACGTCCGCGCTCTCGCTCGAGCCGCATCGATAGTGCGGCACGCTCGCTAACCTCAAGCCAGACGGCGTTATCGGGACCATCGGGAAGATGAAACAATACCAATATACCGAGAATCACCGCCGGCAGGCCTTCCAGGATAAATAGGCATTGCCAGCCCGAGAGTCCCGCGATCCCGTGTAGCTGCAGCAACGCGCCCGAAACAGGGCCCGCAATCAAGCCTGCGAGCGCGGTCGCAGTCATGAATAGTGCGACTGCGCGCGCTTGCTCCCGCGCCGGGAACCAGAATGTGAGATAGAGAATCACGCCCGGGAAGAATCCCGCCTCGGCTAGTCCCAGGATGAACCGGATTGCAAAGAAGGACGCCGCACCGCGCACCGCGACCATCGCCATCGCGACGACGCCCCAGCTGATCATGATTCGCGCAATCCACACGCGCGCGCCGACCCGCTCGAGGATCAAATTGCTCGGCACCTCGAAAATCGAATAGCCGATGAAGAACAGTCCGGCGCCCAGCCCGAACACCGATTCGCTGAGTCCAAGCTCGCGATTCATCTGCAACGACGCGAAACCGACATTGATTCGATCGAGATACGCCACCAGGTAGAGCACGAACAGAAACGGGATCAGCCGGCGTCGCGCCTTCGACAGCGCCACATCGGCAAGGCGCGATTGCGCGGCAGTCTCGAGCGGGCGAACCTCCTCGACCCGACGATCATGTTCAGCGTGAGGCATAGGCGCTACGCCACTGCTCTACACGCCCCCGACGCGAAAAGCGATTCGTATTTCAACTGCGAGCCGAGCCTGCTCGCGCTTACATTGGTCGAGTCGAAGTGTCGGCACATGTCTCAAAAAGCGACATGGCTCAAGTACCCTACGTCATCCGATGCGCCCTGGCTGCTGACGAGCGCAAGAACAGGCTTTGCTAATCATCTCCGCGAGGCACGAACGTTGCGTATTCGCCATACGTTCGGCGACGCCAAGGTGAATGCAGTGCATCCGGCGGACCGATACGGCTCCGGCATTTTCGCGATCAAGGAGGGCTGCGTCCCTGATGGACCAGATCATTCAGAAGTCTTTGGCGGGCAGGCGCTTCGCGTTGATGGGATTCGAACCGGCCGAGCGCGATTCGATCATGGCGGCGCTGGGCACCGTCCGCGGAATCGGCCACGTGGTTGGAGCGGAGCCGAATATTCCCGGGCTCAACTCTCTCTCACCCTTCGATGCTTGCTTTATCAATGCTTCGGCCGCCGCTATCGGCGAGCAGCCCCCGCCGATCGAGATGATCGCACGCAGCCGCAAGCCGGCTGTGATCGTGGGTACCTTCGAGGAACTTGTAACCCGATTCGCGACCGTTGCCGACCTCAACCGCGACTTCATCATACGTCCATGCATGCCCGAAGAACTGTTGCTGAGGGCGTATCGCGTTCTCAGGTTCGTCGAGACCGCGGAAGTTGCGCTTCAAACCTCGACTCGTAACGGAACCCGGCGCGTATTGGTCGCGGATGACGACGCCACCACCATCGTTATGATCTCCACGATACTGAAGCACTTCAATTTCGAGTGTGACGTCGCGCGCAATGGCGAAGAGGCACTCGATATTGCCCGCAAGAAGAAACCCGACCTCGTGCTTATGGACGTGTCGATGCCACACATGGATGGCTTCAAGACGCTGACCGCGCTGCGCGGCGATGCTGCCACCAGAAACCTGCCGGTGATCATGGTCAGCGGGCATCGCGACGAAGCTGAGGTGGTCAAGGGTTTCTCCCTCGGCGCCGATGACTACGTCACCAAGCCTTTCAACTCTGGCGAACTGATGGCTCGGATCAGCCGCATCTTGCGCGAAACCGAAGATCATTGATCGGACCGGTTGTCATGTAGCGCTTGCCTGTTTTACTGTTCGAGTCGTGTTTCGGCTCGACGGAAAGAGTGCGGTTGTCACCGGCGCCGGCTCGGGGATTGGGCTGGCGATTTCATCGACGTTCGGCAGCAACGGCGCGCATGTCTTCGCGCTCGATCGCGATCTCAAGGCGGCTGGCAACGCGGTCGAGAGCATTTGCGCCGCTGGCGGCACGGCGACGGCGCTGGAATGTGACGTCGCATTCGCCGACTCGGTGGAAGCCGCCTTCGCGCGCATCGATTCCGACCGCAATGCGTCCCGCGTCGACATACTAGTGAACAACGCCGGCATCGCGCACATCGGCACAGTCGAGAACACTCCTGAAGAAGACTTCGACCGCATCTATTCTGTCAACGTAAAAGGAATCTTTCTCTGTTCGCGCGCGGCTGTCCGACGGATGCTTGCGAGCGGCGGCGGCGTGATCCTCAACCTAGGTTCGATCGCATCATTGATAGGACTCACCGATCGCTTCGCCTACTCGATGAGCAAGGGCGCGGTGCTGACGATGACTCGCTCGATCGCGGTCGATTACGTGAAGCGCGGCATCCGATGCAACTGCATCTGCCCCGCACGCGTTCACACGCCGTTCGTCGACGGATACCTGCGCACCACTTATCCCGGACGCGAGGCCGAGATGTTCAAGCAGCTCTCGGAGTATCAACCGCTCGGCAGGATGGGCACGCCCGAAGAAGTCGCCGCGCTCGCGCTTTATCTGTGCTCGGACGAAGCCTCGTTCATCACCGGACAGGCGTATCCGATCGACGGCGGCGTGCTCGCATTCTGATGAAACAGTACGGCCGCACGATCAATCTGAAAGACGATCCGCAAATCATCGAGCGCTACCTCGAGCACCATCGCGCAATCTGGCCGGAGGTCGAGCGCGGCCTCAAGTCCATCGGCATCGAGCGGATGCTCATCTTCAAGCTGGGCCGCCAGCTCTTCATGTTTATGGAGACGACCGACGCATTCGACCCCGACCGCGATTTCCCGCGCTACGAAGCGATGAATCCGCGCAACCGCGAATGGCAGGACCTGATGGCCTCGATGCAGGAGCCGGTCCCCGGCGCGCGGCCCGGCGAATGGTGGGCCGAAATGAAACTGGTCTTCACGCTCTAGCGCGTCGATCTAGTTTTTCGATTCCGAAGTCGCCGGCTTGATGAACTTGAGCGTCATCCGATCGCTCTCGCCGATCGCCAGGTACTTATCGCGATCCTTATCTCCCTGCCGCAACGTCGGCGGCAGATTCCACACTGGTTGATTGCGCGGGTCCTGGGGATTCGCATTAATCTCCGAGGCGCCATCCAGTTTGAATCCGGCATGCTCCGCAAGTTGGATCATATAGTCCTGACGCACGTATCCGTTCTTAGCTTTTGGATCTTGCGGTTGCGACGGATCGGCGCGATGGTCGGTAATTCCCAGGACTCCGCCCGGTTTCAGCGCGCGGTAAAAAGCCTTGAAGTAGTCGTCCGTGGTGCCTCGCGGAAGCCAGTCGTGCACGTTGCGAAACGTTAGAACCATGTCAGCGCTGCCCGCGGGCGCAATCTCGGTTTCAGCTGGAGGCTGTAGCGTCGTGACGATGACCTGACTATAGACTGCGGGATCGGCCTTGAGCTTTTCCTCGAAGGTCTTGGCCCCCGCTCCTCCTCCGACCGCTTCGTAAAGCTTGCCGTGGTCCTTGAGAAACGGCGCAAGGATCTCTGTGTACCAGCCGGTCCCCGGCGAGACCTCGACCACGGTCATGTCGGGCTTAATCCCGAAGAAGGTGAGCGTCTCCAGCGGATGGCGATATTTGTCGCGAGCCTTGTTTGCGTCGGAACGCTGCGGCCCCGCGATCGCCGCTTTGAGTGCATCAGTAGTGCTGGCGTCATCCTGTGCAGCCCACAGCGCCGGTGAGATCGCGGCGATCGCCAGAGCAAGCACAACGAACAACGATGATTTGATTCGCTGATTCATTTCTTTTTCTATTCCGCGCCTCGGGAAATTCAAAAGCCGCGAGCGACGGAGAAAGAGCATCTCGATGCTGAAGCCGCTCGCAAAGACTTGGTCTATGCAATCTTGAATGCGAGTGTTTCGTCTATGAGCCGTTTCAGCCACTCCATGTAGGGAGTGCCTCCGGTTCCGCGGGGATCGTCGGTCCGTCGGTTGATGTATTCCTGGGCCCATCCGTAGTGCACTGATCGGAACTCCGCCATCGCATCGAGCACCGCGTTGTAGTTCTGTTTGCTCGCCATCGAGCGGATGCTTGGCATCGCCTCCACCGCCGCGATCAGGGCGCGATGCTCCGCCGGCATATAGTTGCGCATGTCAATCAGGTGACTGGTGAGCATCGATCGGCGATGCGGAATTTTCATGAATGCCACCATCAGCGGCATGATGCTGCTTTGGGCCCCAGTCTCGCCGCGAAAGTTTATGCGCAGTCGCGCGGCCGAGCCGGCTGCAACGTGCCCTCCGGGCACCTCGGCTTCATACTCAACGTCTTCAAAAAAACGGATGTATGGCCGGAAGGTCTTGTAATAGAGTGCCGGGTCCATCTTTTCCGGAATTCGCCGCAGCACCCTAACCTGTTCGTTGACCGCACCGGCTATGTCGCGAACTGCATCATCGATGGGGCCGGGCTCGTTCGCATCGAGCGCTGCCTGAACTGTGGCAATCGCGTCCAGGATGCGCGCGGCTATTGCCTCGATCTCGACATGCACCAGGATGAACCAGTGCTCGTCGTAGAGGTGCACGAAATTCTGAACGGTGTCGATGTTTCCCAGCGCGATCGGCCCGTGCTTGTTAAATCGTTTCCAGTTGTACAGCGCGTAACCGTCGTAGCTCAGAATCGGCGGACGGTTCATCAGCTTGCAGGCGCGGCATAGCGGCAGCGCGAGATTAGCCGGCAACACTCTGCTCGGTTCCTGGCCCACCTGGTTGATGTAGGCGGAGGCGAGAAAACCCACGCGCACGTAATACAATCTGAGTTGTGGAACGTCGTCTGCCGCCACCCGATCTTCGGGCCAAAGCGGAATATCCAACGAGCGCGCGTAAGTGCGAAAGCCCGGGTCTTGCAGCAGGCTTGGGAGATTGCGCCCAATTTCGTCCAACCCGGCAAATTCGGAGTTGGAGGGGAAGCCGATTAACGGATCATGCGCGGGGAGAAATCCACGCGAGCGGAGCGCGGTGCTAATGAATTGTCCGCGAGCAGGATTTGCATCTTCCGCCGCTTCTGGATCGCTTCCGACGTGGGGCATGCCAGTCAAACTCCGAAACCGCGCAGCTCAGATCCAATCATACGCGCCTTAATCGGATCGCTACTAACTCCCTTTTAGCGGTTCATTTGTGCGTCCATTCTGAACCGCCGGGGAATTCGAACGCATCGAGTGAAGCGGGGAGCATCTCGATACTGAAGCCCGGCGCGGTCGGCGGCATGTAGCGGTCGCGGCGCATGACGACTGGATCCTTGAAATGCTCGTGCAGATGATCGGCGAATTCGATCATCCGATTGTCGAGAGAGCCACTGACGCAGATGTAATCGATCAGCGAAACGTGCTGGCCGTATTCGCAAAGCCCGATTCCGCCCGCGTGCGGGCATACCGGCACCCCGAATTTCGCCGCGAGCAGCAGGACGGCGAGCGCCTCGCTGAGTCCGCCAAGACGGCAATTGTCGAACTGGCAGAAGTCGATCGCGCCCGCCTGCATGAGTTGCTTGAACATCACACGATTCGCCGCATGCTCTCCGGTCGCAACTCCTATCGGCTTGATCGCGCGACGAATCGCGGCGTGGCCGAGCACGTCGTCGGGGCTGGTGGGCTCTTCGATCCACAATGGATTGAAGCGCGCGAGTGGGCGCATCAACTCAACCGCCTCGCCGACGTCCCACGCCTGGTTCGCGTCCATCATCATAGTGGCGCGCGGTCCGATTTCTTCGCGCACGATCGCGGCACGATGGATGTTGGCGTCCGAGTCGCGCCCGACTTTTATTTTGAACCGGGTCCATCCCGCGGCAAGCGCCTCGCGGCACAGGCGGCGAACTTTGTCGTCGGAATAGCCCATCCATCCGGCGGACGTGATGTAGGCCGGGTAGCCCTCTTTGCGCATCTGCGCTTCGCGCTCGCCGCGTGTCGCGAATTTCGCGTGCAGTATTGCGATCGCGTCGTCGCGAGTAAGTGCGTCGGTGAGGTAGCGGAAGTCGATGCACGAGACGAACTGCTCGGGAGTCATATCCACGACCAGCTTCCACACCGGCTTGCGCTCGACCTTGGCGTAAAGATCCCAGACCGCGTTTACGATAGCGGCAGTCGCGAGATGGATTGCGCCCTTCTCCGGACCGATCCACCTGATCTGGCTCTCGAACGTCAGCCGCTCCCAGAAGCCGCCGAGGTTCGCGACGATGTCGTCGTATTTCGAGCCTACTATCAGATGTTGCAAGGCGCGCACGGCCGCTACCACAATTTCGTTGCCGCGACCGAGCGTGAAGGTCATGCCGTGACCTTCGAGGCCATCACGCGCGTCGGTCGTGAGAACTACATACGTTGCGGAATAGTCGGGGTCGGTATGCACGGCGTCGGAGCCGTCGAGCGTTCTGGAAGTTGGAGTTCGGATATCGCGGACAGTGAGCCCGGTGATGGTGCGCGCCATGATCGCTTCCTCTGCGCGGCATGGTAGCATCGCGCGACCGGCGATGACGACTCAATTGCCAGCCTCGATTCGCGACCTGCGCCAGTCCTGGCCGCGTCCATCGGCGCCGAAGCCGATCGTCGTGATGGGCGCAGGCAGTATCGTTCGCGACGCGCATCTTCCCGTGTACCAACGGCTCGGCTTTCCGGTCGCCGGGATTTTCGACGTGAACCCGAAGGCAAGTGCGGAGCGCGCGGCGGCATTTGCGATTCCGCGCGTATTCGAGTCGCTCGAAGAAGCCGCGTCGATGCGCGACGTGATCTTCGACGTCGCGATCCCACCAGAAAATATCGCCGATGTGCTGCAACGGCTGCCGTCCGGCGCCGCCGTGTTGATCCAGAAGCCGCTCGGCCGCGACCTGGCCGATGCACGCCGGATCGTCGCGATTTGTCGCGAGCGAAAGCTGCGTGCCGCGGTAAATTTTCAACTCCGCTTCGCGCCCAACATGCTGGCGGTGAAGGACGCGCTCGAGCGCGGCGTTTTTGGCGACCTGCTCGACGTCGAGGTGCGCATCAATCTTCACACGCCGTGGAACTACTGGGCGTTTCTCAAGGGCGTGCCGCGCCTCGAAGTGCTGATGCATTCGATTCACTACCTCGATCTGATTCGATCGCTGATCGGCGAGCCGCGCGGCGTCTATTGCAAAGGCGTTCGGCATCCCGGCATGCCCGACTATTCCGACACGCGCACCAGTATTGTCATCGACTACGGCGACACGATTCGATGCAGCCTGACGATGAATCACGCGCATACGTTTGGCGAACGCTACGGTATGTCGCAACTGAAAATCGAGGGCGCGCGCGGCGCCGCGATCGCAAAGATGGGCGTGAATCTCAACTATCCAGCTGGCGAGCCCGACACCCTTGAGCTTGCGACGGAAGATTCAAACGGCTGGAGCCCGATTGCTCTGCGCGGTTCGTGGTTCCTCGAGGCGTTCGAGGGTCCGATGTCGAACCTGCAGCGCTTCGTCACCGGCGAAGACTCAACACTGGTTTCAAGCGTCGAGGACGCGCTTCGCACGATGGCCGTGGTCGAGGCCTGCTACCAATCAAGCGCGCACGGCGCCACCCCGATTCCCTCAGTGCGTTAGAATCGCAATCATTGTCGTCGGAGGTCCTTCACAGCGATGGCCAAAGAACACGTTGTTTTTTTGTTTGACGTCGACAACACGCTGATCGACAACGACCACATCGTTGCCGACATGAAGAGCAATCTCGAGCGCGACATCGGCAACGATCAGCAGCAGCGCTACTGGGATTATTTCGAGGAGCTGCGCACCGAACTCGGCTATGCGGACTACCTCGGCGCGCTGCAACGGTATCGCGTCAATCATCCGCGCGATTTCGGAATCATCGCGGTGTCGTATTTCCTGATGAACTACCATTTCGCCAACCGGCTGTTCCCCTGCGCGCTCGACGTGCTCGAGCAGTACCAGCAATACGGCGAGACCGCGATCCTGTCCGACGGCGACATGATTTTTCAGCCGCTCAAGGTCGAGCGCTCAGGACTGCGCGAAGCGGTCGACGGCAAAGTTATGATTTACATCCACAAGGAACAGGAACTCGACGACGTGAAGGCGCGCTATCCCGCGGACCATTACGTGCTGATCGACGACAAGGTGCGGATTTTGGACGCGGTGAAAAAAACGTGGGGCGCGAAGGTGACGACAGTGTTCCCGCGCCAGGGTCATTATGCCGCCGACGCGAAGGAGGTCGCCAAATATATGACACCCGACGTCACGGTGGACCGGATCGATCAGCTACGCGATTACGATCTGGCGCGGTTGCGCGCGGCGACGAAGGGGTAACAACGCCTTCAAGCGAGATCGAAGAACAGGACTTCGGCAGGTGCGCTCGCGGCAATCGTCACTTTTTCTTCGTTGCTGATTGCGGCTCCGTCGCCTTCCGCGAGCGCGGTGCCATTCACGGTCACCGCGCCTCGTGCGACCTGCACCCATCCGTGGCGGCCCGGCTTGAGATTGGTCGCGACGGTCTGTCCGCGCTCGAGCTTTGCGACTGACAGCGCGGCGTCCTGATGAATCTTCACTGACTGGCCGCCGCCTTCCGGCATACCGACCGGCGCGAAGCCGCCGTGCGCCTTGGCGTCATCGATTGTCTTCTGCTCGTAGCCTGGAGCAATTCCGGCTGAGGCAGGCATGATCCAAATTTGCAGAAAGTGGACCGGCTCGGTCTTCGAATGATTGAATTCGCTATGCGTGATTCCGCTGCCCGCGCTCATCCGCTGCGCTTCGCCGGGTCGAATGATCGATCCGGTGCCGAGGCTGTCCTTGTGCTCGAGCGCGCCCTCGAGAATGTAGGTGATGATCTCCATGTCGCGATGCCCATGCGTCGGAAACCCGGCACCAGGGCGAACGCGGTCCTCGTTGATGACGCGCAACGTGCGAAATCCCATCTGCCGGGGATCGTGGTAGTCGCCGAACGAGAACGTGTGGCGGCTGTCGAGCCAATCGATCTTCGTGCGTCCGCGGTCAGCCGACTTGCGCGGAATAATCATTGTAGCTACCTCGTCAGGCCGCTTTGGCGGCGGGCTTCATCTTGAGGCGAATCGGCATGTGCTTGATGCCGCCGACGAAGCTCGAACGCAGCCGCTCGACCGTACCTGCGGGTTCGACGTAATCAAGTCGCTTCGCCAGTTCTCTGAAAATAATTTTCAGCTCGAGCCGCGCCAGGTTCGCGCCGAGACAGAAATGCTCGCCGATACCGAAAGCGATGTGCGGATTCGGATTGCGGCTGATGTCGAACTTGAAAGGATCGTTGAAAACTTCTTCGTCGCGATTCGCCGACGGATAGAACAGGCACACCGATTCGCCGGCTTTGATCTTCTGGCCGCGAATCACCGTATCTTCTGTCGCGGTGCGCGCGAACTGGATGACCGGCGTCGTCCATCGCACGATCTCCTCGACCGCCGAATCGATCAGCTCGGGATTGCGCTTGAGCTTTTGCCATTCCCCGGGATTATCGATGAAGGCTTGCAGTCCGCCGGTCGTCGCGTTGCGCGTGGTCTCGTTGCCCGCAACCACCAGCAAAAAGTAGTACGACAGCATCTCGAACTGCGGGATCGGCTCGCCGTTCACCTTGCCATTGGCAACGATGCTGGTGATGTCGTTGGTCGGATGCTTCATCCGCTCGGCGACCATCTCGCTGAAATACTGGAACAGGCCGAGCCGCGATCGATCCATCGTCTCCTGCGCGGTGGTGCCCGCCTGGAACTCAGGGTCGCCGCCGCCAATCGTTTCATTGGTCCATCGGAACAGCTGTTCCCAGTCCTTGTGCGGGACGCCGAGCAGTTCCGCGATGACAGCGAGCGGAATTTTCGACGACACGTCCGTCACGAAATCGCACACGTCGCGCCCGGTCACGTCGTCGAGCACCTCGCGCGTGATGTTCTCGATCTCCGGCCCCAGCGGACTCACCCCGCGCGGCGTGAAGTGCCGGCTGACGACGGCGCGATACTCGCCGTGATCGGGAGGGTCCATATCGAGCAGATGACGGAAGGGCGGCGTCGGACTCTCCTCGAAGCCTTCCTCCTGGACGAATATCAGCAGGCGCGGGCCGTTGAGGAACAGGCGCGGCTGTTTGGAAATCTGGATGATATCGGCGTGCTTGGTGATCGCCCAAAACGGGTCGGTCTTCGGATGCTCGCACCAGAAAACCGGCTTGTGCTTGCGCAGGTAGGTCCACTCGCGATGCGGGTAGCCATTTCTCATGTAATGGTCGGGGCCGATGATGTTCAACGAGTCGAGTGAGAGTGCCTGTTCAGTTTCCATTAAAAGGGTCTCCGCGATTCCGCGAGTTCTGTCTCTGCATTCTGACCTGTCGCGAGGATTGAGTCATCTTAGTCGTCGCCGACCGTAATGGCCTGCCGGGGGCACAACCGCGCCGCAAGCTTGAGCTTATCGCGCATGCGCTCCGGCGGATTCTCGATCAACAGATGGCTCTTGTCGTCGTCGCGCACCTCGAACACTTCCGGCGCCGCCTCCTGGCATTTCATATTTCCCTCGCACAGTTTCAGATCGACAACCACCTTCATCTGACTAATCTCCTTCGCGAACAATTCGCCGGCGCCCCGATCATATAAGAGGATCGTTATTGCGACTAGGTTCGAGGATCGACTGTGGAGGACAATCGGCAAAGGCGTTCCATCCAGCCCCGACTATTTGTTTGCTCGATATGACTATTAGATAGCAGAACTCCAGATTACTGCCCTCATTGTGCTTCAGAGAACGCACGCCTTGATCGCAATCCTTGCGCCCCGACAGTCTTTCCTGCGATACCGAAAGCTAAGGCGTTTTGTCTCGAATCGCATCCCGGAGGATGTGGAAATGGCTTACGATCTCGTCATCAAAAACGGAACGGTTATCGACGGCACCGGCGCCTTTCGCCGGCGCTCCGACATCGCAGTCAAGGACGGCAAGGTCGCGGAGATAGGCAAGGTCACCGACGGCGCCACCGAAACAATCGATGCGTCCGACCTTATCGTGTCGCCCGGCTTCGTCGATCCGCATACTCACTACGATGCGCAGATCTGCTGGGATCCACTAGTCAGTTGCACTTCATGGCACGGCGTCACCACCGTCGTGATGGGAAATTGCGGAGTAGGTATTGCGCCCTGCAAGCCCGCGGCGCGCGAAGTGGCGGCGTGGGACCTGGTCAACGTCGAGGCGATTCCGTTCGAGGCGCTGTCGAAGGGGATCACGTGGGAATGGGAAACCTTCCCGGAGTTCATCGCGGCGGCCGAGCGCCGCGGCGCGGGAATCAATCTCGCGTTCCTGGCGCCTCTGACCCCATTTCGGCACTACGTGATGGGCGAAGAATCGATGGAGCGCGAGGCCACCATCGACGAGACGGCGCGCATCGCAGAGTTGCTGCGCGAGGCCGTCGAGGCCGGTGCGTTCGGATTTTCCACGACGACTCTGCCGCAGCATATCGGCTACCAGGGGCGTCCGCTCGCATGCCGGCTGGCGTCGACCGATGAGCTCAAGGCCTACGCCAACGTGCTGCGCGATGCGGGTCGCGGCGCAATCGAAATAGCGCTCACCCGCCGCTCGGGACGCATGTCGGAGGACGAAGAGGGTCTGCTGGAATTTCTGCTCGACGAGAGCGCGCGGCCCGTCACGTGGCTCGCGATGGCGAGTCGTCCCGACAAGCCCGAGGCCAGCGCCGACACGCTCCGACGCCTCGAGCCGTTGATCAAGCGCGGCGGTGTGCCGCAGGTGCTGTGCAAGCCGTTCGTCGTGCAGATGGACTTGCGCAATCCGTTCTCGTTCGCCGACATGGAGTTGTGGGGGCCGGTGTTCAATCAGCCGCTCGAGAAGCAGAAGGCTTTCTACAGTGACCCGGCTTTTCGCGGCGCCTTTCGCGAGGAGCTCAAACGGCCGCATCTGTTCCAGGGCAAATGGAATCGGGTCGAGGTGCTGGAGGTCGCAAATCCCGCGCTGAAACAATATGAGCGCAAGTCCGTCGGCGAGATCGCCGATCAGCGGCACGAGGATCCGCTCGATACTTTCTTTAACCTCGCGCTCCAGGACGATCTGAATATCCAGTACACGATGCAGCAGTATCACGAGGAAGGAATTCAACGGCTGATCGCGGACCCGCGCACGATGATCGGGCTGTCGGACGGCGGCGCGCACGTGAACATGCTGTGCGACGCCGGCTATTGCACCTACCTGCTCGGCACCTGGGTGCGCGAGCGGCAGGCGTTGACGCTGGAAAATGCAATCAAGCGAATCACGTCAGAGCCGGCGGACTTTTTCGGAATCAAGGACCGCGGCCGTCTCAAAGTCGGCCTCCCCGCCGACGTCGCAATCTTCGACGAGCGCAAAGTCGGCTCCGCCAAGCGCGCCCGCATGCAAAACGATCTTCCGGGCGGCGGCCGCAGACTAGTGATGCCTGCGGAAGGCGTCGAATACACAATCGTAAACGGCGACATCCTCTACGACCACGGCCACCATTCAGGCTACCTCCCTGGCCAAGTCCTAAAGTCCGGCGCGTAGTAGACCGTCTGCGAGAGGGTCCGTTCTGATTCCCTCGCCCTACAAGGGGCGAGGGAATCAAACGCGAAGCTCCGCGTCGTAGGCGCATCGCCGACGAACTAGCATCGCCGCAACCGGCGCAGACACTTCGCCTATCGATTGTGCTATGAAAAAATCTACGGTGCGCTGACAAATTGCTGTTGGCGCCCACTTAAACCCGGAGGAATCGCCATGGCCGAATTCGGAATCTCGATGTTCCCGACGGACTACGCAATCCAGCCGATCGAACTTGCGCTCGCCGCCGAGCAGCGCGGCTTCGAATCGATGTTCTTCCCCGAGCACACGCACATCCCCGCATCGCGCAAAACTCCGTGGCCCGGCGGCGCCGAACTGCCCAAAGAGTACTGGCACACGCACGATCCTTTCGTCGCGCTCGGCGCAGCCGCTGCGGTAACAAAAAAACTCAAACTCGGTACGGGCGTATGCCTGGTGATCGAGCGCGATCCGATCGTGCTCGCCAAGGAAGTCGCGTCGCTCGACATGATTTCCGGCGGCCGCGTGATTTTCGGCATCGGCGCGGGATGGAACGTCGAGGAGATGGCGAATCACGGCGTCGATTTCAAGCGGCGCTGGAAGATCGTCAAGGAAAAAATTCTCGCGATGCGCCAAATCTGGACCAAAGAGGCTGCCGAGTTTCACGGCGAGTTCGTGAACTTCGATCCGATCTGGTCCTTTCCCAAGCCGGTGCAGCCGGGAGGCCCGCCGATTCTGCTCGGCTCGCAATCGCCCAAAACCTTCGATCGCGTCGCCGAGTATTGCGACGGATGGATGCCGATAAATTTTCCGCGCTACGATCTCTCCGCCGGCCTGAAGGCGCTCGCCGAAGCGGGCAGGAAAGCCGGCCGCAGCAAGCTTCCGGTCTCGATGTTCGGCGTCGGTCCGAACGAGGATCAGGTCAAAAAGTTCCTCGACCTCGGCCTCGACCGGTTGATCTTCGCGCTGCCGCCCGCGACGCGCGACACCGTGCTGCCATTGCTCGACAAGTACGCGGAGATAAAAGCCAAGGCGCGCTGAATCGAGGCTGACCCTACTCGCCGCGATCCTTGAACGCGATCTCGATATTCTCCGCCAGCTTGAAATCCTTGTCGGTCACCCCGCCGGCATCGTGCGTCGAGCACGAGAACGTCACGCGCGTGTAGTTGATCGTAATGTCGGGATGATGGTCGGCGCCCTCGGCGATTTCGGCGACCTTCTGTACGAACTCGATCCCGTGCAGGAATTCCTTGAACTTGAACGTCTTGCTGATGGCGTTGTTCTTGTACTCCCATCCGGGCAGCGCCTTCAGCTTCTCTCTGATCTGATTCTCGCTGAGTTTCGCCATATCGAGATCCTCCTCATGCCGACCGTTGTGCGTGTCGCTACTTCTGATCTTAGTCCCGCGCATCTCGATCGCAAAATGACGCGGCGTTATACCCATCGCGAGCGCCTGTGGTAAAAAAGTCTCAAGCGGACCGAAACGTAAACAGGGGACACTGAAAAAGATGGCGAACAAATACGTTACCGACGAAGCTCGCAAGCAAATCGGCAAAACCTCCGAACCGCGCACCTACGAAGTCGAGCGTGGCGCGATCCGCCGCTTCGCAGAGGCAATCGAGGATCGCAATCCGCTCTTCAACAGCGAGCGTGACGCGCGCCAGACCCGCTTCGGCAGCATGATCGCGCCGCCCACCTTCTGCCGCTCGATGGGCTCGCCGATTCCCGACATCAAGCTCGACATGACTACCTTCCGCGGCCTCGACGGCGGCTCGGAATGGGAGTACTTCGCGCCGATTCGCCCCGGTGACCACATCACCGTGCAGTCCAAGCTCGTCGACTTGCGCGAGTCCGAGGGCCGACTCGGACCGATGGTCTTTACGACCGTCGAAACCACTTACACCAACCAGTTCGGCGAAGTCTGCGTCGTACAACGCTCGACTGGAATCCGCTACTAGCGTTTCGCGAGAGGAAGCTAAGATGGCGAAGCAAATTTATTTCGAAGATGTCGAAGTCGGCACCGAGATCGGGCCGCTCGAAAAAAATCCAACCACGCAGCAGCTCGTCCGCTATGCCGGCGCATCGGGCGACTTCTATCAGATCCACTACGACAAGGATTTCGCGATGGGCAACAATCTACCCGGCGTAATCCTGCACGGCGCGTTGAAGAACGCGTTCCTCGGCCATCTGATGACCGACTTCGCCGGCGAGCTCGGATGGCTGCGCAAACTCGGCGTCCAGTACCGCGGGATGGATCAGCCTGGGACCAAGGTCGTCGCGCGCGGCAAGGTCTCCAAAAAATGCACCGACGGCGGCTACAACCTGGTCGATTGCGAAATCTGGCTCGAGAACGCAAAAGGCGAGAAGACTACGCCCGGTTCCGCCACCGTCATCCTGCCCTCGCGCGCCGCGAGTAAGTGAGGTAGCCCGCGATGCCGATCCGGCGCGAGTTCCCGCCGCGATCGCTGAACGCCGAGGCGCTCAACGAGGGCCGCGTCGATCCGCAATACACCAGGGTGCTGATCCGTCTGCTCGCCGCGCATGCGATGGCGGAGAAGCTGACTGCGCTCGGCTATCAGCGCGCGCTCGGGACGCTGGACAATCCCGACCTGCGTCCAATCGTCGAGAAAAATTTCGCCGAAGAAAAAAAACACGCACGACTCATCTATCACGCGCTCGAGGAACTCGGCGTCAGCCAGCAGGCGGCCGATCGCTCGATGATCATCGTGCTCAAAGCGCCCTCCTTCGACGCGCCCAGTTACTTCGCCTCGAAAGCTGAAGGCGAGCTCGACCTCCTGATGGCGTCGCTCAGCCTCGACACCACCGGCCTCATCATGATCGGCGAAAACTACAAGGATTCCAGCTACGCACCGCACGCGCGCGCCGCCGAAATAATTCTCGACGAGGAAGCCGACCACGAAATTTTTGCGTCGCGCCAACTCGGCGACGCCGTCGACCGTTTCGGCGCCAAGTCGGTCAACACCGCGCTCCGCCGATGGCTTCCGCGCGCGGTAAATTTCTTCGGCCCGCCCGGCACCGGCTTCACCTACGATTGCATCCGCTTCGGGCTGAAAACCCGCGACAACCAGGAACTAGCCGATCTCTACCTCACGATGCTCTCCCGCCGCTGTGACCAACTAGGCCTCGAAATGCCACCGCTGACTGCAACCTACCCCCACTCCCTCGCGGTCTGACTTTTCTCCAACGCGATTATTCCCCTTCCCTCGAGGGAAGGGGTTAGGTGTTAGGTTCCTCGCCCAGATCACCGCACGCCTCTGCCCTCGCCCCACTCGATTCGCGTCTGCACCTCAAACGGCGATGACGGGAATTTTGAATCCCGATGCGCGCGATGGGATGCATTCATTGGCCGATCATTCTCGTGAGGCGAGTGCAATCTCAGCTTAACTCGCCAGATGCACCGACTTCGCCTTGCTCATCGGGATCCATCCCTCGGCCGCGGCGTACTGCGAGAGATACTTCGCGACCTCGTTGCCCGTTTCGCCAGCCAGGTAGTCGATTTGGGAAACGTAGATCTTCTGGCCGCTCGACAGCGCGTCTTCCACGCCCGTAAGCAAAGTGATCGGGCCAACAAACATTTCTCCAACGCCTAGCGACGCTGCGACACCCGGCATCTTTCCGCTGTTGGCGCGGGTCCTAAACTCCAGCACCTCGGCTCTTTCGCCGTTAGTCACGCGATACACGTGAACTTCGGTTGCGAGTCTCGATTCACCAGCGCCGAGACCGACCGCGATCCGCGTGAAACGATTCCCTTCGTCAACCTCGACCAGTCGCCCCGTGACAAGAAGAAAGTTGCCCTGGAAAGAAATATCGCTGTCCCTGGGGACGCGCACAGCATTAAGGCCGGCTCGGTCCAGTTTTTTGACGATCTCTTTCGAAAGCGCCGCACCTACATCGCGCCCGATCGCGTCCTGGCGCTGGTCCTCCGAACTTCGCTTGAACAGATCGATCCCACGATTCAGCGGACTCCTGTTCTCGGTCACATCATTTACCACGAAATCAAAGTCGCGAACTTCGATCCGTGCCGGATAGGTCGGCTCCGCCTCGATAGCGTTCATCGCAGCCGCAGCTTCGGGCGGCCGTATCGGCTGCGGTGTGACAGAAACCGTGGCGCACCCTGAAAGCACCGTCGCCAGCATGACGAGCACCGTGAAACTGGCGCCAGACCTGGTTGAAATTAACCTTGAAGAATAGGAGTTCATCGCTTGCCCTCCTGCTATGACGATTCCGCGCGACGATTATTCGCGGAAAAGTTGCGTACAAAAAAACCGCGCCGCTGATTTCTCAACGGCGCGGCTTCACGCTTCAAACTCTAGTCGTTGTCGTCATCGTGATGATGGCGGGCGTAGTCGTTGCCATTCATATCGTTGTTGAGATCTTCCTTGGTCGCGTTCTCGCGCGCGCGGTCACGCTCGATATCCGCCTGCTCGCCCGCCGCCGCGCCAAGATTCCCATGTTCCAGGTCTTCGCGCTCTTCGCGCTTGTCCTGATGGATGTCGCGCTGGTCATGACGGATCGCGTTCGCGTCCTGGCTCATGTCCTGATAGTCCTGCGCGTGCGCGATCGGGAGCACCAACAGCGATCCGAATGCGCCCGCCACCAATGTGAGTACTAATCGCTTCATTAAATTCACCTCCTGAATTGGCAATTTTTACACGGGCACACTCGCGCTCGCTGATTGCCTTTCGGAAGTAGGATGCAGACCCCATGCCACGAAATATTCGTGCGCCAACGGTGGAAAGTTGTCAGGCGCACTGTGCTTGTTGGGTAAATGTTTCTACAAACGAACTCACTGATTCAGAAAATCAGTGAAATCTAGCCGGTGGTATCTAGCGCGCGCAGCGCGAGGCCGCGCGCAACTGATGTGAACTCGTCGCCCATCCGGATGCGATCGGCGCCGAAGCGGTCCGTGAAAATGCGCCGTACCGCAGGCACGAACGATGACCCCCCGGTCAGAAATACGCTGTCGATCGCGTCCGGCTTAAGCGCGACGGTCTTCATCAGCCGATCGACGCATCCAGCGATCTGTTCGAGATAACGCTCGATCCAATTTTCGAAATCCGGCCGCGCCACTATCTTGTCGATCAACACCGGCGGATCGGAAAACATGAAATCCGCCGCTTCCAGCGCCGACAACTCGAGCTTGGTCTTCTCGACCGCTCGAAACAGGAAATAGCCCAGATCGTTTTCCACGATATGAATCAGTGCTGCGACTTTTTCGGGCTCGAACGATTCACGCATCAGTTCTTCGAATCGCAGCATCGTCGCACGCGCCTTCAGGAACGACAGATGATGCCATCGCTCCAGCTTCGTGTACGGCCAGGTTGGCGCCGGCAGCACCATCCCGTACGGCGATCGGTATTTCGTCCCGCGCCCGAGCGCAGGCGCGACCAGGTGGCGCATCACGCGCCCGTCGAATGCATCCCCCGCGATGCCGACGCCGTCGTTGCCGAGAATCTCGTAGCGCGCCGCGCCATGCTTCGCAGCCGCTCGCGGCTTCAGACGCAGCACCGAGAAATCGCTGGTGCCACCGCCGAAGTCCGCGATCAACACCGTTTCGTCGCGCGTGATTCGAAGCGCATAGTCATACGCCGCCGCAACCGGCTCGTACTCGAACACCACGTCGGTCCATCCCGCGCGCCGGATCGCGATATCCAGCCGGCTGCGCGCAAGCGCTTCGTCTGGATTGCCAGCGGCCGCGAAATGAACCGGGCGGCCGACTACGATTCGCGGCGGCAACTCGCCGAACTGCGCAATCGCGGCATCGCGCAGCGCGGTGATGATCGGCGCAATCAAATCGCCGAGCGTGTACGTCTCACCCATGATGTCGGTCGATTCGAAAGTCTTGTCCGCCAGGAACGACTTGAGCGATTGCACCAGCCGCCCGTTGCCCGCGGCCGCGAGATAGCGCCGAATCGCGTCGTTGCCGACCGAGACCGCCGAATCAGTCCCGCCGGTTTCCTCAGGCGCCTCGAAAAATAAAATCGATCGGAACGTCTCGGTCGGATCTCCACCTTCAGCGGCGGAAAACCGCGCCAGGCGTGGTGCTCCGTCGGCGCCAACGATCGCAATCGCGCTGTTGGTGGTTCCGAAATCGAGACCGACCGCCTCAACTTTGCCCGCGGTGCGAACGCTGGAAGCTTCCTGCATCATGGGTCTCACGATCGGGTCGCGCCGGAGTCTTGTCAACGTTGAGCATCGCGCATATACTCACCAAACCCTCAGGATGACGATCGCGATTGCGAGTGCTCATCCGCCACAGCACGGTTTCTTAGCGGACGAGATTTTCCTCGTCCGTTTTTTTTCACGCGCGATTGCGCGGGAGGGTGAAAAAGAAATGCCGCCGCAAATTCGTGAGTCTGAAGTTGCCGAGCAATGGGATCGAAATGCCGACGTGTGGACTGACCAGGTTCGTAACCACTGGGACATCTTTCGCGAGCATTGGAACAATCCCGCCTTCCTCGAGTTCGCTGGCGACCTGCGCGACAAGACCGTGCTCGACGCGGGATGCGGCGAGGGTCACAACACGCGGATGTTCGCGCGCTGCGGCGCCCGCATGACCGGCGTCGATCTGTCGCCGAAGATGATCGAGTTCGCGCGCGCCGAGGAACTCCGCGAACCGTTGGAAATTCACTACGAGCGTGCTTCATTTACCGACATGGCGAACTTCGGCGAAGATTCATTCGATGCGGTCATCTCGACGATGGCGTTGATGGACGGTCCTGATTTTCCGGGCGCGATCCGCGAATTCGCACGCGTGCTGCGCCCCGGCGGCACGCTCGCATACAGCATCCTGCATCCATGCTTCTCGACCAAAGGTTTCGGCTGGATTAGAGACGACTCTGGGCGCGCCATCAAATTCACTGTCGCGGACTATTTTAACGACGAAGTCTGGATCGATCGTTGGAAGTTCGGTCATGCGCCCAATGCCGTGCAGGTCGAGGAGTTCGCCATTCCGCGTTTTGATCGCAAACTGTCCGACTACATCAACCCTGTGACCGCGGCTGGTCTGCGGCTCGAGGAGATTCGCGAGCCGCGCGCGCCCGAGTCCGCGTGCGAATTGTATCCCGAGGCGTTCAGAAAATTTCGCGATCACATCGCGCTGTTCCTTTACGTTCGCGCCTCGAAGTCATGAAACAAAAAATGATTCGCGCTCTGATCGCAACTCTCGCTTGCATCACGCTCGCCGGATGCGGCGCGCAGGGCGAAGCGTATCAGCCACGGGCGACTCCCGCGTCGGAGGCCCTCATCTACGTCTACCGGCCTTACGGCCTTCTCAGTTCGCAGTCGAATCCGATGATCACCTGCGGCCACGAGAGCATTGAATTGGAGACCTCCGGCTTTTACGAATTCCTCGCCGACAGCGGGCCGGTCACCTGCGCGGCCGCCAGCGACAGTGCGGCGCAGTTAAAGTTTGACGCGCACGCCGGCGAGCAATACTTCATCAAGGAGGACGTCGCCTCCACCGGCCATGTACAATTCAAATTGATGGACGCCGACGTGGGTCGCGATCAAATCAAGGAATGCAGCCGTCAGGGAATCAAGCAGTGACTAAATCTCAGCGAATCGTGACCCTGCTACCGAGCGCGACTGAAATAGTTTGCGCGCTCGGCTTCGAAGATCAACTTGTCGGCCGTTCACACGAATGCGACTTCCCCCGCTCTGTCCTGCGCCTCCCAGCGTTGACGGAACCGAAATTCAACCCCGAAGGCACCAGCGCCGAGATCGATCAGCGAGTGAAAAAGATTGTGGGCGACGCGCTCTCAGTTTATCGCGTCGATGCGGTCAGGCTGCGCAAACTTCGCCCCGACGTGATCGTCACGCAATCGCAGTGCGAAGTATGCGCGGTCAGCGAGCGCGACGTGGAAGCCGCAGTGGCCGAATGGCTGGGCGCGCGGCCGAAGATCGTTTCGCTCGCGCCGTACAGCCTCGACGACATCTTTACCGACATGCAGCGCGTGGTGGATGCGCTCGACGCGCATTCGCGAGGGACCGAACTCGTCGAGCAGCTTCGCACGCGCCTCAAGAAGATTGCGGACAAGGCTCGTGATGCATCGGCTCGGCCCAGTGTCGCGACGATCGAATGGATCGATCCAATGATGGCAGCGGGAAACTGGATGCCGACGCTGGTTGAGATGGCGGGCGCGGTAAATCTTTTCGGTAAAGCCGGTGAGCATTCGCCGTGGATGAAATTTGAAGAGCTGGCCTCTAAAAATCCGGACGTGATTTTGATTTCGCCGTGCGGCTTCAACATGGATCGCGCCGCGCAAGACCTGCCCGCGTTGACCAATCATGCCGAGTGGAACGGGCTGAAGGCGGTGCGCGCGCATCGAGTCTTCATGGCCGACGGCAACCAGTACTTCAACCGTCCCGGCCCTCGAATCGCCGAGTCGCTCGAAATCCTAGCCGAAATAACGCATCCCGAACTTTTCCACTTCGGCCACGAAGGCCGGGGCTGGCGCCGACTGTAACCGCGGCTTTTTTTCGAGATCCGCTATTGGCTTCGCCAGCCGGGGGAGAACCGCTCGCGCGCTACGAACTCGCCGCGTCCGGCGGGCGCATCGACTTTGCGATCGGTTACGATTGGCACGCCGCGCGAGATTGTCATCTTCGGCCAGCCGGTAACTTCGAATCCTTCGAACGGGTCGTAGTCGGCGCGCGAATGCATCTCGCATGCTTTCACGATGACCTTGCGGTTCGGTTCGAAGATCACGAGGTCGGCGTCGGCGCCTTCGACGATAGCGCCCTTGCGCGGATACATTCCGAAAATTTTCGCGGGGTTGGTCGCCGTCAGATCGACCCATCGCGAAATCGAGAGACGGCCCTTCGCGACGCCTTCCGAATAGAGCATCGGCACCAGAGTCTCGAGATTGGACATCCCGGGCGGCATCCGCGTGAAGCGATCGGCGGAAATTTTGCGCTCGAGCGTCCAACTGCAGTGGTCGGTCGCGACGACATCAACGGTGCCGTCCGCGAGCGCTGCCCAAAGCGCATCGCGATGTTCGGCGCTGCGCAGCGGAGGATATCCGACATACTTCGCGCCGTTCGGCTCGAGAAAGCGCTCTTCCGTCAGGTAGAGATAGATCGGCCGCGTCTCGGCCAGAACCGTGCGGCCGGATACGCGCGCTCGACGCACTTCGTCGATAGCTTCGCGGCTCGAGAGATGTACGAAGTAAGCGGGAGCGCCTGACAGCTCGGTCATCGCGAGCGCGCGTCTCACCGCCGCGGCTTCGGACAGCGGGGGACGGCTCGCGGCGAAATGCGTCACGTCATGCTTGCCGGCGGCGAGCAGGCGCTCGGTGCAAAATCCGATCAGGTGCTCGTCCTCGGCGTGAATCGCGAGCAGTGCGCCGCAGTCTCCTGCCACCTTGAACGCACGCAGGTAGTCGCGCGCGCGAGCCTCGAAACCCAGCATCATGAAAATCTTGATGCTGGTGACGCCGCGATCGACGGCGCGCGGAATCTCGGCGATCGCCTCCGGCGACGGATCGAGCAGCGCAACATGAAAGCTGTAGTCGATGATCGAGCGATCTCGCGCTTTCGAGTGCCATTTTTCGATCGCGTTGACGAGCGAGCCGCCATTCGCCTGGAAGGCGTAGTCGACGATAGTCGTCACTCCGCCAGCCGCGGCGGCAGCAGTGCCCGATTCGAAGTCGTCGATGGTGTGCATCGAGAACATCTCGGCGTCGAGATGAGTATGCGGATCGACAGCGCCCGGAATGAGAAGCATCCCAAGCGCGTCGATCGTGCGTTGCGCGGTTTCGAGCGCGCCGGGTGACGCGATGCTCGCGATTTTACCCGCGACGACGCCAACGTCGGCAAGAGCGACGCGCGATGGAGTTACCACGGTTGCGCCGACGATCGCGAGATCGAGCATCGCGGCGACTCTTGGCTAGACGTGCTTTCGACGCGAGCGACGAGTGACGGGACGCAGGCTCCGACGGCGGCGAACGCGCTTCAGCGGATGCAGTTTCGCGGTCGGCTTTTCGGCAAGGGTTGCTTCCACCAGAGGGGTCAGCGAGAAGCGCGATACCTCAGGCGGGCAGTTGATGCGGATTCTCAACCAAAACGTGCCCAAGCCGCGATTGGTATAAATGTAGAAATCTTCGTAGCGGTTCAGACCCGAGTAGAATTCCTTGCCGATGCGCAAAATCGACTTGAGTGGGGATCCATAAAACGGAATTCGGACGACTCCCCCATGCGTGTGGCCGGAGAGCATCACGCCCGGCCTCAGGTGCCGCGTGTAGAGAGCGGTGTCCGGATTGTGCGCGAGGACTATCGTGCAGTCATCGCTGTTGACATCGCCAAACGCACGCGCAGGCTCGGCGCGGCGCGACCAAAGATCGTCGATGCCGACGACCATGAATTTCTCGTTGCGCAGGAAGAGTCGGCGGCTGTCGTTGGCCAGCACATCGGCGCCAGCGCGTTTGAGCGCGTCGGTGATCCGCTCGGCCGATGACCAATGATCGTGATTACCGAGAATCGCGAACAGGCCGGACTTCGGGCGCAGATTTTTGAGAGCATCGCGAAACGCACCGAGATAGCGATGCATCGTGTCAGGCCCGGAAAAATAATCACCGGTAAGAAAGATTAGGTCGGGCTGTTGCTGGTTGATCGCTTCGACCGCTGAAGTCAAACGCGCGAGATCTTCGTCGCGATCGACGTGAAAATCGCTTATCTGACACGCGACTAGCCCGCGCAGAGCCTCGGGCAATCCGCGCACCGGCAAGTCCAGCGCCGACACCTGAATTTCATCGATCGTCTTGCGCCACATGCGGTGCAGCGGGCGCAACGCCAGCGGTGGCTTACCCTTCGCCCGGCCAGAATTGGCAGCAACCGGCTGGTGCACAGGCAAGTCGTCGATTAGTTCGGCGGTAGACATCGGAATATCGATACTAGAATACTTCGACCAGGCGGCGAAAGGAGGTAAGTTCTATAATCCTGTCGCCGGCGTCATTGATTTCTTCGTGCTCGAGCTCCCACGTATGCGGATGCGGAATGAAAACGGCGCGCAGACCCGCGGCGACCGCGGGGTTGATGTCGGAGCGCGGACTGTTACCGATCATATACGTCAGCGACGGATCGAGGTCGGCGTCGCGCACCAGGCGGCGATAAGCGTCGACGTCCTTCTCGCGCGGCGTCTCGACGCGATCGAACAATGGGGCGAGACCGGAGCGCGCGAGCTTTTGCAATTGTTCGTCGCGCTGGCCCTTCGTGAACATGAGAAGGCGGTGCCGCTGCGACAGTTGCTGCAGCGTGGGCTCGACGTCGGGCAGCAACGCGCAGTCGCGTTCGAGCAGATGCGCGCCGATTCGCTCGATCTCGTCGCGCAAGCCGTCGTGACCCGCGGGCGCGAGCTCAGCAGCCGCCTGATGCAGCGCCATCAGGTACGGGCGGCGCCCGTAGCCGTGCGTTTTGATCAGCCGGATTTCGGCGCGTCGCACCGCGGCGTGAATCTCGACGCGCGACAGGCCAAGGCCCGCATCGCTCACAGCCGCAGCGAAGTTATCGAACGCCTCGAGAAAATGAATATTCGAATCCCAGAGCGTATCGTCGGCGTCGAAGATGAGATTCAGAGGCTCAGTCGCAGAAGAAGGCATCTATATAGAGAGTACCGGCGCGCGCTCGAGCGGGCAATTGCGCGCGAGGCTACGCGCGAGAATTAGGAAGTGCGGCTGGCAGTACAATGAGCGCGCCGGTCGACGGATTGCGGCCAACGTACACGTCGGTCTCGTAGACGCGGCGCAGGTTCTCCGCAGTCAGAACTTCGGCGGGAGTTCCGTAGGCGACCGCAGCGCCATCGGCCAGAAGCAGCACGCGATCCGCATAGAGCGCGGCGGCGTTGAGATCGTGGAGCGTCGCGACAACCGCCATGCCTCGCTCGGCGCACAGCTCGCGAAATCGCGCGAAGATTTCAGCGACGTGCTTGAGGTCGAGGAACGCGGTCGGCTCGTCAAGCAGCGCGATCTTCGGTTCCTGCGCGAGCGCGCGAGCGAGGAACGCTCGCTTGCGCTCGCCGCCAGACAGTTCCTGGATGTGACGGGCGGCGAGATGCCGCAGGTCGAAGCGCTCCAGCGCGGCTGATGCGATCTCCAAATCGTGCGGACTCTCGAAGCGGAATGCCCCGAGATGCGGCGCGCGTCCCATCAGCACGATCTCGAGCACGGTGAAGCGAAACGCTACCGCGTTTTCCTGGCCGACCGACGCGACCGTGCGCGCGAATTCGCGGCGCTCGATCGAATCGAGCGGGCGGCCGAATAGCTCGACGCTTCCCGCTGCCGGCGTAATAGATCCGCCGAGGACCTTCAGCAACGTGGACTTGCCGGCGCCATTCGGACCCACGATCGCGAGCATCTCGCCGGCCGCCACTTCGATCGAAACGCCGTGCAACACAGGCACTCCCGGGTATCCCGCGTGAATTGCGCTCGCACGCATCGCGAGGGTGTCGCGCGACGTCGTCGTCATAGCGAGAACGGTCTCCGCCCTTCGCGGCGCAGCATATAGATGAAGAAGGGGCCGCCGCAGAGCGCGGTGATTGCACCGACGGGAATTTCGGACGGCGCGATTGCGACGCGAGCGATCAAATCGGCAGCAACCATGAATGCGGCACCGCCGATCAGCGACGCGGGCAGCAGGAGCCGATGATCGGCGCCGAACATCAATCGCAGAGTATGCGGCACGATCAGCCCGACGAACGAAATAATTCCACTGACAGAAACTGCGGCGCCGATCATGACCGAGGTCGCGACAAAGATGGTGCGCCGAAGACGGTCCACGTCGACGCCGAGTTCGGCCGCCGATTCGTCGCCGAGACTGAGCAAGTTGAGATCGCGCGCGCGATACATCAGGACCCCGAAGCCCGCGAGTCCCAGACCCGCGACCATCGCAGCCTCGCCATAGGTCGGCGCCTCGAGGCTGCCCATCAGCCAGAAGAGGATGCTGTGCGCGTAGTAGAAGTTGACGACGCTGTTCACGAGCATGATCGCCGCGCCCCAGAACGCATTGAAGATGACGCCGACCAGCAGCAGCGTGAACGGCTCGAGCTGGCCGTCAACCATCGCGAGCCGATAAACGGCAACTGTCGACAGGAGAGCCGCGCCGAATGCGCACAGCGGGACGGTCGCTTCGCCGCCGCCGATTTTCGCCGACAGCACGAGCGCGAGAATCGCGCCGAGCGCGCCCCCGCCTGAGATTCCGAGGATGCCGCCCTCGGCGAGCGGATTCCTCACGAGGGCTTGCAGAGCCGTTCCCACCGCGGCCAGCATCGCGCCAACGATCACACCCATCAGCACGCGCGGCAATCGGGCCGCGAAAAAGATCGCGTGATCGGGGCTGTCGGGATCGGAAAGCGCGCGCGCGAGGCTGATATGCGCGGTGCCAAACAACAAGCCCGCAATCGCGCAAACGACGAGCAGAATTATGAGCGCGCCGAGGACCGAGAGCAGCCGCGCGCGCGTCAGATGCGCGGCGGGAGCAGGGTTGCTCGCGGGCGCGTTCACTTGTCGGCACCGACTGTCTCGCGATCCCAGGCCTCCGGATGAATTTTGCGCGCGATTATCTCCAACGACTGCCCCACGCGCGGGCCTGCGTGCAGCATCGGATCTTCCGCGTAGCCGTAGACGCGATGATCGCGCACCGCGGGAATGGTCGGATATTTTTCCCAGAAGCTGCTCGACGACGACTGATCCGTGCCCATCGCGCCGTCGAGGACAACTTCGGGACGCATCGCGATCACGAACTCCATGCTGAGATGCGGCCACTGCTGGCCTACGGCATCGGCGATGTTCTCGGCGCGCGCGATGCGCATGAGCTCGTCGAGGTAAGTGCCCGGGCCAACAGCGACGACCGGCTGATGACCGACGAGCATCAACGCGCGCAGCGGCTTTGCGTTCGCGAGACGTTCCTGGATCGCGGCGATTTGCGACTGAATCTGTGCGACGAGCCGATGAGCGTCGTCCTGGCGGTCGATCCGCGCACCCACTTTTTCGATACTGGTTTCGATTTGTTGCACCGAGTCGTCGCTGACGAGCAGCACCGGATAGCCCATCGAATTCAACGCGCGAATCTCGCGCACGTCCGAGGACAGTTCAAGCCCGACGACCAGCGTGGGGCGCAACGCAATGATCGCCTCGAGATTCGGCGTCAGAAAAGAACCGACGCGCGGCAAATCGCGCACCTGCGGCGGGTAGTCGCAATACTGCGAGACACCGACGACCTCGGGCCCCGCACCGAGCGCAAACAGAGTCTCAGTCACACTCGGCGCCAGCGACACGATTCGCATTTGCGCGGCCGCGTTCGCCGGCGAGGCCAGCGCGATTGCATACACGCAGAGCGCGGCGATGGCCGCAAGACGATACAAACCCACCTCGCGAAATTACCTGATCGTAGCAGCATGGGTAAGCCATGCTTTGTTGCATCCTCGCGGCGGCCTCAACTAGCCTCGTCGGGACAAGGAGTATCGCTGTGCTGAAGATTGCCGTTTGCATCAAGCAGATCCCGCTGATCGAGGAAGCCAACTTCGACGCTACCACCAAGACCATTAAACGCGACGGGCCCAACGTGATCAGTGCGTTCGACCTGCGCGCTATCTCGCTCGCCGTCGCGCTGAAAAACATTCACGGCGCGGAGACTACTGCCGTCACGATGGGACCGCCGCAGGCGCGCGGTGCACTGGTCGACGCGCTCGCGATGGGCATGGACCACGCGGTGCACCTGGAAGATCGCGCGTTCGCCGGTGCGGACACGCTCGCGACCGCGCGTGCGCTTGCGCTTTGGCTGAGGCGCGGAAACTTCGATCTCATCATGCTCGGCAAGTACTCGCTCGATGCGGAGACGGGGCAGGTCGGTCCCGAGATCGCGGAACTGATCGGCGCGGCCCAGATAACCGGCGCGCGAAAGTTGGAGATCGAAGGCCGCACGATCCGCGCCGAGCGCGAGAGCGACGAGGGTTTCGACGAGGTCGAGGCCGAGATGCCCGCGGTCATCACCTGCGCCGAGCGCGTCGCGCAGCCGGTCAAGGTCAAGCCGGGTGCTTCCGACGAGGCGGAGACCAAGCCAATCCAGATAGTGCGCGCGGCCGAGCTCAGCGGCGACGCGAAGGAATTCGGGCTCGCGGGTTCGCCGACCTGGGTGCAGGAAGTCCGCGTCGTCACGACGCCGAAGACTGAATGTAGATTGATCGACGCGCAGGATCCGGAACGCGCTGCGACCGAAGTCATGTCGGCGCTCGAAGGACTCGGCGCGCTCAAACCTCGCATGCACACTCGGCGTCAGATCGCGGCGGCGCGGCGCGCGAGCAAGCGCGATCGCGATGTGTGGATTATCTGCGAGACCGACCTCGAGGGGCGCATCACGCGCGGCACGCTCGAGCTGCTTTCACGCGGCGACGAACTCGCATCGAGGCTTGGCGGTGCCCTCGTCGCGGTGGGTTTCGACGCTGGCATCACGCGTCACGCGGGACTGCTTGCGAGTTTCGGCGCTGACCAGGTAATCGCGATCGATCATCCTGTGCTGAGTTCATACACGCCTGAGGCGGCAGCGGAAGCGGTTGCAAAGATCGTTTCGATGCACGCGCCGTGGGGGATTTTGATCGGCGCGACCGAGCGCGGGCGCGACTGGGGACCGCGGCTGGCTGCGCGGTTGCGACTAGGACTCACTGGCGACGCGATCGACATTGAGCTCGACGCTGAGAATCGGATGGTCGCGCTCAAGCCGGCGTTCGGTGGCAACATCGTCGCGCCGATTTACTCGAAAACGTTCCCGCAGATGGCGACGGTGCGGCCGGGCGTGCTCGAGCTCGCCGCGCCATCGGAGGCCAAGCAAGCCGAGGTTCAAACTGTGCGCGTCCAAGTGAGCCCGCCGAAGAGCCGTCTTATCAAGGCGCACTCGACGCTCGATCCCACGATTGTGCCGCTCGAAGGCGCTGAAGTTGTTGTCGGCATCGGCACCGGAGTCGGCGGACCGGAAGGCGTCGCGAAAGTCGCCGCGTTCGCTCGAGTGCTTGGCGCCGCGATGTGCGCGACGCGTCGCGTCACTGATCAGGGATGGGTGCCGCGGCAGTTGCAGGTCGGGCTGACCGGCAAATCCATCGATCCGCGATTGTATATTGCGGTTGGCGTGCGCGGCGCCCCCAATCACACCTGCGGTCTCAAGCGTGCGCAGACGGTAGTCGCTATCAACAACGACGCGGACGCGCTGATTTTCGAGCGCGCCAACATCGGACTCGTCGCCGATTGGCAAACTATGCTGCCGGCACTGCAGGACGCCTTTCAGCGACGCCTTCAGTGATCGGCTAAATCTAAGCGCGGATTTCGTAGAGCGCCGAAAACAAATCGTCGATCGGCAGCCGGCGAAAGTGCTTGAAACCCGCCGCCGCGACCAGCTCGCGCGCCTTCGCCTCGCCCATGCACGCGCCGATTCCCGCGCCGCCGTGCGCGAGCGACACCGTCATGCAGTACAGCGTGCTCATCGAGTACATCATGCGGCCCATCGGATTGATGTTGTCTTCGAGATTCGACGAGACGTTCACTTCGACCATCAGGTAAGTGCCGTCGGGCTTGAGCGCCGCGTGAATCGATTTCAGCAGCGCGTCCGGATCGACGGAATCGTGCACGACGTCGAAGGTCGAGATGAAATCGAACTGCGTTGCCGGTAGTTTCGTGCAATCGACCACCTCAAATTTGATTCGATCGCCGAGACCCGCAGCCTTGGCGTTTGCGCGTGCGCGCTCGAGCGAGCCGGAATGCGCGTCGAAGCCGAAGACTTTCGCCTTGGGAAATGCGGACGCGATCGCAATCGCCGCACGTCCGCTCCCACAGCCAACGTCCAACGACGAACCGCCTTCAGTAAGCTTCGCGACCACCTGTGGCATCGCGGGCAGCCATTTGCGAATCAACGAATGCCGGTACATCGAGGCTGACGAACGCTCCATCGCCTCCCACGTCTCCGGCGGATACTCGCTCTGCGAAACGCCGCGACCGTCCTTGAACGAGGCCATCACCTTCGGCGCGATCGACATTTGCGGAACGATCATTTCGATAAAGCCGCCGGCGAAGAATGGAGAGTCGTCGCGCGCCAGCACCATCGCATGCTCCGCCGGCATCGCGTAGGTCTTCGCGACGACGTCGTAATTCACGTATCCGGCAGCAGTCATCGCGCTCAGCCACTCACGCAGATACCGCTCGCTGAGTCCCGTCTTCTCCGCGAGCTGCGCGCTCGTGACGGCGCCCGCTGCGGCCAGCGCGCTGAAAATTCCGAGCCGGTCGCCGATATAGCTCAGCGCACCGAGCATCGCAGCGCCGATGTCGTTGGAAACCTGCTTCGAAAATTTCTTGATCTTGTCCCAATCGAGTTGCTGCTTTTCGTCGCCCATCGTTTTTCCTCCGGCGACTGAAGTATCGATCAACTCAGGCGTCCGCGCCTAGTGCTCAGACTTCGGGTTCTGCGATTGGTTCTTCGGGTTTGGCGGGCGGATTACCGAACAGCGAGAGTTGCGCGGGATTTTCGTCGGTCTCGACAACTGGCACGAACAGGCCGGAACGCTCGACGAAAATTCGAAACTTTTCGTACAGGTCGGCGAGCTTGAACTGGTAGTAGTCGACGTTTTCATCGGGATTTTGCGGATCGTACTCCGCCGCCATTTTCGCGAATGCGTTCACGCTGGCGGTCGCGCGGCGGCCGGTCACGTAGTACGAAATCTGATCGCCGGGAAGATATGGGCGCTCGGCTTTGAGCGCGAGTTCGTATGCGGCCGCGAGGTTGCGGCTGTTGTCGCCGATTTTGCTTCGATACGTATCAAGCGAATCCTGTAGCGTCTCGGTCTTCATCAGGTCGGCGATTCCGATTTCATGGCGAGCGAGCCGTCCGCGATATTCGTCGTGGAGTTTCGGAATTTCATCGCGCCGATCCTCGAGCAACAGGCGAAACATCTGCTCCATGAAGCGGCGCTGGAAGCGTTCGAGTCCCCGCGATCGAAGCCCTGAGCCGCGAATCGTCATCTTTCCCGCGTCATCCTGCAGCACGTAATTTTTCATCTTGTAGGAGAACATGGCGGCGTATTTGCCGTCGATCTCAAGCCGGATGCCTTCGGGCATGATCGATCCGACCTGCTCCAGGAGCCGCTCTGCGGCCTTCTCATCCGACGCATCCGAAGGCGGCACGAAATAGATGCCGTCAGTATCGACCTCGATAACCTGTGCGCCGCGTTGTTCGAGTTCGGCGACGGCGCGCTGAATCAGATCGCGACCGCGTTTCGTCAACGCATTCGCCTCGCCGAAGTCGTTGAAGTGCCCGAGCGAAAATCCGAGATAGCCGTAAAATGAATTGATGAGAATTTTGAACGTGAGTTGTAGCGCGTCGGCGTTGCGGCGCTCGGTGCCCGTGAGCTCACGCGCGAGCGCTTTGGCCTGCACGCGGAAGCTGCGCAGATCGCCGAGTAGCTTGAGGAACACGCCGAGACGATCCGCGGCTGGCGCATGCCGATATTGCAGCATCAACGACGGATACAGCGACGTGACGTCGCAATGCAGGACGCCGTGCGCGACGCCGCTTCGTCGCATCTCGGTGTAGCCGCCTGCGACAGGCGCGGGCTCCGACGGCTGCGGGATCGAATGCCCCGCGGCGAGATACGCGCGCATCATGAGCGCGTCGATCTTGGTCGCGTTCCCGCGCAGCACCGCGCTCTGATACGAGTACGGGAATATCTGCGCCTGCACGAAGTAGCTGGGGGAGAGCGTCTCCGCGAGTGCGCGCGTCTCACGAGCATCGTCGAGCGCGTACTCGTAAAGCTTCTCGGGCTCGTGCTCGAAGTAGTAACTGATCTTCGACGCGTCGATATAAACGCGATCTTTGCGCGCCAGTCCGAAGTGTTGCGCGAGCTGCTTCAGTCCCAGGCTCTCGAGCTCGCGACTCGAAATGTCGTAGTGCTGCGCAAGAATCCACGTATCGATGATGTTGCGGCCGGGGATGTCGTAGCGGCGGTAAGCGATCGAGCGTTCGGCGATTTGCATGCGCGACGGACGCGCACGAAGTTCGCCCCCATCACGTCCCAGCTTGAGCGCCACCCGATGCCGCCGCGCGCGGGCCTCGAGATACTCGAGATCGAAGCGAAACAGGTTGTGGCCTTCGACGACGTCGGGATCGCGCTCCTGGATAATGCGCACCATCTCCTCGAGCATCGCGCGCTCGTCCATCTCGGTGCCCTTGAGCAGCAGCTCGAAACCGGTCGAGTCGGTCAGCGAGATCGCGATAACGCGGTCGCCCTCGCGCGCCGCCGACGGAAACTCAAAGCCCGGAGATATGTAGGTCTCGATATCAAGCTGGAGACGGCGCAGCTCAGCAAAATCCATCCCGATGAAAAATGTGGTCCCGGTCAGCATCAGATGCTGATCAACCGGATCGGCGAGCACGAGATACGGCGCGTCGGGCGCATTGGGCGCCTGCCCGGTGAGGTTCCTAAGATGGCGCCGAGCGGCTTCCAGAGCGTCCAGCGAGTTGAAGGTGACAAGAATCTTGTACCGGAAATCGCCGTCGAGTACGCGCGTTTCATGCAGCGCCTTGAAGCCTTCGAGCATCGACAGATTCTCGACCAGTGCGAAGAGCCGAATCGGACGGCGCTCGCGCGTGAGCTTGCCCGAGCGACGCTGGTACACGTCGAGCTCGGTTTTCGACGCTACCTCGACTGCGACGACGCCCGGGTCGGCCGGATCGCCGAACAGCAATCGGTTACTGTAAAACTGCGCCGAAATTTCCTGGTAGGTTGTCATCTACGATCCGCGTCTTTCGATTGTGCACCCGCGCGGTCGGGTCGGACAACGCGTATTCGCAAATAGATTCAGAGCGCGCCGAGGTATCCGAGGCCGATTAGAAAGATCGCGTACGCCGCGCCGCCGATCATCAGTGTCGGCGTGCCGAGTTCCGAGTCGCGCAAATTGATGAACAGAATCACGACAGACGCGAGCGCGACCGATCCCGCGAGCAGTTCGGGACTCGTCAGATGCCACGGTGAATACGCGAGCCCCAACGCGACCGGGATGCACGACTGGAAAACCATCGCGCCGGTGATGTTGGCGAGCGCAAGGTGATCCTTGCCCTGACGAATCCAGACGACGGAGTTGTACTTCTCCGGCAGTTCGGTCGCGAGCGGGCTCAAAATGAGCGAGAGCACGCCGGGGTTAAGATGCGCGTGCGCTGAGAACACGATTATCTGATCGACGAACTCGATTGCGCCGAGCAGTATCGCGAGCACGCCGACGATTACCTGCGCCGCTATCGCCCATCCGCGAGGCTCGAGCGAATTTCCGCCGAAGATCGATTCGAAATAGAGTCCGTGATCGACCTCGGCGCCGGCCGCACGCTTGAGGCGTAGCATCACGACCGAGTAGCTTGCGTACACAATCAACAGTGCGATCGCGAGCACGTGGCGAACCACCGGACCCAGGTTGATAGTGCCGGCGATTATCAGGCACAAAAAAACCGGGAAGAAGAATGCGAGGTCCCGACGCGCGTCCTCGCGCACCACTCTCAGCGCGATACGTCCGCGACGTTTGCGAAACACGAGCGCCGCGCTGCCCATCACGAACAGCGCGACGGTTGACAGCATCAGGGGTGCCCCGACAATCGCGCCGAGTCCGACCGCGGTGTGCGCGGCGGCGGTATCGCGCCCGGTCAGCAGCGCGACGGCCGGGATGAACGTCTCTGGCAGCGCCGTTCCGACTGCGGCGAACAGGCTGCCGACCGCGGCCTCAGCGACGTGCAATCGATGCCCGGCCCATTCGACGCCATTGGTAAAAAGTTCCGATCCTACGAGGATTATCGCGAAGCTGAATGCCAGGATTATCGCGTGGATTGCCAAGATTCAGCTCGAGGGAGAGGAGCAGCGTTCGAGAATAGAGAGGCCGGTTCGCGATTTCCAGTGAAAAACCGAAAAAGTGGAAAAGATCTTTGCGATACAGCCAAACCTTCAAACGATGCGTATAATATCTATAGCGGTGACCGACGAGAATGCGATTTCGCGGCAAGACCGCAGGCAGAACGCGACAGAGCTTCAATGTCAGCATGGGGGAGGGCGATTGTTTGGTTGACTCCGCCGCCGGCGATCTTTAAATTTGATCTTTGGTGTCGCTTGGCTTGCCTTTGTATTCTCGTCTGTATAAATGAGGCTACCTGATTCCGGGCTCGCGGTCGCAACGACGGCCGCATTGCGCTCGCATTTTTTAAGATCGCGCTATCGGCCAACGCCCGCGCACAACGGATGCAAAACGAATGAAGCAGAAGTACGAAGGTAAAGACCTGCAAGGTCTGGTCGATCTCGGGCGCGAGCAAGGCTACCTGACTTTCGAGCAGGTGAACGACTATCTGCCGCAGGATGTCGCTTCGCCGACCGACCTGCGCGCGGCGCTCGACAGCTTCGAGGACCTCGATATCAAGGTGCTCGAGGAAGTTCCGAGCGAGAGCGCCGACGAGGTCGAGGTCGAAACCAAGGAAGAGGCCGAAGAGGCGCCCGAAGCTCCGGCGCCCGCCGCCGATTCGCTTGGCGAGTCGTCGGACCCGGTTCGTCTGTATCTGAAGGAGATGGGCAACTTCCAGCTCCTGTCGCGGGAGCAGGAAGTCGAAATCGCCAAGCGCATCGAGGCCGGCGAGAACGAAGTCGAAGAGGAAGTGCTGGGCTCGCCGATCATGCTCGATTTCGTGATTCGCGTGGGCGAGCGGGTCGAGGCGGGCGAGGCTGACCTGCGCGACGTGTTCGAGGACGCGGCAGAAACTCCAGACGATCCTGACGAAGAGCGAGGTCCTGAAGCCGACGAACGCCAGCTCAAGAAACTCAGCCTTGCCACCAAAAAGCTGACCGACCTGCGCACCAAGATCGAAGCGATCGAGGCAGAGCTCCACAACAAGCCCGGTCCGCGCGTCAAACCCAAACTCGACAAGGACCTCTCGCGCTACTACGAGCGCGTGAAAAAAGAATTACGCGGAATGGGATTGTCGCGCCGCCTGATGGAAGCGGTGATAGCCGAGATGCGCGACTTCCTGCAGCAGTACCGAATCGCGCAGCACACCATCGCGAAATATGAAGAGGCTACAGGGCGCTCGCGCACTAACTTGCTCAAGGAAGCGGCTGAGGCCGAAGATCGTCGGCACGTGCTCAAGATTAATGACGTGCGGGAGAACCTGCTCGATATCGCAGCGCGGATTCGTTTGGCGCAGAAGACGATTCGCGAAGTCGAAAAGAAAGCGAAGGACGACGGCGAGGAATACGCGCGCAAGCTCGAGACTATCGCCGCCGGACAGGACAAGAGCCGCCGCGCAAAGAAGGAACTGACCGAGGCCAACCTGCGCCTCGTCGTCAGCCTCGCCAAGCGCTACACCAATCGCGGTCTCGGCTTTCTCGACCTGATTCAGGAAGGCAACATCGGCCTGATGCGCGCGGTCGACAAGTTCGAATATCAGCGCGGCTACAAGTTTTCGACCTACGCGACGTGGTGGATTCGCCAATCGATGTCGCGTGCGATTGCCGACCAGGGCCGCACCATCCGCATCCCGGTGCACATGGTCGAGACGATCAACAAGCTGCTGCGCGTGACGCGCCTCCTGGTGCAACGGCTCGGTCGCGAACCGGGACCTGAAGAAATCGCGGAGCAGATGGAGATGCCGCTGGACAAGGTCCAGAAGGTGCTCAAGATCGTCAAAGAACCTATCTCGCTCGAAACTCCTATCGGCGACGAAGAAGAAAGTTCGCTCGGAGATTTCGTCGAGGACGAGCTCGCGCCTTCGCCGGTCGAAGCTGCAATCCAGGGCAATCTCGGCGAGCAGACCCGCAAGGTGCTCGCGACGCTTACGCCGCGCGAGGAGCAAATCCTGCGCATGCGTTTCGGCATCGGGCAGAAGACCGACTACACTCTCGAGGAAGTCGGCAAGCAGTTCGCCGTCACCCGCGAGCGTATCCGCCAGATCGAGGCCAAGGCGCTCCGCAAGCTGCGCCAAACCGGCAGATCCCGCAGCCTCGAAGGCTTCCAGGAACGCGAGTAGCGCCCTCCAGCAGCGCAAGCCGCGCCTACGTCGGCCCTATGGTGATAGGGACAACCTCGATCTGGCATGGCACGTCATTTTTATCCAAAAAGCTGTTTGATTCGATAGCGGCCTGACTTGCAACACCCTTCACAACGTCCTCGATAACCCGCGACCTCGGACCATCTCTGAGACAATCCGACCTTGAAAACCGGGTGGTGGTTTGCGGCAACCGCCAAGGCCGGAGTGATCCGTCTTTTTTCGGGGAGGAGTCCGACAATGAAACGGAAATTATCCGCGGCAGTATTTTTAGCCGCCGTGACGGTGATCGGGCTCGCCGCATCGGCAGGCGCGGTGGACGGCACTATCGAGATCAATCAGGTGAAAGCACTCGTGGCGGGCTTTCCGTACGTCATAAGCGCGAGCGGCAGTTATCGCCTGACCGGCAATCTCACAGTTTCGAGCACCGGCGCCGACGCGATCGACGTCAATGCGATCCACGTGACCATCGACCTGAACGGGTTCTCGATTAATGGGCCGGGCGCTTCGAGCTCCGGGTCAGGAATCTCCGGATCCCCCGCGAACGATCTTACGGTGGAAAACGGGGCGATCACCGGATTCCAAAATGGCCTGTCGATCGGCACCAACAGCATCGTCAAATCGATCCACGTCGATGGAAACACTAACGGCATCGTAGCGGGCTCTGACGCAGTGATCGAAGGCAATACCGTGGTCGCGAACGGCACCGGCATCAACTGCGGCGGGTCCGGATGCCTGGTCTCCGGCAATACAATTGCCAACAACACCGGCGCGCCAATGTCCTTCAACAATGCGACCAGTGGCTACGAAACGAACGTCCTGAACGGCAACGGCGCTGGCATCAGCGGCGGCGCCTCGATGGGAGCGAAGAACACCAATCTCTGCAATGGGACCGCCTGCTGAGGACGCGGCAGGCGATGGACTCTGAGGATCAAGCTTCACGGCCGAGGAGTCGCAGGGTCGCGAGTGTCCTCGCGATACTGGCGGCGGCGATCGCGATAGGCGTCGCACCGGCCGCGGCTCAGACCGCCCTCAGCGGACTGCACATCTCGCCCGATATAACAGTTGGGTTGACCAGCGGAATCGTAACGCCCCAACAAGCGCAGTGTTACTCCTTTCCTTCGGGCACGGCCCTGACCAGCTTTCTCGGAATGCCTGCGAGCGCGAGACTGGCCGCTTATTTCTCGCTTAATCCGATGCAGAACCTGCTCGCGATCGACACCACCGCCGCATTACCGACCAACGCGACCGGTGGGACAGTCACCGTAACTCCGCGCGACGTCGCGTCATACAACCCCTACACGAACTTTTTCTTACCCGCGCTCTACTTCCAGGGATCGAGCAACGGAATTCCCGACGGGACGCGAATCGACGCGCTCGGCGTGGACGGCTCGGGAGATCTCTTGCTCTCCTTCGATGTGACCGTAAACCTCGCGAAGTCCGGAGGTGGGACCCTAACCGTCAAGCCGGCGGATTTGGTCGCGTTCAATAGCGGCGCTTATGCTCTCGTTTTCAACAGCGCGATGGCCGGCATTCCCGATGGGATGAACCTCGACGGCGCTACGATGCTGCCCAATGCGCATCTGCTCATGGTGTTCGACCATTTCGGATCGATCGGTGGGACTGATTTCACGCCGACGGACGTTCTGGAGTTCAATTCCGGCGCCAACAGTTGGGTGGTGTCATTCAACGGCGCTACCCGGGATGATTGGCCGGACGGCAGCTTGTTCCAGGGCGTGACCGCAGAGGCGGCCGTGCTCCCAACTCCAACCGCCACTGCAACAGGAGCGACTTCGACCCCGACGAAGACTGCGACGGCGACCGCGACCTCGACCCGAGGGACGCCGACCAGGACTGCAACCCCTACTGCCACTGCGACATCAACCGGCGGGACGCCGACTGCCACACCCACGCCGGTGGCGGTGACGCTCAAGATCAAGCCGAAGGAGTTGAAGTTCCCGGACACCGCGGTCGGAACGACGAGCAAGCCGAAGATGGTGAAGGTGTCTAATCCGACGGGCAAGAAGAAGCATCCGGGGCTGCCGGTCGTGATCGAGATGATCTCCGACAGTCCGGGAGTCTTCATGCAGACCAACGATTGCGCGGCAAATCTGTCGCCCGGCGGGTCGTGTACAATCTCGGTAACGTTCACTCCGAGCGCCGCGATGAAGCAGAAGGGAACCCTGACGATCACCGACAACGCGAACGGCGGCAGGCAGAGCGTGCCACTGTCGGGAACCGGAAAGTAATCGCCTACGCGGCGGGCGGCAGGGGTGACCCCTGCACCCAGTGTGAAGAGCAAAGTTGCGCGTGCCGCGCGACCCCGCGTTAAGGCTTCAATAGCACCTTCATTGCGTTGTCTTTTCTTCCGTTGAAGATTTCGTAGCCTTTGGCCGCGTCGTCCAGCGACATCACGTGACTGATTAGAGGGCGCGGATCCAGCGTGCCCTTCTCTATGAGGCGGGCCAGTTGCGGGATGTGAGCGTTGATGTTGGCGAGGCCGATGCTGAACTTCAGGTCGCGGGCGAAGGCGTAACCGATTGGGAAATTGAATGACTGGCCGGCGAAGACTCCTATTACGGAGACTGTGCCGCCGCCGCGGGCGGCCATTATTGCGGAGGTCAGGGCCGACTCGTTGCCCACCGCCTCGATAGTGACGTCGGCGCCGCGGCCTTCGGTGCGATCGAGGATCGTCTGTTGCGCTTTTTCAGTATCTACACCAAAAGCACCTAGCTTGCGCGCGAGCTCCAGGCGATAGGGGATGCTGTCGACGGCGATCACTTCGGCGGGGCCGAACAGTTTTGCGCTCATCACGGCGCATAGTCCTACCGGGCCGCATCCGAAGATCGCGACCGTGTCGCCGGGGCGGATGTTGCCGTTGATCGCACCGAAGTAGGACGTCGGCAGGATGTCGGCGAGGAAGACGGCGGCGTCATCGTCGATCGCGTCGCAGAGCGGGTAGCAGGTGTAGTCCGCCATCGGGACCCGCACTGCTTCGGATTGTTCGCCGCCTAGCCATCCGAGCTTGCCGGCGGAGGTCGAGCCGTAGCCGAAAACCGCGGAGCCGCTCTCGGCGCATTGCGAGGGTTGTCCGCGGCGGCAGAAGAAGCATCGGCCACATGCGACCAGGCCGGACACGACGACGCGCTGGCCTTTCTTCAGACGATCGACGCCGGCGCCGACTTCCTCGATCACGCCGACGCCTTCATGCCCGAGCACGAAGCCGGGCTCGATGGGCAAAGCGCCGTGATAGAAATGCAGGTCGGAGCCGCAAATGCCCGCGCGAGTGATTCGCACCAGCGCGTCGGTGGGAGTTTTGAGCGTGGGGTCATCGACGCGCTCGACGCGCACGTCATGGGGTCCGTGGAAGACTGTTCCTTTCATTTGTTTCACCGTCCATACCGCCTACTTCAGCGAGAAGAAAGCGGTTCGATGCGTGCGACCTAACTCCTGGCCCCTCTTTTCGGGCCCGCGGCCGGGAAGGGGAACCGGATTGGGGGAGCCGCCGGTGTCGACAGGTCCACCGATGTGGCGGGATAATGACATAGACGGGGGCGGGTTTGCAGAGGCGGCGAAGGGCGTGGTAATCCAGAATTCCTGATCCGGAGGTTCCTATGATTCAGAACGTGAAGAAGATTCTTGCGCCGATCGACTTTTCACCGCACTCGATGGAAGCGATGCGGGCCGCGATGGAAATGGCGAAGGACGTCGGCGCGGAAGTCCACCTGGTGCATATAGTCGCGCCTCATCACACTTTCATACCGCTGCCGTTGGCGACCAGCGGCGAACAGAGCCGCGAGCTTGCGCGCGAAGCCGCGATGCTTGAGCAGGCGGAAGAGGAGCTCGCGCGCCTCAAGAAGGATGAGTTCGGCGATTCGAAAAAAGTCTTCACCCTCGCCGTCGTCGGTCATCCGGTTCAGAAACTGATTGATTATGCCAAAGAGCAAGCCATCGATTTGATCGTGATGGCGACGCACGGACGCAGCGGCGCCGAGCATATGCTGCTCGGTGGGACGACCGAGAAGATTGTGCGCGGCGCGCCGTGCTCGGTCCTCGTGATCCGTCAGCGCAAGCAGTAGCCAAAGTTTCGCATCAATCCCGACGGTGCGTGCGTCAACGGCGCGCGGCCGCGGGCTCGTTATTGGAGATCGACATGAACCTCGAACAGCAGAAAGAACGCGCGCTAACCTTTCTCAAGAACCTCGAAAAGCCAGATCCGAAAGCCTTCGAAGATTTGATTACTGACGATTTCGAATTCGAGATGATGGGGCGCCTGCCCGGCATCCAGCCGATGCGCGGCAAAGATGCGTTCCTGAAGGCGATGCCCGCGAGGCTGAAGGCGATGTTCCCGAACGGCTTGAACATGAAGTTTCATTCGACGATCGCCGAAGGGCCGCACGTCGCGATCCAGGCCGAATCGGATACGACCGCGGGCAACGGAAAGAAATACGCCAACCGCTATCATTTCTACTTCCTGTTCAAGGGCGACAAGATAGCTCTGGTCCGCGAATACAACGACGTGAATCACGTGCGCGAAGTCTTCATGAGCTAGTCGGCGCGGCCGGCGTTCAAGCTCGGCCGGAAGACGGTTTCTGCGCGATGTATTAGTGCTGCTGATAGCACTACTCGCGGATGTTTTATCCGCCTGGTTTGATCAAATGATCGAACTAGCCACTGGAGCCGCGTGACGCATCAAACACGGAATCGCGCGGAAAACTGTATACACACGAATAATAAGGGCCAGGCAGATTGCTCTACCCGGCCCGTAGCCAACCGGGAAAAGGGGGGCAAACCCCGGCCAGCACCCGTATTGTACTTAAGTGCCGGTGAGTTGCAAGATCGATCTGGGCGGAAACTATTTGTCACTTACGGCACAAAATTTCTGATTTTTGAGCTTGGTCTTTGTGAGCAGTTAGCCCCAGCCACCGCCCAGCGCCGGGATGAAATGTACCTCGCTATTTTCGTTCACGGCGTCGAGTACGCCGCCGGTGGCGATTTCGCCGTCGATGGAAACTGCGATCGACGGGCGGATGTCGCCGTCCTGGAGTAACTGCTGGTCAATTCCTGGAAACTGCTCGCCAAGATTCCGAACCAGCTCGCGAATCGATTTTCCGGGGACGTCAACGCGCTCGATACCGCCAGTGAACTTGCGTAGCAGTGCGGGAATGACAACGGTCGGCATTGCAAAAACAAAAGGAGGCGAGCATTAGCCCGCCCCCATTCAGTCAATCCTGATCAATCCGCCGCTGCGGAATGTTTTGTCGAATCGCGATGCTTAAGCATCGCCTTCAGCAGCTTCGGCGGCGACATCGGCGTCTCCGTCATCCTGACGCCCACTGCACGATATATCGCGTTGGCGATCGCTGCCGGCGGCGGCACGATCGACACTTCGCCGACGCCGCGCACGCCCAGCGGATGACCGGGGTTTGCTTCCTCGACCACGACCGTTTCGATCATCGGCAAGTCGAGGCATGTAGGCATGCGGTAGTCGAGGAATCCGGAGTTACGCAGCGTACCCTTGTCGTCGTAAAAATATTCTTCGTTGAGCGCCCATCCGAGACCCTGCGCGGTGCCGCCCTGCATCTGACCTTCGACGTAGCTCGGATGAATCGCCTTGCCGGCATCCTGCGCCACAGTGCATCGCAGGATTTGCACTTTGCCGGTATCGGGATCGACTTCGACATCAACCAGCGTCGTCGCGAACCCAGGTCCTACGCCGCGCGCGTTCACGCTCGCGCGACCGGTGATCGGACCGCCGGTGCGCGCAAAGCGGGGCGCGAGCTGCTTGAGCGACATAGGTGGCACGCCGTTGCCTTTCGCGTGGAGTTTGCCGTCGCGGAATTCCACCTCGTCGGGCTTCTTCTCCCAGACCTTCGCGGCGCGCTCGATTAACTGGCGCTCGGCATCCTTCGCGGCTTCGTACACCGCCATCCCGGTTGCGAAGGTGACGCGGCTGCCGCCGGTGACGTCGGTATGGCCGATCGAGTCGGTGTCGGCGGTGATTGGGCGCACGTCGGTCACGGGGAGTCCGAGAACTTCGGCGGTGATCATCGCCATCGAGGCGCGCGAGCCGCCGATATCGGGCGAGCCGGTCACGACGCTGGCGGTTCCGTCGGCGTGGATATTCACAGTCGCCGAGGACTGCATCCCGGCGTTGAACCAGAAGCCCGAGGCGACACCGCGTCCGCGGAACTTGCCGGTCAGCTTCGATTTGTTGTGCGGGCTGTTCTTGATCCCTTCGAGCGTCTGGATCAATCCGATGCGCTTGAATGGAGGGCCGACGACCTGAGCGTCGCCTTCCTTGACCGCGTTCTTGAGCCGGAAATCGATCGGATCGATTCCGCATTTTTCGGCGAGCTCGTCGATGATGGTCTCGGAGGCGAAGGCGGCGTTGGTTGCGCCCGGCGCGCGATAGGCCGCAGTCTTCGGGCGATTCACCACCACGTCATAGGCGTCGATCACGAAATTCTCGACGGTGTAGGGAGCGATGATGCACATCGCGCCTGCGCCGACCGGTGAGCCGGGGAACGCGCCTGCCTCGTATGCCATCCAGATTTCGGCGGCGACTAGTTTGCCGTCCTTGGTCGCGCCCATCTTCACTTTGATCTTCGAGCCTGAGGTCGGGCCACTCGCGCGAAGCACTTCCGATCGCGACATGACCAGCTTGACGGGAGCCCCGGTCTTCTTCGACAGCAGGACTGAGAGCGGCTCGAGGTAGATGGTGGTTTTACCGCCGAAGCCGCCGCCAATTTCAGCGGGGACGACCTTGATATGGCCGACCGGCATCCCGAGCACCTGCGCGCTGAGCGATCGCACATCGAAGGCGCCCTGGGTCGAGCAGTAGATCGTCGCCTGTCCGTCGGAGTTGTAGATGCCGACGGCGTTGTGCGGCTCGATGTATCCCTGGTGGACCATCGCGGTGTTGAACTCGCGCTCGATCACGTAGTCTGCCGCCTTGAATCCTGCCTCGACGTCGCCGCGCTTGAACTGATAGTGCTGCGCGACATTGGTCTGCTTGTCGCCCTCTTCCTTGTTGCGCAGGTCCTTCAGCAGAATCTGCGCGCCCGGCTTGGTCGCGACGTCGACAGTCATCACCGGCGGCAGCACTTCGTATTCGACTTCGATGAGGCGCAGCGCTTCCTCGGCGATATGCGGGCTGGTCGCGGCGACGGCGGCGATCGCATGGCCGTCGTAGAGGACCTTGTCGTGCGCGAGGATGTTCATCGAGAGGTACATCGGGTTGATGACCATCTCGCCGGACTGCTCGAGCTTGTTCTCGGCCTTCGGGAGATCTTTCCCGGTGACGATAGCCTTGACGCCGGGGAGCTTGAGCGCCTTGTCGATATTGATCGATTTGATATTCGCGTGAGCGTGCGGGCTGCGCAGCACCTTGCCGTGCAGCATCCCGGGGAACGCATAGTCGGCGCCGTACTTGGCGCGGCCAGTGACCTTGTCAACGCCGTCGTGCCGAATCGGACGCGTGCCGATAACTTTAAAATTGCTAGTCGTAGTTGATTCCGCCATGGCCTTCTTTTTTAACCTCTCGAATCCAACGTCGTTGCTATGCCCCTAACGCGCGGCCGCTTTGCCTTCGCCTTGCGAGCGGATATCCGCGGCGGCGTCGAGAACAGCTTTCACAATTTTGTCGTAACCGGTGCATCGGCAAAGATTGCCGGCCAGCGCGTAGCGAACTTCGGGCTCGGTCGGTTTCGGATTGCGATCGAGCAGCGACTTGGCCGAAATCAGAAATCCCGGGGTGCAGATGCCGCATTGCAAGCTCGCGTGCTCGAGAAACTTGTTCTGCAAGACGCTGAGCACGCCCTGCGTGGCGAGTCCCTCGACGGTTGAAATCGTTTTGCCTTGCGCCTCGACACCGAGCATCAAGCACGAGTCCACTGCGCGGCCGTCGACCATCACGGTGCACGCGCCGCAGTCGCCGGTCAGGCATCCTTCTTTAGAGCCGGTGAGTTCGAGGACGTCGCGCAGAGTTTCGAGCAGGCTTTGACGCGGCTCGCACAGGAACTCGACCGTTTCGCCGTTGATCGTCGCTTCTACCAGGGTTTTTTTCATAACTCTATGCCGTAGGTTTGATTCAGATTTTTTTCGCGCGTTCGGCGGCGATCGTCAATGCGCGGCGCGTGAGGACACCGGCAACATGAAGACGAAATTCGATCGTACCGCGCATATCGTCGATAGGCTTGCACGCCTCGCTCACCAGGCGTCCCGCGGCCTCGAGGCTCGCGTCATCCAGTTTCTTGCCGATGAGCCCGTCGGCGGCCTTGGTCTCGAGCAGCGGAGTCGCCGCGACCGCGCCAAGACCGATACGCGCGGCCTTCACCTTGTCACCGTCGAGCGTGACCGACGCGCCGACGCCAACGACTGCGATATCCATCTCGTTGCGCGGGATGAATCGCAGGTACGCGTCGCTTGAATGCGGCGCCGGCGCGGGAATCAGCAATTCGACCAGCAACTCGCCGGGCTTCAGCACGGTGCGTCCGGGCGAAACAACGAAATCCTCGACCGGCACCTCGCGCTCGCCGCTCGGGCCAACGACTCGGGCGCGCGCGCCGAGCGCAATCAACGCAGGCGTCGTGTCCGCGGCGGGCGATCCATTGCAAAGATTGCCGCCGACCGACGCGCGATTCTGAATCTGCAGCGAGCCGATCAGATGAGCCGCCTCGGTCAGGCCGGGGTAATGCTGGCGCATCACGTCGCTCTCACTGATATCGATGCAGGGGACAGCGGCGCCGAGGCGCAAGCCTTTTTTCGCATCGAAGGAGAGCGTCTGCAGCTCCTTGATTTTCTTGATATCGACCAGATGCGAGGTGCGGCGAACTCCGGCGCGCAACTGGATGAGAAGATCGGTGCCACCGCAGAACGGGCGGGCGTTTTCGCCGTGGGTTTTGAGGATGCTGACTGCCTGATCGAGCGTACTTGGGGCTTCGTAATTTATCGCGTGCAATGGAAACCTCCGGTCGGGTCAAGATTATACCCGCCTTTCTAACTTGGATAGCTTACTTGCCGCCCGCTGAAAAGAGCCGGATGATTGGGTCAAACCAATCAGATGCAAAGAGAGATGGAGAAGCTCAAAAAACAGCGACTGGAACGCGCAGGATGGACGGCCGGAAGCGCCAGGGATTTTCTCGAACTGAGCGACGAAGAAACCGCGCGGGTTGAGGTTGAGCTCGAGCTCGTCGATGTTGCCGGCCGGCGCGCTGCCGCGCGAGATCCTTCGCTGCGCTCAGGATGACGGAAAAAGCGTTGTGTCATTCTGAGCCGCTGCGGCGAAGAATCTCGGCCGGACGCTCTTGCGTCCGGCGACGCTGCATGAAGACCTCTAAATACATTGAATTTTCGAGTTGAACGCGAGCCGCGTCATGCTGCGCGCTTGCGTGGACGAACCTCGCGCTCGATTAGCTCGTCCTTGGCTTTTTCGAGTTCGGGGCGATGCTAATCAGCATCGCCCCTCGCTTGCCGGTCAGTGGCCGAGCTGGACCATCTTCTGCGGAGTGTAGAAGGTGCGGTCGACGGCGCCCATGTTGATGAACATGCTGTCGTCGTGACCTGAGTATCCCGGTGAATAGACCACGGTTGAGAAGCCGCTGGTTATATCTTCGTCAACCAGCGCGGTCTGGAAGATTCGTTTGAAAGGATAGATAGCGACTCGTGCGTTGGGCTCGGCCCGGTCGCGATAGGCGTGGAAAGTCGCGATGGTCTTCCAGAGCTGACCTTGCGGATTGTACTGATCGGACGCGGTGATGAACCATCCTTCCGAGTCGATGTAGAAAATGCGCTTCGGAATGATCACGTTGCTGCCGAGCAGCGCGCGAGGCTTCGCGGTCGCCTCGATAACGTAGAGATTGCGCATTTCCCAATTTTCCGGGCAGACCGTGCTGCCATTGTCTGCCGCGCATGTCTGGGCGGGAGAATTCTCAGCCTCGACCGACGCGAGCATCGGTCGCTCACCCAACAGACGATAGGTGTAGTCCTGGATTCTTGCTGAAAAACCAAACGCGGAATCGGGATCCCAAGTAGAAGCGTAGCTCGTCGCGCCCGGGGCACCACTGTAATTCGGGCCTACTCCGTCGCGGCTGGCCACTCCGAACGCATCCGAGAGTTCGCTTATCGGCAGACGTCTCAGGCGCCGGGTTTCCGCACTATATTCCCAAACCGCGTCCTCGAACCCCGGAATAGCGTAGCGCTCTCTGACGATACCCGCGCCGCGCATCTCGGCAGGCTCGAGGATCGGAAAAGCTCCGGAGCGAGATGCGATGCCGGTCTTCAGAAGATCCGGGTCCATCGGCATGGGAGCGACCTCAGTCCGTCCGACAGAGTTGTAAAAGCCGAGGTGACCGAACGTGAAATGCTCGATCTCATTTGGCGAGCCTGCACGATGGCTCACAGCTTCGACCCCACGCTGATCGAGGTCGTCGGTGTAGAGCGGCCGGAACTGGAAATTCCACATGATTTTGGTGGCCGCATCCGGATCGGTGGCATCGACCAGCGGAAACGGAAGGCCGGCGACATAACCCTTGAGGTCGCCGTCAGCCGTGAGGGAAACCTGCGGCGAGTATTGTTCGGTGGCGGCTTTGTACGGCGGCGGCCAGTCGAGATGGCCGGTCGGAACTATCTTCATCGTCATGCCTTGCCTGACGAGGGTGAAGTTCCCCGGACTGACGAGGCCCGCGACCTTTGACGCATTATCCGGAGTGATCACATCTCCGGGTTTAACCTGAGCGCTCGCAGGCAGTGCGGTGGAAACCAGCGCAATCGTCAACGCGAGCGCGGCAACTGTTAGCGGTCGACTATTTGTCATATGCGATGTCCTCATTAGATTCCGAAGTTGTGGCAATCCGACACACTGGGCGTTGCTTCGGCCCCGACCTTTGGTGTTCTTCTCTCGTTTGAGGCGTGAGAAAGGAACGCACAAGATGCGACCTTGATGGCGTCGCAGATGGTGTCGAATCATCACCTTGGTAGTGAGCAATAGGGAGGCCACTATTAAGTCTCCGAAGGTTTAGCTCAAACGAAATCGCGATCCGCGCAATCCGCTCGCGAGATCTCTTAGATTCCCGAGGTAAGACTAAATTTCGTGCACCTTCGCGAGCGCGCTCGCTTCAGACGAAGCGCGCTGCCTTTGGGAGGGTAAAGCAGAACTCGGCGTAGCCTGAAACCAAGATTTGCGACTGACTATTGGACCGGCTTATCAGCTCGGGTACGGCGGACCGTTCGCGAGTACCTTATCGAGTGACTTGTCGTAGCCATAGATGTCGTCGAAGAACCTTACTTCGCCTCCCGGATCGACTACTGCGGTACTATATAGAATTAGTACTGGAATAGGCTTTTTGAGGTTCACCTGGACGTTGTCGGGGCCGGTTTTCATTGCCGCCTGAATTTTGTCCATCGTCCATTCGGGCCTGTCGCGCAACACCCAGGCAGCCAGATCCGCAGGTTTCTCAACCCGGATACATCCGTGACTGAAGTCGCGGCGCGACCGCGAGAACAGTTCCTGTTCCGGCGTGCTGTGCAGATAGACGTTGTATTGATTGGGGAAGATGAACTTCACCAGCCCGAGCGCATTCTTGGGCCCGGGCTTCTGCCGTACGCTAAACGAGCCTGATCGAAGTCCGTCTATCACCTCGTCAGACGCTGGCGACGAAGGGACAATGTTGCCACTTCTGTCCACCACTTCAAATCCCTTATCTGCCAGATAATTCGGATCCCGGCGCGCCTTAGGGATCAGCTCGTTGCGCAGAATCGACGTCGGAACCAGCCAGTACGGACGAAAGATCAGATACTTCATTTGATTCGCGAACACCGGCGTCTGTGTACGCATCGCCTTGCCCACGACCACTCTCATCGTCAGGTAGCTGGCCGGCTGGCGACGCAATGTACGCAACTGGAATTCCGGAATGTTCACAACAATTGGCGGCTCGGGGAAGTCCGGTGGTATCCAGCGATATCGCTCCAGCGTCAGCTGAAGCTGTTGCACCCGGGTTTTGAGCGGCGTGTTCAGTGCCGTCACGGTGCCCTTCCCCAATACGCCGTCAGTGTCGAGGCCGTGGCGATGCTGGAAGTGTTTCACCGCGTCGACAACCGCACCTCTATAGAGCATCGAGTCTGCCCGCACGTCGGCGCTCGATGGAAGGTCGCCTAGCTGATGCAGTCGCGCGACTAGCTGAGGCATTGCGGCAAAGCTACTTCCGGGACGCACACCCTTTTGCGGCACAGGTATGAGCGGAGTGTCACCCGTTGTCGTCATCTTCGTGTAAGTGATGAGCGCGTCTTCGGCGCGTCGATAGCCATCATACTGCGGTTCGACCTTCGCCATGAGTGCCGGAATATCTGATGAGACGAGAACTTGCGTCCTTAGCTCTTCGGCCAGGTCATATTTTGTCGGTCCTACAGTCAGGCCGAACTTGAAGTGCTGGGGGTTCACCCTTCCGATATGCAAATCGGAAATGTAGCGCATCGCGCAGACCGTCAGCGCCAAATCGATACGCGCAAGGTCGCTGTCGGACGGCTTCGGCGCAGTAGGTTGTAGCTTGGCCAGTCGCGCGTCCCATCGCGAGGCGTCGTAGTCCTCGGGGTTGAGACCCTTCGACGCGGCCTGCTGAAAAAGCAAAATCATCGAGACGGCCTGAGGGCTGGCCTTGCCATTCTGGATCCACGCCAGGGAGTAGCCGCCCGTGGCGTAGAATTTTTTCACACTGTCGCGATAGTCGGTAAAATTGGGCCATCGCAAATCGGGCAGCGTGCCTGCCGCCACCAGAGCGCCCAGGTCGCCGGGTCCTTGAGCCGCGCCGCTCGCAGGCGTTGCAGTGTTGGCGGTCGAACTCGCTGCGGGAGAGTCGGCGGCGAAAGAGTGGCCGCCCGCGGCGCAGCAGTATACCGTTACGATCAATGCCGCCAGAGCGGATTTATGAATCTTCATTCTCAAATGTTCCCTCGCGAACAGACAGTACATAGGTGGCTCATCGATTCGTCGCAAGAGCGGAGCGCCCGCGAATTTGCGACAATCACGATGCATCCGTAGTCTAAGAAGGGAGACTCGCCGCCGAGTTTTTTTCGGGAAGGATTGGAAATGCCGAGTATCGCCACCTGGATTCGCCAATGCGACGAACATTGGTTCACCGTTATATTCAGCCGCTATCCGCATTTGAAGGTACACAATGCCCGGTTGCGCGCGGTCGATCTGTGCCAGATGGACGCGCTGATGCTGACCGGCGGCGGCGACATCTCGATAGGTTTTCTGCGCCAGCAGGTCGCGGACCCGTCGTTGATTGTCGATACCGATTGCGCGCGCGACGCGTGGGAGTTCACCGCTGCTCGCGAGCTGCTCTCTTCAGGAAAGCCTATCCTGGCCATCTGTCGGGGCTTGCAGGTATTGAATGTCGCGATGGGTGGGAGCTTGCATATCGATATTCCCGGTCACGAAAATTTTGAAAGGGAAAACGTCCAGCCCCTCCGGCACAGCTCGAAGGCGATACATCGATTCGCTGCCGTGAACAGCTCGCATCACCAGGCGCTCGAAAGGTTGGCCGACGGAATGGAAGTCGAAGCCTGGTCGGCCGGTGACGGAATAGTCGAGCAGGCCCGACTGCAGTCGCATCCTTACGCACTCGGGGTGCAGTATCATCCCGAACGAGATCCGCTCTATCTTCCGTTGTTCTCCGAATTCTTCGATCAGATCCGCGACGGCGGATAACTATCTACTAGTGTCATAAAGGTGCTCGATGCTTACGGTTCGTGTTGGTTGTAACATTCACTTCGAATGCGAATCGTCCGCAACCGCCATATTGCTCGTAAATCCGCGAACAGATCCCGATCGACCTATAAAGCAGGAGATTCTGGATTTCGGCCGCGCTACGAAATTCGAATCCTTTGTCGATACTGACGATAACACTTCTTATAGGATAATCCTGGGGCAAGGACTTAATGAGATTCGGCACGACGCGATGGTAGAAGTGTCGACCGCATTCGATAAGTCTGAGCAATTCGGAAATGCCCCATCGATTGCCACCATTGAACCGTCACTCTTGCGTTACCTTCTGCCCAGCCGGTACTGCGATTCGGACAAGCTGTTCGCTTTCGCCGGAGAAAAGTTCGGACACATCTACGACGCGGGCGAGCGCGTGCAGGCTATCTCCGACTGGGTTCACAACAACATCGAGTATCGCTTCGCTTCGGGAAGGCCGGACATTTCAGCCGCGCAGATCATCGAACGCGGCTATGGTGTCTGCCGCGATTTCGCTCATTGTACGATAGCCCTATGCCGAGCGATTAACATACCCGCCCGTTACGTTACCGGTCATCTGCCCGACATAGGACACGTGGACCCCGGTTCGCCGATGGACTTTCACGCCTACAGCGAAGTGTATCTGGGCGGCAAATGGCACGTCTTCGATGCCCGCTACAACGAACCCAGGATTGGCCGCATTAAGATCGCGCAAGGTCTCGACGCTGTCGAATGCGCCTTTGCTACTGTGTATGGACCCGCGCAGATGACGAAGTTCGAAGTATGGGCCTACCAGGTAGATCCCTTGGAAGTCTCGTTAGGCGATCCTATCGACCTATCTAAGCGACTCGACGGTACTGAAGAAATCAAATCCTAGCTGGACTTAGCCGACTAGCTTGTCCGAACTATCCTGACTGGCGAGACTTACTTCCAACTCGTAGGCCATATGTCTGCCGCCGCCCCCACTGTTATAGACGCCCGACACTGGCGGCAGGTCGTTGTAGTCTCTACCTACCGCAATCCGTATATGACGGATCATGGTGCGAGTCCTATGAGTCGGATCGAATCCCGTCCATCCTACGCCCGGCAAGAGCGCTTCTATCCAGGCATGGCTGGCCAACTCAGGAGGCGGAGAGTTCGGACTCCTCCGCGGATCAGGGGCGAGATAGCCGGACACATAGCGGGCGGGAATCCCCGCCAGACGGAGCAGACCTATGCTTAGGTGCGCGAAATCCTGGCATACTCCGCCGCCCGTCGTGAGTATGTCGTCGACGGTGGAATGTACATGAGTAGTGCCGCCGTCGTAGCCGAATTGATTACGCACATAAAGGACCATGCGCTCGGTGTAAGCGGTGACGTCTTCGGAAAGCTGCGGCCGCACGGACCAGAAAAACCTTCGCAACCGATCGCTGAATGGCACATAGCGGCTCGGATTCAGAAATTCCAAGTGTTCCTTCATCCTCTCCGCATCGTCCGCCAGGTAATCATAAAATGTGATTCGCTCCGACTGTTGAGCCGGAATCGGGAATCGATCCACAACCGAGCACGAACTGATTACGAGCTCATTGTGAGGCGGCTGGATATCGATCGAATGCGTGAGGTTGCCGAACGCGTCACGATACTCGGAAATCTCCGCCGCCGGGGTGACGTCGAGCCTGAATGCGACCCGCTTCTGATCCGGCGCGTCGATCGGAGTGAGCCGCACGTCGTTGTGCGAATGCGAGGCCGGCTGTTCGTAAACGTATCGAGTGGTGTGTTTGATGCGGAATCGCATGCGCTGGGCTTCGTGAAACTATAGCTGTGCATCGGCACCCGCTCAACGACATTACTACACAGGCGCACGAAGAGCTTTCACGCGGCGGGCTCATCATGCTTTAGATACAGTTCAGGCGCAGAATTCAGCGCGCTGAAGAAGAGACGAGAGAAATATGACTCCGAACAGTCTTCTGATCGCCAACCGCGGTGAGATCGCGATTCGAATAATCCGCGCGGCCGCCGAGATGGGCATCCGCACAGTGGCCGTTTTCCCGGATGACGATTCCAGTTCTCTGCATACGCGAAAGGCCGATGAAGCGCGGCGTCTGAACGGCGCAGGCGCAGCCGCGTACCTCGATGGCGAACAGATCGTTGCGCTCGCCAAAGAGGCTGGTTGCGATGCGATTCATCCCGGCTACGGCTTTCTCAGCGAGAACGCCAATTTCGCGCGTCGATGCGCCGCCGAAGGAATCACGTTCGTAGGACCGCGCGCCGAGATCCTCGAGCTCTTCGGCGACAAGGTGCAGGCGCGAGCGCTGGCAGATCGGTGCGGCGTGCCGATTCTGCACGGCACCTCGGGCGCGACCAGCCTCGAGCAGGCGCGCGACTTCTTTGCATCACTAGGTGAGGGCGCCTCGATGATGATCAAAGCGGTCGCCGGCGGCGGTGGCCGCGGGATGCGCGCAGTCTCACGCGCCGACGAGATCGACGAGGCATACAAGCGCTGCCAATCGGAGGCGCGCGCGTCGTTCGGCATCGGCGACGTGTACGTCGAGCAGTTGATGCCGCGTGCGCGCCACATCGAAGTGCAGATCATCGGCGACGGCTCCGGCAACGTCAGCCACCTCTGGGAGCGCGAATGCAGCATCCAGCGCCGCAATCAGAAGATCGTCGAGATCGCGCCGAGCCCAGGACTCGAGCCCGCAATTCGCGACCGGCTGACGGCGGCCGCGGTGCGGATGGCGAAAGAGGTGCGCTACGACAACCTCGGCACCTTCGAGTTTCTTGTCAATGCGCAAGCGTCCGCGAGCGACGAGGCGCGCTTCGCGTTCATCGAGGCCAACCCGCGCCTCCAGGTCGAGCACACCGTCACCGAAGAAGTGACGGGCATCGATCTCGTCAAGCTGCAGATTCAACTTGCGTCGGGCCGCACGCTCGCAGAACTCGGGATGCAGCAGGCCGACATCCCCAAACCCCGCGGGTTCGCGATGCAGGTGCGAATCAATATGGAATCGATGCGCGCCGACGGCAGCGCGAAGCCGGCCGGGGGGACCATCACCGCGTTCGAGGCACCGTCGGGCCCGCGCGTGCGAACCGATTCGTTCGCCTACGCCGGTTACACGACCAGTCCGAATTTCGATTCTCTCCTCGCCAAGCTCATCACGCATTCGCACTCGGCGGACTTCGCCGACGTGGTGACCAAGACCTATCGCGCGCTGTGCGAATTCAGAATCGAGGGCGTACCGACTAACATCGGATTTCTGCAAAGCCTGCTGCAGCACCCCGAATTCATCGCGAATCGCGTCTACACCCGCTTCGTCGAGGACAACATCGCGGCGCTGGTTGGCGGTGGGGAATCCGGGCACCGGCGATTGTTCTTCGATCAGACGTCATCCGCTCCCAGAGCTGTCGCCGAGCAGGCGGGAGGGCGTCGCGCCGGTGCAAAGATCGACGCGAGCGATCCGCTGGCTGTTCTCCATCACGGCAAATCCGGAAGTGCCGCATCGTCCCCAATTGCCGCGACCACTACCATCGTGACGCCACAAGTCCACGACATCACGGCGCCCGAGAACACGGTCGCGATTGAAGCTCCGATGCAGGGCACGATCGTGTCCGTCGATGTTAGCGAAGGCGACCGGGTGCATCGCGGCCAGCAACTGTTCGTCATGGAAGCGATGAAGATGGAGCACGTCATCGCGGCCGACAAGAGTGGAATCGTCCGACGCATCACGGTTGCCAAAGGCGACGCAATCTTCGAAGGCCATCCGCTTGCGTTCATCGAAGAGGCGGATGTCGAGACCTCGCATACGGCCGAGTCTGCGGACGTTGATCTGGATCGCGTACGTCCCGATCTTGCGGAAGTCGTCGAGCGCCACGCGCTCGGCCTTGACCCTTCACGGCCCGACGCAGTCGCGCGCCGCCGCAAGACCGGACAGCGTACCACTCGCGAAAATATCGATGACCTCTGCGATCCCGGCACCTTCGTCGAATACGGGCCGCTGGTTATCGCGGCGCAACGGCGTCGGCGCACGATCGAAGACCTCGTGAAGAACACCCCCGCTGACGGGATGGTCGCGGGGATCGGACGCGTCAACGGCGAGCTGTTCGAGGAATCCAAAGCTCAGTGCATTCTCATGTCGTACGACTACACCGTGCTCGCCGGCACCCAGGGCCAGCAGAACCATCGCAAGAAAGACCGGATGTTCGAAATCGCGCAGAAGTCGCGCCTGCCGGTGGTCTTCTTCACCGAAGGCGGTGGCGGACGCCCCGGCGACACCGACGGACTTGGCGTCGCCGGACTCGATTGCATGGCATTCAACTACTGGGGCAAATTGAGCGGTCTTGTTCCTCTAGTAGGTATCAACTCGGGTAGATGTTTCGCCGGCAATGCAGCACTGCTGGGATGCTGCGATGTAGTAATCGCGACCAAGGGCTCGAACATCGGAATGGGTGGTCCTGCGATGATCGAAGGCGGCGGACTGGGTATATTCCGCCCCGAAGAAGTAGGTCCGATGGACGTGCAAGTAGCTAATGGCGTAGTAGACATTCCGGTCGACGACGAAGCCGAAGCAGTACAAGTAGCCAAGAAGTACCTATCGTACTTTCAGGGAGAAGTTCGCGACTGGCTATGTGCCGATCAGCGTTTGCTGCGCACAAGCATTCCCGAAAATAGACTTCGCATCTACGACGTCCGCGCCGTCATCGAGACCCTCGCCGATACCGGATCGGTACTCGAAGTGCGCCGGCATTTCGGTCCGGGAATGGTGACGTCACTGATCAGGATCGAAGGCCGCCCCGTCGGTTTGATCGCCAACAACCCCGTCCATCTGGCGGGCGCGATCGACAGCAACGGCGCCGACAAGGCCGCACGCTTCATGCAGCTGTGCGACGCGTTCGACATCCCGCTCCTCTTCCTGTGCGACACTCCCGGCATAATGGTTGGCCCCGAGGTTGAGAAGACCGCGCTGGTGCGGCACGCGTCGCGGATGTTCGTGACGGGCGCAAACGTCACCGTGCCTGTCTTTACGATCATACTGCGCAAAGGCTACGGATTGGGCGCGCAGGCGATGGCCGGCGGCAGTTTCAAGGCGCCGATTTTTACCGTCGCATGGCCGACCGGCGAGTTCGGCGGCATGGGACTCGAAGGTGCCGTGAAGCTCGGCTATCGCAACGAGCTCGCCGCCGTCGAGGATCCCCAGAAGCGCAAGGAGCTCTTCGACGAGATGGTTGATCGCATGTATCGCCACGGCAAGGCGGTGAACACCGCGTCGCACTTCGAAATTGACGACGTCATCGACCCGCTCGACTCGCGCAAATGGATCGTCGCGGGTTTGCGCTCAACCCCGGCGAAACCGCCGCGCACCAGCAAGAAGCGTCCCAACATCGATACCTGGTGACCCGAGGTCGTCGCATACCGCCGCGCTGCTTGCGCGAACTTGATCGATACTAAATCATCGAGACATGAGCGCTACCGAAACGGAACCGCAGACTGGTGCGCCAGCTGCCCCTGCGACGACCACCATCGCGCCCGCGTCATGGACCAGCAGGATCGAAGCAGGCCTGCTGCGACGTTTGCTGATCGTCGGGGTTCTCTCCGTGCTCGTGATGATCGGCCTGTTCCTCACCAACGTCAGCCATCTACACGCGCGCTATTACTGGAGCGCGATGTTTCCTGTTTTCGGCATCGTAAGTCTGTGGCACGAACTGGCCGGCCCGAGTAGCAACGCCGGACCGATGTGGCGGCGCATCCTGCGGCAGGTGCTGCATTGGCTAGGACCGATCGTCGCGGTGCAGATAATTTTTCTGCAACTCGCGCGCGGCCAAATGGACGCCGACTCGGTTGCCCTCGTCACACTGGTGATTCTCGCCGTCACCTGCTTCATGGCCGGCGTGCACATGGACCGCAGCTTCTACTGGGTAAGCGCTGCGCTCGCGTTAGCGGCAGTGATCGGAACCGAGGTCGAAGCCTACCTCTGGATGCTCGCGGCGATCGCAATCGTCGCCATCGCGATAACCGTGTTCGCTGCAACTGCGCTGCGCCGTCGCCCGACCGAGCCCGCGCGCGCAGGAGGATAAGGCTCGCTCGATGCTCGCAAAGATCCGTCGCAATCTCGTGGCGGGAATTCTGACCGCCATTCCCATCCTCGTTACCGTGTGGGTCATCAGTTTCCTGGTCGGCCTGCTGGTTGCGCTCGGCAGTCCGTTCGTCAGGGCATACGTATCCTGGCTGAGGATTCATTTTCCGACGCTCGCCGAGGGATTTTCTGCGCAGTGGTTTCAAGGAACGATCTCGGTCGCGATCGTCCTCGCCGCTCTGTATGTCCTTGGCGAGATCGCGACCGCCGTCGCAGGCCGGCGCTTGCTCGCCGCCTTCGATTACCTGATGGCGCGAATTCCGGTCGTGCAATCGATTTACGGCGCCGCGCGCCAACTCGTCACCAGCTTTCAGACCAAGCCCGGCAGTTCCCAGCGCGTCGTTTTGATCGAGTTCCCATCGCCCGAAATGAAAACCGTCGGTCTCGTCACCAGGATTTTCAACGACGCCGATACCGGCGAGGAGATCGCCGCCGTCTACGTCCCCACCACGCCCAATCCCACTTCCGGCTACATGGAATTGGTCCCGACCAGTCGCCTCATCATGCTCGATTGGACCATCAACGAAGCGATGACCTTCATCATGTCGGGTGGCGCTGCCGCCCCACCGAAACTGAACTACTCGAAGAGCGCTCGGGCGTCAGTGAGCGAAGACCGGGCGAAACCAGATACTGCGAAACCGGGTAGTTTGTAACTAATACATTCTCACTTCGAAATGACGTCCATGTATCGGCAAAGGAAGTGAGAAATATATTCCGGTATGAGAGTTGCTCCACCCTGACGGTGTGTAGGGTTTGCCAATAATCCCGTCCCCTGAAGAGGTGAAGTATCATGAAACGACTATCGACTCTCTTGATCGCAGCCGTGGTCCCCATTGCTTTCGCGGCTCCTTCGCTGGCACAGGAAGGGCAAGATGGAAAGGTGCTTGGAGTTGTCGACACCGGAAACAAGCAGATCGTCTTTAAGATCGACAACAGCGACATTCCCATGGACAAGCTCCATACCTGGAGCGAGTTCGCGAGTCAGCATCCGGACATCGCCCGCACACTCGGATACCATCCTTCGCTGATCAAAAGCGACGGTTGGGTGAAGAAGCATCCGGAACTGTCCGAATTTTTCGCGCAGCATCCGGATATTCGCGATGATATGGAGCAGAATCCCGGTAATTACGTAGCGCCTCCTGTGAACGGCTAGGGGAATAGCTCCGGCTACTCTTACCACTTCTGACCTCACAAGCCTGAGGCCTTTGGGCCTCAGGCTGAAATTTGGAATTATGCGTTCCGGATAAGATATACTATGCTTGAACGATGAACCGCGTACCTACTTTGTTGATCGCAGTCGCGCTTCCCATCGCTTTCGCCGCTCCATTGATCGCGCAAGAAGGAAATACCCTGGGCACCGTCGTGAACGGAAATACCACGACCGTGTTCAAGTCGGCCGATGGCCGCGATATCGACACGCACAAGCTCAAGACCTGGAACGACTTCGCCAGCCAGCATCCTAAAGTCGCGAGCGAGCTTGCTCACAATCCCGCGCTGATCAATGACGACGCCTACGCGAAAAAGCATCCGCAACTCGGTGCATTCTTTTCCGCGCACCCCGAGATTCGCCAGGCGATGGCCGCGAATCCCGGTAACTACGTCGCGATTCCCCCGCGCCCCGGCGAATAGCCGCACCGTTCGAAAGTCTGATTGGATCGATGCGAGCCTGAGACTTGCGTCTCAGCCTCGTGTCAGGCGACAGCGAAAATTCCAGTCACTCGTCGCTTCTCTCTCTTATGGCGCGGCGCGCGAAGCCTTTGGATCGCCGCCGCTTGACCTTGGTCGCTTCGGTCTGCCGCGTCTCGGCGAAATCGATCATCGCCTGCTGGCAGGCCGGCGCGGCGTCCGCGGCCGTCGTCCTGACGTAAGTGCCATCTGACTGCATCTCCCATTGGCATCGATTCGGCCGCAACTGGATATCGAGCACGACGCGCAACTCCTTGCGCAGTTGCGGATCCTCGACCGGCGCGACGACTTCGACCCGGCTCTCGAGATTGCGCTTCATGCAATCGGCGGATCCGATGAAATACTCCTCCGCGCCGCCATTGCGGAAATAGTAGACGCGCCCGTGCTCGAGGAATCTGCCGACGATACTCACCACGCGCACGTTCTCCGACAGCCCCGGGATTCCCGGACGCAGCCTGCACGTGTCGCGCACGATCAGGTCGACCTTCACCCCCGCTTGCGACGCGCGATATAGAGCCCGCGTGACGTCCACGTCCTCGAGCGCGTTCATCTTGAACTGAATCAGCCCCGGCGACGCGGCCGAGTGCACTTTGATTTCGCGCTCGATTCGCGACAGCAGCGCGCGCTTCAGCACGGTCGGCGCGGGCAGGATCTTGCGATACGGACGATTTGGCATGTAGCCGGTCGTCAGGTAGTTGAACAGCTCGGTCAGGTCTTCGCCGATCGTGCCGTCGCAAGTCAACAGCCCGTAGTCGGCATAAAATCTCGCCGTCACCGGATGATAGTTGCCGGTTCCGATGTGCGCGTAGCGCCGCAGCCCGTTGTAGTCCTGCCGAATCACCAGGATTACCTTGCTGTGCGTCTTCAAGCCGACCACGCCATAGGTCACGTGAATCCCGAATTCCTCGAGCTTGGTCGCGAACTGGATATTCGCAGCTTCGTCGAAGCGCGCTTTCAGCTCGACCACCACCGCAACCTGCTTCCCGTTGCGCGCGGCGTCGCACAGGTACCCGATGATCTTCGAGTCCGGCGAGGTCCGATACAGCGTCATCTTGATTGCGCGGACCTTCGGGTCCTCTGCAGCCTCGCGCAAAAACCGCTCGACCGAAGTCGAGAATGACTCATACGGATGCAGCAGCAGAAACGAACCCGCATCGCGAATGACGTGGAAGATGCTTCGGCCGACGGTCAGCCGGGGATGGTCCACCGGGTGATGCGGCGGATCGTGTAGCGCGGGCTCATCGATCGCAGCCAGCTCGCCCAGATCGCGCATCGATAGCATGCCGTCGACTTCGAACACGTCGGATCGTTCGTCCAGCCCGAGTTCCGCCGCCAGCATCCCGCGATGCACCGGGTTCATCCCGGTCAGCACTTCCAGCCGCACGATTGGCGCGAAACGGCGGTCGCGCAGCTCGGACTCGATCAGCGCCAGCAAATCGTCGGCCTCGTCCTCGTCGCGCTCGGTGTTGGCATTGCGCGTGACGCGGAAAAGTTCGTACGAGTCGATCAGCATCGAGGGAAACAGCAAATCGAGATTGTTCGAGATGACGTCCTCGAGCCGCACAAAATCATTTTTGTTGCCGACCCGCAGGAAGCGCGGGATTCCGAAGCCGACCGGCACTTTGACCCGCGCCATCAGCGGGTCCGAGTCGTTCTGGTAGCGCGCCGTGACCAGCAAATTGAGCGACAGGTTCGACACGAACGGAAACGGATGGGCAGGGTCCATCGCCTGCGGCGTCACTAGCGGAAAAATATTCTTGTAGTAGTAGTCGCGAACCGACTTGCACTCTTCGTCCGAGAGGCTGGCGTAGAGCCGCACCCGAATGCCGTGGTTCTCGAGCTCGCGCAGAATATGCGGCCCAATCTCGCGCTGCCGCTGCTCGATCTCGCGCACCACCAGGTAGCACTCGTTGATTTGCTGCTGCGGCGTGCGGCCGTCGACCGTCAGCTCATGCATCCCGGCGACCACCTGCTGCTTCAGGCCGCCGATTCGCTTCATGAAAAACTCGTCGAGATTCGACGCCGTGATCGCGAGGAACTTGAGCCGCTCGAGCAGCGGATTTCGCTCATCTTCCGCCTCATGCAGAACGCGTCGATTGAAGGCGAGCCACGTCAGCTCGCGATTCAGGAACAGGTCGGGCGACGTGAGGTCCTTGTCGATATGCGGCGGCGGCGCTTTCTCGACCTCCGTCACCGATCCATCAGCGACCACCGGCATCGCTATCGAATCGGCCGCCGCTCCATTTTGAGGCGCAGGCGCATCGGCGACCGTCGTCGCCGCAGTTACTCCATGACTATCCGCTTGATTGGCCATCTGCTCATCCAACTCCATGCAGCCCCTCCTCCCGACTCCAGCATTCTAGCCGCCCGCGCGGTCCATTGCCTATCCCGGTCTCGCGTCGGGCAATACGTGAGTATTTCCGCTATGTTATAAGACTTCGATTTGTTATTGAGCCGTCGATTGTGCGATTCTCGTGGCCGGATTCAAGGTCCAGGTGCACCATGAACGAGTACTTGTATGAAGTCGCGAAGCGGCTCGTCGCGTTCGACACCGTCAGCGCAAAAAGCGATCGCAACGCAATGGAATACATCGCGGCCGAGCTCGCGCCGCGAGGATTCAAAACCGCAATTCAACCGATCGAACTGTTCGGAGTCTCGCAGGCCAACCTGGTCGCATGGATCGGTCCGCCGCGCACCGACGGCCTGATAATTTCGGGACACATCGATGTCGTCCCTTTCGACGGACAGCCCGGATGGGAGCGCGAGCCGCTGAAGCTCGAACCCGCGGGCGACAAAATCTACGGCCGCGGCACCACCGACATGAAAGGCTTCATAGCGCAATGCATCGACGCGTCGCGCACGCTCGATCCGTCGCGGCTCAAGCGCCCGCTGGTGTTCGTCTTCACCGCCAGCGAGGAAGTCGGATGCCTCGGCGCCAAAAGCGTCGCGCCCGCGCTCAAACAAATCCTGGGCGAAACGCCAGTCCCGCGTCTGGCGTGGATCGGCGAGCCGACTTCGTGGCAAGTATCTCTCGCGCACAAGAGCATCGTCTCGTTCGGCATCACCGTCCGCGGCATCGGCGGCCACAGCGGCGCACCGGGCCGCGGCGTCAACGCAATCGCCGTGATGGCCCGCGTCATCGAGACCATCGGCCGCTATCAGCAGGAGCTGGCGGCGCGCAGGCCAGCCGAATACGCGAAGATTTTTCCCGACGCACCGCACGACGTACTGAATCTCGGAACGGTGCACGGCGGCATCGCGCTCAACATGATCGCCGAGGAATGCACCCTGCGCGTGAGCTATCGCTCCCTGCCCAACGCCGACCCGCTCGACGTTTACAACGAGATCCAACGCCGCCTTCTGGCGCTCGATGGTCACGACTACGCCGGCCGCGAGCATCGCGCGAAAATTGAACTCGCGGTCCTGAATGTCGTGCCTCCGCTCGATTCGCCGCACGGAACGGCTCTGGAAGCCACTCTGTTCGATGTGACCGGCGCGAAGAGCGCCGGCGGCGTGCTCTATGCCACCGACGGCGGATGGTTCACCGGCTCGGGCATCACGTCCCTCATCTGCGGCCCGGGAGACCTCGAGCAAGCGCATCAGCCCAACGAGCACATCCGCCGCGACGCCTTCGAACGCGGCCCCGCGATGATTCACAAGGTGGTCGACCGTCTGTGCGCTTCGTCATCCTGACCGAAGAGCGCAAAGCGAAATAGTTTGTCATCCTGACGACGCGAGCAACGCGAGCCGAGGAACGGACCTCGGACAGCTTCGCGCACGCGAAGCCGGTACCGGTTCTGAAATCGCGAAGCGCTCCCTACTGAACTGAAATCGGGATTCGGACTTCGAACGACGACGGGATCGCGATGCCGTTTTTTACCGCCGGGAAAAACTTCCACTGCTTGAGCGTGTCGAGCAGCACCTGGTTGAGACGCGGGCTCGAGGTTGGCTTTTCCAGCGTCACCTCGCTCACTCCGTCGAACGATATATTAAAACGCGCGACTGCCTCGGTCTGGATCGCCTCCTCGCGCAGGTCGTCGGGAATCACCGGGGTCGGTGCGTAAATCGCGTGCGCACCAACGGTGTCGGTACCGATTCCGCCGCCGCCTCCCGATCCTTCGCCCGTTCCTGAGCCGCCGCTCGCACCGCCGTCCGTCGCGGTGCCCGTGCTTGCGCCGGGAGCTTCATCGACACTCGGGGCCTCGGTGGTTTTCTCGGTGCCGTAGGGAGAGCGAATCACCGGCGGCAACGGCGCGACCTTCTTCGCGTGAACAACAGGATGCGGCTTGACGACCGGCGCAGCCTTCGGATGAGGAATCGCGGGCGCCGCCGGATGAATCGCGCCGCCGTTACCCTGCAGCCCGGCTGCTACCTTCGGTATATCGATCAGCTGCGCCTCGATCGGCTGCAACTCTGCGGGCGGCGCCTTCGTGCGCATCAGGATTAGCGAAAATACGCTCAACAGGATCGCCCAAATCGCGATCGCCAGCGGAATGACCCACAACAGGCGCCGCGCCGGGTCATCCAACTCCGGCGGTCGTATCGCGATTTGAGCTGCACCTGCCATTTCAATGCTTCACGGCAATCAGAAATTTCTCGACGCCCGCGCGCCGTGCCTCGATCATCGCCTCCACCACCGTCCCCTCGGGCGCGTCCGTGTCTGCGTTCACTACCACGCCCAGGTCGTTGGTCTTGAGCATTGGCTTGAGCACGAACGCCAGTTGCTCGAGCGTGGTCGGCGTCTTGTCGATGAAAATTTTGCTATCGTGCGTAACCGTCAGCGTGATCGGCTCCTGATGCTCCATCGATTCGGCGTTGCCCTTGGGCAGGTTGACCGCGATCGAGTTGAGACTCTGCATCGACAGCGACGCGAGC
>NZ_JBAUYR010000103.1:0-33830 GCF_049584895.1 Binatus sp. (SeqCode)
GACCGTCCCGGTCCGCGCGCCTCCTTGCGCAGCACTTCCTCGCCGATGCCCAACAACCCCTCGGTCTTTCGAACGATCAGGTTGAATTGAATTTCATCGCTGATCAGCCGCAGCTTTTCGGCGACGAGTTTGGCCGCTTGAACTCTCTTCTCAAGCGCTGCAGTCGGACCACCGACCTTTTCGGCCTGATCTCGAATGAAATAATCGACCAGCAGTTCGGATTTTTCCGTCAGATCCGCGAACGCGGCCGCACCGCGTTCGCGAACGAACGTGTCCGGATCGAATCCCGACGGGATGAAGATCCCGCGCCCCAGCAGCCCGGCCTGCAGGAAAATCTCGAGCGCCCGCATCGACGCTTTCCGCCCCGCCGCGTCGCCGTCGAAGCATGCGATCACATTCTTCGTGTATCGGCTCAACACGCGAAGCTGCTCGACCGTCAGCGCCGTGCCGCATCCCGCGACCGCTTCCTTGAAGCCGGCCTGCCACAGCGCAATCACGTCGAAATATCCTTCGACCAGAATCGCGCGATCCTTTCCTGATGACGCGCTCGACGAAATCGCCTGCCGCGCTTCGAACAGCCCGTAGAGCGTGCGCGTCTTCGAATACAGCGGCGATTCGGGAGAGTTGATGTACTTGGGGAGCCGCGCGTCCAGCACCCGGCCCCCGAATGCGATCGCGCGCCCTTGAGCGTCGCGAATCGGGAACATCACGCGCCCGCGAAACATGTCGTAAGTCTCGGCGCCGATTGCGACGTTGCCGTCTTTCCTGATCAGCCCGACTTTGACGCCCGCCTCGCGCAGCCCGCGCTTTTCTAGCGCCTTCGCCAGCGACGCGGGCCGGCTCGGTGCGTAGCCAATCATGAACGCACGCGCCGTCTCGACGCTGATCCCACGCGACTTCAGGTAGTCGCGCGCCATCGCTCCGTCAGTCGTGTTCCACAGCACGTGTGCGAAAAATTCCGCCGCGACCTCGCTCGCCTTGAGCATCGCTTCGCGTTCGCCCGCGGCCGGCCCCGCTACATCGTGCTCGGGCAGAGTCACGCCGTATTTTTTCGCGAGCGACCGGACTGCCTCCGGAAAGGTGAGCCCCTCGACCCGCGTAATGAAATTGAAAACGCTGCCGCCGACGCCGCATCCGAAGCAATGGAAAAATCCGCGCTCGGCGTTCACCGAGAACGACGGCGTCTTCTCATTATGGAACGGGCACAGGCCGACGAAATTTCGCCCCGCGCGACGTAGCCGCACGTGCGCGCCGACAATCTCGACGATATCGGCGCGCGAGCGGACTTCCTCGATTTTGTCGTCGCCGAAACGTCCCATCAGCCGCCCATCACTTTATCACTGTCCGCAAACGCTCGGGGAAGTTCGTCATGATACCGTCAACCCCACATTCGATAAGCGCGCGCATGCGAGCGTCCGCGTCCACCGTCCAGGTGTAGACCTTGAGCCCGCGCTCATGCGCCGCCTTGCACAAGTCTGCCGTGACCATGTCCCAGCGCGGATTGATCGAATGCGCCCGCATCGCAACCGCGTTTATCATCAGGTCAACCGGCTTTTCGTCGGCGAGCAAAGCGATGCGAATATTAAAATGGATCTGCTGAATTTTTTTAAGATAGTCCCAGTCGAAGCTCGAGACGATACTGTCGCCGAACGCGTCGCGCGCCTGCATGATCTGCGCAACCTGATGCTCGAGCCCGCCGGCTTTGAGCTCGATATTCAGCCCGCACTTGCCACTGGTCACTGAAAAAACTTCGTCGAGCGTCGGGATCCGCTCGCCCTTGATTATTCCACCCTTGAACTTCGCGCCGGCGTCGAGCCGCTTGAGCTCCTCGAGCGTCAACTCCGCAACTTCGCCGGTGCCATCAGTCGTGCGCTCGACGGTCTCATCATGAATCACGACAACGGCACCGTCGCGCGTGAGCTGAACGTCGAGCTCGCACATATCCACCCCCGCGTCGATAGCGGCGCGAAAAGCGCTCAGGGTGTTCTCGGGAAAAGTACCGCTCGCCCCGCGATGGGCTATGTTCAGCACAGCCCGCCTCCACCACGATGGAAGAATAGAAAACTGATAATGATCAACTCTACGCGCTCATCGAGCGCACGCGCAAACCCGTCCGGCGTAACTGTCAACAATCGAGGGTCATTTTCCCAGAGGCTGGATGGCGACAAACAGAGGGAAACCCAGTTCTGTTTGAGGACCACTTATGATACTGGCTGGCGCGACGTCGCCATTGCTCCCGGGCGGATAGACAAACACGGCCGCGGTGCCGTTCCCGAAGCCGTCGATGTCGACCACGTAGATATTGCCATTGGAGTCCAGCGCGATCGCCAATGGAAAGCCCAGGTCGGTGTCCGGCCCGCTGATGGTGGCGATGGGAGATTCGTCGAGGCGACCTGTGCTACTTCCCACCGCCGGATAGACGAGCACGTTGGCGACGGGGTACCACTGCGTCACATAGATGTTGGCGCTGGAATCCACCGCGATGCCGTCGATGTAGATCAGGCCGGTGTTGCTCCCCGTGATGGTGGCGACCGGATGCTCGTTACGCCTTCCGCGGCGGTTTGCCAGCGCCGCATAGACATACACTTTTGGAAGTATGTGGCCCCCATACAAGACGTTGCCCGGCTCCGCCACATAGATGTTGCCGCTGGAATCCACTGCGATCCCGTCTGAGCCTTGCTTGCCATTTTTGATCAGGCCGATCACCGCAATGGGAGCGGCGTCGCCATCGCTCCCCGCCCGATAGACCAACACTTTCCGCGCGTCCGCCACATAGATTTTGCCGACGGAATCTATCGCGATCGCGTCTGGGTGTTTGAGGCCGGTCTTTCGCCCGCTGATGGTGGCGATGGGGGCTGCGTTGCCATTACTCCCCGCCGGATATACGAGCACGCTGGGCGGCGGGCAACACGGGTAGTAGAGGTTGCCGCGTTCCGACAGATAGATGTTGCCGCTGGAATCCAGTGCCATGCCAGTTGCGTCGCCCAGGCCGGTGAGCACACTCGTGTTGATGGTGGCGACGGGAGCGACGTTACCGTTGCTCCCCCGAGGATAGACAAACACGCTGTCAGCGTCCCCGTCCACCAGATAGATTTTGCCGCTGGAATCTACCGCAACTCCGTTCGGACCATCCAGCCCGGTATTGCTCCCTTCGATAGTGGCAATCGGGACCTCGTTGAGTAATCCGGTGCTGTTTCCCACCGGCGAATAGACTGTCACTCCGCCCGAGTTGCTGGCCACATAGATGTTGCGGCTGGAATCCAGCGCGATGCCCCACGGGAAGCCGAGGAGAGTGTTGTTCCCGCTGATGGTGGCGGTGGGAGACTCGTTGAGCAGTCCGGTGCTGCTTCCCAGCGGCGGGTAAATAAACACGCTCGCGATGCCAGTCTCGAGGCCGATGTCGCATACGTAGATGTTGCCGCTGGAATCGAGCGCGATGCCGTATGGCGAATTCAACCCGCTTTTGATCCCGCTGATAGTGGCTATGGGGGCGACGTTGCCGCTGCTCCCCGCCGCATAAACAAACACGCTGGCCGGAATCGGTGGGGAGGCGCTGGAGTTGCCGCCGTCCGCTACGTAAATGTTGCCTTTGGAATCGACTGCGATGCCCTCTGGATGTTTCAGCCCCGTGCTGCTTCCGCTGATGGCAGTGATTGGGGATTCGTTAAGCGCCCCGGGGCTGTTTCCCAGTTGCGGATAGACCAACACGCTGCGGCCGAGCAGGTCGGCAACGTAGATCTTGCCGCTGGAATCGATCGCTATGCCTTGCGGATAGATCAGGCCGGTGTTACTTCCGCCGATGACGGCGATGGGAGCAGCATCGCCGTTGCTCCCCGGAGCGTAGACGGTAACGGTGCCGCCGTCACAGGTGTTGGTGGCGTAAATGTTCCCACTCGCGTCAACGGCCACAAATTGCGGTATGGAAAGACCGGTAGGCGCCGGAGTCAGCGGGGAGACATCGCCGTTGCTCGCCGCGGAATAAGCCGTCACTGCATAGGAGCAACGGTCCGTAACAAACACCGCCGGGCCGAGCTCCGCGCGATAGGCGCGGCCCGAAAAACCAGAAAGGCAGGCAATCGGTAACGCCGCCACCCAAAACATCGCGATCGCACCGAGCCGCACTCCCCCCGTTAATACCTTCACCAATCCTTTCCCCCGATATGCCGTTCAGCAAATTGTGTCCGTCAACTCAAAGTGACCCGAAGCTACCACTTTGACTGTCCAAACCTGCCCCCGCTAGAGTCCAACGGATTCCGGATAGGTATTGGGTCAGTTTGACAAACTGACCCACTACCCTCCCGCTTCGGCCTTCCAAGCCATTTTTGCTCCGCGAATCACCCCCTCGAAAGTAATCGGCGCGGATGCCAAACTTCTGCATGGAAAAATCGCGGGCACGGCGGCCCGCGCTACCAAGTCCATGCGGCGGGCGGCGGCCGAGTACTGAATCAAAAATGAGCGGTCACTATCTGTGAAAAAAATCCTCATCCTTGGCGTCAACGGCTTCATCGGCCATCACCTGACCAAACGGATTATCGAGACAACCGATTGGCAGGTCTATGGCATGGACATGAGCACCGACCGCGTCAGTGAATGGCTCGAGAATCCACGCTTCCACTTCTTCGAAGGCGACATCACCATCAACAAGGAATGGATCGAGTACCACGTGCGCAAATGCGACGTGATCCTCCCGCTGGTGGCGATCGCGACTCCCGCCACCTACGTGCAGGAACCGCTGCGGGTGTTCGAGCTGGACTTCGAGGCCAACCTGCCGATCGTGCGCCAATGCGTAAAGCACAAGAAGCGCATCCTGTTCCCCTCGACCAGCGAAGTGTACGGCATGTGCCGCGACCCCGAATTCGACGCGGATGAATCCGAGCTGGTTTACGGACCGATCAACAAGCCGCGCTGGATCTACGCCTGCTCGAAACAATTGATGGACCGCGTTATCCACGCCTATGGGATGAGCGAAGGCCTCGACTACACTCTGTTCCGCCCGTTCAATTGGATCGGCTCGGGGCTCGACAGCATCTACACGGCCAAGGAAGGTTCGAGCCGCGTCATCACCCAGTTCCTCGGTCACATCGTGCGCGGGGAACCGATCAAGCTCGTCGATGGGGGCAAGCAGAAGCGCGCGTTCACTTACGTGGACGACGGCATCGCGGCGCTGATGCGCATCATCGAGAATCCTGCCGGCCGCGCCACGCGCCAGATCTACAATATCGGCAACCCGGTCAATAATTTTTCGATCCGCGAGCTGGCCGAGATGATGCTGGCGCTGGCCGCCGAATACGACGAATACCGCGAGAACGCCGCGAAGGTGAAACTGATACCGGCCACTTCGGAAGCCTACTACGGAAATGGCTACCAGGACGTCCAGAACCGCGTTCCAAAGATCGAGAACACCAAAGCCGATCTCGACTGGGCGCCGTCGGTTTCGATGCCGGAAGCGCTGCGGCACATCTTCGACGCCTACCGCGACCACGTCGCCGCCGCCCGCGACCTGACAATGACCTGAGCGAGTGCGGGCCGATCACCATGCGACGCGCATCGGCATCCAGGCGAAGTTATACGCGGGCGATCTTCCGCACGCACGCGCATCTCGCGGATGAAGCGGCGGGCATCCTCGTCGCAGCCGGCGCCATCGGATGCGCCGTTGCCGGGATGAAACTACCCCGCGCACGCGAGCAAAAAACCGTCGCGCTGGAAGCCTACTTCGACGCAATTTCCGCAAATGAACTGTCGCGCCTGAAACTCTCGCTCGAGCAGGCCGGGATGCTCGCGGACGGCGCGGCCGTCGAGGGCGCGCGAAGAATCGTAGATCCCGGATGGTCCACTCTCTGGATGAAACGCTTCGGCCCGTTTCGCGTCGGCCGTCGAATCCTGATCGTCCCGCCGTGGAAGCGCGTGAGCGAGCCCGGACGCACCACCATCGTAGTCCAGCCGGCGCAAGCGTTCGGCACCGGACACCATCCCACTACGGCCGGCGCTCTGCGCGCGCTGGAATCTATCGTCATCGCGCACGCGCCGAAGTCTGTTCTCGATGCCGGCACGGGCTCCGGCGTCCTGGCTATCGCCGCCGCGCTGCTGGGTCACCGCGCCGCCGAAATGGTCGCCATCGATATCGATCCGACTGCCCTGGAAAACGCCCGCGCCAACGCCCGCCTGAATGCCGTCGAGAAATCGATCCGATTCTCGCCGGTGCCGCTCGCTTCGATTCATCGCCACTTCGATTTGATCGTGGCGAATATCCTGAGCGGCACGTTGATCGAACTCGCCCCGCATCTGAAACGAATCGTGGCGCCCGGTGGACGACTGATCCTCGGCGGCTTTCTTGCCGACGAAGCCGACGAAGTGCTGAGCCACTACCGCTCGCCCCTCCGATGTCTCAGCCGCAAGACGCATCGCGGATGGACCACGCTCGTGATGGCGCGAGCGCCACGCTGATGCCATCGTCGCCGCCGCGCTTCGCGATTGCACGCGCGCCGGACGCGTCCGGCCTCGTCCACATCGAAGGCGCGGAGTTGCGCCACATGCGCACCGTCCTGCGATTGGGCGTCGACGCGCGCGTGTCGCTGCTCGACCCGGCAGGCACGGAGCATCACGGCGTGATCGAGCGTTACGAACGCGACCGCGCTGTGATCCGCGTCCAATCATCATCGCCCTTGCCCGCTCGACCTCAAATCATCCTCGCCGCCGCGATCATCAAAGGCCCGCGGATGGACTTCCTCGTCGAGAAGGCGGCCGAGTTGGGCGCCTCGGAGCTATGGCCTCTTGTTTGTGCGCGCGGATTGGTCCGCTCCCCGGGCGCAGAGCGCCTCGCGCGATGGGCCCGGCTCGCACTCTCCGCCGCCAAGCAGAGCCATTCTGCCGTCGCGATGGAAGTGCATGCGCCGGTCGCCATCGACGACTTGATTCGCGGCGTCCGTCCCGCAACGCTGGCGATTATATGCGCGCAAGGCGGAAAGCCGCTCGGCGAGGTAATTCGACGCGTGCATCCGCGTGCGATATTGATAGCGGTCGGACCTGAGGGCGATTTCGACGACGCCGAACGCGCGAAACTCGCGAACGCCGGATTCGTCGCGACCGGACTCGGACCGAATCGCCTCAGGAGCGAGACAGCGGCTCTAGGAGCCGTTAGCATAGCACAGGGGATGCTTCACGATGGGCAGGGGTGGTCAAGCGAAGATGCCGAATAGAAAAAAGAGGGGGGAATCCAAATTCGCCTTCATCATGGACCCGCTCGATCGGGTACTGGTCGACAAGGACACGACGTTCGTATTCATGCTCGAGGCGCAATTCCGCGGGCACGAAATATATTTTCTCGGGCTGCGCGACTTGTACGCGCGCGGCAAGCAGGTCTTCGCGCGCGCGCGGCAATGCGAGCTGACGCGACGCGGAAATCCTCACTACAAGTTTCTCGATGACGGCATCGAGTATCCGATCGAACATTTCGACGCGGTCTTCATGCGCAAGGATCCGCCCGCCGATGCGGCCTATCTTTACGCGACGATGCTGCTCAGCCTGGCCGACGAACGACAAACATTCGTGCTGAACAATCCCGCCGGTCTGCGCGAGGCCAACGAAAAGCTCTACTCGCTGAATTTCCCCGACGCGATTCCGCCGACGCTCGTGACCTACGAAATTCCAAGGCTCAAGGCCTTCCTTGTCGAACAGGGCGGCGAGATGATCGTGAAGCCGCTCGACGGACACGGCGGCGAGGGCGTGTTTCTCGCGACCTCCAAGGATCGGAACCTGGGCGCGATTCTGGAAACGGTAACGCAGTTCGAGACGCGGCTCATCATGGCGCAACGCTATCTACCCGAGGCTCGCAAGGGCGACAAGCGGCTGATCGTGCTGAACGGCGAGCCGGTGGGATGCATGCTGCGGGTGCCGCGTGACGACGAGCATCGCGGGAACATCCACGTCGGCGGCAATTGCGTGAAGGCGCCGATCACCGCACGCGATCGCGACATCTGCCGGATGCTGAAACCGCGGCTCGAGCGCGACGGACTTTATTTCGTAGGCCTCGACATCATCGGCGACTACCTGACCGAGGTGAACGTGACGAGCCCGACAGGGGTGCAGGAAATCGACCGGCTCGACGGCGTCAACCTGGAAGGCAAGGTGATCGATTTCGTCGAGTCGCGCGTGGCGGAGCTCAAGCGATGAGGAGCCGTTGCAAGGCGCGGCAATCACCGGTACGAATGGTAGGTTCCACCTGATCGCATCGCGCGAACGCGTCCAATCACGGTGGGCAGGTAGCTCAGTCGGTAGAGCAAAGGACTGAAAATCCTTGTGTCGAGTGTTCGATTCACTCCCTGCCCACCAAAAAAGCCCGATAAATCTTAGAGTTTTTATTCTCCAACTGCCTTTTGATCGGCTGACATGGGCTCAACATGGGCAGTCCTCTTTAGCGGCACTACATTCGCCGCCTTTTTCGGCTGCGCTGCGAGATGCTCAGTAACGCGATCCATCGCGACGGCGAGATCATCCTCGGTCACGATGTCATAGCGCCGGAAGATCGACGCGGTCTTGTGGCCGGTGACTGCCATCGCGGTGTGTTCCGGGACGCCGGCGCGAACGAGGTTGCGCACGGCCGTTCGCCGCAGATCGTGGACAAGGATTGCTCCGAGTCCCGCTGTGTCGCAGGCGGTCGCCCAGCTCTTCCGGAACAGCCCGATCGCGCCGCCGTCATCACGCCGGAATACGTTCGGGCATTCTGGCGAACGCTGGGCATCCGCGCGTTCAATGATTGCCTTAAGCTCACCGCGGAGCGGCAGGGTTCGGCCCGACTTGCTCTTAGATTTTTCGGGACGTAGGCGGACGACTCCGCCCGCGAGATCAACGTCGCGCCATTCGAGCGCGCGCATTTCTGAGACTCTCCACCCCGAGTGATAGAGAAACGCAACTGGATCGCGGAGATCCTCGGGCAGAGCGTCATGAAGCCGGAGAAATTCCGCGTGGCTCAGGAAGCCCGAGCGCGCATTGTTTTCTTCCAGCATCGGGATATATGGGCGTGTTGCGACTCGCCCGGCGCGCTCCGCGAGACGAAATGCGCGCTTGAGAGCGGCGAGCGACCGGTTGATCGTCGCGTTCGCCGCGCCGTCCGCTTGCCGTTTCGTTATATAGGCCGTGACGCGATCCGTCGTGATTTCGAAGGCGCGGCAATCTTTTCCGAAGTAGGCGACCAGATGCGCTAGCGGCGATTTGATTACGCTCGAGCGCCGGCCGTTCGCAGTGTACTCATCCTCGATCATCCTTTTCAGATCGGCGAGCGTCGTCTTCTCGACGTCAGGCCCGACTGGTTTGCCGGCAGCGGCTTCGCCGATCCGTTTCTTTAACAGACGTGCGGCAACGGCCTGATTGCGAGATTCTGAGTTTTCGCGGATTCGCTTTCCGCGCACGCTGTACTGGATGTACCAGACGGTTGAGGTTTTGATCTCGCCAGTTTTCCTGTCTTTGTAGGTCGGCTGAAAAATCAACCCGGTGCCTCGTGCTTTCATCGGGCTTTAACCTCTGCTTCGAGCGCCACGACGTACGCTTCAAGGGCAGCCGTCGTGATTGCCTGTACCGTCGATCCTCTGAGGATCGCCTGGATTTTGACTCGCTTGAGTAGGTCCGGGGAAAGACGAACGGACAGCATCGTCATACTATCCACCGCGCGTTGGATTCGGTCAGGCGTGGGGGTTTTGGTACCCGCGGTCATTGCTTCGTTATGTGGTGTCGGTGGGCCCTTGGGCGGCACCGGCGCTCCCGTTTTTTTATTTGAAGTTTTCATTCATGTCAGATTGCCAGCTTACCAGCTTGTTGTCAAGCCCGCTGAACGGCAATCCAACGGACCATTCCTTGCTCTGAAACCAACAGCACCTTGCGCGACAGACGCTTCACGAATGGCAGTCTCTTCGCGTTCCGGTAGAACCATCGCGGCGACCGTCCGAGCTTTGCCGCGGCCTGGTCGACAGATAGCCAGTTCACGTCTTCGCTTTCGTGACGTTCAGCCGGCGCGTTCAAGAGTCGTGCGGTCAGCGTCGTTTGCACGGCCGCGAGCTGCGCGAGCGCGATCGGGATTTTGTCGGCGGTAACAGTTTCGGCCCACGATGACAGCTCGATCGATTCCATCACGCCGCATCCTCCGATTGATCAACATCCGGTGTGACCAGGCGCAATCCAACACCACGCCAGACGAGCGCGCGCTTCCCATTGATGGTGCTTTTGCCCTCGCCGATTCCGCGCAAGTGCCGCTTCAATGCCAGCGAGAACATCGTCGCCGTCATCGGCTGCCGGTCATGACGCAGCGCGTACGCGTTGAAGTGTTGATGTAGTTGCTCCTTCGCGATCTCGATCTCAGAAGCGGTCACCACTTCGCGGGACAACCAGGCCGAAAACGGATCCGTCGCCGTGCGGAATTCCTCGTGCGCGCGCCGGCAGCTCTCGGGCTCGGGCAACCCGTTCTTGAGCAGACCAGGTAGCGCATCGAGCGCGCGGTTGAGCACTCCGCTTAACTCGGAAGGCGATGACAACTCCCGATCAAGCTCTTCGCGATTACGCTCCGCTTCCGTCCCGCGGAACTTTTTCTCGAAAGGTACGACGAGCCATCGCTCGAAAAAGGCGTCGGACGCATCGCGACTGATCGGCGGTTGGTTCGATGAGAACACCAACCGAGCGAACGGCCGGAAGGAAAACTGGTCTCGGAATTTGAATTCAGCCGGCACAAGATCACCGCCGGTTATCGACTTGAAGATCGCGCTCGTTTCGAGATGCTGCGATGGGAGGTCCGCAAAGACGTTTGCCAGCTTGCCGATCAGCATCGACGCTGCGAAGCGGTCTTCCTCTAACTTTTGCAGCGTGACCGCTGAGACATTCGCCAGACCAAGGAACGCGATCAGTGACGCGAGAAAAACCGATTTACCTGACCCGGCCTCGCCGAGTAGAAGGATCGCTTTCTGCAAAGCAGTAATCGGCAGCATCAAATATGCGATGATCGCCCAGGGCAACCCGTCCTCCACCGCGTCCGCCGGCCACGTCTCTTTGATCTGTCGCTCCCAAGCCGGGCAGTTCGCATCCTTGACGTAGATCACTGGAAGCTGAACGGTCGACAGGAACGTCGGATCGTGCGGGCGTAGCTTCCCGGTGTGCACGTCAACCAGACCATTAAGGACGTTCAGCGTCTCGAGCGATGGTGCGTTCGGCAGTTCCGGAGCATCGGTTCGCAGATACTCTTCAGTCTCGGACGCTAGCCGCGTAGACCATGAGTCCTGAACATGATTGGCGCGCAAGATCGCCTTCGTATATTTGGCAACGGTTTCGGCTCCGCGCGGCTGGTAAACTCCGCGGCGATATCTCCATAGCCGACGTGCGCCCCATGTTTCGAATCCGTCCTGCGCGAAATACTCCGGAACGTCCTTAATGACCTCCGCGACGTGCGGAGCCTTCGGCTTCATGACGCCTGGCGCCAACGCGAGATTCTTCCTGCTCATCCGCTCCCCCACTCCCACCACGATTCGAAAACTGCAACGGGCGCCAACCCGGCAACAGCTCCGTCCTATTCGGCTTCCGCCAATCTCTCGATCGCCCGGCGCGGAATCATCAACCGCCTTCCGATTTGACGGGCAGGAAGTTGCCCTTCAGCGATCGCAGTGCGGACAGTCCGCACATCAACGCCGATCTCAGCGGCGGCTTTTTGGCAGGGAAAGAAAAAGACCGGATTCGGTGTTTTCCGTACTCATACGCTCGACTATGCACGAGTCGGCGCGTGCCTAAAATTTCACTGCGGACTTTTCGTAATGGCATCGGTGTCTGTGGTGTCCGAGGTTCCCTCTATTTAAGTTTTGTTGGCCAGAATAAACTTAAATAGGGATAACCCCGGACACCCCGGACAGGTCGGACAGTAAAAATCAAAGGAGAGGGAATCGAAATGAAGCGCAGACCTTCATTTAACTTCACGGATCAAACGCGCCTCAAGCAAAGCGTAGAAGAATTCGGGAGATGGGTAGAGGACGAGCTGAAATCTCTTGCTGAGGACGTTCAAGAGAACCGGAAGGCAGCCATCGCCGCTCTTGCCGAGAATGACAAAGCTGTCTATGCAATCAGCAAGAGGCTAACCGAACTCTCGGCAGAAATACGGAAGCTTGGCGGCTCTAAGATAGTCCGATAAAACCGCTCTTTTGGCACGCATATTGCTGCGACAAGCCGGACACAAAGATTTCGTAACCTTGGTTCGGCGCTAACCACTTGATAACAAAAAGGAATATCGGGGCATGGGCTGAACATAGGCGGGGTTTGAAAACGGTATGCAGCTCGTGGCGCCAAACCGCTATGCGCATGCGGCCAAATCGTCGCACCCCATGATCTCGCGAATTTCTTCATAGGTGAACCTTCTAGCGAGTCGAGCGCGCTCGTATGTTCCACGCCTCACGCCCGCCAGGTGATCGGGATGGAGATCAAGCCCAACCCAGCGCCTACCTAACACCTGCGCCACGGTTGCGGTTGTTCCTGAACCGATAAAAGGATCGAGAACCAGATCCCCCGATCGCGAACCAGCGAGGATGCAGGGCTCAATCAGTTTCTTGGGATAGGCGGCCAAGTGGACGCCGCGGGTAGGTTCACTCGTTATGGTCCAGACGTCACGCTTGTTCCGCAGGCCGCCCGTCACGGCCGGTTCCATGATGGCTTGGGCGTCGTAGTGATAGGTCTCGCTCTTCGATAACAAGAACAGGTGCTCATAAGACCGCGCAGGCCGATCGTGAACGTCTTCGGGGAATGGGTTTCGTTTCTGCCAAATGATGTCTGATCTTAGAAACCAGCCGTCGTCTCTTAACGCCTGGGCGACGCGCGCCGGCATCATCAGTAAGTCCTTGGGCTTGGCGCCGGTATTCTGTTTGACGCGCCCGGGAAAGTGGCCGTTGCCCGCCTGTTTAGGCCAGCGCTCCGCGTCCCTGTGACCACGGCCGGCGTGCGAATAACTGTCGCCTAAGACCAGCCAGAGCGTTCCGTTATCTTTCAGGACGCGCCGCACCTCGCGGAACACTTCGACCATTGCGGCGACGTATTCCGCCGGCGTCGGCTCGAGCCCGAGTTGACCAGCGACGCCATAGTTGCGTTGCGCCCAGTAGGGTGGGGACGTTATGCACGTCTGTACGCTGCGATCTTTGAGCCCTATATGGCGGGCATCCCCCTGAATGAGCACCGATCAATCCTATTCAGCGCGCGGTTGCTGTCAACTGGTTGATGGGGTTTGACATCTGGTATTCGAACGAATAGTCACAGCCAAGGCTAAGCGGACTAAAAGGGGGTTTCTATGAAAAATGCTAGGCACCACGTCAAGCAGCCCATTATCGAAATGAAATCGACGTGGCCAGGCTCTCGCGACGCAATGAAGGGCGAGATACTCGCCTTCCTGAAGAAGAACCAAGACGCTCTAACGAAAGAGGTGGTTACAGCCTTTGCTCATGAGAGCGGCCCAGCCGGCGTCGGCCGTTTCTCGTTCACAACGCATATCGGTCCGGCGCATGCGGGGCAGCCGGACGCGATTGCCGAGATCGCCGCTTCCGCAGTTGTTAATTGCGTTAGCCGTACCTCTTACCGAATAGGTCAGGTTGATTTGCAGTTTTACGACGTGCAATGTGATTCCGTCTGAGCTTCTGGCTTGAAACGCTTGCGTCCTCAGTCGCCAAACTGCGACGCGCCCGTACTCGTACCTTTCGGATACACTGGCGGACTAGTTCGACTTCGCATTGAAGCAAACCGGACCCTCGCTCGCGCTGTGAGCTACGCAGAGGGTAATCGCACCCGTGAACTTGTTGGTGCGCCAAAGAAAAATCCCATCCCCCGAAGCACGCGAATCGTATATACCGCCGATCAACATCGCGGCAACGATTAGACCGGCTGCGACCACGATTGCCGTACTAAAATTTCGAGCCATTGCCCTCTACCCTCACGATTCTTTCTTAGAACCAAGTCGGGAGTGTTTCCATCGTCCTAGATGCGCTCTTTCATAGAGTGCCTGCACCGCGCCTAAAGCGCGCTTATGCTCCCAGTCCGAAATTTCTTTGTATCCCGCCGATCCCGCGAAATAGGGTTTGTGAAGTGGGTGCGACGGGTCTTTCCCCATTCGCTCGATCTCGCGTAGCGCCCATTTTCGCGAGCGGAGCCATAGGGGTAGATCGCTCTCCAGACTGGCTAGGCCAAGAAATCCTGTAGCCATCAGCGCGAACGCCGCCAGTAGCACGAACAGCCGCCAATTCGCTGTCAACCCATTTAGCGCCAGATTCACGATCACGGCGCAACCCGCCGCGATAAGCGTGACGTAAAAGTCCCGTTTCCACATAGAACTCCCCTCGCTTCCCCGGAGATAGTTTCTCCTGCCGTTAGATATTCTACATACTCGCAGGGACGACTAAATCCCCCCCCAAGGGCGGATCACCGCTCGGGGCGTGTGGGCATCTCAGCCCCAAATAGTCAATAGCTATTTTCTGGGCTAGTAATTAGCCTAGCAACTAGACTAGTTATTAGCTATTGACATATAGTAATTAAAAGAATAGTCAGTCGTTCATAAATCGCGGCTTGAATCAAAATGCCGCGTGGGTGGAACAGAAATGGCAATGAAAGACGCAGTTGAAAAAGAGTTCAGGGAAATCACTAAACTCGCCCTAGGGGCAGCGGTACAACTGAAGCTCCACCAGGGACAACAGAAGAGTTTGTTGGACGAGATTAGGGTTGAATACGGATGGTGGGAGGGACAAAACCTCAACCGGGCGCAAGCGAGACGCTTTCGTTGCCTGGAAGCGATCGCGAAAATTTTAGATCCGCTGCACATCAAAGAGATCGGCGTGGGCGACTGGATCCAAGAGATAGACCAATGTGTCGCAGTCCTCATGCGCGATGTATCCAAAGCCGCGCCCGCTCCCGGTGCTAGTTTGCTGCGAGTTTTCGAAATGGAGCGGATAGCTGCGTACGCTGCTACTGGGCGGTGATTTTTATGGAACAGGAATGGGCAACGATAGAGGAGGCGACAAAGTACCTACAGATCAGTGCGGGTACGTTGTACAATTGGATAAGTTCCCAGCGGTTCACGGCCGCGGATGGTTTGCGCCGCTTCGGCGGCGCCGTTCGAATACATTTCCCGACCATGAAAGCGCGCTGCAGAGCGGATAAACTGCTGTCGAATGGAGCGGCGCCACAAAAGATCCCGAAGCTGAAGCGCGTCGCGCGACCAGGTAAGAAGCTCGGGCGTCCGCGGACGCCGCCGCCGAAGGTGTTTTCTTTCGAAAGCACGGAGCCCGCGGAATTCCCCGATCTGGCGCTGCCGTCCGATCAGATGGCTGCGGCCGCCGGCCGTTAGCGACTGAAGGGCTTCTTCGCTCCGGCGGGATTACCGGCGCGGCTTAGCCACCGCGACGTGCAACCGCCGGCCGTTGATCGTCTGGCCGTCCAGGTCGAGAATCGCGCGAGTGGAGTCGTCAACCTCGACAAATCCAAAGCCACGACTACGCCCCGTCGGATCGACGACGATTGCCGCAGCCGTGCAACTGTACGGCTGAAAAAGATCAGACAGCTCGCGCTCGCTCATCGCGCCGAGGTTGCCAACAAAAACTCGCGTTCCCGACCGCCCTTCGTCCACCAAATGTCTCGATCCCACTCTCCTAACCCTCCCTGAACCTTTTCTTTGCGAGCCACGCCCGCAATGGTTTTCTGATCTTCTTCGTTTTTCGCGGGCAGCCGCTGATCCCGCACACAAAGCCGGGGACAATGCGCGGCTCGATGCCGCAGACAGCGCACACGTCGCGCTCGATCACTATTCGGCTCTGCATCTCCCTAGTGGCTGTCCCGTTTTTCAGATGAACGCCCATCAATAGGCCCAGCGGGAATGTTTGGCGCGTTGCCGCTGACGCGCGAAGCGGGCTTGGTCCGCGCGCAGGTCGTCGGCTCGGGACTCGCGCTCTCGGCGGCCTAGCACACTCGCGCCGACAGGTGCCGCGCATTCGCTGAGCGAAGTAAATGCATATTCGCCGCGGCCCTCGCCACGCAGGTAATTCAGCGCCTGCGTGATCGCGTCGACCATGTCGTCGTGCGGCGCTGCAGGAAACGACGTCATCTCATCGAGGAAATCGGCAAGCCAAGATGCTTCGGCAGGAACGAACACTCGCCCACTCTCGATCAGTGGACTCACCGCATGAGCGCGACTGACTTTGTCGCCCATCGGTCTGACCGGCAGGATCGGCAATCGAGTTTCGGCTCGCAAGGCTTGAATTAGGCTCTGTCCGCTCGCGGCATCCTCAATCAACACGCCGTTCGGTCGCCAAATTTCTGCCAGTGCTACCGCCTGGCGCTTGAGCTCGGGAAATTCCCATCGGCCGCGGCTGACGTGACGGATGTAATAACCGTCCTTCGCCTCGCTGACAATTGCGACTACTGAGAAGTCGTTACTAAGTCCGGCTTTAAAGGCTGTGTCGAGACTGAAGATTGTTCGGTGGCACTCGACGGCGCCGGCGTACTCGCGCCACCATTGTCGCTTGAAGATACCGCCCTCTTCTGAAACTGGACGCTGTTGGTACAGCGCCGACCACGAAGCGGTTCCGATAGCTTCACGAATCCGCGCGAGCGTCTCGAGCGGAAATCTCTCACACCACAGCGGATCACCTTCATTACGCCATCCTTCGTTGGTCTCGCCGATTGCCGGCAGTGAGATAACCTTCCATCCTTCGCTCGCGTGTTCCCGCAACAGCCATCCCGCGAGGTCTGCTTCGTGCCATCGAGTTTGAATGAGGACGACGGCGCCAGCCGGTTCTAACCTCGTGTAGGCGGTCGATTCGTACCAGTCTTGCAGTGAACGCCGGAACACGGGCGATCGGGCATCGTCGGCACTCTTGATCGGATCGTCTATCAGCAGCAGGTCGGCACCCCGACCGGTCAGCGGTCCGCCGGCTCCAACTGCGTAGTACGCACGGCCGGCAGTCGTATGAAATCGATGAACACTATCGCTATCGTCGGCGATTACGCATTCAGGAAAGATTTGACGATGCAGCCGTTCGCTGGCGAAGTTGCGAACGCGCCGGCCGAAATCGCTCGCGAGTTCTTGGCCGTACGAGCTGGCGATGATCGATTTGCTCGGATTCCTGCCCAAATACCACGCCGGAAACAATTGACTCGTCGTCATCGACTTGCCATGCCTGGGCGGCATGCAGATGATGACCCGATCGAGTTCGCCGCGCTGAACTCGTTCGAGCACCTGGACAAGGATGCGCAGATGCGAGGGCAGCTCGAATTTCGGATACATCGCCGCTGAGTAGGCCGCGAGGTCCTGGCGCGCGTGATTAAATTGCTGGACTCTGCCCACCACTCGCCGCACCTTCCCGCACCTTCCGCACCTTCGAAATCCGCTCAAACACGGCATCGAGACTGCGGTCACCGCGATCCGAAATCGACGCTGCGGTCAGACCGCAAGTCCGCAAAAGGTCTGCCTGCGTGGCCGCCATCCTTCGTACCGCATCCAAACTTGCGCAGAGTTCCCCATCGGAATTGAGCAGGCTTTCTCGATCGCGAAGCGTGGAATACGCCCGCTCCAGCATCAGAGTGACGATTGCCAAGCTCCGGAATGCCGGTCGCAGCCGCTGATCTGTGGATCCGCTCAGCCTCTCGTATCTGAGAGTCAGCCGGCGGACGACTTGGTCCCGTTTTCGCGCCAAGCCGCGCGGCTGAGTCTTTGCAGGCGTCATCTGATTTGCAGTTTCCATTCTTTAAAATCAGCCGGGCAGGGAGGCGGGGAGGACAACCCGCTTCCCCGCATCTGCGAGAACGCGTTTGCCCGGCTTTTTGCCGCGGGGGAACCGCCGATGGCAATCAGCGATCCTTTCGGAATGGAGCGCACTCCGCCGCAACGCTTTGTTCATTTTCGTTTCGTAACGTTCGTGTCGCCGTTTGGATAGACAATGCCTATCCCTAGTTGCTGCACCGGCTTGCCGATGCTTCCATCCGGCCGTCGCACGTCTTCGTCGTCGCTATTTTCCTTTTCGCGCACGTCGCGAATCGGAACACCAGGCTCGTCGTTGAGCCAACCAGCGTCGGTCGGCGGAATCGGGCCGGTCCCGAGGCCGGTCCCGAGATAGCCGCCCTTTCCGAGCAAAGCCACACCTGCGAGCCCGCCCTTTCCGTGCTTATACTTCAGCCTGGCGACCGCTTTGGGATCGATTCCCATGTTGCGCGCGACTTTGATATCGGAATCGTTTAAGCTAATGTCCACCGTGTTCACTCCCTGTTGTTGTTTCGCATTCCTTGAAATATTGCCCTGTCGATCGTAAAGCTCGATCGCGATTCCGCCGATGCAAACCCCGATCATTCGTATTCCTTCCCGACCATATGCCGCGGCCCCGACGTGCGAATGAGCCCTTGACGCTCTACGTGAACTGCCATGGCTTCGAGTTTTTCGATCGCCTCGTCGGTAGGAAATCCGGCCCAGGCCAAAAATTCTGACGGGCGCATACTGTCCGGCAAATCGACCTGCCACCGCGGGCGCTGATCCAACGCGAATTGACGAACGTCCTCCCGGGTGATCGTCCGCCGCTTCATTGTCACGGTACGGAAATCGACAGCTACGATCTCGTCGCCCTGTTCAAGCATTGACTTGATCGCGCTTTTTTCTGGGGCGCGCCATCCGTGGTCATCGAGCGAACGAAACCATGGCTCGAATGTGTCAGCTACATTCCATGGCTTCAAAATCCCAGCGCGCCTTTCAAATCCGATCGCGGCGCGAAGGTCCGCGGCGTATTCTGCGAGCAGAGCATCGATTCTCGCATAGTCGCGTCGCTTCACCGGCGCTTCAGCCCGCGTCGCAAGCCTCTGTCGCACCGGACCGGCGATTCGCGTGAAATCATCGGCGGAAATATCCGTGCGCTGATCGTCGTCGGTTCGTTTCCGACCAGCCTTGAGATACTCGCGCGGATCGTTCTCGACATAACTGTCAATCATCGCGTCGAAATTCTTCTCGTCCATCACCACACCTCGATCACGGAAATTTGGATCTTGCTGGCCGCAGCTCCCGGATGGGGCGCGGACGTGTTCGGATCGTTGCTTCCGGTCACAACGACGCGCACACGGCTCGCGGTCCCGACCAGTGACGCCAAGGCGGTCGCTGCAGCCGTCATTGCAGACGCGAAGTGACTGGCGGCCGTCGCGTCGCTGTGTAGCGGTGTATGTGGGCCGTCCATCGAAACCGCGTCTGCGAGTGTCGCGGTCGATAAGGCCTCCGCAACTGCGGATTTGGTACCCTCGTTCGTATACTTATAATTTGCCATTAGAAATTCCTCCCTTGCTTTTTTTCACCACATCCGGATATCCCCGATCGCCCGAGCAAATCCCGTGAACGCCCAATTTGATGCTGCCGGCGTCGGCGTAGCAGTTGGTGTTGCCGTCGGGCTCGCGGTGGGCGTCGGTGTGGGAGTCACGGTTGCGGTCGCGGTGGCCAGCAATCCGAAAAACACCAGCGCGAAAAAGATTCCCCCCTTCATCCACCCCACAACCCCTTTTAGAAATCCGTCCGCGAGCGGTTTTCCAATTCATGTTTTATGCGGTCGACCAATGCAGACATGTTCCGCTCCGTCACGTCGCCTTGCACAATAATGTTGATCGTGATGGGGGCGGCTGACGGTCCGGCACCAGAGGCAGCGGCAGCGCCCGGCAATGCGAGCGCAGTCGAGAAAGCCACGGCCGCCATAGTCCGCTTCATCGCGCGCACCGCCGCGTCGGGACGAATGGCGGAAGCCACTTGCTCGACGATTTTGATCCTGTGGATGTCTTTCAATGCGCCCGTGCGGGCTGGCGAAAAAGGCAAAAAATCACGAATTTTTTTCACGACGCCCTCGATGGATTCGATCGCCCAATGCGCTCCCGACATGATGCCATCGGCCAACATCTTGACCAGGTGCAAGCCGCTGTCGAAAAGTTTGGGAAACCAGGTGGCAACCGCAGCCACGACGCCGGCGACCGCGAGGCCGATACCAGCGATAGAGGCTACGACTGTGCCGATCGTCGATCCGAACGACGCGACGACCAGCAACGCGCCTCCTAGCGCGATAGCACCGCCGACTACTACAGCGAGACCGGCCGCCATCGCAGCGAACAGCGCCACAAATTTTACGAGCTGCGGATGGGCGGTCGCAAACCTCAGAACGAAGTCTATCGCCCGGCCCAGATAACTCATCAGCTTGATTACGGTCGGCGTCAGCGCGGTTCCTATCAGTTCCTCGAGCGCGAAAAATTTCTGAGTGAGAATCTGCCACTGCGCGCCCGGCGTTCTCTCCATAATCGCTTGCGCGCCGGCGGCCGCACCCGCCACGTTGTCCAGCTGTCCCCGCATCCCTTCCATCTCGGCAGGATCCAGCAACAGTGCGCGCAGCCCGCGGATACCGAATGTTTTCTGAATCTCAGCCAGGGCGCCGGTCGGAATTGCGCTCATCGAACCGTACAGGCTGATGAAATGAGTCCGAATCGCCTCCAGACTCTTCATGTAGTCGAGGCCGCCTTCCTTATTGTGCACCAAGGCAATCCCGAGCGTCTTCGACATCTTGAGAACGCCGTGCAGCGATTCCTCAAACGCGGCACCAGCTATCGATCCAGTCAGACCATGTCGCGTGAAATCAGCCAGGATCGCGACCATGTCCTTCATGCCCTGCGGCGATCCCATACCGGCCGCCAACGCGGTCGGCGTCGCTAACTCCATCTGCGAACGCAATTCCTCGATGTTTTTGTAATCGAATTGTCGCGTGGCGTACGCCATCACATCGCCGAGCGCCTTGAAATTCTGTTCGGCACTCTTCGCCGGATCTTTGAAATTTATGTAGGCAAGATTGAGGGTCCGCTGCGTCTCTTCCATATCGCCGCCGAGCCCGATGGCCAGTGCGGATGCCGTGTTCATCGACGCGATCGACGTCGCCATCGAAAAACCGGCGCTTTTCCCCAAATAAAGTTGCTTTATAACCTGTTCTTCTGAAATCGCATGATGAGTGGCAGTATCGACGGCTGCCTTATGCGCCGCGGCTAATTCTTCGACTCCGGCCGCGCCCGCCGGGACGACCGTTTGAAGCCGCGCCATTTGATCTTGTATGATCGAGGCGGCCTCGACCGTTTTCAGAAGTCCGTAGCCCACGCCCGCGCCGATAGCAGCAACACCCGCGCCTACCGCCATCATGTGCGCGCCTGCAGCGCGGGTAGCGGCGCCGGCTTTGTTTAGCTTCTCGATCTGGCCGGTAAGAGCCGCGATAGGCTTTGACGCGCGATCGATCGCGGTGAGCCGAATGAAAAGTTCAGTCAAGCTACTCACAATGACCCCAATTTTTCCGCGGCTATCGGACCTGCGGCAGATCTACAAGCGCGGAGCGCTTCAAGAATCGCGCGAAACTTCGACGCGAGCGCGGCTTCGTCACGGGGCAGACACTTCTTGAACGCTCGCTTAAACTCACGCATCGACGCGTCAATCTGCGCTCGCATCGCGACGTGCTCTGCCTGTAGGGCGTGGTAGATTTCGCGGAGTTCCGAGGAAGCCATATTTTCAGGCGTAGCACGCGGTTCGCGTGCCAGAAGTGAGTGTTTTCGATACCCTCGCGCAGCGGAAATAATCTGATCGATCATCGGCTTTCACCTCGGCAATCAGCGCTTTGATCATCCGCAGAATGACTCCCGCGCACTCCGTCAAGCTGACCCGATGCAGCCTGAGCAGTTCGAAGAGTCCAGGCGATCTCCAGTAGCCTTCGGTGGTTTGAAATATGATGGCTTCGGCGTCAAACCCGCGTCGGAGGTAGACGCGAATCAACCTCGAATCGTCGCCGATGTCGCATCGCAGGACATGCTCGATCATTTGCACATGGTCGCCGGCGAAATGTTCTGTGAGCCAGCACGATTCGCAAAGTTCCGCGCCGTCTTCGATCCGTGAGACCCAATAGCCTGTGCGGTGATGGCCATTTAGGAGCGTTACAAACGGAAGGAGGCAGTCGCGACAGAAGGGCCACGAATTATCGCGCAAGAGATCAACCCCGGACACCGCTCGGTCTTCCGTTGCCATCCGCGAGACGCGCCCGAATCGCTTCTCGTGCTGTACCAGGTCGTCGAAAACTTCGCGCGGTATGAAGCACCGCTGATAGGGGTCTTCGTTGTAATTTGGCGGTCTTACGAGGAGGTTAGAGGGATGCAGCGACAGCCCCTCGACACCTTGAAAGGATGTCAGATTGCAATTCGCGATAGCGTTTATCTCGCCGCGCAGATCGTTGCGATAGGCACGCTGACTGTCTGGTAGGTTGTCGATACTCATTGCGTTCCGTTCTCTCTCCTCTCGGCCGCGCGGCGCCAACCGTTGCGGCCGTTCCTTTTTCAGTTTTTGGTTTCCTCGCCGCGACGATTTATCAAGAGCAGCTTGCCGTTCGGCAATTTCACCCCAACGCTCATTGCGTAGCACGGGATGAGTTCGCACCCCGGTCCCAACTCCATCAGTCGAGCTCGCAACGCTTCCATCGCGTCAGAAGACCAGCGGTAGTACTCGGCGCCTTTTCCAGACTGCCAAGCTTGAAAATTCTCGAGCTGAATCTCGATTGAGGGCGCGCCCGGACGTTCGAGGCCGCGAAGAGTCGCACCTAGATCGGCGGCGATCCGCTGGAGCAACGCATTGAATTCATCGTCGGAGAGTTCGAATAATCGGGCGCTGATAGCCTCGTCGACTTCGATCCCGGCGGCGCCTGCTATGAGTCGGAGACCGTTTGTCAAACGCACGCGCGGCCTGGGTTTCACGTCATTTTGTTTTTCCATCGAATACGTTCTCCGAATCTTCAATTCGCCGATATTCTCGACGTCGCGCGAAAACTAGCAGAGTTTTCGCGTGCCTGATTTGAAGTTCGTTTTTTCGATGTCCTTGAGACCGAACGCGAATAGAATCCACGCTCTAAGCGTTCGACATGGGCACTACATGGGCAGAAGCATCCGGCGGCATGTGCAAAATAGTGCCGCCGTGATGCTTGCCCAAAGGGCGAAACCTCAAGATTTGACTGGATAGAGACCGATGACGCCCCATGGTCTACAGGATCCGACCGGACTGAAAATCCTTGTGTCGAGTGTTCGATTCACTCCCTGCCCACCAAAAATAAGCAGCGCATTAAAGGCTTTTTCCGACAATAGAAGGTCGGCTCGCCGGGGGGATCCTCTCAACCTTGCCCGTACCGTGCCCATTTTGAGAGGTCGTATCCGCGCGCAGCGCAGAAGTAGGAGTACTGTGAATGATTTTCGTCAGCTACAGTCACAGAGATGAAGAATGGCGAAGGCGATTCGAGATCGTATCCAAGCCGCTGGCCCGCGCCGAGAAGATGCAGTTTTGGTCAGACCGCGACATCAAGGCAGGCGATTGGGAGCGGCAGATCGAGGCAGCGATGAAGGAAGCAGCCGCTGCAGTCCTGATGGTCAGCGACAACTTCCTCGCCTCGGATTACATCATCCAAAAGGAATTGCCTCGTCTCGTTCAGGCTAGTAAGACCCGGGGACTCATGATCTTCTGGGCCTATCTCGAACCTTGCGACGTCAAGCGGTACCCAGAAATCACGCGCTTCCAAGCGATGAAACTCACTAGTCTCGAGCCGATGGCCAAAATGACGCCGTGGCAATGGAAACAGTCAATGCTTAACGGTTGCGACATGATCGACGAGTTTCTCAAGCGACTCGAACAACCGCACATAAACCGTGCGCTGGACGGCAAAAGCTTTCCAACCGAGACCCAGGTGCCGCTGCTGTTGGAGCCTGCTCGGCGCATCGTGGAAGTTTTGGTTTACGCTCACGATGGGAAATGGTGGCGTCAGGCGCCGATCAAGGTCGGCGCGAAGGCGACGAAGATCCACCTTGGCAACGCTGCTACTAAGAAAGGTGCGCGATACAAGATCGTCGCGATGACTACAGAACGTCCTCTGACGCAGCAAACATACCTAAGCGTACCCGACTTCCGTAGAAAGTCCCCCGAGATAGCGCTCATCCGCGGTTGAAGCCAACGCTCAACTTGTTTCTGACTTAATTCCTAGCAAGTGGCAAAGGGATAACCTTCGACGGCCGCTGAGCGTCTGCGGCGTGGAGCGCCGCCAGCCGCACGGCGCCGTCTTTGAGCATCGTCTCATCTGCGATCGCGTACCTCGAGTAAATGCTCTGCGTACGATGCCCGACCATCGCCATTGCCGCCGATCGCGGTACGCCGGCGCGCTCAAGGTTTCGAACGGCTGTCCGCCTGAAGTCATGGGGAATCTTGCCGGCCAGGCGTGCACGTTCGCACGCGCTCATCCACACTTTACGGAAAGAGCCGATGGGTCTGCCCTCGCGATGAAACAGCCAGGGAATGATCTGCCCGGTTTCCTTTTCGAAGGCCCGCGTTCTTTCGAGCTGAGCTGCCAAGGTCTCGCGCAGGTCCGACGTCAACGGGAACATTCGGCCTTCGCCGTTTTTGCTTTCACCTGGATCGAGCCGCAACCATCCGGCCTCGAGGTCGACGTGATGCTTCTGCCTGGTCAAAATCTCCGAAGTGATTCGCCAGCCGGTAATGTATGCGACCTTAAGAACAGGCCGAATGTCGGCCGCCGCGAGCTTCACCATTCCGAGCTCATGATTAATCTTCGCCGGTGACAGACCCTCATCGCGCCGGCGCGCACGAAACGCCTCGACCTCGAGGTCGCTTACCGGGAGTTCCGACAGGACGGCCCTGAACTCCTCAGCTTCGAAAAATCCCTTTCGCCGATTCGCTTCGTGCAGCATCGAAACATGCGGCCGGGCAGCGAGTTTGCCGGCGATCTCCGCGAGTTTGAGCGCCCGCTTCAGTGCCGCGAGCTCCCGATTGATCGTCGCCGCGGCCGCGCCCTTTTCCAGTCTCGAGGCTTTGTAGGCAGTGATTCGATCGCTCGTAATCTCCATCGCGCGGCAGTCATTGTCGAAATATCCGCGCAGATGCGAAAGAGCGCCTTCGATGCGGTCGATGCTACGCCGGCCGTTAGCCTTGTAGTCACCGACCAGCATTTCCGCGACTTCGCCGAAAGTAGTCCGCTCGACGCTGCGGCCGACGGGCCTGCCCTGGGCGACCTCGCCGAGCCGCTTCTTCAGCAGCTTCATCGCGGCCGCGTGGCTTGTGCCTTCGTTTACGAGCTTGCTGGTCTCAGGGTCGATCCGATCGTCGCGCGACGATTCTCGGCACTTCTTGCCCTTGTGATAGTACGAGATCCATCAAACGGCCGACTTCTTGCGCTCGTGAGTCTGTTTGTCGACATAACTTGGCTGATAGACGGAGCCGATTCCTCGAGCGCTTCTCATCGCGCCCCCCCTGCTTTCTCGTGCTCTTGAGGTAGAGCTCGAGCGCCGACGCGATCACGTCCTTAAGGTCGCGCCCTTCGTCCATGGCTCTTACGTGCGCCGCTTTCCACAACGCTGCCGGCAGCTCGACGCTTGTCTTCTTGGTTTCCGCATTCTTGTTTGCCATATCCAGATATTTAGCATTCTGGATATCAATGCGTCAATCACGCCTTTCTGGTCGCAAGCCAGTGGGAAATGCCATTCTTCGAGCAGAGCAACGATTTGCTCGAGATGCGCTTAACGAACGGCAGTCGTGCGGCGTTGCGATAGATCCATTGCGGTTTGCGACGAAGCATAGCGGCCGCCTCGTCGACGCGCAGCATCTGATCGTCAGCGTCGACCCTCGCCGCGCTCGAAACGCTTCGGTGGGCCTCGACGCTCGCGAGCTGCGCGGCCAGCGCGCTCTGCACTACAGCGGTTCGCACTAGCAAGGCTGAAAGCGATGTCCTCTCGAGCGCAGCGAGGCATCGCGGATCGCGGGCGATATCCTCCAGGCTTGGAACAGCCGCGATGCGTTGCTCGGTTGAGGGATCCATTCGCCTTTACCATTCGCCCGGATAGGGAACGTCGAGCGTATGCTCGAGCACGGCCATCCTTTGCGCGCGCGCGTCGCACGGCCAGCTCGAGCCCGACTGCGGCATCGTCTGGATGCGAACTTCAATCATCGGCATCGTTCCTGACGCGCGCGTAGTGCGCGGCGACGACGTCATTACGGAAGGCGAGGCAATCGATTGTTGGACAATGCGAAGCTCGCTCGGCTGTTGTCGGCAAAAGCTCCATAGCCAAAAAATCAAACCCGATCCCCCACCCCCCTCCATTTCGCGACCACGCGTTTGTGGCTGCTAAGCGGTCAACGCTCGCTGACTCCCAGAGATTTGATCCCCCTATCCCCACTAGCTGATCGCGTCTGCCAGCCGGTCGCTCAACAATCGATATCCAATACCGACTGTGCTTTCATGCACTCTCCCGCTAACCTCGTGCGCTCTATGCGAGCGCCGTTCCTCGATCGCGAAGTGATCGCGCGGCGAAATAATCGTCATGCCATTCCATCGGATAGTCTTGGATCATCTGGCCGCCAAGCAGACCCTGCTCGATGAAAGCCTCTCGCGTTCCCCAGGTCCGGCATCGCGAGCACATGACCTCTCCTCTCGTGCGTGCCGAACATCGTGCACAACCTAACGGATTGCTGCATTTCCAACAGTCGCCATAAGTCTGTCGGGTGTGATGATGCGCCACTCCCGCCTTCGATTGACCGTGGCAATGAAATACCTCCCAAGTAGCAGGCCATTCGCACTCCCGAGTGAGATTGCGGCTGCAAGTACCGCAGACTGCCGAGGTCGCTGTCGAGCCGCCGCCAGCGCCACTTACTTCTGTACGTGGCCGCAACCTAGCCACCGATTTGGCCCTCGTAGACCTTCAGCGCGTTGTCTTCCTCAAGGAGCCAGTCGAACTTCGCTTGAAACGGCCTTTCAAAAGAAGCCGAAGGGTTAATTTGCCCCTTCAGGAATGGTGATTGGCTGATACGCTCAAAGACGACTTCCCACCAATTCGGAAGCGGATGTTCACGTATCCTTGCGAGTGCTTTTTTGCGGCGGTTCCTCGAAAGCTCGGTTACCGCTGGAAGTCCGAGTGGCACACAGTATTCGTTCCAAGCTTCGATCAGGTCTTCGGGCGTGACAGTTTCAGTCTCTGACTCCGTTTTCTTGGGCACCACGCTAAGATGACGTCCATTGCGTTCAGGTATCTGCGTAGTCTCTGTTGTAGTCTCTGGATCAGATCTATCGAGATCTGATTTCACCACGTCGCCATCCGGTATTTTCCGGTCAGCCATCTGGGGACTTCCAAGCTGGCCATTGCGTGTGACCCAAAGCTCGTCAAGCCGCTGACGGTCGATCTTAAAGTAGAGCCGATGCTCAATTCGCTTATAGTGGGACTGCAGGACGCCCTTTTCGGTTAGCTCCTTTCGCGCAGCCCGCAGCTCGTCGATAGTCAAGCCCGTCTCGTCGGCCAATTCCTCTTGAGATTTCCAAAACCAGCCCGATTCGGTTCGCTCGCCCCAGTAAAAAAGCTGGCAGAAGAGAAGGCCGGCTTTGACCCCGCCCAGAAATTTCGCCACACCCGGAAGGTACGCGATCGGGCGCCCTACGCCGTGCAATGTCTCTGAAAGTTTCATCGGGTCAAACCTACTTCACCCGCCTCATCAACAACGCTTGATGTGCGCTTTCGCGTTGTCTGCTCATGTCGCGAATTGCCTTCACCAAGAGACTAAGCTAACAAATAAGATGTATAGTACAAATAGCTGACTTTGTACTACACACTAGGGGAGCATGAGAAGATGCAAAAAAACGGACTACTCGGCGGTAAGTGGTGGAAATTCGACCGCTATAGGATCTGTGAGGCTGGATTCATTCGCCGGTCACTACACATCTTGCCGGCTGGCGGAGCGAAGCTCATTGAATACGATCCCTGGGCGCAATGGGGGCGCGACCGGCGCGTCGTTGGACAGAGTATCGAATCACCGTATCGAAGGTTCCTTGATATGGTGGGCAGACTGCGATGTAAAACCCCGATCGTTAAACGATTGTCAGAAATTCCCTCGAGCATCTGGGTCAGTCATTCGGAACAACTCATGGACGATAGCAAGACAATGATCGTCCAATGGTGCCATGAGCAAGGTTTGCTAGGATTGATGCCCCATTCGATTTCCCAAGTGGTTCTCGCTCCGCACGTCGAAAAATTTCCTAAGTCGGATGCGATCGTTCATAAAAAGGCCGGCAATCGGCCTCCCTCAAGCATCCAATGGCAAGTCCAATATGCTAGAACGTCGCGCGGATGGAGCGAATCTAGGCTTCCGACTGCCAGCCGCGGCGCCATAGAGCCAGGAGTTCTGACTCAGCGCGGCACCTACGAATCATTGCAGCATCTGGCACACTTTTTCCCGAAAGTCGCCAGACCCGATATCTCAGACGAGTGGAAAACACATCGCTATCCGCTACCGCTGACTCCAAAGTTCTGGTCCGAGTATGGAGAATCTCTCTCCGATTTTCTGTTTGCCGCCCATATGCTGCGACTGTCGGTTGACGCCATGGCGCTGAAGAAAAACCCACGATCTCAGGTAGACCAGCAAAGGATGTTCGCACTCGAAGCCTTTCTAGACCCTTTGCTGACTCCGATCGGCTTCACCTACGGACTCCAATCTGGTGTCGGCGTCGTGCCACGCCTCTATGCCGGCTCATTGCTGGCAGCATTCGCTGCGATGGCACTGGAGGACGTTCCTAAAGGCCAAATCAAGCGCTGCCCAGTCTGCGGAAGCCCGTTTGTAGCGGGCGCTCATCAACAAACGCTCTACTGTTCAAAGCGTTGCCGATGGACAGCGCAGCGACGCGCATACCGTAAGCGCAAGCGTGCTGACGAAATCGAAGGCGGTTGAAATCTCGAATCCGTGCGCCTCTCGGGGAGGCCAAAGCAAAGATCAGGGTAACCGAAGACGTTCAATTCGGCGTCGACTTCTGATTTATCCCTCGATTTTGTTTTAGTAGAGACCGTGACTCCTCATGTCGCACGTCTTTGAAAATTTCGCTGGTCTGGAGTGCTGCACTTCGGCGGTCACCCATATCAACAAGGCGGTCGAGAACTCGAAGCATGCCCTGCGCTAGAAGCGTTGGAAGAGGCTGCGACATCTCAGCAAAGGCATGTACGAGCGCCGCGATGCGGCTTGGAATGCTAGTTCCGCGCCACCCAATCGGCATGCCTTCCTGCATGTTCAAGACAACGGCAATCTGATCCACAAAGACTGCAGCGGGATAGTGTTCGATCGCGTTCTCGCAGAGCGTCAGGAACGAAAACATTACAAGAGAAATATCACCCACCGAGCGGATAAGTGGATCAGTGAGCGGTAGAATCACGCCGACCTCTCGCCAGTCACCATTCGCGAAGCGCACTGAACCACTCGCTTGCAAACCGGTAGCGAACATCAGAACACGGACGATTGAGGGTAGGTCATGTTCGAAGATCCTTCCATCACGGTGGTGAGCCATCTCCCATGCTCGATCCATCAGAATCCGCTGTTCGCAAGCTTGCAGGTACTGTATTGCATTGATGGAAACTGTCAGCGCGTCCATGATGCCGCCTGTCGCAAGAACACTAGCCAGCGGACTGATGAGGGAGGCTGCGATCTCGTCTTCGTAAGCAAAGATTGGATCTAGGATTCGGCGCCGCACCTCCTCGGGATCAAGCACGAGCGCCAGTCTCCCGAGAAACCAGCAAAACTGTCGCCTCCATTCGAGGAGCTCAGTGGAACGGTGATCCCTCCGCTCGGCATCTTCGGTCATCCACGAGGGGCTCAGCCGTTCATTGGTCCAGTCCAGAAGTTGATAGGAAAAGGCTAGTAGAGCGGGACCGCGCTCAGCATCAGCTAAGGCCTGTTGAATCGGGATCTTCGCGAGTACCTTTGGCAAAAAGTCCCATCGCAGAAACTCATCGGGGTCGCGCCAAATGGGTTCGCTGCTCCGAGAGCCGTCAGAGAACGTGTCTTCCTGAAGGGGACGCGGAGCAAAGATCCACGCTGGTGGAACGTCTGGGAGTGAAGTGCGAGGTTCCACCGCGCAGAGTTCCTTGACGGCATGTTGAACGGCAGCGCCTACCCGATCCCTGCGCGCTTGGTTGTCGCCATAGGGAGAAGTGGAGATTCTGCTCGAGCCTATCGAGAGTTGAATCCCTAGATTCAGAGCAGCCCAAGCGAGTTTCGTGTCTGTTTCCCACAAAGATAGTCCAGCGCCAATTGCCTTTTCTGAGACTTCTTCGAGAGCATGCCCTCCAAGCTCCAGCAAGGCACCTGTTGCTCTCTCCTGGTCGATGCCTCGGCGGATTAGCCCGAGAACACCGTCTACTGCAAACAAGCAAGGATGATCTAGGTGCTTCGAACCGGCGAACCAGGTCGCGTCGTACTTTTCCGGAGTCTTACACGCACGCAAGGTCACGTCTGTTGCCCAGTCAAGGACGGCAAGATCGATTTCGCCGGCACATAGCAGGACGGCTGCGCTGATTCCTGCTACTGCATTTCGCGCCATGCTGGCATCATCTATCCCGCCGTGTGGCTCGGTGAACAAATCGCGACGGTCCGTCGCCTTCGCTCTCAGCAGGGCGTCAGGCAGTGACAACTCTGCCGAAAGTGCGCCTGACTCCAACGACATCCGCGCCCATGAGAGCAGAGTGAGCTGCTCATTCATCCGTGCCATGCGCTGCGCGCCTGCAATGACGTCCGGATCCGAAGCGGCGGGACTCTCCATCTTTATCAGTAACCCGGAGCCGTCCTCCGCTTGAACGGCGTGATAGTTACCGGGCTTTCCCAATTCCGACCAAATTTCTGCCGTGCGACGAAGCCAGGCTATACGAGCTTCGTCTGCTTTCTCCTCTTCAGACTCGAATGGCAAATCGCTCGGGAATGCCGTGATCGCCGCCTGAGCGCGTGTTCGCAATTGCTCGTCAGCGCTCAGCACGAAGAGCGGTGCGAGCCAACGAATTTCCATTTGTCGTGCTGGCCGCTCATTGGCGGCTGCAACCGAATTTGCGTGGCGAATGTCGGACTCATCGCTGAATCCGATCAGGTTGCTGTTGCCAAAGCTCCGTTCACGATATCCCATTTCCAGATCTTTTGCGACGTCGCGAGTGGCAAAGTGACGCGATTGGTGTCTTCGCGAAAGTCTTCTTTCGCCATCGTCGCCCAAGCGCGTGTTACGATTTCACGGAAATCGATGTTGCTAATTGCGGCGCTGATGGTCAGCTGGCGTTTGACTTGCAGACTCAGTCGCGCGAGAGAATCGTCGGATGCCAGTCCGTCAACGATCAGGTCGTCGAGCGGTTCTCCAAACGCGGCCTGTTGCACAGCGACCCGCGTTACAATGCGGCCTCCGAGGGCGGGACCAGATTCCTCCCCAAGAAGCGCTCCGAGATAGATCGCAACCGGAGCATCTTCGAATGTGAACCCGCTGCCGCCCGATATTTCTGGTGATTGGATCGTAGCTGCGTCCGAATGCATACGGATCTAGTCTGGCAGAAGTCGCGACCATAGCGCACATTGCCCGGTTTCTACAGGAAACCCTCCACTATCGCCGGCGCGGAAAAGCTTTGGACTGACCCGAAGTCGGTGTTGACAGTCGAGTTGCGCCTGCCCTGCTTCAGATGGTCACTATTCAAATGGAAATCGATAGCCGGGCTGATCCATCGACATCTCGCTGAATGCCGTGTTGATGTCGGACATGTCGGCTTCAGCTTCGGAGGAACTTTTCGAGGTAGATTCCCAAGTCGGTGTTACCAACTTCGTTCCATTCCATCGCCCGGGCGACTTCGCCGTTGCGGCGCTTGTCAAACTGCTTTACTCCCTGCGTCGCCAAATTCGGATCTCCGAAAGGTTCAATCGCAGCGGGAGCCTTGCGGTAGACGACCTTCAGCGCGCGAGGTGTTAAGTAGTTCTCAGTCGCTCGCAACTCCGTTAGATGACAGGAAATTCCGGCCACTTCCAAACTCGCTTTGACAGTCGATTGGCTCCGTGCAGCGGTTTTGTTCGGCCCTCGGCGTTCGCTGTCGAGGACTGCCCAAATCTTCGGATGTAAGTTGGTCCAAAGACTTGCATCAAAATTTCTGCCCGCAGCAGTCGTCCCGCCCAACGAAAGGACTGGAATGTTTTGACCTTTCAGTGATGGAGCCTTTTCAAGAAAGGCTTGGAAGACGGGTATATCGTTTGGTCCTTCGACCAAGAGGACCCTGTCCGCTAAAAGCACATCGGCAGGGGACGCGCCGATGCTGCCGAGAAGGTAGCGCAGTTCTGCGAGATCATGTGCCTCATTGACTGCAGTTCGCTTCTCCACTTCTTCAAATTCTGTTCGAAATACTCGACCGCTATTGCGCACAAACCAATTCAAAACGGTCGGACTGTGCGTCGTCGCAATCAATTGGACCCCATAGTCTGCGAGGCGATCGAGTAATTTCCTTTGCATGGTCGGATGAATGTGGAGCTCCGGCTCTTCCAAAAGGAGTATATCGATGGGCGGGAAGTGCCACTCCTGTGACAGCTTGGCAATCAACATGATGATGAGCGATTCACCTATACCGGCACCCAGCTGCGATATTAGGCGCAACCGTCCGTCGAGCGTGACGTTGATTTCAGGCTGTTCGTTGTTTTGCGGCGGCGTCGCGAACTGCGGAACCGACAGAGACACTCTCTGGCAACCGACGAAGTTCGCAAATTCGGCTTCAAAAGCTTGGAGTAAGTTGTGGCGCAGTTCTGATTCAATGTCCCTCGGATCTGGATTGGTAGCCGAACTCAGCCAAGTGACGAGGCCCTCTCCCCCTGCCATGAACCCGGCGTTTCCGTCAGACCCGACACGAGGTTGACGACTTGAAGGGAAATAGACGATGCGATCTAAGAGGGACTTAAAGGGCTCAAACATGTCTCGTGGATCGTCGATCGGCAAATTGTAACGATGTGCCCACGGGATTTGTTCTTTAGGCGGTACTAGAGAAGCAAATTTCGTTGACTGCCCAAGTCTGAACACTTCGCGATCGTCTAGACTAATTTTTTCGAGTTGGGCCTTCTGATCGTTCCGCGCGACTATCCCATATGCCACGCGAATAGGATCCACACTAGTTGCCGTGACTTCCAGCTTTTGACCTGAGAGATTTCGCAGCGCCCGTTCGAAAACAGGGACTATGGGCTCGAGGCGGCGATGAACGTCGAGACCGCTCGGAAGTAAGAAATTGACACAGACCTCGAACCTGTCCGAGCCGGTGTGAAAAAGTTGGGCCGTCAAGTGGGGCCGGGCGTCGAACCACTCCCACAACGTTAATTGCGAGGGGTTCTGACCCTGGGACCACGACTGCATGGCCGAAGTCCAGTTGATCCGTCTCAAATGATCCAGAGCCGACAGCAGAGTAGTCTTTCCACTACCGTTGGGACCGCATAAGACGGCGTGATTGCCATCCAGATGGAGGCGCAAGATTCCTTCGCCCGCTCCTAGATAGTTCTTTATTTCGAGGGAGTTTAGTTTGACCCGTTTAACCATCGTCAGCTCCGCCGTCACATGCAAGGCCGTTGTGTCCCAGCTCAGTTTTGGCTTTCAGAATACTCCTGACGAGAAGTGCGGAAAGGGATTCAAATCGGTATGTTGGCTCGCGATTCTCCGCTCCCCCTTCTTCCGTCGTCCCATGGAGGAGCGAAGCGATCAATTACGGACCCTTTGCTTCCTTGCTCTTCGAGCTCTCTTCGCGGTCGACGGCGAGCCAGACCTGTTTCTTCCCCCACCACCAAGAGATCGACAATTTCGTAGCGACCTGTCCACTAAAAATTCCATCTGAAGCGAAATTCGAGCGGCTGCGAGAATTGCTATCGAATTGATGCGCTCAAATGAGACGGGCTCCGATCCGAACTACAAGCGGCCCACCCCTAATCGAGATCGAAAACCCTCGGACACGGAGTCTTAGCG
>NZ_JBAUYR010000104.1:0-5853 GCF_049584895.1 Binatus sp. (SeqCode)
CCCTGACGGGTGGTGTCGATGCGCAGATAGTTCCGCGGCGGGATCTCGCGAATCGGCTCGAACTCCGCGCGCTGCTTCTTGTACACCTTCGGCGTCGCGTCGGAGACTTCACCTTCTTTCGATGCGCGCTCCGTCAGCCGGCGTATCGCTTCGTCGGGGCTCACTACGCATTCGACGAATAGCACTGGCACGCCGCGCCTGGCCGCCAGCGCGAGCGCGAGTTGCCTGTCGACACCCGCTTTGAAGGTCGCGTCGAGGATTGCGCCGCAGCCTTCTTTCAGAAGGCTGTCCGCCTCGGCCAGCATCGCGTCATAAGAGAGCTTGGTAAACCGTTCCGAATATATGTTTGCGCCGTAATCCGTTCGGACGTGCTCGTGCGGTGGAATCGAGGCCAGCCGCTTGCGGACGCGGTCCGAGTTGATCGCCCTGAAGCCCTTGCGATGCTGCAACATGCGCGAGACCGTCGATTTGCCCGATCCCGAAAGTCCGCACATTACTATCAGCGACGGCGACGCGCCTCGCGCGTAGCGCCACGCCAGCGCGAAGTAACTGCTCGCGAGCTGGCGCGCGCGCTCGCGCTCGGCGTCGCCGATCTCGCGCTCGAGGCTTCGCAAACTCTCGACCTTGCCGCGCACGATTGCGCGGTAGCACTTGTAGAACGGGACGAACACCGCAAGGTCTTCATCGCCGGTGATTTCCGCGTAGTCTTCGACCAGCTTATCGGCGAGAATAGGCGCGCCGAGCCGATCCAGGTCCATCGCGAGGAACGCGACCTCCGAGGCGACGTCGCCGTAGCGCAGCCGCTCGCTGAACTCGACGCAATCGATCACGTCGATTTCGTTGTTTTCAGAATTTAGAAGACAGATGTGCTCGGCCCGCAAGTCGCCGTGGCCTTCGCGTACGTGGCCCTCGATCGCGCGGTCGTTCAAAACTCGCCAGTGAGCCGTGATGAACCCTCGGCAAAACGTGTCGATCGCAGCGAATTGGAATTGGCGAAGCGTATGTCCGATGAACGCCTCATTCTGGGTGATTTCCTCGATCAGGCTGCGCCAGATTGCGGCCGCCGAACCGTAGCTCCATCCACGATTTGACGGCGCGCTCGCATGAAATGCCGCGATGCGCCCGGCAATCGCGCGAATCTTGTCACTGTCCACCTGACCCGCGGCCAGAAGCCGGTCCAGCATCAGCTCCTCGGGCAGCCGACGCATCTTGACGGCATATTCCACCGCTTCGGGAAGCTCCGCGTCTACCTTGGGTCCGAGCGCGAAGGAGTCTCCACGTTTGAGAATCGCGAACACTCCCCGATACACCCCCGGGGAAAGGCGCGCGTTCAGGCGCACCTCCTCGCAGCAGTAACGGAACCGATCCGCGAGATTCGAACAATCGAGAAACGGAAAATGAACCGGCTTCTTTATCTTGTAGACGGAGTCGCCCGCGACGAACACGTAAGAAATGTGGGTCTGCTTGAGCTCGACCCGCGCCGGCGAATCGGGATAGAAATCCGGCCGCATCATCGCGTCAACCAGCCGCGGCAGGCCGCGATCAGAAGGTGCGTCAGGTTTCGGCGTTTCGCGCGTCATTTCGATCGCCGGGTTCATATATCACCTAATCTATTCGGGATGCTCAGTCGCGTGGGTCAGCGCCTCGAGCACGTCCGCGGTGGTAATCACACCGGCGAGCTTGCCGTCTTCGACCACCGGCAGCGCACCGATCTTCCGATCGCGCAGCAGGCGTGCTGCCTCACCGATATGAGTCGTCGGCGTCACTGTAATGAGCGCGTCGCTCATCGCCTTGAACGCCTCAGTTTGATCGAGGAAGCCGGTGTGCTGGCGGATGTCGCGATCGGTCACGATACCGACCGGCGCGCCGTCACCCAGGACCGGGACGCATCGAAAGGCGCCCGCATGCATCTTTGCCGCGATCGACGCGAGCTTCTCATGCGGTGTTGCCGTGACCGGATTTTTGGTCATCCAGGTCCCGACCAGGTCGTTCTGAACCGGCGTGCATCTCACTGTCAGCACCGGGCAGATCGATTCGCGCAGCACCTGTTCGGCGACGCTGCCAAGAAAGAATCGCTTGAAGCCGCGGCGCCCGTGCGTAGCCATCACCAGCAGGTCGGCGTTGGTTTTCTTCTCGGCGTGCAGGATGGTACCAGCGGGCTCTCCCGTATGAATCAGCAATTCGTACTTGATTCCGGCGAGCCGCTTGTGCGCGATGTCGAGCAGCCTGGTTTGCGCGGCCTCCTCCTGCCCCTTGTACAGATCTACATAGACCGGCATGCCGGTCGGCGCGACTATCATTGGAACCACGTGCAGGACGAACACGGTGCCGTTGGTATCGCGAGCGAGCTTCGCGGCAGTGTCGAGCGCTTGCATCGAGTTATCATCGAAATCCACCGGGCAAAGAATCCTGCGGAATTGTTCTGTCATAAAAATATCTCCCTCGTTGGTCTTTGCGTCTCACCGCGTTCACTACACTAGCGAATGCTGTGCCATCGCCACGGATTGGTGTTTCCGTGGCGCGCCGCCGCGATCTGTATCCGATCGCACCACTCGCAAATTATTAGTGGAGCAAACGGGAACGACGATATGAGTCGTTCGGCCGGCGGCGATCGGAAACCGCTGGTTATCGCCCCAAAAGACGGGGTCTTCATCGGCGCCCGCGCCCACTCAAGACGCATCCCGCTATGGCAGGCGAATTGCTCATTCAGCCTTTCTAAGACCTGGAGGAGCAAACAATGCAGATCGTCAATCTAATGACTTGGAACCCGATAACAATTGATCAGCACGACACCCTGTCGAAGGCCAAAGGCCTGATGGACAAGGGTCATTTCAGGCGTTTGCCGGTGACAGATAATGGGCGGCTCGTCGGCATCGTGACCGAGCGCGACCTGCACAAATACAGTGGCTTTCTGGAATCAACTCGCGTCACTGCGGCGATGCGCACCGGGCTCGTAACCATCACGCCATCCGACACTGCGGAAGACGCGGCGCTCCTGCTGCTGAAGCACAAGATAGGCGGATTGCCAGTAGTGGCAGACGGAGAGCTGGTCGGCATCGTCACTACCAGCGATCTGATGAAGGCGTTTCTAAGAGTCGTCAAGGCGACCGGTGAGATCGAGCAGCGATGAATGTGCACGCTGATGCTGCGGGAGGAAGATTATGATCGTCAAAGAGTTGATGACGCTAAATCCAGTTACGACGGCGCCCGGCGAGACTCTGACTCGTGCGCAAATCAAGATGAAAGCAGGCGGATTTCGCCGACTACCGGTCATACATGAAGGCAAACTGATCGGCATCCTGAGCGAGTACGACTTGCGGCCCTACCTCGAGTCGCTCGATACCACGGTGGTGCTCGAGGCGATGACGCCTGATCCGATAACGGTTTCGCCTGATGCTACGCTCGAGCACGCGGTCGCCTTGCTCAAGGGAAAAGAAGTCGGCGCTCTGCCAGTGGTCTGTTACGGAAAGTTGATCGGCATTATCACGGCGAGCAATCTATGGTTCCCTGAGCCGCGACCGGTGCCGGAGTGGGTGCGACATTAGCCGGCGTCGTGCAATCTCGAATCGTTACTCCGTCACTGGATAACTTGCGAGGTCGGCGTCGCCGCCGGCTTCGGAGGAGGCGCCTGCATGCGCTCGAACACCGACTTGTTCGCGGTCGCTAGCTGACCCAGCGCGGTCAGAATTCTTTGCGACATTTCGTCGGTGGCCTCTTTGCCGACCCGAAACACCGAGGAGTCTTCATAGACTTCGCCGGGCAGCCGCTCCGCATAGATCGTGAACGCGACCGACACCGCCGACATCGTGCCGGTGAGCTTGCTGTTGATCCCCGGCAGTCCGGTAAACATGTCGACGCACCACAGATGCACGCCGATTCCGTAAGCGTCGGTGTGATCGACCAGCCGATACGCGGACGAATCGCTGACGTTGTCCTTGAGCGCCGAGCAGAAGTCTCCGCCGACCGGATCGCTGCAATGACAATCCACAAAAATGCTGAGCTTGGTGTCGGTCGCGCCGCCTGCCGCCCGAGCCTGTGCGGGGAGGATCAGCAAAGCCAGCGCGACCATTCCGATTGAGGATGCGAAATTGGTTTTCAAAGTAAATGGCAGCGTAGCGAAGTCATGGCGATTCGGGCAAATGCGCAATTTTGAGCATCGCGACATCGCCTTCGTCGCATGATATTATTCGGGGGTTATCTTCAACGAGGGAGTTCGAACAATATCAGATGTTACTGAACAGCAATCACGCAGTCAGATACCGCCTTGAATCCGCCGGGCGTGTCGTTTCCGCCGCTGCCGCGCTGCTAATCGTGTGCGCAGCCGTCTGTGCGCCTCGCGCATGGGCCGACGATCCCAACGCGACCGTGGCCACCGTCGGTGATCACAAGATCAGCGAGAAAGATCTCGACGCGAAGGTGCAGCCCCAGATCGTTCAGATGCGCGCGATGCTCGAGAAGCGCGTCGACCAGCTGATCGCCGACAAGTCCTTCGATCTCCGGCGCGAGACGCTTGAATCGATGACCGACGAATACCTGATCGATCAGGCCGCCCAGCGCGACAAGCTCAGCGTCCCGGATTATCTCAAGAAGGAGTATTCCGGAAAGAATAGCGTGACCGACGCCGAGGCCAAAGCCTTCTACGACAAAAACAAGGGACAAGGCACGGCGCCCTACGACAAAATCAAACCCCAACTACTTCAGATGATGAACCGTCAGGCGCTGCTCGATCGTTTGCGCAAGGACCAGCCGGTGAAAATCCTGCTCGAACCCAAGCGCGTCGCGGTCGATAGCAGCGGGCATCCGGCGCAGGGCCCCAAGGACGCACCCGTTACGATCGTCGAGTTCACCGATTTTCAGTGCCCGTTTTGCAAAGCGACCCAAGCCACTCTGAAACAGTTGCACGACAAATATGGCGACAAGATTCGCCTCGTGCACATGGACTACCCGTTGCCGTTCCATTCGCATGCGATGGACGCGGCCAAGGCCGCGCGATGCGCCAACGAGCAGGGCAAATTCTGGCAGTACCACGACGCTCTGTTCGCCGATCAGAGCAAGCTCGCGCCGGCCGATCTGAAAGCGACGGCCAAGACGCTCGGGATGAATTCCGGCAAGTTTGAAACCTGTTTCGACAGTACGAAATACGACAGCCAGATCAAAGCCGACCAGGCCGCTGGCGAGAAAGTCGGCGTCGACGGGACCCCCGCGTTTTTTATCGACGGCCGCCCGCTGACTGGCGCGCAGCCCATTCCAAAGTTCGAAGACCTGATCAACGACGAGCTGGCAACCGGCGGCAACACCAAACAGGCGTCCGCACAGTAGACCTCCCTGAACCCTCGTACCTTCAAGTCCGGCGCCCGCGTCATGCTGGCGCCGGATCTTTTTGGGGATGAACTGTTCAACCTGACGCCCGCCGATTCGACCTGCTACATGTGCAATATGCACAACAACTGTCAGGCTACCGCAGACTCGCCGAACTCGCCCGCAACCAATCGACAGAAACCTGTTGGTAGAAAAACAATTTTTGACGGAACGAAGCTACCCTTGGTAGACAATCAGCCCAAGACCACAACCCATGGTATGAAACGCCCAAGGCCGCCCTCAACATGCCTTCGCAAAGCTCGCCCTCACTCACTCCGGTTCCCCTCGGGAAGGGGTTGGAGGTTAGGTTGCCCATCGTCTCGCGAAACACCACGAACCAATCGCGAACCAACAATCCATTGGCTTGCCTTCTCCACTCGTTTCACCCTAAATTCATTCAGCATTGATCAAATTATTGGAACTCAGGCAGGGACATCGATTTTATGGCGATTAGCTTTCCTTCGACCGAATATTTCGAGGCGCTCAAGGCGCAGA
>NZ_JBAUYR010000105.1:0-2003 GCF_049584895.1 Binatus sp. (SeqCode)
CAGACCGACCTGCAGAAGGACCTCGCGCTCAAGTTCAGCGCGACCTTTGACTTGCGCCCGACCATCGAGGTCAAGGATTACGAAGGCCTCAAGGTGCCCGAGTCCAAAGTCGAGGTCACCGATGAGCAGGTTGAAGAGGCAATCGAGCGGTTTCGTTTGCGGCAGGCGACGCTCAAGAAAATCGAGGACCGCACGATCGTCGAGGAAGACGACTACGCGCTCGCGACTATCGAGGCCTTCGAGGACGGCAAGCCGGTGTCGGCCACCAAGACTGAGGACCGGCTGGTCGAGGTCTCCGAGCGCGCGCTCGCGCATGGGGTTCACGAAGCGCTGATCGGCGCCGAGATCGGCAAAGAGATGAAGTCCGCGAAGACCTATCCGGACGACTACAGCCACAAAGAGCTGGCCGGAAAGACGATCGAATGGCGCGCGACGCCCAAGGAAATCTATCGGCGCGAGCTGCCGACGGTCGACGATGATTTTGCGAAGGACCTCGGCGACGAGAACCTCGAGGCGTTCCGCACCCGCGTTCGCAGCGAGCTGGTTGCGCATGCGCAGCAGGAAGCCGACGCGCGCGTGCGCCAGGGATTGCTCGATCTCGTGATCGAGCGCAATCCGGTCGAGCTGCCCGAGTCGCTGGTCGCGCGCGAGCTGAGCGCGATGGAAGCCGAGCTGCATCAGACGCTCGAAGCGGGTGGGCTATCGCATGAGGACGCGACCGAACGGATCAAGCAGAATGCCGAGGACCTGAAGACGCGGGCAGAGAAGCGCGCGCGCACGGCGCTGATTGTCGACGCGCTCGCGGAGCAGGAAAAGATCGAGATCAATGATGAGGAGCTCGGCGATCGGGTGGCGGCGATCGTGACGCAGAGTGGCCGAAACCGGGATCGCGCGGCCGAGTTTTATCGCAAGGAAGAAAGTCGCGAGGCGCTGCGCCAATCGATGCGGCGCGAAAAGGCGCTCGATTTCATCTTGAGCCGCGCGAAGCGTGAAGATACGCCGACAGAATCAGGTTCAGATTCACCGTCTGAGACGCCTGAAGAGGGTTCATCTGAGCCGAAATAGCAGCTTTGCTACACGGTTCAGCGCCATCCACGGTTGCTCGACCATTTCGCAGACGTTACAATTTGAAGGCGTCAGCGGCCTCTTCTTAATCGTCGTCGGAACCGGGCTGTGGCGCGGGTTGGAGGTATGAGCAACCTGGTACCGATGGTGGTCGAACAGACCGGTCGCGGAGAGCGGGCTTACGACATCTATTCTCGCCTGCTCAAGGACCGAATCGTCTTTTTAGGGACCGAAATCAATGACGACGTCGCCAACCTGGTGACGGCGCAGTTCCTGTTCCTCGAGTCCGAAGATCCCGAAAAAGAGATCAATTTTTATATCAATTCGCCCGGCGGATCGGTGACGGCTGGGATGGCGATTTACGATACAATGGAATTTATACGGCCGCCCGTCTCGACGCTGTGCCTCGGGCAGGCGGCGAGCATGGCCGCGATCATGCTGCTGGCGGGTGCCAAGGGGCGGCGTTATGCGCTTCCGCATTCACGGATCATCCTGCATCAGCCGCTCGGCGGGATGCAGGGACAGGCGAGCGACCTCGAGATACACGCGAAGGAAATTTTGCACGCGCGGGAGGAAATCAACAACATCATAATGAAGCATACCGGACAGAATCTTCGAAAGATCGAAAAAGACACCGATCGCGATTACTTCATGGCGCCGCAACAAGCGGTTGAATACGGACTTATCGATGAGGTAATCGTTAGTCGAAGGCCGTCCAAGTGAGCCGCGGAGGCAAATAATGGCCAAGCATGACGACCGCTCGGGCAATCTGGTTTGCTCGTTTTGCGGCAAGAGCCAGGACGAAGTTCGCAAGCTGATTGCCGGCCCAACGGTTTATATTTGCGACGAATGCATCGACCTTTGTAACGACATAATCGCCGAGGAGACCGACAGCGAAGAGGCGTTCAGCCAGAGCTCCGCGGTGCCCAAACCCGCCG
>NZ_JBAUYR010000106.1:0-41122 GCF_049584895.1 Binatus sp. (SeqCode)
ATTTAAAAGAGCTCGACGCGTTCATCGAGAAAGAAATCAAACCGCTCGAGCGCGAGAACGACAACATCCGCTTTTTCGACCATCGTCGCGAATGGGCGCGCACCGACTTCGAGCGTGACGGTCTGCCGCGTCACGAATGGGAAGCCCTGCTCGGCGAGATGCGCCGGCGCGCCGACAAGGCCGGCCACTATCGCTACGCGCTGCCGAAAGAATACGGCGGCAAGGACGGCACCAACCTCGCGATGGCGATCATCCGCGAATACCTCGCGGCCAAGGGCCTCGGCCTGCACAATGATTTGCAGAACGAAAGCTCAATCGTCGGCAATCTGCCGACCGTGCTGATGTTCCGCGACTTCGGCAACGAGCAGCAGAAAAAAGAATTCATTCCAAAGCTGCTCGACGGCTCGATGCGAATCGCGTTCGGACTAACCGAGCCCAATCACGGCTCCGACGCGACCTGGATGGAGACGCGCGGCGTGCGCGACGGCGATCACTGGCGAATCACCGGCGCAAAAATGTGGAACACCGGCCTGCACGTCGCCACCCACGATTTCGTTTTCGCGCGCACCAGCGGCAACGACGGCAGCCCGCGCGGCATCACCTGCTTCATCGTCCCGACCAAAAGCGCGGGCTTCAAGGTTGAGGAGTACTTGTGGACGTTCAACATGCCGACTGACCATCCGCGCGTCTCGCTGACTGACGTCGCGGTTCCCGCCGACTCGATTCTAGGCGATCCGGAAAACGGACTCGCGGTCGCGCAGCATTTCGTCCACGAGAATCGCATCCGGCAGGCGGCCGGCTCGCTGGGCGCGGCCCAATATTGCATCAACGAGAGCGTGAAGTACTCCAAGCAGCGCAAGCCGTTCGGTAAACCGCTCGCGAGCAACCAGGCCGTTCAATGGCCGCTGGTCGAGCTGCACACCGAAGCCGAGATGATTCGAAATCTCATTCACAAGACCGCGTGGCAGATGGATCAGATGTCGAAGCCGGAGGTCGCGCTCAAACTCTCCGACAAGGTCGCGATGTGCAACTATCGCGCGAACCGGCTTGTGTGCGAAGCGGCGGATCGCGCGATGCAGGTGCACGGCGCAATTGGCTACTCGCGGCACAAGCCGTTCGAGCACATTTTCCGGCATCACCGGCGCTACCGCATCACAGAGGGCTCGGAAGAAATCCAGATGCGGCGCGTCGCGCAATACCTGTTCGGATTTTTCAAGGACCGAAAGGTGGCGGAGGAATAGAGCAGTGAAAAACCAGCGCGCGACACAAACATGAGCAGTGAAGATTTCGCCGCGCGCCTGCAAGCGGCAATCGCGCGTCACGTCGGGACGCCGGGAACAATCCACGATCTTCAACGACTGACCGGAGGCGCCAACAAAACCACGTGGTCGTTCGACGCCGACGTCGCGAACACTCGCGCGCAGCTCATTCTGCAACTCGCCAGCCCGCGCGCCAACGACGAGAGCAATCCGCTGGCTGGCGTCTCGCCGCATCTGATCGCAGACGAAGACGCGCGCCTGATGATCGCGGCGGTCAAAGCCGGCGTCCCCGCTCCTCGCGTCCGCGCGATTCTCAAGCCCGACGACGGCCTCGGCGCAGGCTACGTAACCGAGAGAGTCGCTGGCGAGACGCTCGCGACGAAAATCCTGCGCGAAGAGCGCTTCGCCACCGCGCGCGCGTCGATGGCAAAACAGTGCGGCACAATCTTAGCGGCCATCCATCGCATCCCCCTCGCCGAAGTTCCGTTTCTGATGAAGCTGACGCCCGCGGAGCATATCGCGGCCCAGCGGCGCATTATCGAGTTCTACGGATTTCATTCGCCGGCCCTCGAGCTCGGTCTAAAATGGGCGGAGCAGCACGCTCCCCGAAACACCCGCCACACCGTCGTACACGGCGATTTTCGCGCGGGCAATTTCATCATTGGCGAGGAAGGAATCCGCTGCGTGCTGGATTGGGAAATAGGACAGAGCGGCGACCCGATGCAGGATCTCGGCTGGGTATGCGTCAAAACGTGGCGCTTCGGCGGTAAGAAACCGGTCGGCGGCTTCGGCACGCGCGACGACCTGTTCGAAGCCTACGAGAAAGCCAGCGGACACTCCGTCGATCCCGCACACGTGCGCTTCTGGGAGGCCTACGGCAGCGTGCGCTGGGGAATAGGATGCTTCAGCATGGGCACTCGCGGCACCGAAGAAGTGGGAATCGAGCGATGCGCGATCGGTCGCCGAGTCGAGGAGCCGCTGTGGGACTTTCTGAATCTAATCGAAGGCCGTGACTGACTATTCGATTGAGTATAGGACTGACTAATGCCACAAAGCACTCCGAAGGCCACAACTCTGCTCGAGGCAGCCGTCAAATACCTGGAAACCGAACTGATGCCGACGCTCGACGGCTACCATCGTTTCCAGACCCGCGTCACCGTCAACGTGCTTAATACGGTTCGCCGCGAGCTTGAACTGCGCGGCGCGCAGGCGGAAGTCGAGCACGGGCGCCTGGTCGCGATCCTCGGCCACGACGGCGAGGTCGAGGCATTGAGTGTTGAACTTGCGGAAAAGATTCGTGCGGGCGTGATTTCGATCGACGATCCCGCGCTGCGCGCTCACGTACGCCAGTCACTTGCCGATGCGGTCGCGATCAACAATCCCAAATGGCTGACCCGCTGATGGCCGCGGACGTCGTCCGCTGGCCGCGCGACCTTCAGATCTTCGCCGGCCTCTGCGTCGTGTGGTCAGCAGTTCTGCTGGCGCGCGCGCTCTTCAACCTGTCCGCCGGAGGTGTCCCGATCGAGGACGTGATTTTCGGCGTGAAGTTCCATGGCGACCGGGCGCGCGTCACGATGGCTCTGCAAGCGGTCGTCATTGCCGCCTTCGGAATCGGAATCCTGATGCGTCGGAGCTGGGGACTAATCCTCGCGCTGCTCTACATGGCGCAAGTCGTCGCAGGGCACATAATCTTCATCACGTCGAATCTCGGTATCGAGTCCCAGCGCATTCACGTAAAGATCGCATCAATCGAGAGTCCCGTCGTCCTGTTGATCGCGCTGTACGTATTGTACCGGGCCCGCCCGCTCCTGGTCACCTGAGCCCGGGCGTTTCACCAGGACAGCCGCGAGCGAGGACGAATCAAAGCGATGCCGGAGAACCGCAGCGCCTCTCCCAGTGACTACCTGGCCGCGGAACGAACTTTTCTCGCGTGGATCCGGACCGGTCTTGCGCTGATGGGTTTCGGCTTCGTTGTCGCGCGCTTCGGCCTGTTTTTGCGCGAGATCGCGACGACCACCCACTCGCACTCGCCCGAGTCCACCGGCGTCTCGCTCTGGATCGGAACCACGCTTCTGATTGTCGGAGCAGCCGTCAACGTAGCCGCATCGATCAATCACGTCCGCTTAATCAGAAAGCTCAACCGCGGGGAGGATATCGGGCAACCGTCCTCTGTCGCGATCGCAGTGGCGCTGATCCTGGCAACCATTGGATTAGCTCTCGCCGTGTACCTCGTACTGATGAGATAGCGAGGCGCCATGGGGTGCCTGATAGCGACGCCGGCTTAATCGTTACCGGTTCTGTTCTGCCCGCGCTCCCGGTCAAGGAACGTTGATGTGGGCTTGAGCGGCAGGAGCTATTGCTTCTGCTCGCGAGCCCGTCGCCGTGCCCGCCCGATCATAATCGCTGCCACGACCATTAATGTGGTTGCGATCACTGTCTGCAAAATCTGCATAGTCTGGTTCATCGGTGGTCGTTGTGCGCCTCTGATTTATAACGCCATCATCGCTAACGTTGCCGCCAGCGCTTCTTCACTAAAGCATAGGGTCCCGGCGTTCTCCTTGACCCTTATCGGAGCGGCTCTTCAATTGACACTAGACGGTCCTGATGGAAAAGCGACCCGTGACTCAAGCTTGAGACGATCCGGTCGCTCGCGCGGCACGTCAGTTGAATCAAGAAGCTCGACCGCGGCGAGTCCACACTGATCCCGCCCGCTTTTGTGCCGGACCCTATACCCATAGGCCTTTCTAGTGCTGCTCCCTGCTCGCCTTAACAGCCCAGTCGTGAAGCTGATTTGAGTCGGCGTTTGGCGCCTCGAAAACGTTGACAAATTGCAGGTCTGCGAGAACCTCTTTCGGCCTGCCAAGTCGCGCCAGCACGTCGGCGCGCAGAATCAGCAGTTCAGGATCTTGTGGAAACAGTTCGTTGGCACGATTGAAATCCTCGAGTCCTTTCTCAAATGAACTGGAATGCACGTAGCTCTCGCCGCGGATGAAATAGAACCCTGAGTAGTCGCCGCCTTTCTGGATTGCCCGCGTTAAAGTGACGATCGACTGATCTAGTTGACCGCTAATTCCCTGGGTCTCTCCCTCGTCCGCGTCGATGAAGCCAAGCAGCCAATGCAAGAGGGGGTTTTCCTTCACGAAGGCCTGCGACTGTTGAGCGAAGTCTGCCATCGTTTCGTGGTCTCCACCCCAGCGGGGGTATCGGGATTTCATAACCTCCTCCCGGATCACGAAACTGGCGGGCAGCTCTCGAAGCGCGTCGCCTTCCAACGATTGGTGAATCGCGTGATTGCTCTCTCCGCGTGCCTCACCCAGCAGGACGGCGTACGCAATGCTGAGTCTCGGCTTAATCTTCAGCGCCAACCGGGTTTCGGTATCGCTCTGGGCGAAAAATTTGTTCATTTTTTCGAACTGCGCGGCTTGAGTGTCATCCGCAAACGCGGGTCCTCGTGTATGCCAACCTCTCCACGAAAAATAGGAACCCATCGCCATGTGCGCGGCAAATGAATTTGGCCGGGCTATTATCCACTCTTCGATCAGATCGCCGACTGACGGGTCGTCCGTAGCAAACGAATCGAACGCCAGCTTTTCGTTGAGCTCTGCGGCCGGAGTCTTCTCAAACGCCTGCTGGTACTGATCGAATTCCGAATCCAGTCCCGTGAAGTTTTTTTGACGCAAGCTTGCGAGGATTGAAAGTTTGTTAGCGGTAAAGGGTGGGGCAAGCCGCACCAGTGGCGCGAGGTTCGGTGCCAGCGTCTGCGCCCGCAATGACGACCCCACCGTGGTTGCCAGCGCCATGCAGAATGCGGCCAGAATTACGCACTCCTTCATCTTGTCTATGAGTGGGCGGTGCAGGTTTTCGAGCCTGCGAGCCCGGCTATCGCTTCGGTATCCACTTGGGGGTTCGACGTATCGACAACGTCCAAAATCATTGCTGAGACGGTGCAAGTTTCCCTTTCCCGTAGCCTTGATGCCAAACCCCGGAAACATCATTCCCATGGAAGGGCTTTCCAGAAAATGGCGACTCAGACGTGTATATCGCTATAAAGAAGTTGGAAGCTTTAGGATCTCCTAACTGATAAGTGTCGAGGAAGGTCGCGTAGTCGAAATTCGTTATAGGTCCCATCACCGCCGCGAAGTCGATCCTCCTGGTCTGTTCGAACAAGTAGATGCCGTATCGATCCGAAACCACTGGAATGTGGGGCGCGCGATACGGTTGCAGGACTGAGATCTTATCAGTTCCTGGATCGCCGGTGGACTCCATGTAGCCAATGCCGCGGAGTAGATCGCCGGGAATGTTGCCGACCATCCAATGCCGCACGGTGGCGTTCTCGCCAGCAGGGACCGGGTCCGGCCATGATCCGGTGGCGTTCCCGTCGAAGTCCAACATCAACAGGGTGTAGAGCCTGGTCGGGTCCGCGCCTTTCCATCGGACCATCGGAGCGGTGGGTATGTCCGATTGCAAAAATAAATTTCCGCAACTCACCGCACCATTGTAATGATGATCAGTGACCGCGAAGGTCAGCTCGATTGGCGGCGTCGAGCAGGCATAGTCCAATTCTCTTGCGGAAGCGCGATGAGTGATTCCGATCAGCGCGCAAAGAACAACGGTTGCTAGTAGCGATGCTTGCCTGTTCATCTGAGTTGCGGGCGACTGCGATTCCCTGTGATAATCATCTCGATTCTGGAGCGAATCCTCTGTCGCATCAACCGTTGGACCTCTCCGACTGTTTCTGAGCTTCATTCTCGCTTCCTCAATCGCGCCTCGTTGATTGCGACGACAGGGCGCTGTACTTAAAGATGACGCGCCGTCAACTCACTGGGACTAAATCCTGACAGGAAGTTAGCGCGCTCGAAACGGCCTTAGAGGGGATTGCGTGGATTTAAACACCATCGGGGAGATTGCGCGTCCGAAACCTGGCGACGGAATGATCGATTGGCGCGACGGCGACGCATGGCTCGCCGGAGGCACGTGGCTGTTCTCGGAGCCGCAGCCGCAATTGCGCCGGCTGATCGATCTGCACGGCCTCGGTTGGGCGCCATTGACCGTGAGCGCTCGAGGCCTGGAAATAGCGGCGACTTGCGAGATTGCCAAGCTGGTAGAGTTATCCGCGCCCGCGGATTGGACCGCAGCGCCGCTGATTGGCGAGTGCTGCCGCGCCTTTCTCTCGTCATTCAAAATCTGGAACACGGCAACCGTCGGCGGCAACGTATGCATGTCGTTGCCGGCGGGTCCGATGATTTCATTAACGGTCGCGCTCGAAGGCATCTGCAGGATTCTGAATCGCGACGGCAGCGAGCGACGCCTGCCGGTCGAGGACTTCGTCACCGGCAACCATAAGAACGTGTTGCAGCCGGGCGATTTGCTCAGAACTATCGAGTTGCCGGCTTCGGCGTTGCGCAAGCGGGCGAGCTTCCGCCGAATGTCGCTGACACACCTCGGGCGATCGAGTGCGCTACTGGCCGGGACGCTCGATCCGCGCGACGGAGTCTTCATGCTGATGGTCTCCGCGTCGACCGAGCGGCCGCATCGGCTCCAGTTTACGAAACTTCCCAATCCCGGCGATCTGCGCGCGCGCCTCGAGCGCGAAATTCCGAAATTTTTCGACGACGTTCATGGCACGCCGGAGTATCGCCGCCACATGACTTTTCATTTCGCCGAAGAGATCAGGCGCGAACTATCGGGCAAGGTGCAGTCGTGAGTTACCTGGTCAACGGCAAAACTTTCTCGGAAGAGCCGCGCCCGGGACAGTGCCTGCGAACTTTCCTGCGCGAGATGGGATGGTTCGGGGTCAAGAAAGGTTGCGACGCGGGCGATTGCGGCGCGTGCACGGTGTGGCTCGACGGAGTCCCGGTTCATAGCTGTCTGATTCCTGCCTTTCGCGCCGACGGTCATAAGGTCACGACTATCGAAGGCCTCGCACAGAATGGCGATCTGCATCCGATGCAAAACGCGTTCATGCAGGCGGCGGGCTTTCAGTGCGGTTTCTGCACGGCCGGCATGATCATGACCGCAGCGACGTTGAGCGAAAAACAGATTGAGAACCTGCCGCGGTACCTTAAGGGCAATCTTTGTCGATGCACCGGATATCACTCGATCGAAAACGCGATTCACGGCGTCACGTCGATCGAGGAAGATCAGCCGGGTAATTCTTGCGGCGCTGGACTGCTGGCGCCCGCTGCCGAAGCTATCGTAACCGGCAAGGTCCGCTACACCCTCGACACTGCGATGGACGGCATGCTGCATCTGAAACTGCTCAGGTCGCCGCACGCCCATGCGCGCATCAAGGCGATACGCAAGGATGCCGCCCTGGCGGTTGCGGGCGTCCGCGGCGTTTACACCTGGGAAGACGTTCCGCGGATACTGTACACGTCCGCGACGCACGATGACTATCACGTAGATCCCAATGACACTTACCTGCTCGACAACGTCGTGCGGTTTGTCGGGCAACGGGTCGCGGCAGTCGTCGCGGAAACCGAAGGCGCGGCGGAAGAAGGGTGCCGCAAGATCGAAATCGATTACGAGATACTGCCCGCGGTGTTTGATCCCGAAGAAGCCATGAGCAAGGGCGCGCCCGTCATTCACGACAAGGGCGCGGAGTCACGCATCCGGCGCCCCGGACAGAATATCCTGCTCGAAATTCACGGCAACGTCGGCGACGTCGAGACCGGCTTCAAAGCGGCCGACGTAATCCACGAGGCCAGCTACACCACGCATCGCGTCCAACACGCGCATCTCGAAACGCATTGCTCGATTACATGGCTCGACAACGGTCGCCTCAACGTTCGCACCAGCAGCCAGACGCCGCACATCACCAAGCAAAAGCTTTGTTACATCTTCGACCTGATGCCCGAGAGCGTTCGGGTCTTTTGCGAGCGCGTGGGCGGCGGCTTCGGCGGCAAGCAGGAGGTGCTGACCGAGGACATCTGCGCGTTCGCCACTTTGAAGACCGGCCGTCCGGTGATGATCGAATTCACTCGCGAAGAGGAATTTATCGCGGCGACCACGCGCCATCCGATGAACGTCAGGATGAAGGTCGGCGCCAGGCGCGACGGCACTCTGACGGCGATGGAGGTGCGGGTCGTTTCCAATACCGGCGCCTACGGCAATCACGGCGGCGAAACTTTGTACGCGGCGTGCGGCGAGGCGGTCGCGGTCTACAAATGCGCCAACAAGAAAGTCGACGGTTACACGGTTTACACCAACATGGTGCCGGCCGGCGCGATTCGCGGCTACGGAATGACGCAGACGATTTTCGCGGTCGAGTGCGCGATGGACGAACTCGCGCGCAGCCTCAAGATGGACCCGTACGAATTTCGCCGCATCAATGTCGTCAAGCCGGACGATCAGATGATTGCCGAGAGCACCGACGCGACCGACACCGAGTTCGGCAGCTACGGCCTCGATCAGTGTATCGACCTGGTGGAGACGGCAATGAAGCGCGGCAACGGCGTCAAGCGTCCGCCGGGGGCGGACTGGCTCGAAGGTCAAGGCATGGCGATTTCGATGCATGGATCGGTGCCGCCGACGGAGCATCGTTCGGAAGCGCGGATCGCCCTCGGCGAGGACGGCAACTATCACCTCGCGATCGGCACCGCCGAATTCGGCAACGGGACGACGACGGTTCATCAGCAAATCGTGTCGAGCGTGCTCAACAGCACTGCGTCGCGCGTGCGGGTGGTCCAATCCGACACCGACAAAACCGGCTATGACACCGGAGCGTTTGCCAGCGCGGGCACCGTTGTGTCTGGGAACGCAGTGCGGCTCGCGGCCGAAGCGCTGCGAGACAGGATGCTGACCTTCGCTTCCAAAAACTACGCCGTCGGCCGTGACGCCTGCCGGATCGAGCACGACGCCATCTTCTACAACGACACGCGCGTTCCGCTGGCGGATTTTTTCGCGGCGTCGCGCCAGGCTGGACGTCAGCTCGAAACTGTGCGCAAGGCCTACGGCACTCCGCGCAGCGTCACGTTCCAAGTGCAGGCATTTCGCATCGCAGTTAATCGCATCACCGGCGAGATCGTCATTCTGCAGAGCGTCCACGGCTGTGACGGCGGCGTGATCATCAATCCGATGCAGTGTCGCGCGCAGGTTGAGGGCGCGGTCGCGCAGGGAGTCGGCTGGACGCTTCAGGAAAAGATGGTCTTCGACGAGACCGGCCGCATGATCAATCCGACCTTTCGCAACTATCGCATTCCGGCATATGCCGACGTGCTCGAGCGCACCGAGATCTACTTCGCCGACACGCACGACGCGTTCGGTCCGCTCGGCGCCAAGTCGATGAGCGAGGCGCCGATCTATCCAATCGCGCCGGCGCTCGCCAACGCGCTGACCAACGCCACCGGCATCCGCTTCCACGATTCATCGCTTACACCCGATCGCATTTACCGGCGGATTTTCGAGAGTACTGAGAAGAAGAGCGCGTGAGTGTCAGATGAAGCGGTATCTCAGCCGGCGTGTTCTCGCCACGGCGGCGATGCTGTGCGCGATCGGCGTGCTGTCGTCATTGCCGAATGATGTGTCCTGCGCCGACCCTGTCCCGCAGCCTGTTTCGTCATTGACTCCGTCGGCTTCCAGCACGCCGTCGTCGCCGATCGCACAAGTGCTAAGCGCGAACGTCCAGCCGATCAGTGCGAACCCCGGCGCCTCGAACCTCATTCCCGGCACAGGTTTGCTCGGTCATCTGATCGGACTCGAGCACCTTCCGGGCGTTCGCGTCGGCGGTTTGTGGATCGGCAACGCCGACTACCTGTTCACCGGCGGAGTGAAGCCGCGGACGTGGGGCTTCAACAGCGCGCTCTTTCTGAACTTGAACATCGACTTGCAAAAGCTGGCGAGCATTCCCGGCGCTTCGATGGACGCGGAACTGATGCAATTCAACGGCGAGGACAGCAACGGCAAGGCCGGTGTCATCACCGCATACGACGGCTTGTCAGGACCGAAGCCGTTCGTTCGCACCGAACTGTACGAGCTTTGGTGGCGGCAGACTCTGTTCGCCGACAAGCTCATCATTCGAGCCGGCAAGACTACGCCGACCGCCGACTTCAACAACGTCATTCGCGCGGTTCCCACCTCGGACACCAGTCTCCAGGTTCCTGCCGTCTCGGGACTCATCTACACCCCGATCTTCAAAAACCCGACGCTGATTGGCGTCTCCCCAGGATACTACAACACTGCGTATGGAATCACCGCGAATTTCGCGCCGACCAGGAATTTCTATCTTACTTACGCCTTCTATGACGGCGCGTTGGGTACAGGCATACAGACCGGCCTGCGCGAGGGCCCGGTCTTCAATGGACACTATTTCACGATCGGCGAGGCCGGCTACGCCTGGACTTTCGGTGAGCACAAATTGATCGGAATAATGGCCGCAGGCGGATGGGCGCAAACCGGCGAACTGTACGCTCCCGGAACCAGTCAAAATGGATCCGAGGGCTTCTACACGTTCGGATCGCAGCGTCTATGGAGGCGTCACGAAGGCATCGACAATAGCGGCATCTCGGGCTTCTTCCAGTTCGGCATCAACGACTCGCGCACGATGATCGCCAACGAATATTTCGGCGCCGGATTCACCGGCTTCGGCCTGGTTCCACACCGGCCGGTGGATTCAATCGGCACCGGCCTCGCGTGGTCATGGCTGAATCGTGCATACGGCTTCCGCAGCAACGAGGCCATCATCCAGACCTACTATCAGATGCATCTGATAAGTACGTCATTCTTCGAACCCGTCCTCAGCTACATCCCCAATCCCGGCGAGAGTCGTCGCACGCAAGGCGCCGTCGCGATGACCGCGCAGGTCACGGTCCTGTTCTAGACCCGACGCCTACTTGATCTCCTGGATGGTCGCCGGACCTTCGCCCTGGCTTGGATCGATTCTGAAGGGCCACTCGTTGGAATGGAACGGCACCGCGGGCGGCAGGAACACCGGTATGCCATATTTCTTATCTTCTTCTGCTATCGCCGTGCGCCCATCACCACCCATCAGCTCGTAATCCATCAGATAGTAGTTACCGAAAAACACCTGACCTACCGAGCGATCGGCGACCGTCCGAATGAGCACGTCCAACATCTGATCGGGAGTGGTGACGAACTGCGACGTCTCGAACAGGAACAGGCGCGTATTCATCGCGTCCTTGCCGAAGAACTGCGCCATCGTGCTGAAGATGACGTTATTCTGACGCGCGACGTAGAGTGTATTACTGACACCGTAAGTCTTGTCCCAATCCGGACCCAGCATCTCCTTCCAACCCTTGAGCACTCCCATCCAGTGCTCGACCTGGGTTGATGCGCCCAGCCAGACATTGCGCGCCAGGAAAGGTTTCACTTGGTTTGCGTATTGCTGGATGTCCGCGAACGTATAGCTGCCGTTGCTGAGGCACGCGTCCATGAACTTGTTATTGCTCGAGAGGATTTTGCGTTGATTCTCACGCGCGTCGGTATCCAGATCGAGCGCGTCAAGGCTGTCGATTGCGCTCTGACTGGTCGTGCGAAAAGCGCGCATCGGGCCGACCCACGATTGGTCGGAAACGGTGCCGAGGTGAGATCCCACTAGCTCGAACAGCGCCAGGGCCGAGTGTCCCACGGACTTATAGATCTGGTAGCGAATCGGAACTTGCGGAGCTTCCAACGGAGCCTTGCCCGGCCGATAGAGCGTGAGCTTGCCGCCCTGGTTGCTGAACAGACCCATGATCACAGGGTGCTCGGCGAGGAAATTTTTCTGAAATTTCGCCTGCGCCTCGTCGTACAGACCGAACATTGCGATGTCGAGGGCGAGCACATTTTGTTCGGCGACCTGCGACTTCGACGCGGGCGCGCCCTTGCCGACGATCACATCCATGTAGTCGGGCAGGTCGCCTCCGCTTTGGGCGTTGGCGCGAGCACAGACCGCGAAGTTGACAACCAGTGAACTTACGAGCAGGACCGAAAAGCGAAATTTAGTTTTGCGCATCGATATTTCATACAGTGAAAACCGGCGAGTTCACAACCGAACGCCGTAATAAATGTTACGCCGGTGACAAATTTCAAAATCGTTCACAGCACCTGGAATATAAGAACGAAGAGGATCAGCCCGATCGCGACCGTCGACAAGCCGAGCGCCTCCTTTTTCCAGTCGCGCGTCGGAGCCTCGAGCCAGAAACTCAGAAATTGGCTCACCCGTGGCATGACCAGGTACGTAAGCAGGCTCACCGAAAGAAAATTGCCAATCAGCATCGATTCAGCGAGCGACAAATTGTGCCAAAGTGGATTGAGAAACGTCAGAACCATCACCGTCGGATAAAGCGCGAACAGTACCGCCAACGCCTGCTTCCATCGTGGCGGTACGCCGACCGTCGCGCCGGGCTCGCGATTCAGCGCGAACCACCCCTCGAGCCCAGTCAACGGATGCGCGTGCATGCTCTCGACGATCGGCTCGAGTTCCTTGAGCAGCGACTGCCGCTCTTCCGATTCCATCCAACGATTGAGATCGTCGACGCTGCGGTAGCGCACGATATCCACCCACTCGTTCTGAAACGTGCCGTGCGGCCTGAAAAATTCCGTCGCGAGATAGCCGGGGTAATGCGCTTGCGCTGCGATCGCCTTGCGCCGCCACTCGAGATAGTCCTCGACTTTGCCCTTGGCGACGCGATGCGTGAAAACCATCGCGACCGGCGGCTCGGCGTTGTCGTCGCTGGCGAGCAGCAACAAATGCGGCGGCTCGGAGAGACAGGCCTCGATTCGCGCCGCTAGCTCCGCATGTTCCCGACTGTCCAGCCATCGCCTCATCGCGTCGTTGGATTCGAGACGAAAAATCGCCACCCACTCCGCCTGCATTCCAGGTATTGGGCCAAGGACTTCCGTGCCGACGAAGCCGGGGAACTTTCGCGCCGCATCAGTAATAGCAGTCTGCGCCCTTTGGTATTCATCGGCTTTGTCAGCGCGCACCAGGTGAGATGCGATCGCGGTGGCAGGCTGCGGAACGTGCGCGTCGCCCCGAACGGTCGAGTCAGCAATCATAGAAACCCCCATTTGGTGACGCTGGTGCTGTCAAGCATCCAGTTATTCCAGAAACCCCGCTCACCCAATCGTCACGCCACTAGCCCGTCGACGCATTCCACGCTAGCGCCATTTGCTTCCTCTATGCCACCCCACTTTGTCATAGGGATTTCTTCGCCGGTGGCCCGGCGGACGATATTGACGTCGTACCTGACGAACTCGCCATGAGCTGCTCGCTCAATCGCTTCCTTGAGCCGTCGCGGTGCTTCGGGAGAGCTTTGCCACCAGCGCACCTTGCGGTGGCAGCTGGAGGTATCGATTCCCAACGGCAAGACGATACTGCCAGGCATGCCGAGAGAATGCCTCACCGAGCAGACCTATTCGCCGGGTGATGGCGGGATCGTGCTCTCCACCTTCCGCACTCTTCGCATTCGGACGACTTCGGCCACATGGACGACGAAGGATATCTTTATTTTCAGAGACGCGGCGACGACGTAATAAAGAGATCGGGTTACCGGATTGGGCCTCCGGAGATTGAGGCGAAGATCATGGAGTACAAGTCGGTCGCTTCGTGCGCTGCGATTGGCGTACCGGACGCGCCGGTAAGGACTAGGGGCGTCGTCGCTGAATCCAGCGCCCCGATTTTTCTGAGTTTTCGCGGAGTAGGACATCGCGTTCCGACAGATCGTGAGTACTGATTCACGATTTATCGTGCCACTCGCGATAATCGCGAGAGCTATGGAAAGCACGACAACTCCGACATTCGAAAGCCCAACATTTCAAACTCTTTTTAAGAGGGCTCCAATGTCCGATCCATCGAGGGCTGGCATATGCCTTGCTGTTCTTCAGCACTCCCAATGCTCCGATGACGAACTGAATGTCAAATGAGTGGAGGGTGTGATTGTAGTCAACGCAAAATGCGCTGCGACGATTAGGGGTGCGCGGTCGCATGATGCAGACACCGCTCACACCCGACCGGGTATGGCAATTCATTCAGACCAGGAGCAACTGAGTCGAAACAAAGGTCTAGTACCGCATTGGTAGGGGAGCAGTAAAATGGTTCCTCAGGCGTGCAACCTACAATGCATATGCAGGCGGAGTTAGCCGCCTGAGAGGAAGTGGATGAGGCGTCAGAGTAAGCGGAAATGGGCTGTCCTCCTGGGCGGCGAGAATCTTTCGATGCAGGATCTGATCTCGTACGCGAGGATGGCGCAAGACGCAGGTGCAGATAGCGTCTGGTCGTGCGAGCTTTGGCGTGACGGGTTCGTGCCGCTGGCGGCGATGGCCGCAGCAGCACCGAATTTGCGGGTAGGAACCGGAGTCGCTCACTTCGCTCGGCCACCGATGCTCACCGAGATGAGCGCTATGTCCATGGCTGAGTACACGCAAGGGAAATTCGTGCTGGGACTCGGGACAGCACCCAAAGTCTGGAATGAGAACTGGCATGGCATGGAGTATCGAAAGCCCGTCACACGCATGCGAGAGTACATCGAATGCATTCGGACAATGTGGATGTCCACACCGACACGCCCGGTTAGCTATAATGGCGAGTTTTACAACATAAAAGACTACCGTCGATTTATCCCGGCCGCCTACGATCGTATTCCGATTTTTCTGGCGGCGGTGCAGCCGGGAATGCTGAAGCTGGCCGGCACTCATGCCGACGGCATCATCGTAAACACACTGAACACCGTGAAATACCTGACTGAGGTCGTGCACCCAAATCTCAAGCGCGGCCTGGATTCATCGGGACGTTCTCTGGAAGATGTTGAAATCTGCGCTATTAAGTGCTGCGCGGTGAACAAGGATGCTCGTCAGGCGCGTCAGCTCAGCCGCCACATTATAGCGTTCTACGCAACCCTGCCGTATTTCGACATTGTCCTCGACCCGATGGGATTTACCGAAGCGAAGCTAGCGATACAAGACGCGATGAGTCGCGGCGACATCCCGGCGATGCTTGCCGCTGTAACCGAGGAAATGATTGACGCTTTGGTATTGGCCGGCACGCCAGACGACGTGCGTCGCCAACTGCGGGCGTTTGATGGACTGTTTGAGACCACACTTCTGTTTTGCCCATTTTTCGCGGTCGAACCCGATGTAACCCGAGCTAATCATGAAGCGATGATCGAGGCATTCGCCGAATGATTCAGGCCGGACGTCCTTGAAGTCCCTTGGCTCAACGCGTGATGCCCCGCTCAAGGCATATCGCCGTCGCTCTGATGGTCGATGAGGTCCGCACAAGGCTCGAAACACTTCGGAGATTTCCCGTTCTCGAGGGCGACGGCCTTTGCAGCGTCGGATAACTCAGTGGCCGCGGCGCTAGAGTCCACAAAGGCCTCCCGGTATCGATCGATGTTTTCGACGCTCGAATCGCGCTCGACGTCCTTCTTCGCACTCAGGTAGGCCGCGTCGTATCGCCTGGCCCGGGCGCATACCTCGAGCACGTACTTGCATTTCGCTTCCGTGCTGGGCAACTGCGCGATATGCTGCCCCGCTTCTCCCGCGGCACTGACACAGCCACCAGGTGCAACGATTTCCACCAGTCCTAGTACCACCGCGCAAGCGATGACAGCACGCTGCAACCCGTTCTTCGCCATCAATTAGACTCCTCGCGACCGCCAGCAGCGACCAGTCGTCTGCTCACGACCCGGAACCGGCTAACGCTGTCGGCGTGGTCATCATAGCGCCCGGTAACGATGACGTGTCGGCCCCAACCTGAGGTCGTATCTTAATGTCCATTATGCGCAGCTGCTGAAGACCTACGCGGATGGTCCCGGTAATTTCGATGTGCTCACCCGGCTTGGCCCAATCGAGCTGACGAAGCTCGTCTTCAGGGCCTTGGAGTATGAAATTCGGGTAATAGGGCGCAACGTCGGCCAGAATGTCTGACGGGTCTTCTTCTCCGGCTAACACCCGCAATCGTTGCAGTTGGAGATGATAGATTTTTGTTCCGTAGCCCAAGGTGACGTCAGTGGTGCCGCGGTGGGGCTGCCACGTTCCGAGATAACCGATGAGCCTGATATTCACGATCTCAGGTACCGACATGTGCACCGGCCACTGCGCCTGCACAGGTCCGGAGCAAAGCATCATAAGAGCTGCGCACTTGCTGACTCTCAACAGTTCCCGACTGCGGATTGCGATCCAGCTAGAGAACATGGGTCACCGGCGGACAAGGATTAAAGAATATTAACTTCCGAGAAGTTTCGGAGCAATCTGTGTGCCTAAGCCGACTCACATCGGCGATTGCTAGCCGCATCGAAGCATCGAGAATCCATAGGGGCGGAAACTGCGTAAGTCCGAACAGGCGTGAGAATGATCACGATTTCTCGTGAGATAGACTTGTAGAGAAGCGAAAGGCGTTCCCAACATCGCTAATATCTTTAAATCTTGGGCGTTTCTGCTAAGACCCGAATGGCACACGCATTGCTTGATGCAGCAGCGCAACGGTCACTTAATGTAACAGCATTGCGATCTGCGAGGCTTCGGAACGAAAGCGAGCTAAATGCGCATCCCGACTACCCCAAGCAAAGTGATGCTGCTGGTCAGCGTCTTCGATATTCGATTTCCCCAAGATTATTTCTCCACGGCAGGTCATGCGCCTAATGAACCTGCGTTCGGCGTCAATCTCCCGCCACGCGGTGCGCCAGATGCGGTCAGTACGCGCACTGTTTGGGCTGTGCTAAGGCCTAGAACTGAAGTCCGAGACTTACACGAGGGCAACAACCTTGGAGATGAACAATGGCGCGCGGTCGATCGCTAGCTGTGTGAGAACCCCGCAACATAACCAATAACGATAGAGGAAGGTGCACTATGCGATGGCAATGGGGATTGGCTGCAGCTGTATTGATTGGATCGATCGTCGTGCCCGCCCTCGCCGCGGACGATAATCCCGCTGCCCCTGGCGGTGTCTTCTCGAAGATGATCGGTGGAAAAGAATGGCGCGTCGAGCCTATCGCCGGAACCAATAATTTCAAGGTCACTTGGGGGGACAAGACTGTCACCTGGAGTCCTAAACCGTGGCAACCCAGGGAGCTGCAACAACAGGGCCCGTCCTACTACTGGAAAATTTTCGGCGAAAAAACGCCCTACTATCCGATGGATAAGACGATGGATGAGCGTGCCAAGTTGGATGGTCAAGATGTCGAGCGTGGATGGGTCTTAGTTGAGGACACATCTCAGATGCTCGACTGGAAAGGCGGGTTTTGCTTCGACATCATCTCGGCGGGCGGTGAGGTCCGAACACGGTGCGGAATCGAGTGGAAACGAGCGTACCTACGGCCTGAGTACAAGGCAGTCCGCAATTCAACAACTCCCCCGCTTCTGAACAAACGTTTCATTGTGCTTACGGCGCCGAGGTCGGTACGAGGCATCGGCTTTTTGACGTTCGTCTACGATGATCCGGTCAAAGAACAGGACGGATGGCTCTACCTGCCCTCCGTCCGCAAAGTAAGACGCCTCGCAACGGCGAGCAAGCAGGACTATTTCGCCGGTACTCCGCTTCGAAACGAAGACCTGCCACAAACCTCACCGTACAACCACAACTACAAAGTGCTGCGTCTCGAATTGATGGATGATCCCGGTCCGAAGCAGTGGGGTTTTGGAGACTCAGGGTGGGAGAAGAAGGAGGAACGTCTCGACGGGATCGGCTGTCCTCATTGGGTGGTCGAAGTGACACCAAAAGAGTCGGACTACTGGTTCGCAAAAAAGATCCAGTGGGTCAACATGTTCACATTCGGAGTCGACCAGGAATTTGCGTATGACAAGAATGGGGAAGTGATTCGCGTCGGTTGGTACAATCACCGTCCGGCGACGCTAATCGATCCGAATGTCCCGCCAAGCTACCTGATTTTCAGTACCGACAGTTTTTTCGATACGCGGACCGGCTATAAAAGCGTGTTCTGGGGTGCGCATCGTCGGAAAAACGTTCCTTGGGAAGAGTCCTTCTTCGATACGAAGTTTTCCGAGGATCTCTTCAATCCTGATCTGCTAACCAACGAGTATACGAGCACTACGCAGTATGGGCCGACACCGGCAAATTGGGTTCTGTCAGAAGATCCATGGCCTCAGGATCCTGCTGTAGTGACTAAGCCGTAAAGAACCGATCGGGAAACATACAGTTTGCTCGGAAATGGTGTGGCAAAGGATCGCGGGCGCAAAGCCTTTGTAAGTTTCCCGTTAGTTCGAACGACGACCTTAAAGCTGAACGCTAAGGGCAGAGAGATACAGGTGGATGGAAAATAGCGGAGCGACTCAAGAGAAATGGCTGAGAGAAATCGGCCGATTCATTCTCTGCCACTCGTACCTGTTTCTCGCAATTGGTGCAGTTTGCCTCGCGCTGAGTATCTACTCGACGCTGCAGTTCAAACTCTACGACGAGCCTGGACGGTGGGCGCCTCAGAACGATCCATTGGTGAAGCGCGCCAAGGTGATCGAGGAGCGCTTCGGCGGTGCGAACCACGTGGTCATTATGGTCACCGCCAGAAATGGAGACATCTACAATCATGCAACGCTGGAGAAGGTCAAGAAAATCACGGCCGACTTGCTAAGCATGAAAGGCGTGATTCCATACACGGTGCGCTCGATTGGAGATGTGACCGCGCGATACATGAAGTTCGAGAACCGCAATGGCGAGGACTTCATAGTAAATAAGCCGTTGATGGACAGGGTGCCGGACGAGGGTGATCAAACCGCCTTGGACCGCATCCGCTGGGGCGCTGAGCACAACCCTCTCATCAAGGGACCACTAGTGTCAGTCTCGCCGGATGCCAAGGCGACCGTGATCGCGGCTGATTTCCGGACGACTCCGGTCAAAGACTCCATGGGGCACTTGTTGCCGTACACGGACCCGGTAGAGATCTACAAACAGGTCAATTCTCTGAGAGAGAGATATACCGACAGCCATGACTTAATCGAAGCCGGCGGTACCCCGATCATTATCGGCTGGGTAAACAGTGAAGGACTGACGTACGTTGGCATCGCTTTCCTGTTCTTTTTGGTCGTAATGGCGATCATCCTATACCTATTCCTTGGACGGCTCGCGGGAGCCATCATGCCCATATTGGTAGGTCTGTTCGCTTCGCTATGCGGGTTCGCGATCTACCGTCTCTTTTTCGGAAGCGTGTTGGGATCCGCCGCTGTTCTGATTGCACCATTCATCGTGGTGGCGGCGGGTTCGTGTCACGCGGTGCAGTTTCTGCGGCGGCTCTTCGATGACTCTACCCTCCAGGGGGTGAGCGACGAGGACGCCTTTGTAGATACGTTCGCGATGCGCTTCAAACCCATGGTGATCTCGCTGCTGGCTGATGTGATGGCGTTCGTCGTGCTCTCGTTCGTTCCCTTCGAGAATGTTTCGTTACTAGGCCGAGTTACCACGTTCGGTCTGATTTCAGTGACAGTCGCGGAATTCTTCATATTGATGCCGGGCCTCTACCTGGTAATGAGGGGCCGCTTGATTCGCCGGGTGGCGAAGCAGAAGCGCACGAAGATGGATGGCATTACTGAAGCCATCGTTCGCACGATGGTAAAGAAGCGTTGGGCGCATGTCACGGTTTTTGGGGTCGTGCTTGTCGCGTTCATCTGGTCCGCTGCTGTCGTATCCCAGCTTCAATTTTCGCAGGACAACACCTACGCGATCCACAACGCTCTTACTCGTTCGTGGCGGAACAATGAGATCTACAAGATGGAGATGCATATTCGCGAATATTTTGGCGGAGTGTACCCTCTGGTAGTTTTGGCAAAGACCAAGGGCGACGCGCTGGTGAACGCCGACCTGGATGTCCTTCAGGGTATGGATCGATTCGAGAACGACATGAAGAAAGTTCCTGGTGTTGCGGGAACCTTAGGGCTGCCTGATTTTCTCAAAGTGATGAACCGGTTGATGTATGGCGACAAGCCCGAAGCGCTAGCCTTACCTTCAAGCGAACGCGGAGTCGCTGAGTACGTCTTCATGTATGAGGACGGAGAACCCGGTGTGTTTGATGCGGTTGTAAGTCCCGACCATCAGACCGCAGCGATCGACATCCTGGTACGTGACACCAGCAAGGATACGGTGTCGCGCGTTATGACGGCAGCGTACGCCGCGGCGGACAAGGACCTTAGTAGCGCAAAGCTTGAGCCTATCATAGGAGGAGGATCCATCGCCATCGCCAGTGCTTTCAATGACAGTATCGGCAAGTGGCTGGTGCTGGGCACCGTACTCTCGATGGCGGCCACCTTCGTGCTCGTCGTTGTCCTGTTGCGCTCGATTGTAATGCCATTGTTTCTAGTCCTGCCTCTTGTCGTTGGAATCTTTATCACAATGGCAATCATGCACGTCGTCGGCGTGCCGATGGACTCGAATATGACAACGGCATTAGCCATCGCGAGCGGCGTGGGCATTGATTCGGAAGTCTATCTTCTGTTCCGTTTCAGAGAAGAGTATGCGTTGCTCGGCGACTTCGACGAAGCGTTGATCCAGTCGTTTACCAAGATCCGGCGTGCGCTGGTGACCTCGAATCTGGCTCTTATTATAGGGTGTTGGGCGCTGATTCCGATCGCATTGTACGTGGGAACCGTCGGCTTCGGTATGGGTCTTATTCTGGCGCTGTGCTTTATCCTCGGATATTTCGCAACGCCGGCGCTATGGGCAGTCCTGCGCCCTTCCTATCTCACTCGTTCTACAGAAGAGGAGATGGCACCTGCGGAACCAGTGAGATCCGTGTCCTAGATTAACTCAACTAAGTTGGTGATTGTTTTTGTAATGTGAGGGCTAAAACCGGCGCCGGATCAAAGGGATAACGAGAGGGAAAAGCTATGAGGGCTCAGTTGATACCGGGGGATAAGCGTATAGCGACCGTCGTGACCGCTTTGGTCCTGTTTCTGGTTCTGTCCTGTGCTTCAGGACACACACTAGAAATACCAGATTACAATACTTCGATACAGGTGACCGCAGGCAACCGGACCGGAGTATTTCTCGACGGTGGCAGGAATTTCCTGGGTCAGAATAGTGTCGTGGACCGGTTCGAACAATTCTTGCTGGCTGACGGTAAGACCCAATTTTACAAAGATCTGTCTATGACTATTAAGCTGCGAGGATTCATCGACAACGTCTTCGATGTGCAGGGTGGTAACCACTGGAGCGCGGACCCAAAAGCGATTCATGCACTGAGCAATTCATTCGCCTTAAAATACGATGATGTATTGCGGGAAGCTTACTTTGACTACAACCTTGGCCAGTTGCCGGACGAGGACGGAAAGCTATTTGCCCGGATAGGTAAACAACAGGTTGTCTGGGGAAAAGCGGACGGATTTCGCCTATTGGACCTTATCAATCCCTTCGATTATCGGGAGCCATTCTATCCCAATTTCGAAGATGTGCGGATTCCGCTGTGGATGATAAATGTTAACTACACCTTACCGCGGCAGGTGCTGCAGAACGCGAGTTTGCAGCTGATTGGCGACCCCTTTTACCAACAGGACACTTTTGCTCCGCCGCTGGTCTCGCCATGGTCATTCAGGGGATTTGATGAATTCCAGCACACGGCGAATACCGTGGGTTTCCGTGTGCTACCTAACTTGTATGACAGAGACTTCGAACCCGCGACAACATTGAAGAACTGGTCAGCCGGGGCGCGTTGGTCGCATACGATCCAAAACTTCTCATATACCGTGAATTACTTCTACGGCTGGACAAGTCTGCCCCACGCGAAACCTGAATTCGTGCCGGTTTCGCCGCTGGATCCTCTCGGGTTCCTGTACAACGTTTCGCCAGATCGGGTGCACAAGATTGGAGGTTCCTTCGACTACAACGCCTATAAGATACCGCTGTTGAATATTGAAAATGTCGTCTTTCGCGGTGAATTCCTTGGGACTATCAACAATCAATTCTACGGCAACGTGCAACCGAACCTGGTGGCTAACTACAAGAGAAACACCGCCGACTACGTGCTGGGGATAGACAAATACGTGTATGGCATCCCGTTCCTTGCTCCGGAAACGAATACTCAGACCCTGGTCAGTGGGCAGATTCTTCAGGATTTCATTCCGGGCTCGAATCCGCAAAAGGAAGGGCTCACAAATCCTGGCGATGCCGAGCTGAACGCGGTCAAGACGAGCCTCACTCTATTCCTGCAGAACACATCTATGGAGCAACGACTAACTTCCGAGTGTCTGTTTTTCTACTCGGATGCGGGCGAATGGTGGTTTCGGCCGCGCGCAATCTACGACGTCTCGGACAATATTACGGCGGAATTGGGCGGCCAATTCTTCATCGGACATTCAAATGACTTGGTCGGAGAGTTTGCCCGCAAAGGTATGCAGGAAATATTTATTCAGTTGAAGTATCAAATCCTTTAGCCGCTGCGGTTTGGAATATCTGAGAAAAGGAGTAGCGCAATGAGTCGGAATGTTTGGCGGTTAATATTCCTAACAGCAGTCATGGTTTGGGCTACTTGTCTGGCGCAACAGATGCCGTCGTTCACGAATTGTACAGTCGCCGCCGCGAACGCAGCCACAAGCGCCGGTGGTTTCACCGGCGAATGGGCTGGAACGACCACAACAGGTCCCCAAGCTAATAAGATCGCCGGCAAAATTCGAAGCATCAGATTCCATATCAAACAGGGCGCCGACGGGCAGATTGAGGGGACATATACTTGCAAGTCAGGCAGGAAATCGAACTCTTTCTGTCGTAATTTCGAGGAAACCGGAACTATTGCAGGCGGCAGAATAGGCGACGGTCGGTGGGAGCTGACAGTTATCGTACAACCAGACTCATCTAGCTGCGACTATCAAGGCAAGGTTATCGATCATACCGCGCACGGTGAGTATACCTGTACTCTGCAGGGGTCAAAGGTGGAGCAGGGTACCTGGCAAGCTAAGATGCGCACGGCACCCTAGATAGATACCTCACTGCTTTACAATCAAAGGGACCGCTAGTCTTGTGCGTCGCCTTACGACCAGAGTCTTCGCAGCTTTCACCGCCGTTGCGATAGCATGCCTGGCAGCGGCGGGCTGCGCCTGGCAGCTCCCCCCACCGAAAGCCTCGTTTACACAGACAGCAAGCTTCGATCGACCGCCCAAGCCGGAGGACTGCGTCATGTCGATTTTAAACAGGGAGCCTCTCACTGCCCATCGAAGGATAGCAATTGTCGAAGCTTGGGGAGCTGACGATCAACAGGACCAGGTGTGGGCGGCGCTGAAGAGCAAAGGATGCGAGACCGGTGCCGACGCACTAGTGATTGTCGAGGACCAGTCCCAAGTCAATCCGGACATCGCTAAGACCGGCCTGCCGCTGACGCTTCAAGACAGTGATGGGAATACGGGTACAGCCAAGGCGCAGGGACGCAAGAAAGAACTTGCTCCTGAGATTGGCGAGGCCGGCCACCCTGGTTACTATCTCGACTCGATTGCTATCGTTTATGACAACATAAAAGCCGACCGTGTGCACGCCAGCCATTGATGGTCGAGGAGAACCCGACAGGAATCAACCTTGCCGCGTCTGGCCGTCGCGCAATGGATCACCCGCCCGGCGCGCGGCGTTGCTGACGAGTTCGAGCTCTCAGGCTTATGAGATGGTGTACCAGACTGACGACTCCCGAATAGTCCGAGAACAAGGGAGCTCAGACCACACCCAAGGTCTTCGATGGGCGCCACCATACAAATGCGCCCTGACCTGAGATAGAGTTCGGCCAATTCGGTGAGGAGTCTACACAGATGGCTGAACTCAAGCACCGCGTCGTAATGACCAACGGTATTCGCATCCACCTCGTCGAAGCGGGCAAGGGTCCGCTAGTCCTAATGGTCCACGGCTTTCCGGAATCCTGGTACTCGTGGCGGCATCAGCTTCATGCGCTTGCCGCCGCGGGCTACCGCGCGGCGGCGATCGACGTGCGCGGTTACGGTCGCTCGTCGGCGCCAGCGGGGATTGACGAGTACCGGATGACAAAGCATGTCGCCGACAACTTGGGCGTGGTCGAGGCGCTCGGTGAGACGAGCGCGACTATTGTCGGCCACTTACTGGGGCGCGCCGATCGCAGCAAACTCCGCGCTGTTGCGCCCCGACGTCTTCCGCGCGCTGGCGCTCCTGAGCGTCCCATATTCACCCCGAGGATCGCGCCGGCCAAGCGAGGCATTCCGCGCGATGGGTGGCAAGGAGGAATTCTACATTGAGTACTTTCAGCAGCCGGGTCGCGCCGAAGCCGAGATCGAGCCCGACGTCAGAGGGTGGCTGCTGGGCTTTTACTACTGCGCTTCGGGCGATGCGCCCGCACCGCCCGCCGGCAGCACTATGGCTACGATTCCTCACGGCGGGATGATGCGCGACCGGCTCACGGTCCCGGAAAAGTTGCCCGGTTGGTTGACAGCCGAAGACCTCGACTTCTACGTCAGCGAATTTGAGCGCGCCGGTCTCACCGGCGGACTCAATCGGTACCGCAATGTGGACCGCGACTGGGAAGATCTGGCTGCGTTCGCGGGACAGCCGATCACCGTGCCGTCGCTGTTCGTCGGCGGCGAGAAGGACGGGCCGACACGATGGGGTGGGGCCGCGATCGCTAACTTCAGCAAGACGCTGCCCGGATTGCGTGGCTCGCACGTACTCAGCGGATGCGGCCATTGGGTGCAGCAGGAGCGGCCTCGCGAGGTCAACGAGCTGCTGGTCAACTTCGTGAAAGGGCTCTGAGCCGGATACATGGTCCGATTCGAGGACTTGACCGGTTACATCCTGTTGTGCAGTTCGCATCAGGCTGCAACCTCCGTCAGCCGGTCCAGATCTTAACCGAGTGCCCACGCATCACAGAGAAGAGATAGTTCGCCAGGACATCGCCTTTCTAACGAGATGCCGCACCGCCGCTGCCATACTTTCCTGTTCACGTTATTCCAAAACACAGTCCAGACACTTGGCAGTCGGCGCGTCATCCGACTATGGATAAAAGATACCGGCGTCGAGCAGGCGAGCTTCAAACCAATGCGGAGAGCGATTGGAGGAACTTGAAGCGGCCGTCGTCGAGAGTTACGCGATGCTTATTGACTGACCGCCCAAATCTCGCGGGTTTTGGAGAGATGGTCATGACCGACAATCGACCTCGACACGTGTTGGACGGCTACAAGGTCCTCGACTTCACGCAGATCGTGGCAGGCCCCACCTGCACTCTGATGCTGGCCGAAATGGGCGCCGACGTGATCAAGGTCGAGATGGCGCCAACGGGCGATCCTTCGCGCGGGGCCCAAGTCCTGATCAACGGCCGCAGCGGCTATTTCGTGCAGCACAATCGCGGCAAGAAAGGCCTTTGCGTCGATCTCAAGACGCCCGAAGGTCTTGCGATAATCAAGGAGCTGATTCGCCAGACGGACGTGCTGGTCGAGAATTTCGCGCCCGGAGTGATCGGCAGACTCGGCCTCGATTACGACTCGGTGAAGATGCTGAATCCGAAAGTCGTAATGTGTTCGATTTCTGCATTCGGTCAAACCGGACCTCTGGCCAACGAGCCGGGCTTTGATTACCTCGGCGCGGCGTACGCGGGAATTGTTTCGATGGGCGGCGAGCCCGAGGGCGCGCCTTATGTGATTATGACGGCTATCGGAGACGTGAGTACCGGGGCACATGCGATGGGCGCGATCTGCGCCGCCTTGCTCTATCGCGAGCGAACCGGACGCGGGCAGTATCTGGATTTGTCGTTGCTCGATACCTATTTCCATTACCACGAGGCAGGAGTCGAGACGCTCAGTCTCAGCAAAGGCGCAATCAAGCCGACCCGTTCCGGCTTGCACTCCTGGTATGCGGTACCGGCCGGGATATTCAAGGCCAAGGATCGGTACATAATAATTATCGCGCCACTCGAACATCAGTTTGCGGGCCTGTGCCGCGCGATGAACCGTCCCGAACTAGCGGACGATCCACGCTTCAAGACGAACGCTGACCGACTGATAAATCTGACGCAACTTGTCGCCACGGTCGAAGGGTGGCTCGACTCGATGCCGAGTGACGACGTTTCGATGGCGGCGATGAAGGAATATCGCGTGCCGCACGCGCCTGTTCTGTCGCTGGAGGAGGCCGTCAAGCATCCGCACCTCCGTGAGCGGGGAACAGTTCGCACGGTCCATGATCGCATTCTGGGAGACTTCGACGTTCCCGGTTTCGCGCTTCGCTTCTCGGAGTTTCCACAACGCCTCGAATTGGATGCTCCATTGCTCGGCGAGCACAACGAGGAAGTTCTAACAAATTACTTGGGATACGCGCCCGCTCGCGTGAATGCGCTGTACGAGAAAGGAGTTATTCGCAAAGGCCTGGCCTGAAACAAGAAAACTAGTCGAGGATGAAATCATGAAAACGACTGATGAACTGGTAATCGAACTTGCCAATCGCGAAGCGATTCGTGAACTGCCCGTACGTTACTGCGACTGCGTCTGGCAAAACGATCTCAAGACCTTGGTCGAGCTTTTCGTCGAGGACGGGATATTTGTGATTAAAGGACGCGAGCGAGAGGCAACGACCAAAGGCCGCGCCGAGCTTCGCAGGATGTACGAGCGGGCGCTCGGCGAGACGTCGCCGCGTCCTTACATCCACAACCATGTCGTAACTCTGCACAGCAAGACCAAGGCGACTGGCAGATGTTACGTGGAACTGCGCAGCGCGGCGCGGGAGATGGAGTGGATTGGGACGGGCTTCTACGACGACGAGTATATGAAAGTCGGCGATCAGTGGAAGTTCGCCTCGCGACGCTTCACGAGTATTAGACTTCCGACCCCGCCTCCGGACTTGGAAAAGAGAACCCAGCCCTAGTTTTTTGGTGGCTCCAGAATCGGAGTGTGTATGCCGCGAACTAAAGAGGTTTCAGACGAATCCGGCGAGTACCGTTAGAATGGAAAAGTGTAATCGAGTTGGCTCGCGGGCGACGTTCTCAGATAGCTGAGGCATTCGCAGTTGAATCGGAATCGAGTGCGGCAGTTCTCGCTCAGCGGCGCACTATCCCGCGATCAACGTCGTCGTCGGGTAGACGCATTCTTGGGCATTGCTCACTCAGCCATCGCTGGCTCGCCTCTTTGCCTAGGGCGTCAACCTTAAGGGTTACATCAGGGGCGCTGCTGGATTTGCCCCCTCCAAGTAACGTGGGTGAGTCTCAGACAACCGATGGAACTTTCGCGGTACTTTAGTAGGAGGCCTGGGAGGGGCGGGGCTTCAACGGGTGGCGAAAACTGCGAAACCATTCCCAAGCTCTTGCGTCCGTTCCTGCCAGAGTCGTAGCACGGACGAAAGCTCGTCGTTGCGAGCGGGTCGAATGACTATTTCAGACGACATTATTATGGCCAAGGCGAGCGCGGCGGCGTGTCGAAGACTCATTCTACTTTTCCTTGAGGCGGGATCCTCGGTGGCAATGCATTGCATAGAGTCTATCGGCTGGAAGTTGCCGAAAGGCGAAAATGCGTTTTCATCCGGGCGCGTAACTGCCATCTGTTAATGTGAAAGCGTTCGCTCCGTGGGAGGGTTCGCGATGAAGCAGCTTTGCGGTCTCATGATGACATGTGCGATTTTACTCGCGAGCTCGAGTTGTTCTCTTTGGCAACACAAAGAAGAAAAGCCTGAATACGTCCTTTGTCACGCAAATTCCGAATGCGAACCTCCGCAGATCTGTAACAAGGATATCGGGTACTGGCGGCCTCCCTATGCTCCTGCTGACGCTGGTGTATGCATCGAAGCAGCCGTCGCTACCTGTCCGAATGGAAGTGTACTAACTCGGGGATACGATCCGCACAGAGGATGGAACACCAGCTTCTGTGTCGAGGGACCGACTTATTGCCACTCCGATCAGGAATGTAAGCTGCCCGACAAGTGCGACAAGCATACCGAGACCTTCATCCCGACCAGCGAAGGTCCGGGGGCCGGGGTATGTATGGTAGGTAACTGAGCGCGTCCCACTCACTCGTCAGTGTCGCCATCATCAGCGACTTCAAGATTGATCGGGCGAGAGCTTGGGGCGTGACCGAGATCGGCGGAGAGAGCCAGCTACGAGAGACACGCTTTTCCAAGCGGGCTCTATTTCTAAACCAGTTGCCGAGTTCTTATCGCATCGATCGTCGACTTGGTGGGTGATAACCTTCTTCGTCAACCGGCCCCAAAACCGGCACCAGATGATCGGGCGAAATGCAGAAATCCCGTAAGTGCACGATTTCATTGGTGGGCGGTGCAGGTTTCGAACCTGCGACCCCCGGCTTGTAAGGCCGATGCTCTACCACTGAGCTAACCGCCCGAAGCCTTATATCTCGCACACTTAGCGGTTTTTCGGAAACGCTGACTTTATTCGTTTCCGGCCTTCGTCAGCAGCCCACGCTGCGTGAGCAGATGCCGACGTCGCAACTCGGCGAAGCGTATGACCGGTTGCTGACGCGCATGGCTTCATCGGGCTCCGGATGCGCTGTTCGAGGCGACGCGCTCCAGCGATGTTGTCGGAGCGGGCCGCGCTCCTGGTAGTTGGTCGGCGAATGCAAGCCCTAGTGTGAGGTCGCTGATACATGGCCGTTGGAGCGGACCATCATGACCAGTTCTCTGGAGAGGCCTGCCAGCTCGGACGAAGTCTTCAACACTTGCTTGGAGCTGGTATCGGTCTCATGCGCGGTCTGCACCAGGTCTGATGCTCCCACGCGGACCTGATCGACCGCACTTGCCTGCTGTTCGGTACTTAATTCGATCTCGCGCGCCGCCTCGCTGGCGGTGCTGACCAGCGCGGCGATCTGCCTGAATAGTACCGCCGCTTCGGCGAACTCGCGCACGCCCGCGTCGACCAGCTTCGAACCGTCCTGTGTCGCCGCAATAGTTGAACTGGCCGAGGCCCGGATGTTATCCAACAGCTGTCGAATCTCGCTTGACGAAACACTGACCCGATCCGCGAGCTTGCGAATCTCGTCCGCTACGACGGCGAATCGCTTGCCCCATTCTCCCGCACCCGCCGCTTCTATCGTCGCATTTATCGCGAGGATATTGGTCTGCTCGGCCAGTTCGTTGATCATCTCGGTGATACTCCCAATCAGCTGCGACTTCTTTCCGAGTTCGAGCACGTGAACGACTACCACGTCGACCTGGGTTTTTATCCCTGCGATGGATTGCGTAGTGCGCTGAACAGTCTCGTCGCCGCGACTGGCAGTCAGTGAAGTCTCCTGTGCGACTTTGGCGACGCGTTGCGCGTTTTCCGCGATTAGACGCGAGGTCGAAAGAAGTTCGTTGATAGTGGTGGCAATTTCATTAACTGCCGTTGCCTGACCGGTTGAGCCCGAAGACTGCAAATTGGCCGCCGCCTGGAGCTGGCTGGACGAGTTCTGCAAAAGCGCCGCTGCCGATCCGATCTGTCGGGTCAATGAACTCGTAAGATACCAGCCGATCAGGCCAATAAGGACAAAGGCGAGTAGCGAAGCCGAGATTATCGTCGTCTCCGAGAAACCCGCCGCAAAGTCAGTCCGAGTCTTTTCCTCGTGCAGCGAAGTTCGTTGCTGGTTATCCATTTCGGCGACGACTTGCCTGATCTTGTCCATGTAGGCCTTTCCCTGGCCCGTAGTCACCACTTTCAACGCAGCATCTAAACCTTGGCTGCGCCGAAGCTCGATGGTCTGCTTGAGTTCCGCCATCTTGGATTGAATCAGAGGCACGGCTTGCTCGAGGCGACGCGCCTGAACGGGATCGTCGGCGGTCGAATCACGCAGTTGCTTTAAGGCATCGTCAATCGAAGCGTCGGCCAATCGGTAGGGCTCCAGATAGGTGTCATCGCCGGTCAGCAGGTAGCCGCGTTGGCCGGTCTCCGCGTCCTTCAAGGCCGATATCAACTCGGACAGCTGATCGATCACGGCATAGGTCGCGCCCAGTTCATGGGTGTTGTTCCAGACTTTCGCGATACTGAAGTAGCCGACCGCGCCGATGACTATCAGCATCACGAAGGAAATCGTGAACCCAAGCGCGATCAAAGCACCAAAGGACCTTGACCGATTCATAAACTGCACCCGCCTCCATGGCCGCGCTGCTCGCGTTTGGGGAGCACAGATCATGCCGTGGATCGGGACCCCTGAACGCCGCTTCGCACGTGAGTAAACCGCCAACAGATGGGAAATGCTGCGACACTTAATTGGCGAATGGCGCCAATCGGTCGCCGCGCGAAGACGCGTAGGTGCCGGGCAGCACACCTGATCCGCTGCTGAAAGCTTTCATAGCGCGTCAACTTACCATGCGATCGCTTGGTTGAGTTGGAGCGGAAATTGCACCTCCACCAAGGACTGACCGCGTGTTCAATTGACGACAATCGCAACCCCGGCAAGCTTATCCTCCACGCGCCTGGCCGTGGTGCTGGTGAGATCGGGCAATCTGTTCTGCGCGCTGCCGCTTGAGAGCGTCATCGAGACCCTCCGCAGCCCGCCGGTCACAGTTATCGCTGGCGCTCCCGGATGGGTGCAGGGAGTGGCCGTGATTCGCGGCGCTACGGTGGTGGTGGTTGATCTCGGAATCCTGCTTGGAGCGGGTTCGGCTGAACTCAAGCAGGCGCGCGTCGTTACCTTGCGGGTCGGAGCGCGGGTGGTAGGCCTTGCGGTCGAGTCGATAGTAGGCGTACGCGACTTTGAGCGCACCATGCTGGCCGAAGTTCCGCCGCTGCTGCTGCAAGCTCATCCCGAGGTATTGACCGCGATAGGACTGCTGGACGGTGAGCTCATGCTGGTGCTCGACGGCTCGCGAATCATCACCGAGGACGAACTGGCCAGATTAGAGAACTCATGAGGACCAAGCCGGTTATAGGTGACGCGAACGTGATACGGTTCGCCGAATTGATCGAAGAACACCTCGGCCTTCAGTACGGCAGCTCGTCGATTATCGAGTTGGAGACAATCCTGGCGGCCCGAATGCGCGCGCTGCAGTGCCGCAGCTTCGACGCCTACCTTAAGGGCCTCGAGTCTGTCGTAACGATGTACGACGAGATGCGCGAGCTGGCCGCCAAGTTGACCATCGGCGAGACCTATTTCTTCCGCAGCCCCGATCAGCTTCACGTCTTTTCCGAAAAAGCGCTGCCGCGGCTGACCCGAACCAATCCGGCCCGGCAGATTCGGATATTGTCCGCCGGATGCTCCACCGGTGAAGAGCCGTACACGCTCGCGATGACGCTGCGTGAGCTTGGCAAATCGGCGCCCGCCGAAGTCTCGATTCTCGGCCTCGACATCAATCCCGAGGCTATCGCGAAGGCACAGCGCGGGCGCTATTCGGCCTGGGCGATGCGCGCGACGCCGCCGGAATGCATTGAGAAGTACTTCCGGCGCGAACATAGCCAGTTTGTGCTCGACCAAAGCGTGCAGACGATGGTGCGGTTCGAGGAACGCAGTATCGCTCGGGAAGACTACCAATTCTGGCAGTCGCTCCACTTCGACATTATCTTTTGCCGCAACGTAACCATGTACCTGTCCGCTCGGGTGCTGGGCGAAGTGATCGCGCGATTCGCCCGCGTGCTCGCGCCCGACGGATTCCTGTTTCTAAGCCACGCCGAGCCGTTGCGCGGTATCTCCCAGGCTTTCCATGTCGAGCATGCTCAAGACTCCTACTATTACGTGCTGCGCAAAGCCGCCGAATCGCCCGCGCTACCGAGATCGGCCGCCTTGCCCTTCCGTTTCCGCAACGATGCCCCGCGGGCGCTCGCGCCCTCGATGTCCGCTACGTCACCGATCTCAGCTTCGTATCAGACTTCCAGCTTGATCGCATCGAATCGCGCCGGCGTAAAGCCTGCGCCGGTCGAACCGGCTCCGCCTCGGCTCGAAGCCGCCGCACCTCGTCCGAGCCTCAGTCTCGGCGCAGCTCTCATGAAGGCGGAACAGTACGACGAGGCGCTGGCCACCCTCGAGGCGCTTGCGCCCGCCGACCGGCTCGATCCCGACGTGCTGCTGCTGATGGCAATTATCCAGGTGTAACGAGGCCAGCTCGACCAGGCTGCCCAGCTATGTACCTCGTTGCTGGCCCTCGACGATCTCAACGCGGCGGCGCACTACCTGACTGCACTTTGTCATGAGCATGGCGGCAGGCGCGCGGCGGCGCTCGACAGCTACCGGGTCGGGGTTTACCTCGATCCGGCATTCGCGATGCCGCATTTGCGGCTCGGCCTCATGTTCAAGCGCGAGGGCGACCTGCCGGGTGCGCGGCGCGAGCTTCAGAATGCCTCGATGCTGTTTGCGCAGGAAGATCCGGCCCGCGTTCTGCTGTTCGGCGGCGGCTTCAGCCGCAAGACGCTCATCGATCTATGCGGCTCCGAATTGCGCCTGTGTGGGGAATCAAATTGATCGAAACCGACGTCGCATTGAAGTTCGAGGATCTGAAGCGGTCGTTTGATCTGACCTTCCAGCAAGCCCTGGTCGAGCGCACTCAGGAACTCGTGCACTTGCTGATCGTGCGGATCGGCGCCACCCGGTTCGCCCTGAAGGTGGCCGACCTCGCCGGACTCGTGCGCGCCCGGACCGTGGTGCCTATCCCCGTCGCCGGCTCGGGGCTCCTTGGCCTGGCCGGGCTCAAAGGCCGGATGGTAGCGGTTTACAGTCTCGCCGCCGTGATCGGCTGTCCCGAATTGAGCATCGAGCAGAATCGATGGATGGTGCTGTGCCGCAGCGAGAAGGAGATTGCACTCGCGTTCACCGCGGTGACCGGCACCGTGATGGTGCCACGGGCCGAGCTTAGCCCGGTAAGTCCGGGCGCGCCGCCTAACGCGACTGACGCGGTCGGCTCCGGCGCCTCGCAGCTGTGGCTGCTGAACGTGAGCTCAATCGCCGAGACCATCCTGAAAAAGACCGCAGTGCCGCCATCCGCCGAAAACGGATTGGCTGGATAGCGACTTATGGCCGACGAAGATCTCTACCAGTATTTCAAGATCGAAGCGCGCGAGATCGTTGCCGATCTCAGCCGCGATATCCTCGGCCTGGAAAAGGACGGTGCCGGCGCGGAACCGCTGGCGCGCCTGCTGCGCCAGGCACATACCCTCAAGGGCGCCGCGCGCGTCGTCCGATTGCCCCGTATCGCCGAGATTGCGCATGCGATGGAGGACGCGCTGGCGCCGCATCGCGGGTCTCTCGACGCAGTCAGCAAGGATCAGATCGGCCGGCTCCTGCAGCAGGTGGATATAATCTCGTCGGAGATAAGCGCGCTCGACCCGCCGCCGCAGCCCGGTACCCAATCGCGCCCGGCCGCGCTCGAGCCGTTCGAGCGGGTCCGCGTCGGTGTGGCCGAAATGGACGCGCTGCTCAGCGGAGTTTCCGAAACCGCCGTGCAGCTCGACGGCATTCGCCGGGGCATCGAGGTAGTCAGGGAGGTCGAAGACCGGCTCGCGGCCCTTCAGCAACAATTGACCGACGCCAAACCCGGGGCACGCTTGCACGAGACCGTCGAGGAGATGAGGCTCGCGCTCCAACACGCGCGCCAAGGCCTCGGGATGCGCGCCGACAGCACCGAGCGCGAGGTTGCCGAAGTCCGCGGGAACATCGACCGGCTCCGATTGCTGCCCACCAGCCTGCTGTTCCCGGCCCTCGAGCGCGCGGTCCGCGACGCCGCCGAGATGCTTGGGCGGCAGGTCGTCTTTCACACCTCGGGCCGTGAGCAGCGCTTGGAAAGTCACGTGCTCTCGGCGCTCGGAGAGGCGCTGTCGCATCTGGTGCGCAACGCTGTGGCGCACGGAATCGAGAATCCGCAAGACCGCCTCGCGCGCGGCAAGCCGGCCTGCGGCGAGGTGAGTCTCAAGATCGAACGGGGTGCCGATCGAATCATCTTCACCTGTTCCGACGACGGCTCCGGCATCGATGTTGACGCTGTTCGCCGCGCGGCGGTCGATCGTGGAGTCATGTCAGCGGCCAGCGCCGCCGCGCTCACTCCTGCCGACGCCCTCGAACTTATTTTCACCCCCGGCGTGACCACTAGTCCCTCGCTCAACGAAGTCGCCGGCCGCGGCATCGGGCTCGAAGTGGTTCGCGAGGTCGTGGGCCGCTTCAAAGGCCAGGTAAGGGTCCGCAGCGACCTCGGCATCGGCACCAGTGTCGAGATTGAAGTGCCGGTCTCGCTCTCTTCGGTCAGGGCGATCCTGCTGGCCGCCGGCGATTTGCTCATCTGGATTCCGCTGGACGCAGTTCATTCGGCGTTGCGGCTCGGGGTCGATGCGATTGTGTCGCTGGCCGGGCAATCTTCATTGATCTTTGAAGGCCGCGCGATTCCTTTTATCCGGCTCGCCGAAACCATGGGGCGTCCGCTCACATCCGGTGTCGATTCGCGACCGCATTTGGCCACGATTGTTCAAGCCGGAGCCGAGTTGCTCGCAGTCGGGGTGGACCGCGTGATTCACGCAAGCGAGGTGATCGTGCATCCGCTGCCTACAGCTGCGGGCCGCGTAGCCATGCTCGCGGGCGCGGTGTTCGACGCTCAGGGAAATCCGCAACTCGTGCTCAATCCGGACGCGCTGCTCGAAGCGGCTCACGCGGTCTCATCGCAACCGATGGCGGCGGCCACGCCTGCTCCGCACATTCTGGTCATCGACGATTCGCTCACTAGTCGCGTGCTGCTGAAGAGCATCCTGGAGACCGGCGGCTTCAAGGTTGATCTGGCCGTGAGCGGCGAAGACGCGATGGCGAAGGCCAGCGAACGTCACTACAGCCTCTTCGTCTGCGACGTCGAGATGCCCGGGATGAATGGGTTCGAGTTCGTCGCGCGGACCCGCGAGTACGACTATCTGCAGGGGATTCCGACGGTCCTGGTTACCACTCGGGGCGGCGCCGATGATCGCAGGCGCGGTGCCGAAGCCGGCGCCCGCGCCTACATCGTCAAGGGCGAGTTCAGCAAGGACTCGCTGCTGGAAACCGTTCGGATGCTGGTGGGATAGGGCGTATGGCAGCAATTCGCGTGCTGGTCGCAGACGACTCGATGACGGTGCGCAAACGTCTCGTGCAAGCGTTATCCACCGATGCGGGAATCCAGGTCATCGCTGAGGCTGCCGACGGCCGTACCGCGACTGAACTATGCCGCCGGATTCGTCCCGACGTCGTCACCATGGACGTGATGATGCCGGTGATGGACGGCGTCACCGCCACTGAATACATCATGGCCAATTGCCCCACACCCATCCTGATGGTTTCGGCTTCGTCCAATCGCGGACAGGTCTTGCAAACTTTCGACGCGCTTGCGGCCGGAGCCGTCGACGTCCTCGATAAACCCGCCGCCGACACGCCTGACGGGGTCTGGGAACGAGAATTGGTCGGGGCGGTGATGGTTTCGCGCATCAAGGCGATTCGGCGGCCGTCGGTCAATCGACGTTCACGAGTGGTCGGGGCCGCCGCAGGGGTCGCGGCTCCTGTGGTCCTTCCCCTCCTCGAAAGCGATGAAGCGGTGATTGTCGCGATCGGAGCGTCAATCGGCGGCCCGTCGGCAATCGCAAAAATCCTGTCGCAAATACCCGCCGGCTTCCCGCTGCCAATTTTGCTCGTCATCCACATCGCGCCGGAGTTCGCGCAGAGTCTGGTTGAATGGATCGCAACCCGCTCGAACAAGCTCCCGGTGCGGGTTGCGGTGGATGGCGAGCCGATACCCCGGCCTGGCCTTGCGGAGATATTAATGGCGCCGCCCGACCGTCACTTGGTAGTCCGCGGAGGCCGCCTGCGGGTGACCGATACTCCGCCGCGCCACCTATGCCGACCCTCGATCGACGAGCTGTTCGAGTCCGTCGCTCGTGAATGCGGCTCGCAGGCTATCGCCTGCCTGCTGACTGGTATGGGTAAAGACGGCGCTGCCGGTCTGCTCGCGGTCCGGCAGAAGGGCGGCCACACAATCGCGCAGGATGAAGCCAGCTCGACCGTGTTCGGAATGCCGCGTGAAGCTATCGCCCTGGACGCCGCACAGATCGTTGCTCCCCTGGCCGACGTGGCCGGTACCCTCTGCCTGATGGCGCGGCGACGCAATGGAGACGCACTATAGTCATGATCTCAAGCGTACTCGTAATCGACGACAGCCTGACTGTCCGGATGGACCTGAAACGCGCCTTCGAGGCGGGAGGTTATGTCTGCACTCTCGCTGCTTCGCTGGCGGAGGGGCGCGCCGTACTGCATAAGGCCGTTTTCGATTTGATCGTGCTCGATGTCCAGTTGCCCGACGGTGATGGCGTTGGGTTCCTCTCGGAGTTGAAGGCTACCCTCGAAACTCGGCCGATTCCTGTAATCCTGCTCTCGCTCGAGGCAGACGTTCGCGCGCGGGTGCGGGGACTCACGACTGGCGCCGATGAATACGTGGGCAAACCATATGATAAACGCTACCTGCTGAGTTGTGCGAACGAACTGATAAGCGCGCGACGCTCGAACGCCGCCGCCCATCATCTCCCTAACCTGCTGGTAATCGATCCCAGCGAAGCCTTTCGTCAATGGCTCAAGCAGCTCGTCGAGCCTAATGGATATCGCCTGGTCGAGGGCCAGAGTGGCGCTCAGGGATTGCGCCTGACGGCGGAGATTCAGCCGGCCGCGATCGTGGTCGACGGTCAGATGGCTGGTATCGACGGTCTGACCTTCATCAGCAGGATCAAGTCCAACACCGTGCTGCGCGAGATCCCCTGCGTCTTCTTCACGGATTCGGACGATCGCGACATCGAGATCGGAGCGCTCGAAGCGGGCGCCGACGCGTTCATGCGCAAGCGCGAAGACCCGGCTATGTTACTGGTTCGGCTCGGCGCGCTTACTCACTCGCGTGAAGCGATGCGAGCAACCGACAGCGCGAAGAGCCTTTTCGGAAACAAGAAACTGTTGGGCATCGGCCGCGACTCGTCCTATCTGCGCGATCTGGGGTCTGAGTTGCTCAGCGACGATTACGAAATGGCGATCGCGCAATCGGTGGCCGAGGCGCTCGAGCTGCTGGTAGTCCGCCGAGCCGACTGCATACTGATCGAATGCTCTTGCGCCGCTCCGTCGTTTTTCAGACAAATACGCGATTCTCCCGACTGGCGGACGATTCCGTTGATAGTACTTACCGACGATCCAACCAGCGCTATAGTCCGCGAAGCGCTGAGCGCCGGGGTCGACGATTGCGTCGTAAAGTCGCCCGACTTCGCCATCGCCAAGGCGCAGCTACGCAATCTGCTGCGCCGCAAACAGGTCGCCGATCGCAACCGTCAAGCCCGCGAACTTCAACTGCGCGATGAAACCCGCGCCGCCGCCGCCGAGGCGTTGGTCATGGGACAGCTCGCCGAAACTCGCGCCCGCCTGCTCGCGGAACTCGAAGCCAAGAACATCGAGCTGGTGGCCGCGCGCGAGACCGCGCTGGAAGCCTTGCGAATCAAGTCCGAGTTCATGACCAACATGAGCCACGAAATTCGCACCCCCCTCAACGGCATCATCGGCTTTACCGAATTGTTGCTCGAATCGGAACTGACCCCCGATCAAACAGAATTCGCGCGCACCGTCTCGGAGAGCGGCAATCTGCTGCTCAACATCGTCAACGACATCCTCGACTTCTCCAAGCTCGACGAAGGCAAGGTGGTTTTCGAACGAATCGATTTCGATCTGGCAGGTGTGCTCGAAAGTACGGTCGAGTTGTTCGCCGAAAAGGCCCACCGCAAGGGACTCGAACTGATGCTGGCGTATGCCATCGAGGCGTCGATCACGATCTCGGGCGATCCGACTCGATTGCGCCAGGTCCTGAACAATCTGCTCGTAAACGCGTTGAAATTCACCCACTCCGGCGAGGTCATCCTCCGCGTTACCTTGTACGCGGAAACCTCCGACGAGATCGTCTTTCGCTTCGACGTTCGCGATACCGGAATCGGCATCCCGCGGGCGGTGCAGCCCGGCCTTTTCGATCCTTTCGCGCAGGCCGACGCATCCACTACTCGCAAATATGGCGGAACCGGCCTCGGACTGACAATTTCAAAGAAGCTGGTTGAAATGATGCAGGGGAAAATTGAAATTGAAAGCGAACCGGGAAAGGGCTCGACCTTTTCTTTCACCGCGAGGTTCGGACGGCCGGCGACTTCTCCGGCCCTCGAATCCACCGGCGCTCAACTGGCAGGCGTGCGCGCACTCGTCGTCGACGACAACGCGACCAATTGCGCCGTGGTCGCCAACACTTTGAAATCCGCGGCGATGATCGCCGATACCGCCGCCAGCGGAGACCTGGCGTTGGCCGCGATGCGCCACCAGGTCGCAGAGAATCGCTCCTATCAGGTAGCTATCGTGGACGCCGATATGTCCGGGATGGACGGTTCCGCGCTGGCTTGCGCTATCCGGTCCGATCCGACGCTCTCAAAAACGCGACTCCTGTTGATGAGCCCGGTCGGTGAAAGCGCAGGTTTGGCGGCTCGCCGCCGCAAGAATTTCGACGGTTGGCTGACCAAACCGGTCCGGCCGTCGCATCTCTTCAAGCGGCTCGCAGCGGCGCTCGACTCGGGCTCGCCGAATGGCGGACCTTCGATTCGCGAACCGGTCTCGCCCGCGTTTCAACTTGCGCTCCCTTCGGCAAACCCGTCGCACGACCCGGTGCGCGTCCTGGTGGTCGATGACAATCTGGTGAATTTGAAAGTGGCCGAGAAGCAACTACAGAGGATGGGCTATCGGGTCGATCTGGCTGGCGGCGGCAAGGCCGCGATTGAAGCGCTGGTCGGCACGCACTATGGGGTCGTGCTGCTCGACTGCGAGATGCCCGAGATGGACGGATACGCTACCGTTGCGGAAATCCGCCGGCGCGAAAATGATCAGCGGCACACGACGGTAATCGCGATGACCGCGCGTGCCCTCGAAGGCGCACGGCAGCGATGCCTCGATGCCGGCATGGACGAGTACGTCGCCAAGCCGGTCAGCCTGAATGCATTAGCCGCAGTCCTCGAGCGCTGCGCCCTGTTGGAGAAGAATGTGGCCGGACGGCAGGTTGCCGACTGAGTTGGCGCCGTAATCGGACCCTTCACCAGGAACCGGCCGCCCGACTGCGCTAAAAGTTCAGGTCGAAATCAGAAAAAAGGGCGGCCGCGTGTGTTATCGACACAGCGGCCGCCTGGTTGAACTGAGTTGATCTCGAAGGTGCCGATCCGGTTACGAACCAGTCGACGGTGACGACGACGCCGGCGCTGCGCCGACGCCTTCATTCAGCGAGTCCTTCAACTGCTTGCCCGGCTTGAACTTTGCCGATCGGCTCGCAGCTATCTCGATCGATTCTCCGGTCTTCGGATTGCGTCCGGTGCGCGCCTGCCGTTCCGATACTGAAAACGTGCCGAAGCCTGAGATGTTCACGCGCTCGCCCTGCCGCAACGCCGCGATGACGTCGTCGAGCAAAATGTTTATTGCGCGTTCGGCGTCTGCCTTGTTGAGGGGAAGCTTGTTGGACAACGCCTCTATGAGTTCAGCCTTCGTCATATGTACCTTCGGCGGTCTTCCCATCCCCGACCGCGCATTTGAGTTCGCGCATTCCGGGTCTGCCGGAACGTGCGAAGTCCCCCGCTCAGAACCTACGACAGGTTCGTCGATACAGTCGTGTCGTCCTCGTCCCCTGGCGGCATCTCCGGTACCTTGGGTTCCGGCTCGCGCAGGAACGCCAAGTCACTCTCACCTTTACCCGCCTTGAAGAAATTGTCCGGATCAGTCAGCACCAACGCGTGCTTTAGCACTTCATCCATATGCTCGATCTGAATCAAGGTGATGCCCTTCATGATCTGAGGAGGGATCTCCTCGATGTCCTTGGCGTTGTCCCGAGGTATCAGGATCGTCTTGATACCGCCGCGATGCGCCGCGAGCACCTTCTCCTTCAGTCCGCCAATCGGCAGCACGCGTCCGCGCAGCGTGATCTCACCCGTCATCGCAAGGTCGTTGCGAATCGGTGAGCGCGTGAGCGCCGACACCAGCGCCGTCGCCAGCGTGATTCCCGCCGACGGCCCGTCCTTCGGAATCGCGCCTTCGGGAATATGAATATGGATGTCGATACGATGATAGAAGCCGCGATCGAGACCGAGCACTTCGGCCCGCGATCGCACATATGAAAGCGCGGCCTGCGCCGACTCCTGCATCACGTCGCCAAGCTGTCCGGTGATAGTCAGCTTGCCGCGTCCCGGAACGATCGTCACCTCGACGCTCAGCAGCTCGCCGCCAAGCTCAGTCCACGCCAGCCCCGTCGCAACTCCAACCTGCGGCACCGTCTCCGCCGTACCGTAACGGAACTTCGGCACGCCGAGATACTTCTGGAGGCTCGAGCTCGAAACCTTGACGTGCGCATTGCGATCCGTCTTGACGACTTCGACCGCGACCTTGCGGCAGATCGAGGCGAGCTCGCGCTCTAGATTTCTGACGCCGGCTTCGCGCGTGTAATGCCGGATGATGCCTTGGATTGCGCCGTCGGACACCTCGATATTCTCCGGCCGCAGCCCATTGGCCTCCTGTTGCTTCTTCAGCAAGTACTTCTTCGCGATATTGAGCTTTTCGGTTTCCGTGTAGCCGGGGATACGGATGACTTCCATCCTGTCCTGCAGCGGCCGTGGAATCCGATCGAGCGTATTCGCCGTCGTGATGAACATCACTTTCGACAAATCGTAATCGCAGTCGAGATAGTGATCGTTGAACGTACAGTTCTGCTCAGGATCGAGCACTTCGAGCAGCGCCGACGACGGGTCGCCGCGGAAGTCGGTGGACATCTTGTCCACTTCGTCGAACAACAGCACGGGATTGGATGATCCCGCCTTGCGCACCGACTGAATCACCTTGCCGGGCAGGGCGCCGATGTAGGTTCGCCGATGCCCGCGAATCTCCGCCTCGTCACGCACGCCGCCAAGCGACACGCGCACGAACTTACGTCCGGTCGCGCGCGCCACGGACTTGCCGAGCGAGGTTTTGCCGACGCCCGGAGGTCCGACCAGGCATAGGATCGGTCCCTTCATCTGGCCGACCAGCGTCTCGACCGCCAGGTATTCCAG
>NZ_JBAUYR010000107.1:0-90924 GCF_049584895.1 Binatus sp. (SeqCode)
GTCCCATATGCTCCGCGATGCGCGCCGACTGCAAGTACGCCTCGCCCGTCATCAGCGCGGTAATCGCGGCAGCGTAGCTGCGGCCCTGGTCGGAGTCGTAGGGCATCCCGAGCGCCATCAGCAGCGCGCCGAGATTCGCGTAGCCAAGACCTAGCTCGCGGAATGCGCTGGCATTCTTTGCGATCTCATCGGTCGGGTACGACGAGTTATCGACGACGATATCCTGCGCGGTGATCATCACGTCGACCGCGTGCCGGAATGCGCGCACGTCGAACTCGCCGCGCTCGTCGATGAACTTCATCAGGTTGAGCGACGCGAGATTGCACGCCGAGTTGTCGAGATGCATGTACTCGCTGCACGGATTGGACGCGTTGATGCGTCCGCTGGCGGGGCAGGTGTGCCACAGGTTGATGGTGGTGTCGAATTGCATCCCGGGGTCGCCGCATGCGTGCGCGGCCTCGGCGATCATCTGCAGTATCTTGCGCGCGGAACGAGTCTCGGCGACTTCACTCGACTTGACGAAGTGCGTCTGCCAATCGGCGTCGTCGAGGACCGCCTGCATGAAGCCGTCAGTGGCGCGCACGGAATTGTTCGCGTTCTGGAAGAACACCGAGCCGTAAGCAGGGCCATCGAGCGACGAGTCGTAGCCCGCTTCGATCAGCGCCCACGCCTTGCGCTCCTCTTCGACCTTGCACTTGATGAAATCGACGATGTCGGGATGGTCGGCGTTGAGCACGACCATCTTGGCCGCGCGGCGCGTCTTGCCGCCCGACTTGATGACGCCGGCGCTCGCGTCGGCCGCCTTCATGAACGACAACGGTCCCGACGCTGTGCCGCCCGCCGAAAGCTTCTCCCGGCTTCCGCGCAGCGCAGACAGGTTCACGCCGGCGCCGGATCCGCCTTTGAAGATCATGCCCTCGTTACGGTACCAGCTCAGGATCGAGTCCATGCTGTCCTCGACCTTGAGGATGAAGCATGCGGAGCACTGCGGCTTGGCCTCGATCCCGACGTTGAAATACACCGGGCTGTTGAACGACGCGTTTTGATTGAGCAGCAGGTACTTGAGCTCGGCGTGAAAGGTGTCGCGCGCGTCGGCGTCGGCGAAGTAACCTTGCTTGTCACCCCATCCGCTGATGGTATCGACCACCCGCGAGATCAATTGCCGGACGCTGGTCTCGCGCCGCGGCGTGCCGAGCGGTCCGCGAAAATATTTCGAGACTACGACGTTGGTCGCCGTCTGCGACCATGCTCGCGGCACCTCGACGTCTTTCTGCTCGAATACTATGCGGCCGTCTTCGCCCGAGATGACCGCGCTGCGGAGGTCCCAATCGACCTGGGAATACGGATCGACGCCCGCGGTGGTGAAGAATCTCTCGAGCACGATGCCGCGTCCGGGCGCCGCGGAATTGACCGGAGGGGCGTTCGGAGCCGGTGCGCGGTCTGTAATTTTTGACTTCGAATCCATCTCTAAATCAATCGCTCCCCCGCCCATCACCGCATCCTCCCCGCCCCAGTTACGTGCGCGTTAAGCCCGCATTTAGGTCCACTATTGATGTCGTCGCTGTTTTGGTCGGCTTCGACGTTTTCCAGTGTCGCCAAGTGCGTCGTGAGGGCCAATATGCACGCGCTCCGTGAGGCGTGTCAAGCCCCGACCCCCTACAGGTAGTGTAGGACAGGTTGTTCACAACCCATATATTAGGTTGTGGATAACTTTTGGTAAATCTTCGCTTATATTAAAAATTATGACTGACCGATGCGGTTGCATTAATGCTGCTAATGGCGATCATTGGTTAAATGGACATTGAAAGAATTCGGTGCACATTCAGCCGGTATGCGTTCACTCGAAGGGGCGCTATCGTTGAGCCTTCATGCCGACTCGACGCCACAAGGCTCCCGAACAGATCGGCGCCGCGATGCAACCGGTGCTCGACCGGATCGACCGCGAGGGTCACTTCGCGATCGTGCGGCTGGCGAAAGCATGGCCGGAGATCGTCGGCGAGACGATCGCGCGCCGCACTGAAATCGTCTCGCTGAAATTCCACACCGCAGTCGTAAAAGTGTCGGGTGCGATGTGGATACAAGAGCTCAACCTGATGAAATCGCAAATCCTCGCGAGAGTGACCGATCGAATCGGCGACGATGCCGTGCGCGAACTGCGTTTCGTGCAAGGACGGCTCACTCGCCGCGAGCGTCCAAAATTACGCACCGTGCCGCGTGCCGTGCGAAAATCCATCGAGCTGCCGGAGTTGAAAGATCCCGAGCTGCGCAAAGCATTCGAACGGCTGATCGAGGCTTGGGGACGCTCCTCGAGGTAAACGAAAATACTCCCAGATACGTCAAATACCGTGAATCCGCTCGCTGCGGTGTTCGTACTATAGACGAGTAACCTGTCGTGGCTCTCGAAGCATCCAAGCAGGACCGCATTCTGCACGTTCTCAACCGGCTCGCGTTCGGGCCGCGCCCGGGCGACTTCGAACACGTCAGCGCGACGGGGCCTGAGCGCTACGTTCAGGAGCAACTGCATCCCGAGTCGATTGCGATCCCGAGCGACCTGACCGATCGCGTCAACGACCTTTCCACGCTGCACATGAATCCGATCGCGCTGTTCATCGAGTATCAGCGGCCGATCAATCTCGCGCGCAAGGACGCCAAGGCCGACGCCGGTGGCGACAAGAACGCGGTCAAGGACGCGACCAAGGACCTCCGAATCAAGCAGCGAGTCGTCATGCGCGAGGCGGTCGAGGCGCGGATGATGCGCGCTATCGAAGGGCCGCGGCAGTTGCAGGAAGTGATGACCGCGTTCTGGTTCAACCACTTCAACGTCTTCGCCGGCAAGGGCCTCGACCTCATCTGGACCGGCGCGTTCGAGGAGACTGCGATTCGGCCGCATACCTTCGGCAAGTTCCGCACGCTGCTCGGTGCGACCGCGCATCATCCGGCGATGATGTTCTACCTCGACAACTGGCAGAACACCGCGCCCGACAGCCCCGGCTCGAAGGGCAAGTTCGAAGGTATCAACGAGAACTATGCGCGCGAGCTGATGGAACTGCACACGCTCGGCGTCAACGGCGGATATACGCAGGCCGACGTAATCGCGCTCGCGCACATTCTGACCGGATGGGGACTGCCGAAGCCCGGAGGCGGCGGTGGTGAAGGAAATCGCGGGCCTGGTGGCGAGCGCATGGCGGGCGAGCGCATGGCCGGAATGTTTCCATTCATGCGCCGGCGGCAAAACTTCGGACGGTTTGGCGCGGCTGCTGCCGATCCGAGCGGATTTTACTTCGACCAGTCTCGTCATGACTTTTCTGAAAAAACATTTTTAGGACATCAGATAGAAGGCGGCGGGATCGAGGAAGGTGAGCATGCGCTCGACATCCTGGCGCGCAGTCCCGCCACAGCGAAGCATCTGAGTTTCAAGCTCGCGCAATACTTCGTCGCCGACGATCCGCCGAAAGCACTCGTCGAGCGGATGGCTCAGCGATACCTAGCGACCGACGGCGAGACGCGCGCGGTGCTAGAGACGATGTTCACCAGCGCGGAATTCTGGGACCCGCGAAACTATGGGGCCAAGTTCAAAACGCCTTACGAGTACGTTATCTCCTGCGTGCGCGCGACCGGCGTGCCGATTCGGAACTACCGGCCGCTCTACGGCACGATGCAAATTCTCGGCATGCCGCTGTATGCGTGTCAGACGCCCAACGGCTACGCCAACACCCAGGACGCGTGGCTGAATCCCGACGCGATGATGACGCGGCTCAGCTTTGCGACCGCGCTCGGCTCGGGAAATCTGCCGCTGGAAAATCCGCCGTTCGAAGAAGACGCGGACGCCGGCGGTGGTGGCGAGATGCGTCACGAGCCACCGGCGGTCGCGCGCAACGGCGCCGGCAAAGTGAATATCAACTTCGATCCCGGACCGCATGGACCCAAGATGACGCCGCCCGATCCGGTGCAGCTCGCCGCGACGCTCGGCGATTATTTTTCACCGGCGACGGCTAGCGCGGTCGAAGCATCGCCGACAAATCTGCGCGCGCCGCTGATTCTCGGCAGTCCCGAGTTCATGAAGCGCTGAGAGTTCACAATGAAGAATCCTTTTCAGGAAAGTAACGCGTGCATCGAGTGTAGTCCCGCGACTCCAATCAGCCGGCGCGCGTTTATGCGCCGCGCTGCGATTCTATCGGCGTCGGGAATCGTGCTACTGAGCCCGCACGCGTGGGCAGCGCGCTCGCCCGATAGCGACAGCAAGCGCAGGCTCATCGTTGTATTCCTGCGCGGCGCGGTCGACGGCCTGAACGTGGTCGTCCCGCACGGCGAGCCTGCGTACTACGACGCACGCCCGACGATCGCGATTGGACGCACGGGCGCGAACGACGGCGTGATCGATCTCGACGGACATTTCGGATTGCATCCCGCGCTCGCGTCGATGGACAGCCAATGGCGAGACGGCACACTCGCGTTCGTACATGCGTGCGGCTCGCCCGATCCGACGCGATCGCATTTCGACGCGCAGGATTTCATGGAGAGCGGCACCCCCGGCGTCAGGACCACGCAGGACGGATGGCTGAATCGCGCGCTCTCCTCTTTTCCCGGGACGCATTCGCCGACCGAGGCGTTGAGTCTCGGGCCGACGGTGCCGCGGATTCTGAGCGGCAAGGTGCCGGTTGCGAATATCGCGCTCGGCCGCGCTGCTGAGCGGCCGATGCCGATGGACCGGCCGGTGATCGAAGCCGCGTTCGACAAGATGTACGTCGGCAACGATTCCATCAGCCGCGCATATCGCGACGGGCGTCAGGCACGCATGCGACTGGTGAGCGAACTCACGCAGGACATGACCGAGGCCAATGCCGGCGCGCCCTCGCCGCAAGGATTTTCCGACGACACCGACCGCCTCGCGCGCCTGATTGGCCGCGACCCCACGATTCGCGTCGCGTTTATGGCGCTGGGCGGCTGGGATACTCACGTGAGCGAAGGCGCCGCCAACGGCCAGCTCGCGGGACATCTGAAGCCGCTCGGCGAAGGACTCGCGAGCCTCGCCAAACAGCTTGGGCCGAGCTACCAGGACACCGTCATTTTGGTTATCTCAGAATTTGGCCGCACGATGCACGAAAACGGAAACGGCGGCACCGATCACGGGCACGGCAACGTGATGTGGGTGATGGGCGGACCGGTGAAGGGGGGGAAAGTTTACGGCAAATGGCCGGGCCTCTCGACCGCGAGCCTCTACCAGGAGCGCGACCTCGCAGTGACCACCGATTTTCGCGAACCAATCGCAACGGTCCTAAAATCGCACATGCAGTTCACGGATTCACAGACCGATCGAGTATTCCCCGGACGCCCTCGCCCCAGCGGCAACGTCGACGGCTTGATCAAGGCGTGAATCGGACCCGAGTGTCAGGTTCCGGTCGACGTGTAGTGGCGTACGCCAATACGCCACGCGCGCAGCGCTACTAACAGAAAAAAGATTCCCGCCAGCGGGGCCGCGTCGAGGAGCCGCATCCTCGACAATTTAATCGCAAGGTTTTTTCGATCAGCCTGAATTCTCTGCAAGAAAATTCGCCGCCCGCGTTCAAAGAGTCGAGAGGGACGACTCGATGGACGCACTCAGCTCGACGCCAAAGCACTGGACTGCCTCGTTCGCCGACCCGCGCCTGTTCCAGATCTTTTCGCTCGGTATATTGCTGGCCGCCGGTGCCTACTTCCGCGACTTCAGTATCCGTCCCGAGCACGTCGTGCTGACCTTCGCCGCCGGTCTGCTGACGCAGGCCGCGTGCTGGAGGCTTACGCCGTCGAAGCCGCGCACCTTGCGCAGCGCCATCATCACCTGCCTCAGCCTGACGCTGTTGCTGCGCGCCGATAATCTGCTCGCACATCCGATTGCGGCCGCCTTCGCGATTTTGTCGAAGTCCATTTTCCGAATTCGCGGCAAGCATCTCTTCAATCCCGCGACCTTCGGCATCATCTTCGCGATCATCTTTCTTCCCGGCACCTGGGTATCTCCGGGTCAGTGGGGCCAGGACGTTGCCGTCGCCGGATGGGTCGTGATGCTCGGCATGCTGGTGACGAATCGCGCACGCCGCGGCGATATCAGCTGGATGTTCCTCGCGTTCTATCTGGGCGCGATCGCGCTTCGCATCGAATACCTCGGTCAGCGGTGGGCCGTCTGGACGCATCAGCTCGAAAGCGGCGCGCTGCTCCTGTTCGCATTCTTCATGATTTCCGATCCGATGACCGGCCCGAACGATCGCCGCGGCAGAATGGCGCACGCCGCTCTCGTCGCCGCGATCGCATACGCGTGGCAGGTGCGCCTCTACCACACCAACGGACTCATCTGGGCTTTGTTTATCGCGGCGCCATTTGTTCCGCTGTGGGACGCGATTTGGCCCGCGCGCAAATTCGAATGGACACAAAATGGAGGTACCCATGTTTCTTTTTCACCGTATCCCGATTCGCGTTTCGTTGGCGCTAGCGATCATCGCGCTGACTCTCGGCACGCCGCATGACGCGCGTGCGTTCTGCGGCTTTTATGTCGGCAAGGCTGACGAGCCGCTGGTGAATCATGCGTCGCAAGTCGTGATCGCGCATCATGACGACAAGACCGTCATCAGCCTGATGAACGATTACCAGGGCGAGCCGTCGGATTTCGCGCTGGTAGTGCCGGTGCCGGTCGTGCTGCAGAAGGGCCAGGTGCATATCGGCGACCGCGAATTGTTCCAGAAGATAGACGCGTACAGCTCGCCGCGCCTGGTCGAGTATTACGATCCAGACCCGTGCCAGTTGATGCGGCCGATGGCGATGGCAGGTAGTTTCGCTTCGAGGGAAATGGCGGCGGCCCCAGCGCCCGGTCAGGCTGAAGCCAAAGCGCTAGGCGTTACGGTCGAAGCTGAATACACCGTCGGCGAATATGACATTGTAATTTTGTCGGCCAAAGAATCGATGGGTCTGCAAACCTGGTTGCAGCAGAGCGGATACAAGATTCCGATCGGCGCCGACCGCGCGCTCGAGCCGTACGTTCGCAGCGACATGAAGTTCTTCGTCGCGAAGGTCAACCTGACCGAGCACAATCGCACCGGGCTGACCTACCTGCGGCCGCTGCAGTTCGCCTTCGAATCGCCAAAGTTCATGCTGCCGATTCGGCTCGGGATGATTAATTCGCAAGGGCCGCAGGACCTCGTCGTCTACATGCTCACCGAAAACGGACGCGTCGAGACCACCAACTATCGCACGGTGAAATTGCCGACCGGCATGGATATCCCCGAGTACGTCCGCGATGAGTTCGGCGACTTCTACAAGGCGATGTTCGACGAGCAGGTCAAGCACAACGACATGCGCGCGGTGTTCACCGAATACGTGTGGAACATGGGATGGTGCGATCCGTGCGCGGGCCCGCCGCTGTCGCGCGACGAATTGAAGAGCCTCGGCGTGTTCTGGCTCGACGACCAGCAAGGGGGTGTTCCGCGGTTTCGTCCTGGCGGGTTCATGCCGTATCAGCAGCCGGGCGGTCCGACGCCGGTGATGCTCACGCGGCTGCACGTCCGCTACAGCGCCGACACGTTTCCCGAAGATTTGATCTTCCAGGAGACGCAGGATCAGGAAAATTTCCAGGCGCGCTACGTGATGCATCGGCCGTGGGATGGATCGCCTACCGCATGCGAGGGCGCTCGCAACTATTTCGAGGAGCTGAACAAGCGCAAAGCGCACGAAGCTGAGACGCTCGCCGATCTGACAGGATGGAATCTGCAGGATGTGATCAAGAAAGCCGGCCTGCCGCCAGAGTCGCAGCCGAAGCCATGGTGGCAAGGAATCTGGGGTTCGTGACGCTTTGATCGTGAGTGCGCGCGGGGTTCAATCGCCTCGCGCGCACGTTATTCAGCCGCCCCACATATCTATATAATTCAACACGAGCACCACGATGGCCTTTCCAATCAATCGCCCGCGCCGTCTGCGACGCACCGAAACAATTCGCCGGATGGTCCGCGAGACGCGTTTATCACCGGACGACCTGATCCTCCCGATGTTCGTGTGCCCTGGGCGCGGCGTAAAAAAAGCTGTCGCCTCGATGCCTGGCGTCGCGCAGATGTCCGTCGACAACGTCGTCGCAGAAGCGCGCGAGACCTGGGCGGCCGGCGTCCCCGCGGTCATCCTGTTTGGAATTCCTGAACGCAAGGACGCGAACGGCAGCGAGGCATGGAACGACAACGGCGAGGTGCAGCGCGCGATTCGCGAGATCAAGGAACGCGTGCCCGGCATAGTGGTGATCACTGACGTTTGCATGTGCGAGTACACCGACCACGGGCATTGCGGGGCGCTCGCCGGTAATGACGTCGATAACGACGCGACGCTCGAACTGCTGACGCGCTCGGCGTTGTCGCACGCGCGCGCGGGTGCGGATATCGTCGCGCCGTCGGACATGATGGACGGGCGCGTCGGAGCAATCCGCACCGCGCTCGACAGCAACGGCTTCAGCCACGTCGCAATCATGGCGTATTCGGCGAAGTTCGCGTCGGCGTTCTACGGCCCGTTTCGCGAGGCGGCGGAGTCGGCGCCGAAATTCGGCGATCGCCGCTCATATCAGATGGACCCGCCCAACGGCGACGAGGCGATGCGCGAAGTGGCGCTCGACCTGGAAGAAGGCGCGGACATCGTGATGGTCAAGCCGGCTCTGCCATATCTCGATCTGATATACCGAGTGAAACAAGAGTTCAATGTGCCGGTAGCCGCGTACAACGTCTCCGGCGAGTACTCGATGATCCGAGCCGCCGGCATCAACGGATGGATCGACGAAGAACGCGCCACGATGGAAGTACTGACGTCGATCAAGCGCGCCGGCGCCGATTTGATCTTGACGTATTTCGCCACAGACGTAGCCCGCAAACTCCGCGGTTGAAATCGAATGTGAAACCCGCGATGGGTTTCACACTTCCTTCGGCAGGGGTGACCCCTGCACCCAGTACTAAGAAAGATGCGGGACTTCGTCCCTGTTAGAAGTTATGGGGCGGAGGCGCGGTCCTTCTTACCTCGCCCGTTGTTTTACGGGAGAGGAGGCCGGCGGGCGCAGCCGCCGGTAGGTGAGGGTTCCGGGCTTCATGCTACAAGCTTGCAACGTCGCTGCCCGGTCTTTCTGCGTCATCTATTTTTCTTCATCTGAGCAAAATACACGCGAATCGCTTCTGTCAGCGCTTCAATCGTATATTTTCGCGGCCTCACCACCACGTCAAATCCCCGATCCTCCGCTGTCGCCGCTGTGATTGGGCCGATCGCTGCCACTCTAATCCCCTTCCCCGACGTGCCGATCAGCTCGCAAAAATTCGTGACGGTGCTCGAACTGGTGAACGTCACCAGGTCGATCGCTCCCGACGCAATCATCTTGCGCATCCGCGTTATCTGCGGGCCCTTCGGCTTGACGGTTCGATACGTGGGCGCGACGATCACTTCCTTGGCGCCCTTGTCGCGCAGAATTTCGGGCAGCGCTTCGCGCGCCACCTCGGCGCGCGGAATCAGGAAACGCTTGCCGCGAATCTGCTTGATCCCGATGGCGGAAACGATTTCCTCCGCGCGATATTCGTCGGGAACCGCCGCAACTTCTAACGCATAGTCGGCAAGGCGTGCCGCGGTTGCAGGTCCGATCGCGGCGATCGACGCATTCCTGAGCGTGCGAATGTCGCGTCCCTGCGACTTAAGGCGTTCGATAAAACTCTCGACTCCCATCGCGCTGGTGAAAATTATCCAGTCGAATGAATCCCGCGACGGTGTCGAGACGCGTTTGATCGCTCGATCCACCGCTGCGTAGCTTCGCGGCGGTGCGGTTTCGATAGTCGGAAATTCCACGACCTCGGCGCCGAGCCGCCGCAGTGCTGTCGCGAATTCTGACGCGGCCGCGCGCGCTCGCGTTACTACGATAGTGCGTCCGAAGAGCGGGGTGCGCTCGGCCCATTGCAGATGCTCGCGCATGCCCGCGAGCTCTCCGACGACGATTACCGCCGGTGCGCCGATCCCTCCGCGCGCCGCTACGTCCGCGAGCGTTGCCACCGTCGCACTGACAGTTTTTTGCGCCGCCATCGTAGCCCATTGCACCGCGACCGCCGAAGTTTCATCGGGAAGACCAGCCGCGCGGACCCGATCGAGCGTCGCGCGCATCCGCGCCGTTGCCATCAGGATCACGATAGTGCCGCCGTGACGGGCCGCCGCGACCAGTTCTTCCCACGGCACCGCGCTCGCACCCTTGCTTTCATCTTCGTGGCCGGTGACGAACGCGACGAACGAGCCGTGCCCGCGATAGGTCAGCGGAACGCCCGCGAACGCCGGCCCCGCAATTGCCGATGTGACACCGGGCACCACTTCGAACTCGACTTGTGCGCGCGCCAGCGCCTCGGCCTCCTCGCCACCGCGCCCGAAGATAAACGGATCGCCGCCTTTGAGCCGCACGACGACCCGCCCCTTGCGCGCGTGCTCGATAAGCATCGCGTTCAACGCATCTTGCTCGATACTTTTTTTCGACCCGCCACGTTTGCCCGCGTAAATCAACTCGGCCTTCAGCGGCGCGAGCCTCAGCAGTTCGGGACTAACCAGGTCGTCGTAAATAACGACGTCCGCGCGGCTCAGCACATCAGCGCCGCGAATCGTGATCAAATCGGAAGCCCCAGGCCCGGCACCAACCAGGAAAACCCTGCCGCGTTTATGCTTTCCGGCGTTTGTCATTCCGTTCTTTGTGTCATTCTGAGCGAAGCGAAGAAACCCGGATCTCTCTCGGCGCAAGACACTTCAAACTCACCGAGAGCACGCAGAGCGCGAGCGCTATGCGTTTCAGCTTGAGTAACAGGCACCGGACGCAAAAGCGTCCGGCGAGATTCTTCGCTACAGCGGCTTTCGCTCAGAATGACACAGGGATCCACTCTTGATGACAAGAAGTATGTCCGCCTTTTTGTGTCATCCTGAGCGCAGCGAAGGATCTCGCGCGCCAGCGCGTCTCGCTCCAGCACGAAAGTCCCGGAAGCAACCTACTTTCCAATCATCGCGGCGGCGCCGCGCGCGAGCATTTTTTCGGCGAAGCGTTTGCCCGAATCTTCGGCCGCGGACGGTGCTAGATCAGGCGCCATTGAAATTTCCATCGACTCCGATAACTCTCGCGCACCGTCGGGGCTGAACAGCATGGCCGCGAGTGCGAGCGTATCGCCGACGATACTCGCCTTCACTCCGACCGGAGTCGTGCATGACGCGTCAATCGTGGCGAGGAACGCCCGCTCCGCCGCGGTTTCATAAAACGCGTGCGCGTCGTTGATCGCACCGAGCGTACGATCGAGCTCATCTCTTTTGCCATCCGCCAGCGTTTCGATCGCGAGCGCGCCCTGTCCACCAGCTGGAATGAAATCGTGCGCATCGAGCTCGACGAACTTCACATCTTTGACCCGGCCCAACCGCTTGACGCCCGCCATCGCGACTATGATCGCCTCGAAGCTTGCGTCGGCGACGTGCGCGAGACGCGTATCGACGTTGCCGCGCAGCGGCAGTATCTCAAGGCCTCGATTCTTCCTGAGCGCCTGGAAGCGGCGGCGCGACGACGACGTTCCAAGTCGCGCGCCCGCAGGCAGCGCGGACAATGTCGAGCCGTCGCGCGTCACCAGGATGTCGGAGGTATTCTCGCGCCCGGGCACGGCAGCAATGCGAAACTGTTCGGGCAGCAGGGCGGGGAGATCCTTCATCGAATGGACTGCGGCGTCGATCGTGCGGTCTGCGAGCGCCTGTTCGAGCTCTTTTATAAAGAGTCCCTTGCCGCCGACGTTCGCGAGCGATGCGGACGTCATCTTGTCGCCGCTGGTGCGAATCTCGACGACTTCAATTTCGATTCCGGGGATTTGAGCAGTCAGCCGGTCGCGAACGATCGACGCCTGAGCGAGCGCGAGCTTGCTTGGTCGCGATCCTATTTTGATTTTGAGGGGCACCGGGGAACCTAAACCGTAACCCTTTCCCGCGTGGGGATTATCCCCATATTGGCACCACACCTAAAGCTCTGCCGGCGGCTAGTACTCACGCTGACACTACTCTTCGTAGGACAGATCTGGATCGTGAGAATTGCGAAACCGATAGTCTAAGGAGCCTCTCGCTTGGTAACAGAATCCCATTTTTCGATGCTGGCCAGCGCCATCTTGGTAGAAGACGAAACCTACAGCCCAGACAGCTAAATTTCCGCCATCGAGCATTTCTCTCTGTCCAGGTTGAAGCGTTAGACGCGCCGACTTGGTCATGTTGAGAGTCATCCCAGCTTCCAAGGTAGGGCTCGGATCGTCTTTATGGTGCTCTCGTATCCATTTTCCAAAGTGTCCAGCTCCTCGTCGAAGGGTTGAGGTATGCGAGAGAACATACGCCATGGGACTGAATCCACAGGTCCAAGCTGAATTGTGACGTTGCTCGAAATGATTGTGGCGGTGCTAGCACCGATGTTAGAAAACTCCAAACAGACTTCTATCGGTCCGTTGGGGACGGGCTCTTTCGCGAAGGTTATATCGCGCACTCGAATCAGTGGGCGATGAGTCAGAAGTATTTCCTGCCGCAGCAATTCCCTTTGCGCTTCGTAGATTGCGTTCGTCTTGCCCATCCACTCAGCTTGTTTGCCCATCCACTCAGCTTGAGTTCGCCCCACGCGCACAAGCAGATATGTGATAATGACGAGCAGCGCGGCGCACGCGGCTTGGATTACGGCGCTAGCAACCATCATATTCTCGTGATCCTCGGTTCAGAGGGGAGTCAAGGCGCGGTGAGCCGTCACTCTAGGTCCGGGTCGTCGTCATCGGTGTCGGAATCGTCGTCTTGCGCGTCGAATTCGGCGCCCAACAGGCGGCGCGCGACTTCGGCGGCGAAGGCTGCGTCGAGAGTCTTGTCGTCGCGCTGCCTCAGTCCCGACAAAATACGATGAAGCAATTTGTTGGTCAGGCCGCGTGTCAGTAATTCGACTCGTTCGCGCTCTGCCGGCTCGAGTTGCGCGAGCCATCCGCGCGCGCGGCCCAGTTCGTCGTCGCGCAATCGTTCGACGCTGTAGCGGATGTCCTTGATAGTCGGCGTCAGGTCCAGGCCCGCGAGCCACTTGAGGAACGATTCGAGTTCAAGCTCGACGATTTGCTCGGCCTTTTCGGCTTCGCGCTCGCGGTCTCCAAGCGATCGTTGAACGAGCGCGCCGAGATCGTCGATATCATACAGATATACGTTTTGCAGCGCGTTCAGCCGCTCATCGAAATTGCGCGGCACGCCCATGTCGATCAAGAACATCGGCCGGTAGCGACGCTCGCGGATCACCGACTCGAATTCGTCGGGCCCGAGGATTGGCTTGGTCGATGAGACCGAGCCGATCAGCACGTCCACCATCTTGAGGTAAGGCTTATAGTTGTCGTACGGCACAGCGGTGCCGCCAAGATCGCGCGCGAGCGCGACTGCGCGATCAAAAGTGCGCGACGTTATCAGCAGCGACTCGATTCCGAGCGCGTTCAGTTGGCGCGCGGTCAGCTCCGCCATCTTGCCCGCTCCCATCAGCATGACGGTCTTGTCCTTCAGCGTGTCGAAAATCTGGCCCGCGAGCGCGACCGCCGCAGAACTGACCGAAACCGAACCGTGACCGATAAGCGTGCCCTTGCGCACGCGCTTGGCTACCGTGAACGCCTTGTGAAACGCGCGATGCAAAATCAGGCCGACGCTGCGGGCTTCGGACGCCTGTGCATACGCGAGCTTGAGCTGACCCAGAATCTGCGGCTCGCCGACGACCATCGAGTCGAGACTCGCGCCGACACGGAACAGATGGCGCGCGGCGTCGCGGCCGGCGAAACTGTAAACCGCATCGGCGAACTCGGTGTGCGCGACTCGTCTATCACCAGACAAAAATTTGAGCGTCTCATCCGCCGCGCGGGACGCATCGACGGCGACTCCTACCACTTCGACCCGATTGCAGGTGGAAATCAGCGCCGCCTCCGCGACCACGGACGACGATTCGCGCAGCCTGCCAAGTGCGGCAACGATCTCATCGTCGGCAAATGCAAGCCGCTCACGCAACGCGACTGCGGCGCTGCGATGGTTTATCCCCACGATGAATAGTGTCTGGTCCATTTCAGCCGAAACTGCCGCCGTGCTTGCCGGGAAAAATCAGGTTAACGCCGACGAACGAACCAACCAACACGCTCGCGAGCACGATTGTGAGCGCCGCCGCGCGCCGCCCGCGCCATCCCACGGTAAGGCGCGATTCGAGCAGTCCCGCGTACAGGATCCAAATCACCAGCGACCATGATTCCTTGGGCTCCCACGACCAGAAATGTCCCCAGGTCGCGTCGGCCCAAATCGCGCCGCTCACGATCGCCAGGCTCAGCATCACGAAGCCCCATCCCAGCAGGCGATAGTTGATTCGGTCGAGCTTTTCGAGACTCGGCGCACCTTCGTTGGCGGGACCGAGCGCGCGCTTGGATTTGAGCCGCGACTCGTACGCGAGATAAACGATACTCACGCTCGCCGCCAGCACAAACATCGTATAGCCGAGGATTGCGAGCGTCACGTGAATCGGCAGCCATACGCTGCGCAGCGTTTCCGGCAAAACCAGCCGTCCGCTGCCGCTGGTGGTGAGCGAAGCGGCTCCCAGAGCGATAGTCACCGCCGGCGCTACGAACACGCCAATCACCGCGAGCCTGAGACGAACGATCATCAGCAGGCCGGCCAAGGCAGTAAGCCACGCCATGAAGGAGAGTGCCTGCGCGAAAGTGGCGACCGGGATATTGCCCGCCTGCAGGCCGCGTGCGGTCAAATCCAGCGCGTGAAAAACTGCGCCGGCGCCGAGTATCGCAACTGCATAGCCGGAGGCGCGACTGCGGCCCGCCGATCGATCGAATACAAACAACGCGGCTGAAAGCGCGTAGCACGCAAGCGCGGGCATGAGCCACAATGTGTCCATCGTTTTTAGTGAAGATCTTTCGCAAGCGCGAGTCCAAGCGCCGCCAGACCGACACCGTCACCAAGATAACTAACAAGTATCCGCTCGATCGCCGCATCGTCGCCCGCGGCAATCGCGTCAGGCAGGGCCGAGTCGGCGAGTTCCTTCAATCGGCGCATGCGATCGGCCGGATCGATTTCCTCGGCGTGCAGCCGCCGGCGCGCGGCGCGCAACACTTCGAGCGTCAGAGCGTACTCCGCGCCGAACTGATCCTCCAACGCCCGTCTGAGCCGCGCCGCAAATGCGGGCGAAGCGCCGCCGGTCGAAATTGCGATCTGAAGCTCTCCGCGTTTGACGACAGCGGGGGAGATGAACGTACACAACTCGGGAACGTCGACAACATTTATAGGGATCCCGAGCGCACGCGCCTCGGCCGCCAGTTCGCGATGCAATTTCGGATCGTCGGTTGCAGCGTATACCAGTACGCATCCGCGGATATCGCCGCGTTGATATTCGCGGGCGATGTGGGTGACGAGCCTGCGCGCAACGAGTGTCTTCAGCGCCGGCGACAGGCTCGGACTCACGACGGTTACGCGCGCGCCCGCCTCCAGCAGCGCCTCGACTTTGCGCGCGGCGACCTCGCCGCCGCCGACCACCACGGATTCGCGGCCGGTGACGTCGAGAAATATCGGAATGTATCCCATGAAACTTAAGCGATTTTATTACATGATGACGGAATGAGACAGTCCCAAAAGTCCGATACGCCGTCAACGAGCCATTCTATAGTCCGGGCTATCAATCAAACCCGCGGGACCGTGTTATGCGCGCGACTCGAGAATGCCGGCGGTCTCGCGGGCCAGGGCCGCGGCCTGCTGGGTCGTGACGGTCTCGAGCCAGGAACGGGGATGCTATTCGAGAACGGTCGATTCACGCCGTTCATGTGGATGCACATGTTCTTCATGCGTTTCGCGATCGATATCGTTTTCCTGGGACGGGGCAATACCGTCATCAGGATCAATCGGCGGCTTAAGCCGTGGCGAGTCTCATCCATGGTGTTTGGAGCGCGAAGCGCGCTGGAACTCACCGCGGGTGCATCGGACGAGAGTTCGACACAGAGGGGAGATCAAATTGTGTTCGAAGCTGTCGAGTAGGTGCGGGAATTTCGCCTAAAAAAAGATCTAATTTCAGCGAGCCGGGGGCATATTTAGGTTGAGGGTATCGTTTAGGCTATCTATATAAAGTTACAGTCTCTTTAGTTGCTTTAGATTTCCACAAACAATCCATTTGTGTCTTACTCTGTTGCGGGCTAGCAACCAACAGTTGCATGACTGCGGCGGCCATAATTCGCTTTAAGCTGAAAAAGCTGAAGGAATTGCTCAATAGATCAAGATGGCACGAGAGATGCTCACGGTAAACTCGCGCTTTTGGCATAGGAAAACTGTCAGTAGCGAGCTCGCCTTGGAGCAATGGAGTGGAAGTCGCCTGGCGCCGCTGGACCGCAGCGCTAGGTTGAGCAAGGTCGATTAACTAACGGGGACAATGGCCAATTTCGGCCACACAAAGGACAGGAGGACACAGAACTATGGACAAGATCACGAGGATGTTTGTGAAGGCGCGCGAATATCAGGCCGGCCAGACGATGGCGGAGTATGCCTTGATTCTCGCCGCAGTCGCGGTGGTGGTTTTCGTCGGCTACCAGACGATGGGCACGACCATTACCACGCTGCTGGGTAGCGTGGACGGCAAGCTCTAATAGACCGCGGGTTTTGGCGGACTTAAATCGTCCGCCACACCAAACCACGCGAAAATTATCGCGCAAGGGGGAACGAAGGACATGAGTGCAATAACAAAGTTAGTTGTCCGCGTGCGCGAGTTTAATCGCGGACAGACCATGGCGGAGTACGCGCTAATCATGGCGGCAGTCGCAGTCGTAGTGTTCGTCGGCTACCAGACGATGGGCACGACTATCACCACGTTGCTGGGTAGCGTGGACGGCAAGCTCTAAGCGAGAACGGTGGAAACATGGGTGGCGGAACTAAACCATCCGCCACCCACCTAAAAGACTAACGGGGTTGAGGAGGAAGTCATGTACGCGATCACGAAGTTGGTAGTGCGGGCCTGCGAGTTTCACCGAGGCCAGACGATGGCGGAGTACGCCCTGATTCTGGCAGCGGTGGCAGTCGTGGTTTTCGTCGGCTACGAGACGATGGGCACGACCATCACCACGCTGCTGGGCAGTGTTGACACAAGCCTGTAGTGATTCGATGGCAGTGATGGTCGTCCATGAATGATTTCTTAGCGGGGGCTGCAAACCAGCCTCCATTAGGAATTGATTCCGGAAAACGCGACTGCCGGGGAGGGAAGTCAATGAGCCGCCGGAAGGGAGTTTACAACTCAGCGTCTATTTCGCGCGGTCAGACCATGGCCGAGTATGCACTCATACTCGTCACTATCGCTCTCGTAGCCACTGCGCTTGTCCAGAATGCGGGTACTCTCGTCACTACATTAGTCAGTCACGTGAGTGCGCTATTTTAGTCACGTGGTATTTCGAGGAAATTCCTGATGACGGTAGGCTCAATTCAGCTTCGTAAGGACAGTCTTGAGGTTGCATGTACCGAATCTGCCTCTAAAGGCGGCCTCGATTCGCTAATCAATACCATCGTCAGCATGGCTAATATTGAAGCTACTTTTACGACGTACAAGATGCTAGGATGCGCAACTATTCTTTGAAGATAGCCGGCCGCCACGCGGCCGGAGGGGAGGGTTGATATGAGACGACCGATAGTATTCGTCCTGCTGGCGGGATTCGCGGCGATGCTGGCTTCGGTGATGGTCTACTCCGCTTTGAAGCGGAGAGAGGCCGAAGTTCAGAACGCCATGTCGCACAACGTCGAGGTCGTGGTCGCCGCATACGATCTGCCGCTCGGCACCAAAATCGATCTGGGCGAAGTAAAGTTGGCGCGCTGGTCGGCCGACAGTTTGCCCGAAGGCGCGTACACCGATCCCAAACAGGTCATCGGCAGCTACGTGAAGAACTCGTTGGTAGCCAACGAGCCGATCGTGCAGGCCAAGCTGTTTACCGGGGACAAGACGGCGGGCGTGATGCCGCTCCTGATTCCGTTCGGAATGCGCGCCGTATCGGTTCCAGTGGATGAGGTCAGCGACGTCGCCGGCTTCGTACTGCCGCATACCCGGGTGGACGTTCTGGTCGCGACCACGGGGGAAGGGTCCGGAACCGGGGACAAGGCGTTCTCAAAGGTGATTCTGCAGAACGTCGAAGTGCTCGCGGTAGCGCAGGAAGTCGAGCAGAAGAAGGACGAGCCGGAAATCGTGAAAGTCGTCACGCTGCTGGTGACGCCGCAGGAGTCTGAACGCCTGGCGCTGGCGAGTCATTCGGGAACACTGCGGCTCGCGATGCGTAATTACAATGATAACAAGATCGTCCTGACCAGCGGCAGCGACATCTCACAGATGCTGCGGGCGTACAGCCTGGCGCCTGACGTTCCGGTGATGGCGGTACAGCCTGAGCCCCGTCACGTGGCCGTGGCGCCTCGGCGGAAAGCGGTCGAGATCGAGATTCTCCGTAACGGCAAGTCGTCCGAGTCAGTGTCGTTTGTGAACGAAGCCGCGGCGGATGTCGACTCGGGCAAGTCAGCCGGCCATATCCGCAAGGCTGCGGTGAAAACTGACGAAGACACCGATGACGATGCTTCGGACGCCAGTGCCGATGCTACAGGTTCAACGACGGTAGCAAGCGCTCCTGCGCCGGAGCATCACGACCTGGCGGGGGCGATTCCGGCTAGTGCATCAGCCGCGCCGGCGGACCATGTCCCGACGCCTAAAACAATCGATATTCCCTAAGCAAGCCGCTGAGGAAGACGAGGTGAAGAAATGAAATCAACACGAGGATGGGGACTGCTTCCGTGGCTGGTTGCAGCGTTCAGCGTGCTCGCGCTGCGGCCCGGCCTGCTGTTCGCCGACGAAGTCACAACAATGGCTCTCTCCTTGAATGCGGGTGAGAGTTACATAATCAACAACGTCAGCCCCGGTGAGACGCCGGCGGTCAACGTGATCACGAATCCGCATGCGCTGGTGGTGCATAATGAGGAGCCGGGCAAGGTCATTCTCCTGGGCGCAGAAGCTGGAGAATGGACCGTTGCGATCAAGACCACCGATGGCGGCACCGTCAAGTATGACGTGACGGTCAAGTCTATCTCTAACATCAACAATATCAATCATCCAGGCATGAGCCCCGGACCAATCACGGGCACCGGTGCGACCACTGGAACAGCGGCTCCGATAGTGGCCAGGATGGATCCGGGCACAGGTCCGGTCGCATCGGCGTCGTCGCCGGCCTCGGCTTCTTCATCGGTGTCGTCTTCTTCTTCGGGAAGCTATACGACCACGACCGATACGGTGGCCGCTGCTTCGCCAAGCGCCCCTCCACCAGCGCTCGGAGTTCCAACGCCTCCGGCTCCGATCAGTCACTCGAGCTTCGATTTTGCTCCTTCCGTTCCGGCTGCTTCCTATGCGTCAGCCCCGGCGTCGTCGAGTCAGACCGCTTCCGCATCGTTGTCGAACGAGCGGTATCGGGTAGATCCGTCCGTCAGTCTTAATGGCGGCGAATTGCACTCGGGCGCGGTGTCAGGCGGACGACATTATCTACCGGAAGACGGCGTGCAGCTGCAGACCGGCAGTTCGAGAATTATCGACTTTGCAACCAAGCTGCGCCGCGTGTCGATAGCCGATACGACGGTCGCGGACATCCAGGTAATCAACCCGTTCCAGGTGAACCTGATTGGCCACAAGCCGGGCTTCACGACTCTTGCAGTTTGGGACCAGGCCGGCACTTACCAGGAGCGCCCGGTGCGAATCGATCCCAACGGCAAACAGCAGGTCCTGCTCAACACGATGGTGGCGGAGCTGGATCGGTCCGCAATGGAGAACCAAGGCACCAACCTGGGGCTTGCGCTCGCCCATGCTGGAGTATCGCTGGTCAGCTTGCCTGGCGCAGTCGCAACTCCGTTTTCACCTACCGCAAGTGTAACGTCTCCTTCCGGAACGGTTACTACGGCCGGTCAGACGCTGGAACCGGGTGGAGCGCTCACCGGATTGCTGTTGTCGCAGGGCTTGACTTATGGTGTCGCGCTAGGAAATAGCGACTACCAGTTGCAGGGATTTTTCCAGTACCTCGAGAACCATCAGCTCGCGAAGATTCTTGCGCAGCCGCATCTGCTGGCCAATTCCGGTGAAGAGGCAAAATTCCTGTCAGGCGGCGAAATTCCCATCGTCATCGCTCAGGCCTTGAATACGTCAGTCGTATTCAAGCAGTTCGGTACCTCGGTCGAGTTCGTTCCAACCGTCGTCGGCCGTAACGATATCGAGTTGCTGGTGAAGCCGGAAGTCTCTGAGCCCGACTACGCTCATGGCGTGCAATTGTTCGGCTTCAGCGTACCCGCATTCGTGACTCGGCGTGCAGAGACCCTGGTGCAGGTGAAAGACAATCAGACGCTGATCATCGCGGGCCTGATTGAGCATGAAAAGAAGACGCAGATTCAAAAGGTCCCGTACATGGGAGACATTCCTTATCTCGGCGGACTGTTCCGCACGACCAGCTACACGAACACTGAAACCGATCTGGTGATGAGTGTGACGCCGCAAATCGTGCAGCCGCTGCCCGATGGCGCCGCGGTTTACAATCCGACTTCGGTGCCTGATCTGACCACGGAACAGATCCAGACCCGTCGCCTGGCACAGCCGGATGTAACGCGGCCTAGATTTTAGTTTGGCGGAGGACAAGACACAGCCGAGTAATTAGTGCATGATATGGCACCGCATAGCTGAAGCAGGGAGAGTGTGAAGTGTCATCGCTCGGTAAAAAAAATGATGGAAGGCACGGCGGACTGAAAGTCCAATTGGTGGGCCAAGGCGACGATCACCGGACCGAAGTCCGGGACGCTTTGGCCGCCTTGGGCGACCCCGTACTGAACATCAACGAAATCGAACCGGATCCGGATGCTGCTACCGATGTCAATTTTGACGTCACCATGGTGGTTTTCAACGGCAACGACGAACTGTCTCTGAGTTATCTCAATACCCGGGCGGGCCAAGAGCCCCGCCCGGCTCTTTTTGCGCTACTGCACGATCGTTCCCCGGATCTAATGAAGCGGGTGTTGAGGGCGGGCGCGGATGAGCTCCTGTTTCTGCCGCTCGATCCGGGCGACGCCACCCGCGCGCTGCTCAAGATAAGCGAAACTCGCCGGCGCGAAGAAGTTCATGTCGGTGGAGGTACCATCGTTTCGCTGGTGAGCCTGATTGGCGGTACCGGCGTGACGAGCCTCGCGGCAAACCTCGCATTGGCGCTGCGGTACGCATTCGACAAACGGGTTGCGGTGGTCGATCTCGACCTCCAGACCGGCGGGCTTTCGGTGTTCCTGAATCTGGAGCCCGAGCGCACGATCATGACGCTGACCGAGGGAACCCGAAAGCTCGATTCGATTCAACTCGAGTCGGCGCTCAGCAAGCACGCGTCGGGAATCTACCTGCTCGCGGCGCCCAAGCGGATCGAAGACAGCGAGTTGGTCACCGACACAACAGTAGGTGCGACGCTCGAGCTGATGCGCCAGTTGTTCGACTTCGTGATCGTGGATTGCGGCACGCATATCGACTCGAACACGGTCGCAGCCTGGGAGCGCTCTAGTCACTTGTTTTACGTACTCGACCAGTCTATCGGCGCGGCGCGATGCGCGTGGCGATTTGTCGACCTGGTCGGACGGCTGGGATTACAAGGGACCGAACCCAACTTCATTCTGAGCCGCTTCGTGCCCGGCCATCCGATTACCGAAGACCAGTTGAGCCATACTCTGGCCAAAGCGATTCACACGCGGATTCCGCGCGATGAAAAAGTTCTCGAGCGCGTGCAGTTGAGCGCACAGGATTTATGGCAGGTGGCGCCGAATTCGCCGCTGGCCAAGAGTGTCGAGGACCTGGCGCGTCGGCTCGAAGTCGGCAGCGAAGTCCCCGACGCCGATTCCTCGAATTCTCTAGTTTCGCGCCTATTGAACGTCATCGGCGCGCGCAGTTGAGGTACGAACATGAAGCTCGTTGAGAGAATTTCGCAGCAGAACGCCGCAACGCCGGCGCCGTTTCAGCGCTCGCTGATGAGCAACGGCCCTGCCAAGCGCACCGTCAAAGACTCGCAGGCCGAAGGCTTTCAGCAGCTCAAGCTCGCGGTCCATAACCGCCTGTTCGAGATGCTGGACGTCACCCGGCTCGAAAGCCTCGAGCCGGTGCTGGCGGCGCAGAAAGTCACCGAGGCGATCTCCGCGATCCTCGACGACGAGGGACGGCTGCTCACCGACACCGACAAGACTCATCTCATCGAAGAGATCAAAAACGAGCTGCTCGGACTTGGGCCGCTCGAACCGCTTTTATGGGACGACGAAATCACCGATATCCTGGTTAATGGACACAACCAGGTTTACGTCGAAAAGCGCGGCAAGCTTCACGCCACCGAGGTCAAGTTCCAGGACGATCAGCACTTGATGCTGATCATCGATCGGATCGTCTCGCAGGTCGGACGCCGGGTCGACGAAGCATCGCCGATGGTTGACGCGCGGTTGCCCGACGGCTCGCGTATCAACGCGATCATTCCGCCGCTGGCGCTGGACGGACCGTCGCTCTCGATTCGTCGATTCGGCCGCAAGCGCTTCAACATCGACGACCTGGTCGAGAAGAGGACCGTCGTACCCGAAATCGTCGAGTTCCTTCGCACCATCGTTCGCGCGCGCCTCAACATCCTGGTGTGCGGCGGCACCGGCTCGGGCAAAACGACTATGCTCAACTGCATGTCGCTGTTTATCCCGGCCGACGAGCGTATCGTGACGATCGAAGACTCGGCGGAATTGATGCTGCAACAGCCGCACGTAGTCAGGCTCGAAACGCGGCCCGCGAACGTCGAAGGCAAGGGCGAAGTCAGCCAGCGCGACCTGGTGAAGAACACGCTGCGTATGCGCCCAGACCGCATCATCGTCGGCGAGGTCCGCGGCGGCGAAGTGTTCGACATGTTGCAGGCGATGTCGACCGGTCATGACGGCTCGATCGCGACTATCCACGCCAACACTCCCCGCGACAGTATGGGACGCCTCGAGATGATGATGCTGCTGTCGGGCGTGCAGATTCCGCAGCGCGCGATGCGTCAGCAGATCGCGTCCGCACTCAACATCATCGTTCACGTATCGCGTCTGTCGGACGGCTCGCGCAAAATTCTGCGAATCTCGGAGATCAGCGGGATGGAAGGCGAGATGGTGATGATGCAGGACCTGTTCGAGTTCAAGCGCACCGGAATCGGACCGGGCGGCGAAGTGCTCGGTCAGTTTCTCGCTACCGGAATCCGTTCAACTTACTCGCAGCGGCTCGAGGCTGCGGGATACAAACTCGACGGCAAAATCTTCCGCAACACTATCGGATAAAAGACTATGGATTTTTTGATGGCAAGCGGCATATTCGCCCTCGTCTTCATCGGCGTGCTGGTCTTCACCAGCAGTCGCGGCAGTGAAGTCGAGCAGTCGCGCGAGGTGGCCCGGCGCCTCACCCGCCCCGCGGACGAGATCGAGATCAGCGTCATGCGCAAGCAGCGGCCGCAGGAAGGAGCGCTGCTGGGCGCGCTGTACAAGATGAACCTGCTGCGCAAGCTCGAAGAAGCAATGTGGCAGGCCGGCATGTACATGAGGGTCGGCGACATCCTGCTGATCATCGTGTTGGCGTTCGGCGCGGGTTTGTTCGGTGGCAATATCTTCTTCCACGATATCTGGTTCGCGCTGGTCACCGGCGCAGTGATCGGCATCATGCCATTGCTCTACATCCAGTTCATGAAGAAGCGGCGCTTGAAGGCCTTTGCGAATCAGTTGCCGTTCGCGCTTGACCTGATCAAATCCTCGCTCGAGGCAGGCCATTCGCTGCAGCGCGCGCTGCAAGTCCTGGTCAGCGAGTTTGCCGATCCGCTGGGCAGCGAATTCCGCACCGTGCTCGAACAAAACCGGATTGGACTGCCGCTGCCACGCGCGCTCGAAGACATGCTCAAGCGAGTTCCGGAGGACGACCTCCGGTTGCTGGTGGTCGCGGTGCGCGTGCAAACGGAAGTTGGATCGAGCCTGGCGCAAATTGTCGGGCGACTCTCCGAAATCGTACGAATCAGGCAGCGCTTGCGGATGCAGATTCGGGCCCTGACCGCACAATCACGCCTGGGCGGAATGGTGGTCGGTTGCCTGCCGATCGTGGTGCTGATTCTGTTCAGCCTGGTTCAGCCGGGCTATACCGATCAATTGTTCCATGACCCGACCGGTCAGAAGATTTTGAAATTTGCGGTCGGCTCGGACCTTCTCGCCCTGATCACCATCAGGCGACTGCTAAGGGTGAACTACTGATATGAGCCCATTCATGATTGGTGTCGCGGTCTTTTTGCTGGCGGCTGGCGCGTGTGTGGCTTTGTATCTAGCCATCTCGCCGCAGAGCCGGGCGGTCGATGAACGCTTCGCGGATCTGGCGGTCAAGATGCGAGCCTCGCAGGGCGCACTCGCCGGTGACTCGCAGGACGACAACCTTCTCCGCATGGTTTTCAGATGGGCCGCCAAGCGCGTCCCGCCGCCTAACCTGGATACTCCCACTGGAGAGAAGCTACAGCACACTCTGGTGCAGGCGGGATTTATAAAGTCCAGCGCGGCGCAGACCTATCAGGTCGCCCGGGTGCTGATGGCTGTCGGGGGCGGCGCACTGGGATTGCTGGTAGGAGCCATCTTTCATCCCTCGGCGGCAACACCGCTGCTACTCGCGGTGGGCGGGGTCGGCATCGGGATTTTCGTCCCCAGTTACTACCTGGGACGGCGCGCACGCGCGCGCCAGAGCGCCATCGCAAAGCAGCTATCGGACGTGCTCGATCTGCTGGTGGTATGCGTCGAAGCGGGGATGGGGTTGTTCGAAGCAATTCGAATCGTCGGCACAGAATGCGAACGTCATGGCCAGGAAATCGGCTTCGAGCTGAGCCTGGTCGCAACCGATATCTCCGCGGGCGCGACCCTCGGCCAGGCGTTGCGCGGGCTGGCCGATCGGACCGCGGTTGAAGATATCAAGCCGCTCGCCGCAACCTTGATTCAGAGTGAACAGCTTGGTGCGCAGATCGGACCCGCGTTGCGCGCCAGTTCCGACGCGTTGCGCCAGCGTCGCCGGCTGCATGCTGAGGAAGACGCGCAGAAGGCATCGATTAAGATTCTGTTCCCGCTGGTCATCTTCGTATTGCCATCGATGATCGCGGTAATTATCGGACCGGCAATGATCTCGGTCCTCCGTACGCTCTCGAGTCCGGGCTGATTTCAGCGCCGCCGAGAGAGCGATCCAACGCAGCCTCTCCCGGGAGGCCTCGGACTGGCGCGGCGCCGCGTCAGTCCGGGGCCTGTTCGTTTCCGCGCGCCGCGGCGGCGCCGCTTCTTCCATGTAAGTTTTCCCAGAAAGATTAAAAGTACGGCTCTTAGATTTGCCGGCTGGCATATCGTTTGCGCCGGTTATTCGCACGATGATTCCCGGCTGAAATGCCGACGAAAATTGGAGAGATTCGTATGAAATACGGAAGTTTGGTTACACTGTTATCAGCCGCAGTCCTGGCAGTTGGAACGCTCACCCCGGCATTCGCTCAATACCACGATCCAGAATATGCGACCGGCGATCGGGACTACCGAGGCGACGTCAGACTTCGACAACGGAGCGGCCCAGCGCTGGCATCGATTCCTCGATCAGGATGAAAACCGGGATTTTGCCCGCAGATTTCACGGCAATCCCAACATCATTCACGATCCGCGCGAAATGGATCAGTGGACCGGCGTTCGCGAGCTCTTCTCCGACCACCCCGATGTGCGCGACTACGTGCTTCAAAAAGTCCGCGACTACAATCAGAACACGCGACCCTCTGAGAAGTGGGATCGCGAGTTGGCGGCGAATCCTAACTTCGCGGACCGCTATCGCCAGAATCCCGGCGTGATCGACTCAAATTTGGACAAAGACGAACCTGAGATCGCTGAATTTCTGAGGACCAACCCGGATGTACGCCCCTATCTCGAGAGGGACAGCCGACGCGACAGCCGCGATTACCACGACGAAGATCGCTACTAGATTTTGGTGGCACAGGCTTTAGCCTGTGATTTCTGGTCCATGCATCCAGGGAAGAATCACAGGCTGAAGCCTGTGCCACGTGTGTCAAAAAGCGGCCGCGGATTGCTCCGCGGCCGCTCATGGAGGTCTTGAATCCTGGCTTACAAGCTGAGTCGTTTCATCAATCTGTACAGCGTCGTCCGATCAACCCCGAGTGCGGTGGCCGCATCGACCCGGTTCCCGCCTGCTGCGGAAAGTGCTGCCCTGATTCGCATCGTTGCGGCACGATCGAGGCTCTCTTGCAGGGTTCCCTCTTCGGAAGGCTCGACCGGCTTCTCGGCGACCTCGACCTGATTCGAATCGGTCGCAGATCCCGCGGCCATATTTGCTCCAACCGCCGAATCGATCCCGGCCGCACGGGCGATGCCAGCCACTTGCACGAGTTCTTCATCGGAGCCGTCGTCATCGAAAGCGAACGCCTCCGGCATCAACGTTTCCTGCCCGCTCATCACGACCGCGCGCTCGATAACGTTCTCCAGTTCGCGCACGTTGCCCGGCCATCGATGGGCGAGCAGAGCCTCCTCGGCTTCCGGCGACAGCATCAGCGGCCGGCCGGCTTCGGTGGAATGAAACGCGAGAAAATGACGCGCCAACGGCAGGATATCTTCGTGACGCTCGCGCAGCGGCGCGATGCGCAATGGAATGACGCTGAGCCTGAAGTACAAGTCGGCGCGGAAGCGGCCCGCCGCGACTTCGTTGCGCAGCTTGCGATTAGTCGCCGTGACTATCCTGACGTCCACCTTGCGTGGCTTCGATCCTCCCACCCGGAGCACCTCGCCGTCCTCGAGCACGCGCAGCAACTTGGCCTGGAAGTCAGGACCTGCCTCGCCGATCTCGTCAAGAAACAGAGTGCCGCCCGACGCGCGCTCGAAGCATCCCGCGCGGTCCCGGATTGCGCCGGTGAACGATCCCTTTTCATGGCCGAACAGCTCGCTCTCGACCACGCCATCGGCCAGCGCCTTACAGTTAATAGCGAGGAATGGACCGTCTGCCCGATTGCTCCAGTAGTGAAGCATCCGTGCGACCAGTTCTTTGCCGGTGCCGGTCTCGCCTTCAATCAGAGCCGTCGTGCGTGAGGACGCCACCCGCCGAATCATCGAGACCAACTGGCGGCTCTTCGGGGCCTCGGCGATGAAGCCGGCTGCGACGGTGGCGACGTCGAGCTGCTCGCGCAGCTTGCGATTCTCGCGTTGAAGCGCGCTCATCTCGACCGCGCGGTTGACGACCGCGCTCAGCTCGTCGCTGTCGAACGGCTTGGTTACGCAACCGAAGGCACCCCCGCGCAGCGCTTCCTTCGCCGACTCGGCGGCAGGCAGCGGCACGCTTATAACTACAGCCACATCAGGGTCCTTGCTCTTCACATTCTTAAGTAAGTCCATCCCATCCATCCCCGGCATCCTCATGTCTGCGATGATTACGTCTGCTCCCTGATGTTCAAGCACCTTAAGTGCGGATTCGACATTGGGACACGTTTCGCATTCGTAACCAGCCTGTGAAAGGACCATCGCGGCGCTGCGTGCAACGTGAAACTCATCATCGACGATCAAGACTCGCGCATTGCTCTGTCCGTTGCGCTTTCGCACACTCAACCCCAAAGACCACGTTTCCCTGGAGGGGCAAACGCGGCTTAGTGTAGCATTCTTGCCCTCGCCAGTAGGGCTGTCAATATGGGGAAAAGGCCTTGGATTTATTGGAGTTTTTCGGAAAATCTGACGTTGCGAAGATGAAACGCGCCAAAATTATCCTACTCGAAGTGCAATTCGGCAAAGCGGAAACTACATCCGCCATCGACCTCGCAGATGCGGTATCGCCACGTCCCTCGATTGGAGTGCGACAGGGAGCAAGCTTTGCTCGTTTCTAATTCGGAGAAGGATTTCGCGCGGTAAGCGGTATCGGCAACAGCCCCGGCGGCGAATTCAGGTATCCCAAGGCGGGTTCGTCCTTGTAGTCGGCTGCGTCGCGCGCCTGACGGGCAAGGTCTTCGGAATTGCACTCGGCCGCACCGGCAGCGGCGGCGGTTATCTCGCAGGCCGACGCAGCATCGTTGTCAGTCGGCTGAACATAGGTCGATGCGCATCCGTACACGCCGCTGGCCGTAACTAGTATCGCGACTGCCAAGAGTCGATTCATCCTGCTGCCAATCATGGTTCCGGGGATAAGCTAGCAGTTGTTAGATCCTGTCGATACGACCCAAGCACGGCTGACGGTTATCCTTGTGTCGGGCTATTCGACGGACTCGACTGCGGCGTCGCCGAAGAAGTCGGCGATGGGCTACCAGTCGCGGTTGGTCCAGCGTCCGGAGCAGGGCTTGCAGTCGCAGTTGCGGCGCTGCTGGCGGTTGAATTCGCCGCGGCACCGTCGCTCGAGGCTGCAGTGATCGGAGAATTCTGGTCTGGTGAAGCATTCGGCGGGACATCAGAAACAATCCGCACCAGATCCTGGCCCTTGTAGCAGAACTGGACCGGATGCTTCTGATTCTTGGTCACGCCTTCAGTTGGAGTCAGGGCTACTTCGGCGAGCCCGATGGTGAAGAAGTCGGCCGCGGCCTCGGCGACCGCAATTGGAATCTTTCCACCTGCTCCATATCCGCGCGTGTAAAGTTTGTAGAAGTCGCAGCTGGTTTGATCGGGTTGGACTAACGTGGTGTCGGGAGCACCGAGCTTTGCCAGCACCTGATTGCGGGTCATACCCACCTGAAAGTAGTTCAAATCGGTTGGGGTCGGGCGCGTAGCCTCCATATAGACCGAGCATGCGACCATCGAGCTCGCCAGCAACAGCGCCGCGCAGAACAACAGAATCGATTTCATGCTCCCCCGTTTCAGACCGGGCTCAGATGCCGCACGCAATCTACCGGACGAAGACTTATCACGCAGATTGGGTTTGTGACAACCAGTTTGTTACTGGATCTCCACAGGAAGTGCTGAAGCGGATCTGACCCAATCAAGGATTCAACCAGACCGGGCGCCTGCGTTGTCTGCATGAGGCGGAGCCGGTACTGTCCCTGACAATGGCCGCCAACTCACGCGACGGCCGGGCGAACGCCAGGCTGTTGTCATCTGCCGCGGCAGCGCTTGGCGGAGCCATCGTGATCGCGCTGGCGATCCGTCGCGTCGACAGAATCCCTTACACCCTGAGCTGGACCGCCGCCCTGCGCGGAATCTGGCCGATGCTGCCGGTAACAGTGCCGGCCGCGATTCGGGTCTGGGGATTCTGGGGATGGAGCGCCGCGGTAGTCGCAGGACTGTTGCTGAAAGCCGATCCCGAGCTGGGGCTATGCGATTCCGCGCTCGGCGGTGCAACCGGAGTGTGGGTTGGCGCCTTCCTGCTCGGCAACTTGGTGGGGCCGGTCGGCCTGTTTCGCGCACCTTTAGCTTGGGCGCTGCCCGCGGTCGGAACGTTGTGGCTATTGCGCTATCCACCCGCAATCAGGATCTCGCCGCCGACTGCCGGCCAATGGTTCGCGTTGCTGGCTATAGCGTTGTTAGCCGCCTCGATACTTCCGTTGCAGCTCGGCTCCCCGATGGTCCCGTACCTGGACGCACTATCGTGGCCGGCCTCCGCTCAACGCATCGTGAGTTTTCACGTCTATCAGCCGTTCAACAATGATCCTTACGGGTTCTGGGCGCCGTTCTCGCAGGAGCCTGCGCTGGAGATGTTCTACGCGATGCTCGCGCTTGGCAGCCGCACGAGATTGGCAGTGCTGGCCGAGACCGCCGCGATGCTTCCAATGTGTGCGCTGCTCGTCTTCAGCGTCTATCGGCTGGGTCGAACATTCTTCGGCGACGTCGTCGGTGGCTTCGCTGCCATCCTGCTGTTTCTCACTCCTCTATTCGGTTATGCGCAGGGAATGCGCGGAACGGCGCTGGTCTTCGTCCTGGTGGGCGTCGGCCTTGGATTCTTCCTTGATTCGAGGCACAGCCGCGTCCGGATGGCGCTCGGGGCGCTGCTAATCGGCACTTCAGTAGCGGTGCAAGCACCCATCGGCGCTTTCGCGATAGTGCTGGCAGGCGCAGGAATTATACTGTGGCTCGCGACGGGCGACGTCTCCAGTTTCGTCGCCGGGGGACTGTGCCTGGTGGGTGCGGTTCTGTTCGGTGCGCCTGAAATCCCGGTCGGACTCAACCGGTCAATTCCATGGGTGATCCTTCCGCTATGCCAACTGGCAGGCGTCGCGCTGATTTTGATTGGAGCCATGCGTCGCGACGCCAAGGCTTTTCAAAATGTCCGGGTCATTCGAGTTGCCGGACTGATTCTCACTTCGGCGCTGATTCTTGCCCTGATTCTCGCGGTCGTCATGCTCAAGCCAATCGATCCCGACGTCTGGAACGACCCGCTCCGGTCCTCGACGCTGCTACTATCGGACACGTCGCTTCATTCCATCCTGGCGCCGTACAGATCGCTCTTCGACAACCTTCCGCTGCTGACGGTCGTGGCGCTGGAAGGCCTGATCATCATGCTCCGGGGCATCTGGATCGGCACCGAAGCAGGCCTCAATGCCGCTCTGCCGGCTTTCGCGCTGCTTCTCTGCGTGCCGATCAGAATCATCCAGGTTCTGCTCGCCGGGCACGTCAATCCGGTGCAGGAGGTCATGCTTTGGAACTTCAGCCACAAGCTCGCGGTATATTGGTGCCCGTACTTTCTCGCTGTAATCGCCGCCGTGCCCTTCGCTGCCATTTATAATTTTCGCTACCAGCGCCTGGCGGTCTTCGGGGTTCTCCTGCTGGTTTTCTATCCATGGAGTATTCCGACAACTGGTAAATCAATATGGACCGACGATCGCGAGCATTCGATTGTCGAGCGATGGGCGGTCAATCTCGACACTGCTGCGAACGGCTACTATTCGAGTTTTGCGGGGTCGCCCTGGTATGCGGATGGCAGATGGGCCTCGAGTCCTGCGGATTGGGCGCTATTTGAGGTTCTGGAGCGTGAAAAGTCGGCCGGAAGGATCACCGCGAACACGCATATTCTTCACGTGGCGGACGGACCCAAAGATTTCGTTCGGCTCGCGGTCTTCACCGGCATTTACGACGACCCGATTGAATACTCCTACGACCCGAACGATCCATTTTACTGGGGTGGGCGAATCGGCGGCGTCAAAGAGATGGAGAGCAGGCTCGCCGATAAACCGCCGTACATCCTGTTCCAAACGCCGGCACCCGCCGGAATGAATCTGTCGCCTGAGGGCTACGACGAGATCTTTCGCAACGGCGACCTGCGCCTGTTCCGCCGCCACAGTCCTGGCGACAACCCTCGACCCGGATGAATTGGACGCACCCGGCCGTTTGAATGGAAACAAAGGCGGGCTCACAATTGTTATCGAGATAGTGTTCGATTATTCGGGAATAGGGTGGAAGCTATGCTCAAACTTGCGACGTTGATTCTTGCATCTGGGCTGCTGCTCGCGAGCGGCTGCGCTGCACACGCTCAAAGAGTGGCTCTTCAGCAAAAGTGCGATAGTGGCGATCAGAATGCTTGTCAGCAGATTGCCCAGAACGAAGAGCCTGCGGGGTATCCGGGAGCTCCGAACGTCCGAATATTTCCTGCTGGCCAATCGATCGGCGGCGTCGGCGTCGGCGGGATAGCCGGGGGGGTTGGCGGGGTCGGCGGGATGAAGTAAGCGCTAGAGCCGTAGCCTTGCCGGCACCAGCCGTGCCAGACCTTGCGGAGAATGGCTCCCCGGGCCGGATTCGAACCAGCGACATGACGGTTAACAGCCGTCCGCTCTACCGACTGAGCTACCGGGGAGTACTTTACTGAATTCGGTCCTGCACCGAGCCGGAACTACTCTCGATATACGCGCATCGATGCGAAATCAAGTGGAGCGACATTATAGCTGGAGACCTCCGGTACGAATCAAATCGAATCTGCGGGCCGCAACTCGACTACTCCAGTTTCGCGGGGGCCTTGGAGCCTTGCAGCGTTTTGTCCTGCACCTCGCCCATCTTCTTGACCGTCTCGGCAACGTACTTCGCAGGGAGCACGCCGGCGAGTCCCGAGAAAACCGGATCAGTGTTGAGCGAAGTATTGGCCTCGAGAATTCCCCATAACGCGAAGCGAAGCCCGGCGCTGACGAAGACCGGGGCACCGCTGGAAAATCCGGGCGCGCCGCCGCCGTCAAGATAGCTGAGCTGCTGCAAGCCTGCGCCGATGACCTCAGTGTCGGCGGGCGCGGGAACCGAGACGTGACCGAAACGCGCCAGCGCCTCGAAGCGATGCTGATTGACGCCGACGGTCGCCGCCGTCAGGTAATACACCTGCGCTCCGGTTTCGGGCCGCGCGAATGGGTCGTCGCTGCCGAGCAGCGAGGCGAGCGCGATTGGCGCGATACTCGCGCCCTGCGGAGTCAGCGGAATCGCGGCGACGTCGGCCTTCTCCTCATTCGGATCGAGCACCCAGCGGTTCTCGGGCGGCAACGGCTCTTCGCGCATCGCTCCGGTCTTCGAGTCTTCGAGCGTCAGCAGGAGCCCGTCGCGCGGCTTGCCGTAGCCGTCGAGCAGATTGTGATGCGCGGTCACCAGGTAAACGAACGATCGCCCGGGGAACGCCAGGCTCGGCACGGCGACGAAGAATGCGGTGCCGACCTGCACCGATCGCCCGCCCGAATGAGTCACGATGCCGGCGACATTGCGCAGCGTGCCGGTCGGGACGCTGCCGTTTCCATTGTCGTCGGCGCGTAACGGATTCGGTGCGATAGCGAGGATGGACGCGAGCGCGACGGCGGCCGCCGCAATCGAGAGTGTGGCTTTTCTCATTCGATCAGATTCATCCAGAGCTTGATTTGGGGTTGGCCCGGCTCAGTTTCGGCGCATAACGATAGCAGAAGAGCGCACGTGAGAAGAGGTCGATGCCGGCTCAGTGAGAGTTCAAAGCAGAGCGGCGCGGCCCAAGCTTCAGCTCTGACCGCGCCGCCAACCAACTACTTTTTTATCAATCGCTGTTCGTGATGCAGCTTCTACCAGCGGTTGCGATTTCCACCGCCGCCACCGCCTTCTCTGCCGCCACCACCACCGCCGCCACGCCGCCGATCTCCTCCTCCGCCACCACCGCCGCCGCCACGCGGCCCGCCGGTGCTGGCGCGAGCCTCGTCAATCTTGATTCGCCGTCCCTTCAGGTCAGTGTCGTTGAGAGTCTGGATTGCAGTGGCCGCATCGGCCGCCTCCGCCATCTCGACGAAACCGAAGCCGCGCGACTGTCCCGAGAATTTGTCGGAGACCACCACCGCGCTTTCGACTTTCCCAGCCTGCGCAAAAAGCTCCGCCAGGTCGTCCTGCGTAACCGCGTAGGCGAGGTTGCCTACATACAACTTAGTGGGCATAAAAGCCCCTCCTTAACTTTTTGCCGGGAAGCTCCTATACAGACGACCATCCGGTAATGTCCGGGATCCGAGAGAAAGGCGGCTGTCCAAGGCATGTTAGATCCTAGAAATAAAGATAGGCGCGAGGCAAATCTGAGTAAAGTCTGAACCGGGAAGGTGCGGGAATTCAGTGGACGGACCGTGAATTTTACCTCGCCCGTTCCTTCACGGGAGAGGAGGCCTGACGCAACGCGGCAGGTAGGTGAGGGTTCCGGGCGGCAAGCACAATCTCAATCATACCGGATGCGAATCGAGGAAATCGCGGACGTACTGATTCACCAGCGCCGGCTTTTCCTGCTGCACCCAATGACCCGAATCCGGAATGTATTTGATCTCAAATGGGCGGGTAAACAATGGTTCCATGCCGTAGGTCAGTTCCTTGCCGAGCGCGAAATCCTGCTCGCCCCAAATCAAAAGCGTCGGCGCCGAGATTCTGCGATCGATCCAGGAGTTGGTGCCGGGGCGCGCCATGAAGCCGGTGCGGAAGTTCGCGCGATAGTAGTTGATCGCGGCGGTTATCGAATATGGATTGCGGAACGCGGCACGGAAGTAGTCGAGGTCGGCGTCGGTGAAGACATTCTTTTGAATCGTGCCGTTGCGCAGCGCGTTGATCAGCGCTTCGTAGTTATTCCGGCGAAACGCCCACTCCGGGATACGGCGAATCTGAAAGAACAGCATGTACCAACTGCGCAACATCTGGCGCGGATTGCGCCGCAGCGCGCGGCTCATCCGCTCGAGATGCGGACAGTTCATCACGATGAGCCGATCGACGACCTCTGGACGCATCATTGCCGTCGCCCACGCGACGGCGCCGCCCCAATCGTGGCCGACTACGGTCGCGCGCTGGTGGCCGAGCGCCTCGATCAGATCGGCGACGTCGCCAACCAGCTTGTCGAGCGTGTAGTTGCCGACGCCGACCGGCGCGTCAGATTCGCCGTACCCGCGCATCTCGGGCGCGACGCATTCGAAGCCGTCCGACAGCGCGCGAATCTGATGACGCCACGAATACCAGCATTCCGGGAAGCCGTGCAGCATGACGATCGGCGGTCCCGATCCCGCGCGCGCGACGCGCAAAGTGATCCCGCTCTTGAGTTTGATTTTTTCGAAGCGGAAGGGGTCAGGCATTTTTCCTTCCGTCATTCTGAGCCGCTGCGGCGAAGAATCTCGACGGACGCTCTTGCGTCCGGCGCTTGGACGCGCTGATGAGCATCACAGAACCGGAACCGGCTTCGCTTGCGCGAAGCTGTCCGAGATCCATTCCTCCCGTCGCTAACGCTCCCGTCGTCAGGATGACAAAAGGAAAGCGCGCAGAGCTGATCTCATTCAGGCGGCTACCTTGGTCGTACCCTGCATCGCCGGCACCTCCGGATTGCAGATGTACCGGATCTTCGGGAGCGTCACGTCTGCCGTGGTAAAGGTCGCGGAAATCGGATTGTCGAGGCGCAGATTTCTACCTGCCCCGAATGCGTCGTTGTCCATCAGAACAATCCGTGGCTTGCCGCGCTCAGCTTTCGAGAACGTGAACTCGGGATCGACCTGCACCAGCACCAGCTTGCCGTCTTCCTTGTTGCGGGCCAGATGCATGCTCGCGATGTACTGGATGTCGCCGCCGGAAATCATATCGCGATCGAGTAGCTCGCATTCGAGCACTGGCTTGCCGCCGGCGCTAACGCGCGCAACCACTCGGTCATGGCGGAGGTCGAGCTTCACGTCGCCCGCAACCGTCGGATAACCCCATCGCGCGGCCATCTCGCGCCGCGCATCGTCATTGTCGCAATAGCTGCGGAGTACAAAGCCGCGCGGACGAACGCCGGTGCGGCCAGAGACGCGAACCTCGGCAATCGAGAACGCGCCGACCGGACTTTCCGGATACGACGTCACGCAGAAAATCGCGTACTCGGGAATCGACGGATGCATCGTTGCCGGCAGCAGGTTGTCGGCCGGGTCGTCGTCGATCTCCATGTTGATCGTGAGAATCTTCGCACCCTTCAAGATCCACGACTCAGTCTTGTAGCCGTTGATCGTCGGCGCCGCCTTGCCCCAAGTGGCGAGATCGAGCTTTCCGAAACGCGGCGGCATCAGCGGCCTCCTGCAGCAGCGGAAGCGGTATCGCTCGCGCCCTGGAAATGAGGCATCACTTCTTTCGCGAACAGGCGGATCGAGTCGAGCACTTTTTGCTGCGGCACGGTCTCGAGCGCGTTCAGCAGGAAGTTTACGCGATCAACGCCGACCGCTTCCCACTTCTTCATCTCGCGAGTGATGCGCGCGGGGTTTCCAATCGCGATACCCTCAGGGGCACCGGACGCATCGCCCGGCCCCGCCGCATCCTGGCGCAACGACGGCAGCAGTCCAAGCGACGGATACGATTTGCTCGGATACGCCTCGCGCGCGGCAAGCAACTGCGCCGCGAGATAGTTGAAGGTGCCGGTGAGACGCTTGCCGACCTTGACGCCCTCGGCGTCGTCCTCATGGCAATACAAAAAGTTCACGGTTGAGACGGCTTCGTTGACAACCTCGCCGACCGGCGTGCAGTTCTGGATAATTTTGCGATAGCGCTTGACCTTCTCGTCCTGCTCGGCGAATCCGCCGAAGGTGAGGCCCAAGCTCCCCATCCCGCGCTCAGCCGCGTCGATCTCGGTGCCGGGACTGGTGACCGCGACCCACAGCGGCGGATGCGGTTTCTGATACGGCTTCGGCACGATCGTGCGCTGCGGCATCGACCACGACCGACCCTGGTACGAGAAGCGCTCCTGCGTCCACATTTTCGGCAGGCAATGGACGAACTCGTCCCAGGTTTTCTTGGTCTCGTCGGGACTCGCGCGAAATCCCGCCAGCTCGGTCCAGGTCGCGGAACGGCCCGTGCCAACGTCGAGGCGCCCGCCGCTCAGGATGTCGAGCACAGCGGTGCGCTCGGCGATTTTAATCGGATGATTGAACTCGGGCACGCATACCACAATGCCGTGACCGACGCGCATTTTTTTGGTCTTCATCGCGCATGCGGTCAGGAACAATTCGGGCGCGGGGCAATGCGAATATTCTTCGAGGAAGTGATGCTCGACGGCCCACACGGAATCGAAGCCGAGCGAATCGGCGAGGGCGACCTGCTCGAGGCAGTTGTCGTAAACAGTTTTTTCGGTTTCGCGCCCCCATGGTCGCGGTACCGAGATTTCATAGAAGAGGCCGAATTTCATAGCATTACCTCCATACCGTTCGTTTAGCGCAATCGCGCCGAAATCGAAAGTCCCGTAACAGGGAAGGGCAAATCACTTAATTGAATGTGAAACCCGCGATGGGTTTCACACTTCCTTCGGCAGGGGTGACCCCTGCACCCAGTGAGGAAATCGCGAAATGTCGAGGACGCCATTTCGCTCCCGGTGCCGCTCCCTCCTCGCGATTGTTCCGCTTCCTTCGAGGGAAGGGGTTAGGGGTTAGGTTATTTGGCGTCATCGGAGCGCATGCATCATAAATGCTCCTGTATATCGCTTGACATATGTTGATTCTGAGCCTTAAATCGGAGTCGAGGAAACCCGCATGAAACATGAACTAATCGATGTGGCCGAGCCGAACCTTCTCCGCGAGCAATTCCCCTACGACGCGGTGCCGCGAATAATCTTCGACGGCGAGTTCGAAAAACCTGACCCCGCACCCGATTTCTTCATCACCGACACCACCTTCCGCGACGGACAGCAGGCGCGTCCGCCGTACACCGCCGGCCAAATCGTCGCGATGTACGACATGCTGCATCGCCTCGGCGGTCCCAACGGCGTCATCCGGCAGACCGAGTTTTTCCTGTACTCGAAGACCGATCGCGAGGCGGTGAATCGATGCCTCGCGCGCGGCTACCAGTTCCCCGAAGTGACCGGATGGATTCGCGCGGTGAAAGCGGACTTCAAGATCGTCAAGGAGATGGGCCTGCGCGAGACCGGGATTCTTACTTCGGCGTCCGATTACCACATTTTCAACAAGCTCAAGAAAACCCGGCGTGCGGCGATGAACGATTACCTCGAGATCGTGAACGCGGCGCTCGATGCGGGCCTCAAAATCCGATGCCATCTCGAGGACGCGACCCGCGCGGACTTTTACGGCTTCGTCGTGCCGTTCGTGTCGAAGCTGATGGAACTCGGCGATGGGGCAGGGCTTCCGGTCAAGATTCGCGTCTGCGACACACTCGGATTCGGCGTTCCGTATCCCGGTGTCGCGCTGCCGCGCAGCGTGCCGAAGCTGATTTTAGGCTTGCGTCGTGAATGCGGTGTGAAGCCGGAACAACTGGAATGGCACGGGCACAACGACTTCCACAAGGTGCTCGCCAACGCGACTGCCGCGTGGCTCTACGGATGCATGTACGCCAACGGGACGATCCTCGGCTACGGCGAGCGCACCGGTAATCCTCCGCTCGAGGGGCTGGTGATGGACTATGTGTCGCTGAAGGGCGACGCCAACGGAATGGACTTGTCGGTGATCACCGAAATCGCGGAGTACTTCGAGCGCGAAGCCGGGTACAAGATTCCCGCTAACTATCCTTTTGTCGGGCGCGACTTCAACGTCACGCGCGCAGGAATCCATGCCGACGGGCTGCTGAAGGACGAAGAAATTTACAACGTCTTCGACACCGCGAAGATTCTAGGGCGGCCGCCGCGCGTCGCGGTCGACAAGACTTCGGGCGTGGCGGGAATCGCATGGTGGATCAATTCGTACTTCGGTCTCGCGCGCATCGCGCAGGTCGAAAAGCGCTCAGCGGAGGTGATGGAGATCGCGAAGTGGGTCGACGCGCAATACGACGACGGCCGCACCACGTCGATTTCCGATCAAGAGATGGAGACGCAGGTCCGACGGCATCTGCCGCGATTGTTCGAGAGCGCTCGGCTGGCGGGATAGAGACGCGCTTGCGCGCGAGATCCTTCGCTGCGCTCAGGATGACACAAAGAAGCGGGCTAGCTCACGTGTCATTCTGACAAAGCGAGCAACGCGCGCGGCAGGACATGGCTTCTGGCCTCCGGACAGCTTGCGTACGCGAGCCGGTTCCGATCTTCTTGTTCGCGCGCTGCATGCGCACCACTTTGCTTCACTCACTGGAGTGCAAGTCGCGGCCCATGCGCTCGCGGCCTAGCAGGATGACCACGGCCGCCAGGACCATCACGATTGCGGCGACGCCTGCGAGCGTCGCCGCGTAGCCGAATTTCTCTGCCAGCAATGCCTGGCTCACGGCGGCTCCGGAAGCCATCAAGACGCCGATCTGATACGCGAGTCCTGAAAAAAGGCCGCGGACTTCCGGCGGTGACAGCTCAGTCAGATGGGCAGGGATTACGCCCCATGCGCCCTGCACCATGAACTGCATCAGGAACGCGCCGAGCGTCAGCACCGTGACCGTCGAGGGATAGATCCAAAGCGGGATGACCAGGCCGGCGCAGATAACCGCCGTCGCCATCGTGCGGCGGCGTCCCCATCGATCGGAAAAATAGCCGAAGGTCAGGCCGCCGAGCAGCGCGCCTACATTATAAATAACCGCGATGGTCGCGACGGTGCGGGTGTCGAAGCCGCGGGTTTTCTCGAGGAAGGTCGGGTACATGTCCTGGGTGCCGTGCGAGACGAAATTCATCATCGTCATCAGCGCGCACAGGTAGATGAACAATTTCCAGTTGGCGCGGACGGCGTTGCCAATCTTCGCTCTGTCCGGACGCGTGCGCTGCCATGCCTCCGACTCCGGCACCTTGGTGCGTATGTAGATCGTCAGCAACGCGGGCGCGCCGCCGAGAAAGAACATCGCGCGCCATCCGAAGTGCGGGAAGACGAAAAAGAACGCCGCCGCCGCGAGCAGGTAGCCGACCGCATAACCCTCCTGCAGCAGTCCTGAAAAGAATCCGCGCCATCGCGGCGCCACCGCTTCCATCGCGAGCGACGCGCCCACGCCCCATTCGCCGCCCATCCCGATTCCGTACAGCGCGCGCATCCCCAGGAACCATCCGTAGCTCGGCGCGAGGCCGCTCAGCACTTCGACGACGGAATAGAAGATGACGTCGATCATCAGCGGGATGCGGCGGCCGTAGCGGTCGGCGATCCAGCCGAAGATGAGCGCGCCGACGGGACGCAGCGCGAGCGTCGCGGTGATGGTGAACGCGATGTGCGAGATGGGGCGATGGAATTCGCGCGCGACCGCGGGCATCACGAAGATCAGGATGAAGAAATCAAAGGCATCGAGCGCCCATCCGAGAAAGCTCGCGAGCAGAGTGTGCGCGGCTTCGGCGGAAGTGATCGCGCGCACAGGCTCGAGGGTAGGTGCGGGAGCGTCCATGGCGAGCAATGATTATTCGAACCGTCGCGATTTGTCATCGGATGCAGAGGAGGTGCGCGCGCAGCGCGCGATTACAGAAACCGGAACCGGCGGCGCTTACGCGAAGCTGTCCGGAGGCCAGAAGCCATGTCCTCCGCTCGCGTTGCTCACTCTGTCAGGATGACAAAATTGTCCGCCTCGCTTCGTCGATGACACCAAAAAAATGAAGGCGCGACTGATGCGATCGAAGGTTACGCGGCTTCTTTGCGGCTGCCTGAGTATTCCTTCCGATAGACGCGCAGCAGGGCCGCGAAGACCGACATGATTGCGGGGCCGAGGAACAGGCCCAGCGGGCCGTAGGCTTCGAGGCCGCCGAGAATTCCCAGGAACAGCGCGATCGTCGGCAGTCCGGTGCCGTGCTTCATCGCGAGGGGCTTGATGAAATTGTCGATGACCGCGAGCGCTACCGAACACCAGATGAGCAGGCCCACCGCCGCCGACCAGCTCACTGCGAAGCCGAGGTAGATCATGGCCGGAATCCACACAAGTGCGGTGCCGCCGATCGGCATCAGTCCCGCCGCCGCCGACGCTAACGCGAGGAACAGCCAGTACGGCACGCCGAAAATCAGCATCCCGATGCCGATCGACACGCCCTGCAGTACGGCGGTCAGCATCAGGCCGCGCATCACCGACGAGAGCGTCGTGCGCAGCGTGTCGAAAATCGCCTTCTTGTCGTCCTCGTGCAGTGGGGTTAGGTCGCGAAGGCTCTTGTAATAGTAGTCGCCGTCGCGCAGCAGGTAGAAGAACGCGAGCAGTGCGATACCGAAGTCGACCACGAACCCGAGGATATTTTTCGCGGCGTGGGTCGCATTCGCTGCAACGTAATTGCTGGTTATCTGCGCCGCTTGCAGAGTCAGCTTGGGCAGTTCCTCGTCGAGCTTGTAGCCGCGCTCCGCCATTTTTTTCGAAATCCACGCGCCGAGCTGTGTGTTGACCGCCCAGTCATGCAGCTTCGACACGCCGCCCGTGTTCACCATCACCGTGGCCTGCGTGTACAGCGCTTGCGCCTCAACTACGAGACGTCCCGAGGCCCAGATGGCAGGCAGAATGACGCCAAGCCCGACGACGATGCTGATGATCGCGGTCGAGAGCGACCGCCGCTTGACGTATTTCTCGACTTCGATCAGCGCCGGATGCGCCATGAAGGCGAGCAGAATCCCCCACGCCAACGGCGTCAGGAACGGCAGCATCAGCTCGTACAGTTCGTAGGCCATCACGGCCAGGAAGCCGAAGAAAAAGAGCTGCACTATGCGCTCGCGATCCATTTTCTGAGGCGTAGGCGATCCTCCGTGCGCGCGGATACTTGGCGCGAGATCCTAGCAGATTGCCGGGGGAACGGTCGCCTGCCGGGATCCTAACCTCTCCTCGGACAAGGAGAGGTTAGGAGCAGGCCTAACGCGCGAAAACTTCGGTTGCCCGCCAGCGCATAATCGGTTACCTTCAGCGTTTGCTTGATGTGTTTAACCAATACCCCTCGCCCGTGAAGGCACGTAGCTCAGTGGGAGAGCGCTTCCTTGACACGGAAGAGGTCGGCGGTTCAATCCCGCCCGTGCCTACCAGGTCCGTGCCCACAACCACGTGCGCGAATCTCGCTTCGCCGTTTCCCGCAATGATTAAATTTTTCGCTTGATGAGTTCCGACGTAACCGTAACCCTCGGCCGCGAATCGCGCGTCGTGCCGGCTGGCACTATCGTTCGCGACCTGCTGAAAGACGTCCCGAGCAAAGACCTGGTGGCAGCGCGCGTCGACGGCAAGGTCGTCGATCTCACCCGCAAGCTTGATCACGACGCCGCCGTCGAGCCGGTGCTGGCGGAGACGCCTGAGGGCCTCGACGTCATCCGTCACTCGACTGCTCATCTGATGGCGATGGCCGTGCAGTCACTCTATCCCGGCACCCAGGTGACGATCGGGCCGGTTATCGAAGACGGCTTTTTCTACGACTTTGCGCCCGCGACGCCGTTCACGCTCGAGGACTTGCCGAAGATCGAAGCCAAGATGCGCGAGCTGTCGAAGGCCGATCACAAGATCACGCGGACCGAAGTGCCGCGCGCAGAGGCCGTCGCGAAATTCTCGGCGATGGGCGAGAAGTACAAGGTCGAGATAATCAACGAGGCCGAGGATCCGATTTCGATTTACAGCCAGGGCGACTGGATGGACCTCTGCCGCGGACCGCACGTGCCCTCGACGCGCTACTTGAAGGCGTTCAAGCTGACCAGCGTTGCGGGCGCGTACTGGCGCGGCGACGAGCACAACGCGATGCTCTCGCGAATCTACGGCACCGCGTTCGCCACCAAGGAAGCCCTCGACGAACATCTGAAGCTGGTCGAGCTTGCCCGCCAGCGCGACCATCGCAAGCTCGGGCGAGAGATGGGCCTCTACATCTTCGATCCGATTTCGCCGGGATCGCCGTTTTACCTGCCCAAGGGCGTCATCATTTTTAATGCGCTGGTCGACTACATGCGGCGGCTGTACCGGCGCTACGGCTACGACGAAGTCGTCACCCCGCTGATTTTCAAGAACGAGTTGTTCAATACGTCGGGACATTGGGAGAATTTCCGTGAGAACATGTTTGTCTCACCGGATCCCGACAGCGACACGCATACTATCGATACCGGACCCGACGGATGGCATCACGGGTACAGCCTCAAGCCGATGAATTGCCCCGGCCATGACGTCGTGTACCGGTCGGAGAAGCGCTCATATCGCGACCTGCCGGTGCGCTTTGCCGAGTTCAGCCGGCTGCATCGCGCAGAAAGATCGGGCACGCTGCACGGCTTGATGCGGGTGCGCGCGATGTCGCAGGACGACGCGCACATCTTCTGCCGCGAAGATCAGATCGAGGACGAAATCGCGTCGAATCTGCGGATGGTGCGCGAGGTGTACGGCACGCTCGGTTTCGAGGGCGTCGAGTTCAAGCTCGCGACGATGCCCGATCAGCATCTCGGCACCGAAGAGCAATGGCGAATGGCTGAGGGCAAGCTCGCCAACGCGATGAAGCGCAACGAAATCGCGTTCGAGATTAATCCGAAGGAAGGCGCGTTCTACGGCCCCAAAATCGAGATTTACGTATCCGATGCGCTCAAGCGCAAATGGCAGGTCGCGACGATCCAGCTCGATTACAACGCGCCCGAGCGCTTCGACCTGACCTACACCAACAGCGCCGGCGCCGAAGAGCGGCCGGTCGTGATCCATCGCGCGATCCTCGGCTCGCTCGAGCGCTTCATCGGCGTGCTGATCGAGCATACCGGCGGCGTGCTGCCGCTGTGGCTGGCGCCCGAACAGGTGCGAGTGCTGTCGCTGAGCGAGAAGGTCGAGGATTACGCCAAAGAAATCGCCGACCTGCTCAAGCGCGAGGGATTCCGCGCCCACGCCGACATCCGCAACGAGAAGCTGGGCTTCAAAGTCCGCGAAGCCGAGTTGGCCAAGGTGCCGTATATGGTAGTCGTCGGCGAACGCGAGGCGGCCGATCGATCGGTCTCGCTACGCTTGCTGCGCGGAGAAAAGAGCAATGCGATGCCGCTGGCGGCGTTGCTGGAAAGATTAAAACAGGAGCCGATACCGGCTTAGGAAATTCATCCGGCCATCAAGCCGGAGGAGGTGTCTTATTCGTCGAGATTTCAGAACCCCACCGTCAAGGGAGCCCGCGATTCGCGTCAATAACCTGATTCGCGCGCAGGAAGTCCGTGTAATCGACGCCGACGGCAGCCAGGTCGGAATCCTGCCGCTGCGCGAGGCGATCAAAGTTGCGGAAAGCCGTGGCCTGGACCTGGTCGAAGTCTCGGCGACGGCTAATCCGCCCGTTTGCCGCGTCACCGACTTCGACAAATATCGCTACGCGCAGAAGAAAAAGTCGCACGACTCCAAGAAGCACACCATCAGCATGATCAAGGAAGTGAAGATGGGATCGGCGACCGGGCAGCACGACGTCGACTTCAAAACTGCGCACATCAAGCGCTTTGTTGGAGAGGGTCACCGTGTTAAGCTCACCGTTTCGTTCCGGGGCCGCGCGATAACACATCCCGAACTCGGACGGGCTTTGATCGAGAGAATTATTGCGACGGTAACCGATATCGCGCAGGCGGAAGGCACGCCCCGGATGGAAGGACGCAACATGTCCGTGCTGCTGACGCCGCGATAAAAAATTTTAGGAAAGAAGCAAAGCGACTATCATGCCGAAAATCAGGACCAGCCGAACCGCGGCCAAGCGCTTCAAGATTAGCAAGAGCGGCAGGGTCAAATTCAAACACGCGTACGCCCGTCACATGTTCACGGCCAAGAACCCGAGCCAGAAGTCGCGCCTGCGCAGGACCGGTATTCTGACAAAGGCCGACGCCGAGAAAATCAAGATAATGATGCCGTACGGCTGATAGTCACAGAAAACCGAAAAACCAGAATACTGAAAAAAGAAAAGGACTGAACTGAGATGCCTCGCGCAAAAGGCGGACCCAAGACGCGCCGCCGTCATAAGCGTCAACTCAAACTTGCCTCCGGCTTTGTCGGCGGGCGCAAACTTTATCGGCAGGCCCGCTCGACCCTCGAAAAGGGCCTCACCTACGCCTATCGCGATCGCAAGGCCAAGAAGCGCGACTATCGCACGCTGTGGATCGCGCGCATCAACGCACTCGCGCGCGAAAGCGGAATCTCGTACAGCGCCCTGATGAACGGGCTCAAGAAGGCCGGGGTCGAGGTCGATCGCAAGATGCTCGCGAAGCTCGCGCAGGAGCGCGACGTATTGTTTACCGAGCTGGTGCGCACCGCTATCAGCGCGCTCGGCTCAAAAGCAGCATAGAGCCGCGCGTTCGAAAGCGCCGCGCACCAGGAGACCATGTGGGTGATCGCCCACGTGGTTTTTTGTTTTTAGTATCTACGCAATGTTGCGACCAGGTTTGATGTGCGAGGAAGATCGCTATGAAAGAACAACTCGAAGAAATCAGGCGCCGCGCGATGGCCGAGCTCGGCGACGACGCCAATGAAGCGCAAATCGACGCGGTGCGCGTGCGCGTGCTCGGACGCTCGGGCGAGCTGACGGAAATCATGCGCGGTATGCGCGAGGTCCCTAACGCCGAGCGTCCCGCAATCGGCCAGCTCATCAATCAGATCAAGCGCGAAGTCGAAGCGCGCATCGAGACTCTCAGCGAGAAGCTCAAGGCCGAGACGCTGACCAAGTCGCTCAATGAGAAAACCATCGACGTCACGCTGCCCGGGATGCGCATCGCGCGCGGGCATATCCATCCAATCACCGACATCCTCGAACAGATGCTCGCCATCTTCGAGTCGATGGGCTTCGAAGTCGCGATGACCCAGGATATCGAGGACGACTTCCACAACTTCGCCGCGCTCAACTTCCCGCCGCATCATCCGGCGCGCGACATGCAAGACACCTTCTACGTCGACGGCGGGATGCTGCTGCGGACGCATACGTCAAACGGGCAGATCCGCGTGATGGAGAAACGCCGGCCTCCGCTGGCGGTCGTGTGCCCGGGGCGATGCTACCGGCGCGACGATCTGTCGGTGCGCGCCTCTCCGATGTTCACCCAGATCGAGGGTTTCATGGTCGATAGGCGCGGGCGCATCACGATGGCGCATCTCAAGGGCGTCCTCACGGAATTCGCGCGCACGTTTTTCGGCACGACCGCGGTGCGATTTCGATCCAGCTATTTTCCATTCACCGAGCCGAGCGCCGAGCTCGACATGCACTGCCTGCTATGCGACGGCGCGGGTTGCCCGGTCTGCAAGTATTCCGGATGGACCGAAGTACTCGGCTGCGGAATGATCCACCCGAATGTGATGCGCGCGGTCGAGTACGATCCCGACGAATTCCAGGGCTTCGCGTTCGGAATGGGCGTCGAGCGCACCGGCCTGCTCAAGCTCGGGGTCGACGACATGCGCCTGTTCTTCGAGAACGACCTGCGCTTCCTGAGCCAGTTCCCAGCGCTGAGCGGAGGTGTGCGATGAAGCTGCCGCTCAGTTGGATGCGCGACTTCGTCAGCGTCGATGCGCCGGTCGAGGAAATTTCGCGGCGCTTGAGTTTCGCAGGGCTGGTGGTCGAGAATGTCGAGAAGCTCACGCCCGGATTCGCGGGCGTGTACGCGGCGCGTGTCGTCACCGTCGAGAAGCATCCCAACGCTGACCGGCTCAATCTGGTCGACGTGGATGCCGGCAGCAAAGGTCTGTTCAAGGTCGTGTGCGGTGCGCCCAACGTGAAGGCCGGCATGATTGCGCCGCTCGCCCTCGTTGGCGCGCAGCTTGGCAAGGAGCCGCCGCTGGAGGCAGCCGTAATTCGCGGCGTGCAGTCGGAGGGCATGCTGTGCTCGGAGCGCGAGCTCGGCCTCTCGCAGGATCACGCGGGAATTCTCGCGCTCGGCACCGACGCGCCGCTCGGCGGCGAAGTGGCCGCGTATTTGCACCTCGACGACGTCGTGCTCGACGTCGAAATCACACCGAATCGGGGAGATTGCCTCTCGATTCTCGGCCTCGCGCGCGAGGTCGCCGCATTGTTCGGCGGAAGGTTACGGGCGCCACGGCTCCGCGCAGCGCATTCGGCCGGATCTTCCGACAGCGCGCAGTTTTCGATTTCGGTTGCGATCGACGCGCCCGATCTTTGTCCGCGATACGCCGCGCTTGCGATGACCGGAATCAAGATTGGTCCGTCGCCCGCATGGCTGAAGCGCCGGCTCGAGTTGTGCGGGATGCGGGCGCTAAACAACGTCGTCGATGCGACTAACTACGTCATGCTCGAGCTCGGCCAGCCTTTGCACGCGTTCGATTACGCCAAAATCGCGGATGGCAAGATTGTCGTGCGCCGCGCCGGCGAGACGCGCGAGTTCGTCACGCTCGACAACGTCAAGCGCGATCTCGACGCGAACGACCTGCTGATCGCCGACAGCAACAAGCCGCTCGCGATCGCGGGCGTGATGGGCGGTCTCAACTCCGAGGTCAGCGACTCGACTACCACTATTCTGCTCGAGAGCGCGTACTTCGAGCCGATGACTATCGCGCGCACGGCGCGGCGTCTTGGTTTGCGCAGCGAGGCGAGTTACCGCTTCGAGCGCGGCATCGATCGCGAAGGACAAGTAGGCGCGCTGATTCGAGCCGCCGAATTGATCCGCAAAATCGCGCGCGGGCGCGAGGCCTCGCCAATCGCCGACTTCGAGCCGCGCAAGGCCGAGCCGCGCGAAATAGCCCTCGACCTCGCCGCGATGGAATCGCTGCTCGGCGCCTCGATTCCGCCCGGCGTCGCCCGGAGCCGTCTCAAATCACTCGGCGCGCAAGTGAGCACTCGCGGCAAAGGCGTGCTCGCAGTAGTGCCGCCGTCGTTCCGCTCCGACCTGGTCGAGCAGGCCGACCTGATCGAGGAAGTAGCGCGCCTGGGCGGCCTCGAAGACATTCCAGCGCTGCTGCCTGCTCGCGTCAGTGCGCTGGCTCCGGTCAATCGCGAACGCGAGTTCATCAAGGGCACACGCGAGGTGATGCTCGGATGCGGCCTGACCGAAGCCGCGACCATCGCGTTCATCGCGCCGGCAGACAACGCGCGTTTTTCAGGAATCCTAACCGCGACGCGTCCCGTCAAAGTGACGAACCCGTTGTCGGCGGAGCTCAGCGAGCTGCGCGTCAGTCTGATGCCGGGACTCGTCACCTCGCTCAGGTTCAATTTGAACCGCGAGGCGCGCGCCTTTCACGCATTCGAAATCGGCAAGACCTTCCGCATGAACGGCGACCTCGCGACCGAGCAGCTTCATATCGCCGCCGTCAGCCACGGACCGTACGCACTGTCGGCAGTTGGCGGGCATAGCGTCGCCGCGGGATTCTTTACGATGAAGGGAATCCTCGAGACGTACTTCGACGCCATTGGCATTTCGCCGCGCGTCGCCTTTAAGGCTATCGAAGGGGCAGATGCCCCGTTCCTGCATCCCGGACGCAGCGCTATCATTACGTTGGATAATTCGCCAATCGGTTTGATCGGCGAATTGCATCCGGCTGAGGCGATGCGGCTTGATCTGAACGAACCGTGCGCAGTCTACGAACTTGACTTGAGTAGTTTCATTGCCTATGGTTTCTCGCCGCGCAAAACCTTCCAGCCGCCGCCAAAATTTCCCGCGATCAGGCGCGATTTGGCGTTGGTGCTGGATCGGAATTTCCCGGCGGATATGGTAATCAAAACTGTTCGGGAATGCGGCGCGTCACTGCTGGAGAGCGTCGAGGTGTTCGACGTCTACGAGGGGACGGCGGTGGCGGCCGGAAAGAAGAGCGTGGCGTTGGCTTGTCGTTATCGTGCAAAGGATCGCACGCTGACCGATGAGGAGGTGAATCGCATTCACGCAGTGCTGGTCGAGCAGGCGCGGATGCGTTTAGGGGCGGAGTTGCGGCAGTAACAGCGTGCCTAACGCGAGCGGGTGGGGATCGTTACGCCGCAGGGCATGACTAAAGCCGATCTCGTAGATTTGATCTACGAGCGGGTAGGCTCCTCGAAAAAGGAAGCCTGTGACGTGGTCGAAGCAGTATTCGCGATCATCAGGGATTCGTTGCGCCAGGGTCAGAAGGTGAAAATTTCAGGCTTTGGCACCTTTCTCGTCAATCAGAAACATGCGCGCCGCGGGCGCAATCCGCAGACCGGCGAGCCGATCACTATCGACTCCCGCCGCGTGCTGTCCTTCAAGCCGAGCCAGGTGTTGAAGGAGCGGGTTAACAACGGCACCAAGCCATCGCCAGAGGTATGACGCCGATGCCGCGCCCGCCATCAGTACGGCGCCGAAAACCTGCCCCGCAAAAGCCGGCCACGATTACCGCGATTCCGGAGCGCGGCCTCAAGATCGGCGAAGCGGCGCGAGCGCTCGGCGTCGAGACCTACGTGCTGCGCTTCTGGGAAACCCAGTTCCCGTTCCTGAAACCCAAGCACACCCGCACCAAGCATCGCTTCTACCAGGAAAAAGATCTCGACGTGCTGCGTCTGATCAAGCGCCTGCTGCACGACGAAGGCTTCACCATCGTCGGCGCGAACAAGCACATCAAGGAATTTGGCATCGAGGCTCTAATGCGCGGCAAACCGGTCGCCAAACCCGCCCCGACGTCGCCAGCAGAGCATGCATCATCACAGGCGCCCGCAATCGACGGCCAGGCCCGCCGCGTCCTCAACGAGGTCCGCCGCGACCTCGAATCGATCCACAAGATTTTGGAAGACTGATTTCGTTTTCCTCAACCTCGAAGGGAGAGGATAAATGAAATAATCACTATCCTTTCTGCTCCGGGCGCTTGCCTAACCTGAGGAGTCTCCAATGGCGCAAAAAGTTGCGGACGTCATGTGGGCGATGCTGGCGAAGGCCGGCGTCAAACGCTGCTACGGTATCGTCGGCGACGCGCTCAATCCCGTGATCGACGCGCTCCGGCGCAACGGCGAAATCGAGTTCATCCACGTTCGCCATGAAGAGTATGGCGTCTTTGCCGCGGTCGCCGACGCCTACATGACCGGCAAGCCGGTCGCGGTTTGCGGAACCGCAGGCCCAGGGGTCACGCACCTTTACAATGGACTGATGGACGCGCGCAAAGAGGGAGCTGCGGTAATCGCCATCGCCGGCGATGTCGAGTCCAGGCTCATCGACACGTCCGCCCTCGAAGAGCTGAACCCCTACAAGTTTTTCGATACCGCGTGTTTGTACATCGGGCGAGTTATCAATCCCGAACAGGTGCGAGCGGTTGTGACGACCGCGATTATGACGGCAGTTGTCGACAAGGGACCGACGCTGATCTCGATGCCCGGCGATATCGCGGCGGCAAACGCGCCAGCGGATGCTAACGGCTTCACGATTCCCTCCGAGCCGATGTTGCGTCCGTCCGACGCGGACATGGACAAGCTCGCCGAAATGATCGAAGCGGCCAACAAGGTGGCGATTTTCGGCGGCGACGGCTGCCGCGATGCGCGCGATGAGGTGTTACAACTCGCGGCCAGGTTGAAGGCGCCGGTCGGATATTCTTTTCGCGGCAAGCAATGGCTGGAGCATGACAATCCCAATGCGGTCGGGATGACCGGGCTGCTCGGCTACGGCGGAGCGTATAAGGCCATTCACGATGCGGACCTGCTGCTGATGCTCGGCACCGACTTTCCGTTCTCGGAATTTCTTCCCGGCGCCAAGGTCAAGAAGGTTCAGATCGACAAGAACGCCAAGCACATCGGACGGCGAACCGCCGTTGATTTGGCGCTGGTGGGTGATATCAAGACGACGATCACCGCGCTGCTCCCGAAAGTCAGCGACAAACCCGACGGCACGTTTCTCGAAAGGCATATCGCCGAGACCAAATCGTTTCATGAACTTTTGCAGCACTACGTCGATAAAGGACCGGGGATAAAACCGATCCGTCCGGAATACCTGGCGGCGATCCTGAGCGAACTGGCCGCCGACGACGCGATGTTCTTCGCGGACACGGGGACGGCCTGCATCTGGGTCGCGCGGCACATCAAGGGCGGGACGAACCGGCGGATTTTCGGATCGTTTTCATGGGCCTCGATGGCCAATGCCGCTCCCAACGCATTCGGTGCGCAACTCGCATACCCCGGCCGCCAGATGATCGCCGTGTGCGGCGACGGCGGATTCACGATGCTCGATCTCGGCGACCTGCTGACGCAAGTACAGCGCAAGACGCCGGTGGTTCATATTGTCCTGAACAACGAATCGCTCGACTTCGTGAATATCGAGCAGCAGGAAGCCGGCATCGTTCCGTTCGGCGTCGATTTCAAGAATCCGAATTTCGCCAAGGTTGCCGAAGCGATGGGCGCGAGGGGCATCCGCATCGAAGAGCCCGGCGACGTGAGAGAAGGGCTCGCCGCCGCGCTGTCGCACAAGGGCGGTCCGGTCGTCGTGGATGCGGTCGTCGATCCCTACGCGCTGTCGTTACCGGCGCACGTCCCGTTCCACGTGGCCGAGAGCTTCACCCTGAGTCTCGCCAAACAGGTACTGAACGGAAAAATGGATTCGGTGATCAAGACAATCGAACGCAACGTCCGTTTGATCTGACGAAATGTGAGGACGCCCGTTTCTTGTGTCATCCCGAGCGCAGCCGAGGGACCCCGGATCGTTTAACGAAGCAAGGAATGTCGACTCACCTATGGAGCAAGGGACCAAGCTTTCTTTGATATCGGCCGCTCGTCTCCGCGTGCCATGTGTAGGTCGAAATTGCTTGCGTTCGTAAAAGATCCGAGGTCCCTCGGCTACGCTCGGGATGACACAAGAAAGAAACTACTACTCCGCGGCGCGTTCTTGCGAGGTCACGCGCACGCGAGCTGGCTCGCTCGTCGCTGCCGTGACCTGCGCGGTCGCAGGCTGATGAATCAGAACGCCGAGCGGTGCTAGATTCAATTCAGTGGCGCATTCTTCAGTTGCGCGATGCGCGATGCGTCCCGCTTCGACCATCTTCACTGCTATGCATACGCCGCCGGCGATCGTCAGCGCTGCCAGGCTGAGCGCGATTTCAGGTGGTCCTGCCATCGCCGCAACCGTTGCGATCGCCGCGCCCGCTGCCAGAGCCATCGTCGAGATTTGTGTGAACTTTATTCGCGCGAGCACGTGATTGGTGACTTTGCCTGCCTCGTGCTCCTCGTCTGCCGTCTTCAGCTCGATTCGGGTCCACGGATTCGGCCGCACCTCGAGGTCGTAGTCGTTCCATCCCGCATCGACTACTGCGCCATGCCCGCTGCGCGCGAACAGCTTCAGCATCTTGTCCATCAGGCGGTCGCGCGAGATGCTCTCGTTGTTCCAGTAGTCCAGCCGGATTGTGCGCCGGAGCCAGTTGATCGTCGCCCGCTGGCGCACGCCATCGGCACTGCCGAGTCCGGTCAGGGCCTTCGCCCGCGTCTTGTAGCGCATCATCGTTCGCACCATCGGCCCCGTGTAAGCAAGATACGCGATCAGGAGTCGCGCGGTGAAACTCTCGTGAGATTTTTCGAGCGGCGCATGGAACGCATAGTAGAGCGCCCAAATCGGGCCGAGCGCCAGCATCGCCGCCGCAGGAATAATCGACACGCCCAGCACCATCGACGCGACCATCGCGATTGCCGAGAGCACGGTCCACTCGAGCGTCTGCGGCAGAACCTTGAGCAGCGTCAGGCCGGGATCGAACAGCGACTGCGCACGCGCGGTGGCATTCCACAGCACGCGTTTGCGATTGCCGCCGGGAATCGTGCGCGCGAGTCCCGGAATCGTGCCGCGCCACGCAATCTGTCCCATGATATTGAAGCGCCCGGGATATTTTGGATACAGCATCGCTTCGGCGCGTCCATAGCCGCGCTGCTGTCCGTAGTAAGCCTGCACAGTGTTGCGCCGGAAGTGCCACACGAACGCGGCCGGTGAGAATCCCAGCCTGAAGCCCGCGTCGATCGTTCGCCAGCAAATATCAACGTCGTCGCCCGCGGCGGTGAACTGCGAATCGAAGCCGCCGATACTCGCCAGCGCCGCCTTCGAGAAGACCATGTTGCAGCCCGCCAGATGCTCCGCGCGATCCTCCGCGACCAGCACGTGGCACGGCGCGCCCGGCGATGCGGCGCAACTCGCTTCGATCCATCCGTCTTCGTGCGGCGCGTAATTTGGACCGCCGCATCCGTCGAAGTTGTTCTCGACAATCGAGCGCATCATCAGCGTCAGCCAATGCGGATCGACGACGCAGTCTGAATCGGTGTACGCGATAAATTCGCCGCGCGCCGCATGCATCCCGACGTTGCGCGCCATGCTCAGTCCCTTGTTGGGTTGGCGAATGAGCCGGAACTCGGGAAAGTCCATCGAGATGTCGGCAGTCTTGTCGCGCGACCCGTCGTCGACGATGACGACTTCGAAATTCGGATAATCGAGGCGCCGCAGCGACTCGAGACACGGCCGCATCGTGCGCTCGGCGTTGTACGCACATATTACGACCGACACCATCGGCATCGTCGCGGGCCGCGGCGGGCAGGTGCCGTTGAGCGTCACGAACGGCATCACATCCGACGCGCGCATCATCCGCACGCCAAGCCAATCGTTAGAAACCGGAGCAGGAACGGGAGGAGCAACCACGCCAGCGGCACCCGTGCCAAACGCCATTGCGACAGCCTCGTCCTGCCCCGGCGATGCGTCCCTGAATTCGATCATCACCGGCCGCGCTTCAGCGACGTTGTGCAAGGCGACGACGAAATCGCGAATCTCAAGTGGCGCGAGCGCAGGAATTTCCGCGTACAGAAAATCTTCTTCAAGAATCGAAAGTGCGCGAGTCTCCGGCCGCAGTTTTATTCCGACCATCGCTTCCGGCGCGCGTCCTTTGATCGTCTTCACGACGCTGCGCACTCGCCCCCGAGCGTCTTCGAGTCCGCCTGCGCGCAACGCGTCCTGGCTGATCTCACAATCGAGGATGTATCCGGCCAGCGCCGGATGCCGACTGAAAATATTTGCCGTGTGCGCGATTCGCGAGACAACTGATTTGAATCCGCGCCGGCTCGTCAGCTCATCCGCCGCTATTCTCAGCTCCACCATCGCGACCAATCCAGACTGCGCCGCGATATCGAGGCACGGCTGCGACTGCGCCTCCGTCAGCACCAGGCCGGTCGTGTGCGACGCCTTCAGTTCGTCGAGCCGCTTTCGTAGTTTGAGCTTCTGTCCAAAGTCGAGCGATCCGCTCACGTCGGTGAGGCGCATCGCCTTGAAAAAGAATTTCTGTCCTGCGCGAGAAAGGAACTTACCTTTGGAGGTGATGGGTTGAGTAGGTCCGGAGTTGGTAAGCATGGGGATTGGCTGTCCTCTCGATGAGGACCTAATTGCCAGAGCCATGCCATGTGAAAACTCCAACAGTTATGAGGCTTTTCCGGCCAACGCGCGCCTCGCGCCAACCAATTGGGATGGGCGCTGTACGATTTGCGCCTCGCGTCTTCCTGGCGCCAGCGATCAGTGAAATTCGCACGGTGCAAAATCAGGCGTATGCTTTACTAATGGACACGCTAGATTGGTTATTTTGCGAATGTTATAGGTCAATTGAAATAACTACTCTGAAATCTCCCGCCGGGTTTTAACGAAATGAAACTATCGCTCGCTTGTGGATGCTGCAGACCGTCAAAGTCCAAGATGCACCGCGAAACGAACGACCCCCATATCGAGCCTACCCCCGAAGAGCTGTATGCGATTAGGCAACAGCTAGCTGAAATCGAACAATCCTTATCGCGTCTATTCGGCGAGACAACCTGGAGCCGCACGCCCGAGTGCATCCGGATTCGCGCCGAAGCCGCCGATCTCATCGACCACCACTTCGACGGCATCGTCGCTCAATGGGGAGAATCGATCGCCTACATCGTCCACGGGCACTCCAAGTACGACGAGAAAGGCCGCCCAGACAACATGGCCAATTCTCTCATTCGTTTTATTGACCATCTGCGCGACCCCGACGACGTTAACACTTACGTTTACCTCCGCCGGCATTGCCAGGAGGGGATGCTTGCGCGGGCCAAGCCTTCTCAGTTCAACGTCATCCACATCGCGCTCAAACAAATCGTTCTCAATCACGTAAAATCCACGATGACCGGTCCTTCGATGGAACGGGTGCGTGATCTGGTGGTCGCGGCGATCGACGAGCGGCGCCTGATGGTCGCGCAATTTTACATCGAGTCGCGCGAACGCCTGATGCGCGAGTCGGAAGAAAAATATCGCAACACCATCGACCACGCGCCCGACCCAATGTACGAGATCGAGCCGCACACCTGGATCGTGCTGGGCCTGAATGCGGCCGCCATGAAGCTGCACCAAATGGAGTGGGAGCATGAACCCTCCTCGTATGAGGGCGACGTCCATAAAGACGTCATCGGCCGTCCGGTCCCGGACCTGGTGCCGCCTGAGTTGAGGCAGAGCGTGGTCGATAGCCTCGAGCAGGTTTTGCGCGACGGATCCGCGCAGACCCAGGAATTTCCGATCGGTCCGTTTTTCTTCGACGTAAATTCCGCGCTCATCACTTACGGCAAAAAACAATTCATCCAGATGATCCTGCGCGACGTCACCCAGCGTCGCGAGATGCTCGATTCTCTGCTCAAGGCCGAGCGACTGGCCGCGGCCGGCACTTTCGCGGCAGGGGTCGCGCACGAGGTTAACAATCCGCTCGCGTCGATCTCGTCGCTGGTTCAATCGATTCTGACCGGCGAGAACGACCCCGAGCGCCGCACCACGATGCACACCATCCTGTCGCAGATCACGCGCATCTCGAGCACGCTCAAGGATCTTGTAAATTTTGCGCGGCCCACCACCGCGCAACGCAAGCCGGTTGACGTCAACGGCCTCATCGCGGAGACGCTGCGGCTGATCACCTACAACAAGCGCTTCAGCGGAATCCGGGTTGAACCGATTCTCGCGCCTGACCTGCGACGTGCATTCGCCGACGACAACGAAATTCAACAGGTGCTGCTCAATCTGCTTTTCAACGCGGCTGATGCGGCCCCGGCCGAAGGCGCCGTTATTAAAGTGATCACCGAGAACCAGCGCCCGGGGCAGGGCGCGGACAAAACCCGGCGCGTGTTTATTAAGGTCGTGGATAACGGCATCGGCATCCCGCGCGAGCATCTCGAGCGCGTCTTCGATCCATTTTTCACCACCAAGCCCGCGGGCGCCGGCGTCGGCCTTGGGCTCTCGCTATGCCAGCGCATGATTCTCTCGAACCAGGGCACCATTCGCGTCGACAGCGAGGTCGGCCGCGGCACCGCGGTCACGATCACCTTGGGAGCAGCGGCCGAGGAAACGACGCGCGCCCAGCAGGCTGCGGAAATGACGGCATCCTGAGAGCCGTTCTATGGGCACCGACGCTACTATTAACGACGCTTCATGGACCGCGCAGGAACGTGGACCTTACCGGTTGCTGATCGTCGAAGACGAACCCTTGATGCGCTCGATCATCGTGCAACTCGCGCGCAGCGAGGGCTACGAGGTCATGGAAGCGCCGTCGGCAGCAGTCGCGCTCAGCATCTTCGAAAAAGAAAAAATCGATCTCGCGATTCTCGATCTTAACCTGACCAGCGGCGGCAGCGGCCTCGATCTGCTGCGCAAGATGCGCGAGCTCGATCCCGAGGTGATGGGCATAATCGTCACCGCTTACGCCAGCGTCGAGTCGGCGGTCGAGGCGCTGCACCAGGGCGCCTACGACTACATCACCAAGCCGTTCGCGAACGATCATCTGAAAAAGGTGATGCGCAATGCGCTCGAGGGCAAGGCGCTCTTCCGCGAGAACCGTTTTCTGCGCCAGGAACTACGCGAAAAGTACCGCTTCGAGAGCATCATCGGCAAAAGCGACGCGATCGAGAGCACTTTCCGCGTGATGGAAAAAGTTGCGCGCACCGACTCAAGCGTGTTGATCACCGGCGAATCCGGCACCGGCAAGGAGCTGGTCGCGCGCGCGATTCATTTCAGCTCGGAGCGCGCCAACAACCGCTTCCTGCCGATCAACTGCGGCGCACTTCCGGAGAACCTGCTCGAGAGCGAACTGTTCGGCTACAAGCGTGGCGCCTTCACAGGCGCGGGCCAGGACAAAGTGGGACTGCTCAAGGCGGCAGACAAGGGCACCATCCTGCTCGACGAGATCGGCGAGCTGCCGCTGGCACTCCAGGTAAAATTGTTGCGCGCATTGCAGGAGCGCGAGGCGTACCCGCTCGGCGCCAACGATCCGGTGGCATTCGACGTGCGCGTGCTATGCGCCACCAACAAAAATCTCGAAGCCGAGGTCAAAGCCGGTCGCTTCCGCGAGGAACTGCTCTACCGAATCAACGTCATCAATATAAATCTCCCCGCTCTGCGCGAGCGCCAGGACGACATCCCGCTGCTCGCCAACCATTTCCTGCGCAAGTACGAAAAGTCTCTGTCACGCACCGCGATGCGCTTTTCGAAAGGCGCGATGCGCCTGATGCTCAACTACGCATGGCCGGGCAACGTCCGCGAGCTCGAGAACACGGTCGAGCGCGCCGCGATTCTGGCCGAGACTGACGTGATCCATTCGCACGATTTGCCCGACAAGTTGCGCAGCACCTCGCCTGTGATAGCGAGTATCGAGAACACCGGGATGACGCTCGAGGAGCTCGAGCGCGAGCATATCAAGCGCGTGCTGGACAAGGTCGAAAACGACAAGGTCAAAGCCGCCCAAGTCCTCGGCATCCACCTCTCAACCCTCTACCGCAAAGTCCAACGCTACCACCTCGACGACGGCCCCCCCGTCCACCAGGAACCCGCCCGCTCCGCCTGATTTTCCGCTCCGCTTGAACCCGCGCCATCCGGTTCCCCTTCCCGCGCGGGCCGAAAAAGGGGGTTAGGGGTTAGGTTCTCCGGCATTAACCCGACCCGGGAATAACCGTGGCTATCCGCTGGTCAAGGATATACACTGAAAGCTGGAACGGTCGCATGCGGCCGCCCGGAGAAAAATATGGACCTCTTCGCTCCAACTCACCTCCTGATCATTTTGCTGATCATCCTGGTCATCTTCGGGCCCAGCAAGCTCGGCGATGTCGGCGGCGCGATGGGCAAAGCGATCCGCGACTTCAAACGCGCGATGAACGAGCCCGACAACGCGACCACTCCGCTGGCCAAACCCGACGAAGTCAAAGCCGCCGAAGCCCCCAAGCCCGACAAAGTTTCCTGACCCAGGCTCTCACGACGATAGATTGGCGGGTTTCTCAGTAAAATCCCTGCCGGCAAAAGGTCTCGCGCGAGCATTAACTGCTGTTGCATTGGCAGCATGCGCCATGAGCGTATGCGTCCATCTGATCGTGCTGCTCGGCTCTCACTCCAAAGCACTTTTGAACTTTCAGCTCGGTCTGAGCTTCGGAATTATCGTAATGTTTTTCCCCGCTTATCTGGCGCAGGAGCGCCTTCTATCTGAATCTTCCTCGCGCGATAGATTCCGCATGTTCGATCCAAGATTCAGCCGCAAGGTACGGCTCAAGATAATCTTTGCAAACAGCCGAGATGGCTCCGACAGACTTTAAAACGGGATCGGTTTTTACTATCTGGTCTTCTTCGCAGTTTTTCTCTACCGAACTTTTCCAAATAAGGCGAGCGAGAACGACGAAATTCTATTGTTGAGCGTGAACGCAGCAGCATTTTATTGTGCTTTCGCGGCGACACTCACGTCGTACGCACGCAGCGAACGTCCGCTCAGACCCGACGAGATCTGACCGGCGGCGTCTCACATCATCGGCTCGCCGCTCTTCCCTCTCTCTGAAAGGGAGAGGATCGAAGGTGAGGGTCCTTATTCAGCGAGCTTTTTCGCGCGCGACTCAAAATTCTGCTCTTTCATGAGGTCCAACATGAACCCGAAACGATACATCCTCACCGGCACTCCCGGATGCGGCAAAACTGCCATCCTCCGCGCACTCGAACTCGCCGGATACCCCGTCGTCGAAGAAGCCGCCACCGACATCATCGCTCTGGGCAATGCCCACGGCATCTTCGAACCACATACGAACCCCGTTTTCATCGACGACATCACTAATCTCCAAGTGCATCGCCAGATGCGCATAGCTGACGTGGCGGGCATCCAGTTCTATGACCGCTCGCCGCTATGCACCTACGCGCTCAGCGTATGGCTGGGCTTTCCCATCTCAACAACTCTCGCCGACGAACTCCAACGCATAAAGAACGAGCGCATCTATCAGGCACAGGTGTTCTTCATCGAGAACCTAGGATTCTGCGCGCCCACCGACGCCAGAAAAATCAGCTTCGAAGATTCCCTGAAATTTGAAAAAGTTCACGAGGAGACCTACCGCTCCTTCGGCTACGAATGCTTGCGAATCGCGCCTTCAGATCTGGCGGCTCGGCTCGAGCAAATTAAGCGCTACATCTCTGCTTCTGACTAGCTACGCGGCCGGCGCGCTTGTCGCCGGAATCTGAAAACCTGATCGCGCAAGGTAGCGGGCTGGGAAGCGTCCGTTGAAGACGAATCCCAAAACCAACAATGCCGTCGGCACCCCAAAACTTAAGAGCGGCTTGGCCAGGTTGCCCCCGACTATCACACCGATCACCGCAAAACCGATGTTGACCGTCATCAATCCGCACCAGACCAGCGTCATCAGCAGGTTCAGCCGGATGAAAACCGGATGCTCCCAGAATTCCGGCGGCGCATTTTCGCGGGCGTAAGCCGTGGTGAATGGACGGCCGACCAGGACCGAACTCCATGCGGCGATCGCGAAACCCGACCAGATGAGCACCGCGCTGTAAATCGGGAATATCGTCGATCGCACGCCGAACATCAGGATTGCGCCGATCACGAAAATCGTCAGCGTGGTCCCGTCGATCAGTTTGATCGAGATGCCGCGCCGGACCAGCACCGCCAGATAGACCAGGCAAAGGATCAGCCCGCCCCCGGTCGCCACGCGCCAATGATTGAAGCCGGAAGCCAAGCCGAAGACGACCCATGGGATGAACGCCATGACGCCCGTCGGAATTCCCGAAAATTTTCTTTGTTCCGCCACGCTCCCGCCCTTGGTTCTCCAGACTACATATTGGTTTTCGGATTATATACTCTTTTCACGCAAACTCGGTCAGTTAGAATTGTTCCGGATCTGACGTGAAACCCCTGCGCATCATGCTTTGGATCGCCGTCGCCGCCCTCGGCGCGTCCGCTCTCGGCGTGCTCGCGTTCTCGCGTGGCGAGGAACCCAGCGTTCTCTGGTTCGTCGTCGCCGCCATCTGCGTCTACGCCCTGGGCTATCGATTCTACTCGCGCTTCATCGCGAACAGCGTGCTCGAACTCGACGACGCACACGTCACCCCGGCAATCCGCCTCGACAACGGCCGCGACTACGTGCCGACGCCAAAGTGGATCACCTTCGGCCATCACTTCGCCGCCATCGCCGGCCCCGGCCCACTCGTCGGCCCGGTCCTCGCCGCTCAGTTCGGCTACCTGCCCTCGACCCTGTGGATCATCATCGGCGCCGTGCTCGGCGGATGCGTCCAGGATTTCGTGATCCTCGGCTACTCGCTCAAGCGCGACGGCCGTTCGCTGGGCCGCATGGCGTCGGACGAAATCGGCCCGGTCGCCGGCTTCACCGCGCTGGTCGGCGTGCTGATGATCATGGTGATCCTGATAGCCGTGCTCGGCCTGGTCGTCGTCAACGCGATGAAGCACAGCGCGTGGGCCACCTCGACCGTCGCCGCCACGATTCCGATCGCGATGCTGGTCGGTATCTACATGACGCATCTGCGCCCTGGCCGCCTCGTCGAAGGCTCGGTCCTCGGCGTCGGCCTCGTGATGCTCGCAGTGTTCGGCGGCCGCTACGTCGAAGGCTGGCGAATCGGCCACTACTTCGTGATGGAGGCGCCGCAACTATCCGTCTGGATCATCGGCTACGGATTTCTCGCCTCGGTACTACCCATCTGGCTTTTGCTCGCGCCGCGCGACTACCTCTCCGCCTTCATCAAAATCGGAACTATCATCGCGCTCGCACTCGGCATCGTCGCGATGCATCCGCCCGCCCTGATGCCGCCGCTGACGCAATTCACCAACGGCCTCGGTCCCGTCTTTGGCGGCAAGGTGTTCCCGTTCGCGTTCATCACGGTGGCTTGTGGAGCCATCTCGGGCTTCCATTCGCTGATAGCGTCGGGCACGACACCAAAGATGCTCGAGCACGAGCGCGATGCGCGCCTGATCGGCTACGGCGCGATGCTGATGGAATCGTTCGTCGCCGTGATGGCGATGATTGCGGCCGTGATGCTCCAGCCCGGCGTGTATTTCGCGATCAACAGTCCGGCCGGCGTGGTCGGCACCGGTCCGGCGGCGGCCGAAAAAATCAGCTCGTGGGGATACGCGGTCACCGACGCGCACATGCAGGAACTCGCCGCCGACGTCGGTGAGACCTCGCTCTATGCGCGCACAGGAGGCGCGCCGTCGCTCGCGGTCGGGATGGCGCACATCTTCTCGAGCTCGCTCGGCGGCAAAGCCGTGATGGCGCTGTGGTACCACTTCGCGATCATGTTCGAAGCGCTGTTCATCCTGAGCACGCTCGACGCCGGCACCCGCGTCGCGCGCTTCATGCTGCAGGACTTGCTCGGCCATCTCTACGCGCCGCTCGGCGACAGCGCTTCGTACGTGAATATCGTCGCGACCTCGGCGTTGATCGTTTCAGCCTGGGGCTACTTCCTCTACTTCGGCACGATCGATCCGTTCGGCGGCATCAATTCGTTGTGGCCGCTATTCGGAATCGCCAACCAGATGCTCGCGACGATTGCGCTATGCGTCGCGACCAGCGCGATGATTCGAAGCGGCAAGGCGCGCTACGCATACGTCACGTTGATCCCGCTGGTATGGCTGGTGGCAGTCACGATGACCGCGGGATTCGAGAAAATTCTCTCCTCAATGCCCAATGTCGGATTCCTCGCGCATGCCGCCGCGCTCGCGGCCGAGGCTGGGGGGTCAGGCGTGAGCGCCGCGCGTGTCGCTGAAATCAACCGGCTCATCTGGAACGATCGCATCGATACGGCGATGACCGCATTCTTCATCGCGGTGGTGGCAATCGTGCTGGTGGATTCCGCGCGCGTCTGGGCGAGGTTGATACTCGGCTCCGGCGGCGGCGCGAGCAACGCACAGCAGGCAGCCGCATGATGGTTAACTCGCGAATTGCATCGCGCGTTCGACTCGTGATCTCGACGCTCGCAAATGTAACCGGCGCGATCACGATCGAACTTCGTCGGCTCAATCGCGCGCGGATCGATTCAACCGCGCTCGCGAGCATGCAGCCGCGCGACAGGCGCAAGGCGGTGAAGGCGGCGCTCACGGCGCATCATCGTAACAGCTCGCGATGTTGCTGACATCCGGTTCCCCTTCCCACCATGGGAAGGGGTTAGGGGTTAGGTTGCACGCATCACCACAGCTTTTCTCTAGGTACTCTTTCTGCCGCTTCTAGGTACTTTTCCCCAACAATCTAGGTGTTTTTCCGATTCATCTTCAATCAAATTTGCTGCAACGTGGGATAGCAATTGGCTCGCATAGCGCGCAGAGAAAATTGGTTGCGCAGCGAAGCCCGCCAGGCATCGGAAAAAGGCGATTGTCGAATCTGGCAAATAATGGTCACCTGCCCGTCGCATCCGTTCCGCCGGACGCCAGAGGCGGAATCCGCTCGACAATGCAGGCGGCGCAATGGGATCAGGGTCTTCACATGGAGGCGCTGGCCAATCTCGCCCACGAACTCCGCTCCCCGGTGCAGGCAATCCTCGGCTACCTCGACATCCTGCGCGACGAATTGAGCAAAGAATTGGCCGGTCGCCACAAGCAGATTATCGATCGCATGAATGCCAACGCGCACGACCTCGCGCAGACGGTCGAAAACGTGATGGACTTTTCTGTCTCGGACGCGATGGCGGAGGCGTCGGACGAAGAGGAAATCCACCTGCATGATTTGATTGCAGACCTCGCGCTGGTGCTCGACGCGGCCAACGATCTCAAGGGCCTCGAGATCAGATTCGAACTGGAAGGCGCACCTGCCGTGTTTCGTGCGCGCCGTCGCCCAATCAACGCGATATTGCTCAACCTGGCGATCAACGCTATCAAATTTACCGACCGAGGCAGCGTTACGATCGCGATTCGCCTCGCGCAATCATCGCAACTTGGCTCTGCCGTCGAACTGGAAGTCCGTGACACCGGCCCGGGAATCGATTCCGCGATGGTGGCGCAGGCGTTCGCGCGATGCGCCCAGCTCTCGCATTCCAGTATCCGCACTCACCGTGGAATGGGCTTGGGACTCGCCGTCGTTCAGCGCAACGCGGAAGCACTCGGGGCAAAAATTATCGTCAAAAGCGAACTGCCGCAGGGCTCGTCCTTCCTCGTCATCGTCCCACTCGCGAATTCAATAGGAGACGCTCATCCGATACGTACCTGAGCGAACACCGTGCAGGGATTACCCCTGCCCAAGGAAGCTAGAAACCCACGGTGGTTTCACATTCAATCGAGTAGAGCGAGGTTGCGCCGCCACTTAGCGATAGTGGCGCATCAGCCCGACCACGACGCCGCGAATCGCCAGGTCACCTTCGCCGACCATGATCGGTTGCATCGTCGAGTTCGCCGGCTGCAACCGGATCTGTCCGCCCGATTCGCGATAGAACTTCTTGACGGTCGCCTCATTGCCGATCAGCGCGACCACTGTCTCGCCATTGTCGGCGCTGTCGCGGCCTTCGACGATTATGTAATCGCCGTCGCGGATGCCGTCTTCGATCATCGAGTCGCCCTTCACCCGCAGGCAAAATGTATTGTCGCGACGGACGAAGTCGTCGGGCACGCTGATCGTTTCGTCGTTCTCGACCGCCTCGATCGGCGCGCCTGCCGCAACGGTGCCGAGCAATCGGATCGTGGTCGGCGCCTCGCGCTTTTCCGACGCCGCGACTTCGAGCGCTCTGCTATGATTGTGTTGCCGCTTGATGAAGCCTTTCTGCTCGAGATTGTGCAGATGCTTATGCACGGTGGCGAGCGACGACAGCCCGAAGTATTGGCCGACCTCGGCCAGCGTGGGTGCGTAGCCGTGTTCGCTGATATAGTCGTTCAAGTAGTCGATCAACTGCTTCTGCCGCTTGGTCAGCGTCGCCATAGGCTTCTCCCCTCGCTATTCCTGACGCCTTAGATCATGGCGAAAATCAGGCGAAGATGCAAGCGCTTGAGCTTTGACGGTTTCCCTGCCTCGATCCAGCGCATAATCTTTAATGACGACTGAATCCCATGGCGAAACTGCGAATCCAATTCGAAAACGGCGACCCCGAAAAAGTAATCGAGTTCGACCCCGCCAAGGCGCCGTTTCATCATGACGGCAAGCCGGGATCGATTCTCGACGTGATGCTCGGCCACGGAATCCATCTCGAGCATGCATGCGGCGGCAATTGCGCATGCACCACCTGCCACGTGATCGTCCGCCAAGGATTCAACAAGCTCGGCGAGGCGAGCGAGCAGGAGGAAGACCTGCTCGACAGGGCGCCGGGCCTGACGCCGACCTCGCGGCTGGGATGCCAGGCCGTCATCGACGATCCCAACGCGGAAATCGTCGTCGTAGTCCCGCGCTACACGATTAATCAGGTCAGCGAGGCGGCTGAAGAATGACCCCCGATTCGCCAGTTCCGGCCGCGAAGCGCTCGACGCTGAATGCGCGTGTCGAGAAGATTTTCGATCACGCCTCAGACACGCGTTCGCTTTTTCTTTCGCTCACCAGCGGCATGCATCTGCGATTTGTTCCCGGGCAGTTCATCTCGATCACGATTCCACTGGGCGACGAGACGCGATCGCGTCCGTACTCGATTGCGTCGGACCCCGAAGATCGCGGCCCGTTCGAGATTTGCTTCAATCGCGTCGAAGGCGGGCGCGGGGTGAATTGGCTGTTCGAGCGGCGCGTCGGCGACCTGATAGATTTCAGCGGACCGTTCGGCACGTTCACGATCGACCTAGCGCCCGAGGCGGAGTTGGGATTCATCGCGGAGGGCACAGCAATCGCGCCAGTTCGTCCGATGCTGAAGCGGGCACTGGCGTCATCGTCAGCGGCGAAGATCCATTTGATTTATGCGGCGCCGGATCGCGAGCACATCCTCTATGCCGCCGAGCTCGACGAGATTGCGAACAGCGCGCCGAACTTTTCGTTCGAGACGGTGATCGCGCCTGCCGATAAGATTTACGATCGCGTGTTCGAGATGGCGCAAGCGCGATGGATCGACGCCGGCGCCGACCGCACTCGCCACTTCTACATCTGCGGCGTCGGTAAGGGCGTAATCCGACTCCGCGATCTGCTCCGAGGCGCCGGGTACGAGCGCCGCTCTGTGCACTACGAGCAGTGGTGACGGTCTTCGCTACTTCGCAAATGCTTTCCTGAGCGCTTCGGCGGACTCGTCGATCGCGAGCTTGCCCTTGTCGAGCGCCTCGTACATCGAAAAGAATCCGTGAATCATTCCTTCGTAGCGCGTGACAGTCACCGGAACGCCGGCCGCGCGCAGCTTCTCGCCGTAAGTCTCGCCCTCGTCGCGCAGCGGATCGAATTCCGCTGTGATGATCAGCGCGGGCGGCAGCCCCTTGAAGTTTTTCGCCAGCGCGGGCGCGACGCGAGGATCTTTGCGGTCAGCGGCAGTGCGCAGGTAATGATTCCAGAAATAAACTATGTCGTCCTTGGTCAGAAAGTAGTCGGTGAAAGTTTTGTGCGAGTAGGTGTCGAGCTCGGCCTCGGTCGCGGGGTAGATGAGCAGCTGGAACGCGATCTTCGGCCCGCCGGCATCGCGCGCAAGCTGCGAAATTACCGCGGAGAGATTTCCGCCCGCGCTGTCGCCGCCGACCGCGAGCCGGTTCGCATCCGCATTCAATTCTTTGGCGTGCGCGGCGACCCACTTGGTCGCGGCGAAGCAATCTTCGACGCCGGCGGGAAATTTGTTCTCGGGCGCGAGCCGATAGTCGACCGACACTGTCACGCATCCGGCCTTTTTTGTCAGCGCACGGCACGGACCGTCGTGCGTATCGAGTCCGCAAATGACCCATCCGCCGCCGTGGAAAAATACCAGCACCGGAAACGGTCCCGTGCCTTCGGGCGTGTAAACTCGAATCGGAATCTCGCCGGCCGGACCGGGAATTTTGCGATCCTCAACCTTGGCGACTTTTTCAGCTCGCTCCGGCGGCACTCTGAACATGCCTGCGGTCAAGCGACGCGCGTCCGCCGCCTCGAGGCTATGCAACTTGGGTCCATTGGCGGCGGCAATTTGTTCCATCAGGGCCTTTGCTTGCGGGTCGAGCGGCATAAATTTCCCTCCGAACGAAATCGTCGCGAGAATTCGCGGGCACTCTTCAATTTCTTTCTTAGACCGGAACGGTCTGCGGCGACAAGCGGCTCGTGCTATGCAGTGAGCGCGGACAGGAGACTCATTGCGCCTGGATGCCCGTCGATTCTCACGCCGCGCGCAATCGCGCCTTCGCGCTCGAGCCGGCGCGCCGCGCCCTCGACCAGCGCCGCATCGATTCCGAGCAGCCGCGAGATCGCACGCTCGCTGCCGAAGGCTGCGGTCTCGAAATACTTGGCGACGATCACGTACGCCGCCTCTTTGCGGGTGAGCTTGCGGGCTTGTGCAATCGCGTCGGGCCATCGATGATCCATCGTGTCCCACACGTAGCTGAAGGGGTCGGCGCGCTCGTCCACTTTGAGCGCGAGAAACTTTTCCTGCAGCTCCGCCATCGCCCGATCGAACACCGCCCGCCGCGACGGTTGCGCATACCCGCTCGACAGCTTCAGCACGCGAGTCTCCGCCGCGCCGCGTTTCGACAGGGCGTCCATCACCAGCTTGCCGCAATTCGACAATCCGCCGCGCAGGTACAGCTTGCGATAACCGCCGGGCTCGATGCGCAGCCTGAGAAACGCGCCCAGCATCTCGCGCGCGATGAAACTCGGTCGTCGCGCGATCACTTTGCCGTAGTAAACGGCGCGCCGCTGCGGCAGCGAGTCTTTGATTCGCCACGTCATCCCGATCGCGTAGTCGTGCTGGATATGCTCCGGCATCGACGGCTCGCGCATGCCCGCGATCGCCTCGCGCAGGCAGGGCACTCCCATTCCGGCCGTGAATCCGGTGCAGAATCCAACTTCCTCGATAAACTTGAGCGCGCTCTTCTCCCCAGTCACCCGCCGCGACGCGACGCGCCTGAAATGATGGTCACGATGACGCTCGAGCGCATCGAGAATATTGGTCATCGTGGGAGATGTTACCGGTCGCGTCGAGAGCAAAGTAGCGTCCTCGCAACTTTGCGATTGATACTGGGTGCAGGGGTCACCCCTGCTGCCCCGCGCGCAGCGGTCCTGATCTCCCGCCCGACACTGCGCTTATCCCGAAATTCGCTCGACGCAGTTCGCGAAGATTTTGCGGTAGTTGGTCTTCACCGCGAGTCCGCGCGTGATTCCTTCGAGGCCTACCAATGCGCGAATCAGAAACACGCTATGCGCGGGCGATTTGTAGAGTCGATTCACCAGCGCGAGTTCGCCGACCATCGCGGCCTTGCCGACAGTATCGTATTCGAGCGGATCGACGGCGCGATTCACCCGCATCGGCTCGAACAGAATATGGATGATACGCACCATCGGCGCCGCGTCCTGATCTCGATCGAGATAACCCAGCTTGACCATCGCCGCCGCGAGCGATTGGTCGTCGCCGCTCAGAATCGCGCGTGCGACCTGCACGTTAGCTTTGCGCACTGGTTCGGGGAAGCGCCGAATCGATCCGAAGTCGAGCACGCCCAGGCGAGGATGATGGCTTACGAGGTAGTTGCCCGGATGAAAATCGGTGTGCAGCATTCCGAACTCGAGAATCTGCCGCCACGCGAACTCATGAATCTTGATCGCGACCCATGCGCGCAGATCGGCGTCGACCTCCGGCCCCATCACGTCCGCCAGCGGATAGCCGTCGACGTACGTCATCGTCAGCACTCGCCGCGAACTCAGTTCCTTGATGACGCGCGGAATCATGATTTCGGAATCCGCGCCGAGACGCCGGCCGAACTCCGTCATGTTGCGCGCCTCGTTGACGTAATCGAGCTCCTCGCGCAGGCGCTGCTCGAGTTCCTTGTATACCGCGCCGGTATCGATTTGCTGGCGCATCACGTCATGACCAAGCGCCTGCAACGTGCGCAGCAACAGCTTGAGATTCTGCAGATCCTGCTCGACGGTATCCTCGACCCCCGGATACTGAATCTTCACGGCAACGTCGGCACCGTCGCGCGTGACCGCGCGATGCACCTGGCCGAGCGACGCGGCGGCAAACGCGGTCTGATCGAAACTTTTGAAGAGCGCTTCGGGACGCTTGCCAATCTCCTTGCGAATCTGTTCCGAGATAGTCGCGTAACTCATCGGTGGCACACTCGATTGCGTCGCGCGCAGCACGTCGAGCGCCTCGCCCGGCAGCAGGTCCTTGCGAATCGAGAGCATCTGGATGAGCTTCATGAACGCGCCGCGAAGCTGCGTCGAGCTTTCGACCACTCGTTGCGCGTTGCGGATGTGAGTCTCGAGCAGTTCACGCTCGCGCGCGGGTACGCTCAGAAACGGCCGCCGCAATTGATTCCACAGGTAGCTGGAGCCCACCTGCGACGCGAGCTCGCCCATCTTGATCGCGCGGCGCGCGCGCCCGCTGGTGATTGACGTGCGTTTCGCCATCAGCGTCCGTCGCGCTCGATTCCGACGCGGTTGATCAGCGTGGCCGCGAGGGCAGCGCCGAAACCGTTGTCGATATTGACGACGGTGACGCCGCTTGCGCACGAGTTCAGCATTCCCAGCAGCGCGGCGAGACCGCCCATCGACGCGCCGTAGCCGACGCTGGTCGGCACCGCGATTACAGGCTTGTCGACCAGGCCCGCGACGACCGAGGGCAGGGCGCCTTCCATTCCGGCGACGACGATGAGCACGCTTGCCTCGCGAATCGTGTCGAGGTTGGCAGTCAGGCGGTGAATCCCTGCGACGCCGACGTCGTACACTCTCGCCACGCGATTTCCGAACAGCTCGGCGCACAGCGCGGCTTCCTCGGCGACGGGAATATCGGAAGTGCCCGCGCTGATCACCATCACGACGCCTTGTCCCCACGGCTCAACGCGTTCCTTAACCACGGCACCGATGCGCGCATCGGCGTGATATGCCAGCGCGCGAATTTTGCGTTTGACGACGCGCGCCTTGTCTGCGTCGAGCCGCGTGATTATCAAATTTGTTCCCGACGCGAGAACGCGCTGTCCGATTGCCGATAGCTGATCCGCAGTTTTGCCCTCACCGAAAATAACTTCAGGAATTCCGCGCCGGACGCTCCGGTGATTATCGAGCTTGGCGAATCCAAGATCCTCGAACGGCAGCTCGCGGATATGCTTGAACGCCGCGCCGGGGGTCATCCTGCCCGCGGCCACACCGTCGAGGATTTCACGAATTCGTTTTTCGGTCATCGCCGCTTGAGAAGTTCCGGGCGGATCGGACGTGCAAGTGTCAGCATCAATTCGCGCACCGCGCGTGCGTCGCTGCGCGTGACGGTGATCGTCAACTCGTCCTCGATTAATTTTTCGCCGGGTTTTGGAATATGCCCGAGTCGTTCGACCACCAGTCCACCGATCGTAGCATACTCATCCGCCTCCGAAAGCTTGAGGCCGAAGCGCTCATTCAGTTCCGTGATCGGCGCACGCCCCACGACGGACAGCGCGCGCGGACTGATAACTTTGGCCAGCTCTTCGCCGAGATCGTGTTCGTCCTCGATATCGCCGACGATCTCTTCGATCAAATCTTCCAGCGTCAGAATTCCGGCCGAGCCGCCGTACTCATCGACGATCACCGCCAGATTTTCGCCCGTGCGCTGCATCGCGACCAGCGCTTCGTCGAGCGGCATCGATTCGGGAAAATAACTGACCGGCCGCATGATGTCGCTGACCGGGCGGCTGAGATCGGGCGCCTGCAGAAGATCGAAAACGTGAACGACGCCGACGATGTCGGTGATTCGACGCCGGAACACCGGAATTCGGCTGAAACCTTCGCGACGGACAGTCTCGATCGCCGCAGCCAGCGAGCTCTCCTCCGGAATCGCGTCGACGCCCACCAGCGGCACCATCGCCTTGCGCGCCTCGGCTTGCGAGAAGCGAAAGATGCGGCTGATCATCTGCTGTTCGGAGGGCAGGATCGCATCGTGCGACAGCTCGGACGCGTCGGTCGGCCGGCGCCGCATCAATCGCGCCAAATCCTCGCGGCTCAGGAACACGCTCTCGGCGTCGGCCGGCACACCCGCGAGGCGCCGCAGCAATCTGCTCAGCAGGGTCTCGACGTAGAGCAGCGGCGCGAGCACCATCGCGAGCAGTCGCAACGGCCGCGCGGCGAACAGCGCGAACGAAAGCGGATTCGTCAGCGTCAGCAGCTTCGGTATCGACTCGCCCAGCACCAGCGTGATGGGAGTCAGAATAAACGGCGCGAGATAGACGAGATGCGGCCTCAGTTGATGCAGGAAGCTGGTGAGCAAGACCGCCGCAATAACAGTTGCGACATTGGTGCCGGTCAGAGTGAGCGCCAGCAAACGATCGCGACTGGCCAGCAATTTGTCGAGCACCTGCGATCGAGCGTGTCCGCTTTCGCTACCCGCGCGAACTTTCAGATCGTCCGCGGATACCAGTGCGATTTCTGCGGCGGCGAAAAACGCCTGCACCAGAAGGCATCCGAACAACGCGGCAATCAGCCAGATCGCAGTCATCGATGCAGCCTCACCAGCTCGACGGCGGCGCCGCGCACACGTTCGACGGTGGCGTCGAATTCACCGAGCCTCAGCTTTTCTCCGGAACGCGGCACGCGCCCGAGCCGGCGAAGGATCAGGCTGCTGAGCGTCTTGCCGCCGCCGTAGGCATCGATAACCCGTGAGGGGGCGAGAGCATCCGCCAACTGGCCCAGCCCGACCGCGCCCGACGCCGCCCATTCGTCTTCGGACACTCTGGTGAGATCGGGAACTTCGCTGTCGAACTCGTCGCGAATCTCGCCGAATAATTCCTCGAGCAGATCCTCGAGCGTCACCAGGCCAAGCAGCCGGCCATACTCGTTGACCACCAGCGCGATCTGAAAGCGTCCGCGCCGCATCTCGTCAAATAGATCCGCGAGCCGCTTGCCGGGCGGAACAAAATAGGCCGGGCGGACCAGCCGCTCGACCCGCGGCGGCGATGGCTCCAGGCGCCGCGCTGCGAGATCCTTGGCGTGCAGGATGCCGACGATATTGTCCTGGCTGTGGCGATAGACCGGCACCCGCGAGAAACTTTCGTGCGCGATTTCGGCCACCAGTTGCGCCACCGGCATCTCGATGTCGAGCGAAAAAATTCGATCGCGCGGCGTCATCACCTCCGACGCGCGCCGCGCGCCGAAATCGAACACGCGATGAATCATCGCGCGCTCGGCGGGTTCCACTTGTCCCTGGTTTTCGCCGAGCCTCAGCAGCGTCTTAAACTCCGCCTCCGAAACCGGGCCCGGGCTCGACGCTTCTTGAAGCGGCGCAAAATACTTTGCGAACGGATGAACGAAATCGGTGAGCAGCGCCAGCGGACGCGCGGTGATCCGCGCCAGCGCCGCCGGAAATCCCAGTGCGAACGTCTTCGGCGTAATGTCGCAGAACAACAACACGATCACGAGCATGGCGGGCGCCGCGACAATCGGTCCCCATTTGTTGCCAAGCCACGCCAGCAGAATGATCGTCGCGAAGCAGTCGGCGAAGATATTGCACGCCTCGTTCAGCCCGATGATGACGATCAACGACTCGAGCGGTCGGCGCATCAGGCGGTCGAGCGCCTGCTGCACGGACTGGCTCATCTGCTCGCGCGTGTGCTCGAGCCGCGCCATCGAGAACAGCGCGGTCTCGGACGCAGCCAGCATCGCGCTGAGTACGATCAGGATCAGAACCGCAAGCGGGAGAATTGAAATCATCAGTTCCATTTAGCCGCGCGACCGCAACTGATCCCATCCTGCGACAATCGGCGCGCTAGCACCAATCACGTTCAGCCGCTTGCCCCGAACGATCGTGCCGATTCGCCGCACACCGACGCGCAAGCGCCGCGACAGTTCGGATTCGCTATGGCCGGGCTTCACGCAGAAGACCAGTTCGTAGTCCTCGCCGCCCGTGAGCGTATGCGCGAGGTCATCGCCCATCAACGCGCGGTAGGCCGGCGAGACCGGTATTCGCGACGCGTCGAGTTCAGCGCCGACGCCGCTTCGCTCGAGGATGTGACTCAGGTCCTGCATGAGTCCGTCGCTGATGTCGATCGCGGCGGGCACGGGCCTGAGAGCCGCGAGACGTTGCCCCGCATACAGCCGCGCGTGTGGACGCAGAAATCGTTCGACGAGATATTTTCTCGCCGCGCGATCTCGTTTTGTATTTCCGCCAGCCTTCAACTTGCCCGCCAGGATTCGCCAGCCGAGCGCCGCATCGCCGAGCGTGCCAGTCACGAAAATTTCGTCGCCGGGCCGCGCCGCATCCCGGCGCATCACACCGCGTCCGACTTCGCCCAGCAGCGCGATCGTAATCGACAGCTCGCGCGAGCGCGTAACATTGCCGCCAACTATATCGGTGGAGGATTCGCGCGCAGCATCGCGCAGGCCCGAGTAGATTCGCTCGAGGGTCCGCGACGTAATTCCTTCACGCACGCCGAGGTTCACGACGCACGCCGTCGGGCGTCCGCCCATGGCCGCGATGTCGCTCAGGTTGATCGCGAGCGCGCGCGCGCCAAGAGCTTGCGGCGGACACCATCGCAGATCGAAATGAACATTCTCGACCATGCTGTCGATCGTAAACAGCGTCGATCCGCGCGGCCGCGAGACGATCGCGCAATCGTCGCCGACGCCGAGAATCGTGCGACGGCTGTGACGGATGTCCGCGGTGAGTCGCGCGATCAGTTCGAATTCGCTGGAGAGTTTGCCGGACGCGACGGACAGTTTCCTCACGGCGTGCGCGCTTTCGCATTGGTCGGTTGCACCACAATCGGAAATTCCACGACGAGAGTCAGTCCTCGCCTGCCGTCCGCGAAGCGGGCGTGGGTCCGTCCTCCTGCCGCCTCCGCCATCCTGCGCGCGATATACAGTCCGAGTCCGCGCGCGGCGCTGCTATTACCGTTTCTGTTGGGCCGCTGGAACAGCGCATCGAGTTGCTCCTGCGAAAGAGTAGGGCCGGTGTCAGTGACTTCGATCGCGATCGCTTCATTTCGCACCCCGGCCCGCAACGTGACGTCTCCCGTCGCCGTCCTGCCGAGCGCATACGCGAGGATGTTTCTCACTATCCGCTGGAAGTGGCGGCTATCGAGCATGCATGCGGGCAACCGCGTGATCTCGATGCGAAGATTCAGGCGTCGACGCCGCGCCTGCAACCCGCAATCTTCGGCGATCTCGCTGAGCAGTTGATTCGGATCCAGCTCCGCCGGCGACGCGACGATGTCGTCGTCCTGCGCCTCGTAGTAGTCCAGCACGTTGCTCACCACCAGATCCATGTTCCACGCAGTCGAACCGATTCGTCCGAGCAGGTCGGTCCGCTCCTTTGGACTGGTGTCGACATCCTCGAGCAGGTTGACGTAGCCGCTCAGCGCCGCGACCGGGCTGCGGATGTCATGCGCCATCGTCGCGATTTGGGTCTGCCGAAACCGCGCCGCTTCCTCGAGGTCTTCGACCTGTTTCCTGAGACGCCGGCGGTACCGCTCGATAAAGATCGACGTGTATTGAGCGAAGATCACCGCAGCGCCCAGGCCCATCCAGCGGTACATCCGGTACGGCGATTCGATCGGCACATAATATTCACCCGCCGCGTAGCCCAGTACCGCCGTCGCAGCCATTGCGAACTGCCAGCGCGTGCCCCAGCTCACGAACGCCGCGGTTGCCAGCGGACACAGCATGATCGCGATAAAGCGCGACTCCGGATCTCCGGTCTCCCGGCTGATCAGTATTAACGTCGCGATCAGAACCAGGTTGTAGAGCAGGATCCAGAGTTTCCAGCGCCGCTTGAACGAACGCGTCCATGACAGACCGAAGAGCAGGCAGGTGGCGGCCAGGATCAACCAGTGGGGGTCGGTCCCCGGCGCAGACTTTCCCAGCACTTGCTGATCGTACGCGAGGTACGCCAGCAGCATGAAGATTCCGAGCGCGCCGGCGAGCTTCAGGACTCGCAGCGATTCCTCGTCATCTTCGGTCCAGTTGAACTCCGAAGTGACGCGGCTGCGCCCCAAAAGTGTCGGCTCCGATGAGCCGTTGTATTTGCTGCCTTCCGCCACCCAGGCTCCCCCGGCAATTCCCCATGCCGGCCCCCGAACCTCTAATCGTGACTTCAGCACCTGATCGCATCAAGTGCTGTCGTCATTGCGCTCATTGCAAAATTTACCTCGTCCGGCGCGATCGTCAGCACCGGCGCGAGCCGCACTACGTTGTCCGCATTTAGCGTCCAGTTCACGACTACCCCGCGGGCCAGAGTCGCAGCGACAAATCGATGCGCCACGGCCGAATCGCGAAACTCAATTCCGATGATCATACCAAGTCCGCGCACTGCCGCGATTTCCGGCGCGCGCATCGCCAACAAGCTTCGCACGATCTCCTTGCCAATAGTCGCGGCGCGCTCGTGCAGGCGCTCGCGCAAGATCACGTTCAGACTAGCCAATCCGGCCGCGCAAGAAAGCGGATGGCCCCCAAACGTCGTGATGTGTCCGAGCGGCGGATCATGCGAGAGCGTGCCGAGAACCTCGTTGCGGCTGCATAACGCGCCCAGCGGCAGACCGCCGCCCAGTGCCTTCGCCATCACGATAATGTCGGGCACGACGCCAAAATGCTCGAGCGCGAACATCTTGCCGGTGCGGCCGAAGCCCGTCAGAACTTCGTCAAAGATAAGCAGCGCGCCCGCGCGATCGCATCGCTCACGGATCGCGCGAATGAATCCTGTCTCCGGAATGCGCACGCCGCCCTCAGCCTGAATTGGCTCGACAACCACTGCGGCGATCGTCGAATCGATCTTATCGAGCGCGCTTTGGTTTTCGTTGTCGTACGGCAGGTGCGTCACAGGTCCGGGCAGCGCGCCGAACGGCTCGCGCATCGCGCGATTTCCAGCCAGCGCGAGCGCCCCCATCGTGTCACCGTGATACGCGCCATCGAACGCGACGAAGCCCGCGCGTCCGGTGAACTTGCGCGCCACCTTCAGCGCGCATTCGATCGCCTCCGCGCCGCTGTTGGTGAAATAAACGCGCTCGAGCGGCGGTGGCAGGAGTTCGACCAGGCGCCGCGCCAACATCACCTGGCTCTCGATCATGTACTCGCCGTACACCATGACGTGCAGATGGCGTCGCGCCTGCGCCGCGATAGCCTCAAGCACTTCGGCGTTTCCATGGCCTAACGCAGACACTCCGATTCCCGCGATAAAATCCAGATAGCGCCGCCCGTCGGACGCGACCAGCCAAGAACCTTCGGCGCGAGAAATCTCAAGCCCAATCGGGCAGTCAGACGTCTGCGCGAGGTTCTGGCGGAAGTAATCGCCAAGCTGGGTCATCGCGGTCCCACCATAACGTCGAGGAACTCGCCGCCACCGTGCCGCCAATCAAGCGGCGGCGATTGCATTTCGCCGGGCGCGCAAACGTACGGAATGCCCATCGCCCGTGTTTCGATTTCGCAGTCGTCGCCGGCGACCGCCATTGCCTCAATCCGTCTCGACATATTTCCGATGGACTCGCGAAACTCTGCGAGATCGCTCACTGCGGTCACGTGAACTGTTCTGAATCCCGGCGATACTTTGAACGAATCTGCCTTGGCCTCGAAAACCACCGTCCATTCGAATCCGGGTCCCTCAAACAGCTCGACCGGATCGCCCGCAATCGCACGCCAACGCGCACGCTCGCGGACTCCGCGTATTTCAGCAGCGTCGCGCAATGGGATGCGCGCCGGCAGCATCGAATCGCCAATCCGTTCGAGTGCCGCTGACATTCGGATTGCCAAGTCGCGCGCCGCACTAACGTCAGGACTCACGACGAACACCTGATGGAGGGACAAGCAGCCGAGTTGTTCGAACAACGCGACGTCGCGCGCCAGCAGTTCAGCGACGCCGTCAATGCACGACGCGTCGATAAGCGCCGCGCTGACGCGACTGCCAAATCCGATCACGTCGGACCGGGGGCGGAGCGACGCGATCGTCGCATCGTCGCCGTACGCAACTACGCGCTCGCATTTCGCAATTAACTCATCGGTAAGGTCGGTGCGCCTGCGGCCCCAGTTAAACACCTCGACACGCGTGCCAGCCTCGCGATCGATTTCATCCAGCGTCCGCGCGAACTCCGCTAAAAATATCGGCTCGGCCGACGCCGTTTTGATCAGCACGCGCGCGCCTGCAATCAGCGCGATCGCAATCTCGTGGATCCCCGCGCCCACAACATTACCCGCCGCGATAAATCCTACCGTCTTCGGTTTGCCGTCTCTATTATCCGCGGAAACGCGCGCCGCCATCGCCTTCAACGCATCGCTTGTAAACGGCTTCAGCAGCGCGTCGATCGAATTTTCGAGCATCGCCACCGAATATCCCGCCAAGTCCGCGATTGCCGCGATCGCATCGCGTCGCCGAGCGTAATTGCGGTCGCGCCAGCGCTCGAACGCACGCGCCAGTGCATCGGCCATTCGATCGGCGCCAAGGCCGACATTTTCTGCCCGCAACACGCGTATCTCGCTCGACGCTGACGTCGCGCTCATCGAATATCCTCTGCCGCTTCAGCCGCCGCGAATTCCCCGATCCCGAGCGCGCAGCCTCGCGCTTCGCCCGCCGCTCTGCCCAGCACGTGAACCCGTCCGCGCTCGACGTATCCCAGGTCCTCCGTCATGACGGCGGATACCGATCCGACATTGGCGAGATCGAAAAACGTCAGCATCCCAACTTCGCCGTCTGGCATCGGCCGCAACGTCATGGGATCCCGTGCCGTCACGTGCAGCCACGGCGGTGGAATTTTGTATCTCTCCTCCGCAGTCAACGCGCGGGGACAATTGAACGAGGTCGCGTCGTAGAGCTGCGAGCTCAGTTCCGTCATCCCGTATTCGTTGATCACCATCGCAGGCGCGATCGCCAGCAAATCTCCTGCCTGCGCAATAACCTCCGAGGCTGGCATCGGCACGATCTGCCCCTTCGCCCCGCCGGTATCCATCATTCGCGAGCCTGCCGCGAGCCGAATTTTGCGATTACCGCTCCTCAGCCCGGATGCCAGCGCCGCAAAGGCCGCCGTCGTCCCCATGATGCAGACCGGCTCTCGGCGCGCCTCGCAGTAGGCAAGAAACGCGATCGCCTCCGCTGCATCGACCCGTTCGCGCGACGCTGCCGTCAAAATCCTGCGCGTCCCGAACTCTTCGATACTCCAGCTGATCATCGCTGACAGCGACGACTCCGGCATCACGTCAGCCGTCGGATGCATCGCGAGAATCGCCATGCGCCGTGCGTCGGGGAACAGCATCGTGCGCAGATGGGCCATAGCCGACGCGCGATAAATATCCGGCCGCGCCACGACATGACGCCCGCGCCGCTCACGACCCTGCGTGGTCCCGCTGGTGAGAAAAACGGCCGCATCAGGCGACCGCTCCGCGCGGTCGCTCGCGAGGCATGCATACTTGAACGCGACATTGCTGACCGCCGGGATATCATCGACGCCGCCAACCGCGTCCGGCTGGATCCTGCGCCCCTCGCAATAGCTCCTGTACGCGCCGACTGTTTCGAATTGATGCCGAAAGACGTCCAGCGCGAGACGCTCGAACGATTCAGGCTCGGGCCTGTGGATAAACGTGAGGACCTGTTGGTAGATGGACATCGGCTTGTCGCCACGGCTGGACGCGCTCGATCATGGCACCGCCGCGCGCGCCCATTCAATCCTGTCGGTCCCCGAAAGCACCTTCTGAGGCCCTGAATCGTCATATTTACCTTGATCGCAAAATGTTCTACACTCGGTCCTGTTGATGGGTGGCGGGGATGCCTCGGTGGTGGTCAAAAGGACCGGGCGAGCGGGGCTTTCGACAGGTTACAGCGAGAATACGCAAGCATTGCCGTTCTATTCACACCCAATCTTTGATGTAACGTTTTTGCGACAGATACGTAACTTTGCTAAACGGCTGCCATAGGATCGGGGAGAATCATCGCGAAATGAAGAAATTTGTCGCCGGCGTCATGCTTGGCTTTATGGCTAGTTGGGCCTTAGCTTTCGCGTCCCCCAATGTGAGTCACGATGGCAGTTTCTGGAACCGCCTCAATACCGCCGCCAAAGACGGTTACGTTAACGGCTATTCCGACGCGATGCGCGTCAGTGTCGGCAAGCTCGACGTGCTCAATTCCGCCGCTGACCTTTTTCATTGGAAGGGCGCCCGCCGCATTATCCATCAGCTCTCGGGACAACTCTCGATGGGTGACGTGAGCGCGAACCAGGCCGTCAAGCGGCTCGACGAGTTGTATTCGAATCAGAAGTACAGCGAGCTCGACCTTGGCGAGGCGCTCCAGACCCTTACTATTCGCGCCAACGAAACCGCGATGCCCGACGCGCCAGCGCAGAACACGAAGTAAAACACTACTCGTTCTCATTGTAACGAGGCGGCCTCGCCAGGGACCGCCTCTTTTTTTCGATCACAATCGCGCTTGAAACCACGGGTGCGCGGTCCTAGCCTAATTCGCAGGAAATCGTTGTGAACGCACCCCCATTCCTGCTCGAGAAAGTTCTGCGCGCCACCGTCGGCGTGCATTCGCATATCCCGCCGACGCATGTCTCGACCGCGATTGGCCTCGGTACCGACCGCCGCGGCACCGGCACGGTAGTCAGCCCCGACGGCTTGATCCTTACCGTGCACTACCTGCTGCTCGGCGCGAAAAACGTGATCGTCACGATGCCCGGCGGCGAGCAGCTCGAAGCTAAAATCGTCGGCAAGGACTACAGCACCGGCATCGGCCTGCTGCAGATCGATCGCGATAAGCTCCCCAGCATCGAAGTTATCTCGTCGGAAAAATGCGTCGCCGGGCAGGAGGCGTTTACCGTCTCGAGTCTCGGCGGCGAAAAGCGATGCGCCGATTGCGGCATCATCACCTACCTCGGCCCCTTCGACGCCGTGTGGGAGTTCGTACTCGACAAATGCGTCTGCGTCACCGCATCATCGCTGAACATCGGGATGAGCGGTGGACCGATTTGCAATCTCCAGGCGCAGCTGGTCGGCATCAACTACCTGAACTTCGCCGATCTGAGCCGCGCGATTCTTGGCGTGCCGGGCGAAAGTTTCCTCGCCGTGCGCGACGAGCTGATCAAACACGGCCGCCGCACCACCGCCACTCCCCGCGCGTGGCTCGGCGTGCTCTCTTACACACTGCGCGAGCATGTCGTTATCGCGGGCGTCATGCCGGGCGGTCCCGGCGAGAAAGCCGGCCTCCAGCAGGGCGACCTCGTCATCTCGATCGACGACACCGACGTGAACGACCGGCGCGTGCTCTACGAGGCGCTCCGCAATCATCGCCCCGGCGAAAACGTCAACCTCAAGGTCCTGCGCAACAATCGCGTCTACCAGCTCGATATTCCCGCCATCCGCGCCGAAGATTACTTCGCCTGAAATTCACGGAGCGTCCCGATGAATGAACAAAGAGCGCGACTGCGCGACTTGCTCGCCGGCCCCGAAATGATCGTGGCGCCCTTCGTCTACGACTGCCTGCAGGCAAAACTCGCGGCCGCCGCCGGCTTCGATGCGGTCTACATGACCGGCTTCGGCACGGCAGCCGCGCGCGGATATCCCGACCTCGGCCTGCTCACGATGACTGAGATGGTCGCCAATGCACGCGCAATCTCTCAGTCGGTAAATGTCCCTGTCATCTGCGACGCCGACACCGGCTACGGCAATCCGCTCAACGTATGGCGCACCGTGCGTGAGTACGAAGACGCGGGGGCATCGGCTCTCCACATCGAAGACCAGGTGTTCCCCAAGCGATGCGGTTTCCTCGCCGGCAAGCAGGTCATCGCGATGGAAGATATGGTCCCGAAGGTACGCGCGGCCTGCGACGCCCGCCGCGACAGGAATCTCGTAGTGATCGCCCGCACCGACGCGCTCGCCGTCAACGGATGGGACGACGCAATCCGCCGCGCGCACGCCTATCGCGAAGCCGGCGCTGACCTAATCTTCGTCGACGGAATCAAAACCCTCGACGACCTGAAGCAATACGCGGAAAAACTCGGTGACCTTCCGCTAATCTACAACGGCGACCTGCTGCCCATCGACGACCTGAAAAAATATTCATTCAAGATAACCATCCACATCGGCACGATGCTGACGATATACGACGCGATCCGCTCCGCAATGACCGACCTGAAGCGCACCGGCAAACTAGGAGTTGGCACCAGCTCGCAGGTATTCGAAGCCTTCGTCGAGACGATGGGCGTCGCGGACTACCAGTCGCTCGAAAAAAAATATACCGACTAGGCTTCCCCTCTCCCAGAATGGGAGAGGATCGAAGGTGAGGATCCGAATACATCGCGCGATGTTTTCGCGCGCGATTCAAGATTCCGCTTCTCTCTGCGATTGTTCCCCTTCCCTCGAGGGAGGGCTTAGGGATTAGGTTCCGTGCCTCTCCGCTATACGTCCTTGAACGCCGCCTTCTTCTGCGACGCTTCAATCGCCGCCTGCGCCGCTGCCAGCCGCGCTACCGGAATCCGATACGGCGAGCACGATACGTAGTCGAGGCCCAGGCGATGACACAGCTTGACGCTGGCGGGATCGCCGCCGTGCTCCCCGCAAATCCCGATCTTCAATTTCTTGTTCGACTTGCGCCCGCGCTCGATTCCAATTCGCATCAACTCGCCGACGCCCACCGGATCGAGTTCCGCAAACGGGTCTTTCTGGTAGACCCCGGTGCGAATGTAGTCTGGAAGAAATTTTCCCGAGTCATCGCGCGAGATCCCATATGTCATCTGCGTCAAGTCGTTGGTCCCGAACGAAAAGAATTCCGCAACCTCGCCGATTTGATCTGCGACCACGCACGCGCGTGGCACTTCGATCATCGTGCCGATCGTGTACGCCACCTTCATCCCGCGCTCCTTGAACACGGCGTCCGCCACTTCGCGAATCTGCGCCGCCAGGATGTCGAATTCGCGACGCTCGCCGATCAGCGGCAGCATGATTTCGGGCATCGCCTTGACGCCTTGCCTGCGCAGCTCGCACGCCGCCTCGATAATCGCGCGCGCCTGCGCCTGGTAAATCTCCGGGAAGCTGATTCCGAGCCGCGACCCGCGATGCCCCAACATCGGATTCACCTCGAACAAGCTCGCGCGCACCTGCTTCAGATGCTCGAGGGTGGTGCCGATCTTTGCCGCCAGGTCGCGCAGCTCATTGTCCTCGTGCGGGATAAATTCGTGCAGCGGTGGATCGAGCAACCGAATCGTGACCGGCAATCCCTGCATCGCCTTCAGGATTCCGACGAAGTCCTCGCGCTGCATCGGCAGGATCTTCGCCAGCGCGCGCCCGCGTTGCTGCGCGTTCTCCGCCATGATCATTTCGCGCACCGCAGATATTCGCTGGGGATCGAAAAACATATGCTCGGTGCGGCAGAGCCCGATTCCTTCGGCACCAAAGTCGCGCGCGATCTTCGCGTCATCGGGAGTGTCGGCATTGGCGCGCACTCCCAGCTTGCGCACCGCGTCCGCCCACGACAGAAATTTTTTGAAGTACGCCGGCATCTCGGGCTCGACCGTCGGCACCCGCCCCTCGATCACTTCGCCCGCCGATCCGTCGAGCGTGATGTACTCGCCGCGACGAATCACCGCGCCGTTGGCCGACAGTGTGCCCGCGCCGTAGTCGATCTCGAGCGCTGAGACTCCCGCCACGCACGACTTGCCCATCCCGCGCGCGACAACAGCCGCATGACTGGTCATCCCGCCGCGCGCCGTGAGGATTCCTTCCGCCACCTGCATTCCGTGGATGTCTTCCGGCGAGGTCTCGAGTCGCACCAGGATTACTTTGCGCCCGGCCTCCGCGACGGCAACGGCTTCGTCCGCCGAAAAAACCACTTCGCCGTTGACTGCGCCCGGCGACGCCGGTAGCCCGCGGGCGATCACGTGCTTTTTGCTCGACGGGTCGAGCCGCGGATGCAGAAACTGTTCGAGCTGTTCCGGCTCGACGCGCTTTAGCGCGGTCTTGCGATCGATCAATTTTTCGTCGGCCATATCGACAGCGATTCGGACCGCAGCCTGAGCCGTCCGCTTGCCATTGCGCGTCTGCAGCATGAACAGGCGATTGCGCTCGATCGTAAATTCCATGTCCTGCGTATCGCGAAAATGCTTTTCAAGCCGCGTCGAGATTTGCAGCAGCTGCTTGTAGACGTCCGGAAAACTTTCCTCGAGCGTCGGAAATTGCGCCGCGCGCTCAGCCTCATCGATTCCCGCGCGTTTAGCCCACTCGCGCCCCGCCTTAACACTGATCTGCCGGCCGGTGCGGATGCCAGCGACGACGTCCTCGCCCTGCGCGTTCGGCAGATACTCCCCGTAGATTCCCTTCTCGCCGGTGCCGGGATCGCGCGTGAACGCAACGCCGGTCGCGCAATCGTCGCCGAGATTCCCGAACACCATCGATTGCACCGTGACGGCGGTGCCCCAGTCGCCCGGGATATTGTTGATCTTCCGGTAGGTGATCGCGCGATCGTTGTGCCACGAGTCGAACACCGCGCCAATCGCCATCCAAAGCTGCTCGCGCGGATCCTGGGGGATGTCGCGCCCGACGCGCGATCGAATCAGCGCGCGAAACTCGCCGACCAGTTCCTGCAAGTCGTCGACGTTCAGGTCAGTGTCGTTCTTGACCCCGCGCGTCGCCTTCTTGTGATCGATAATTTCCTCGAACGGATCCGGATCGTTCTTGTTCTCCGGCTTCAGCTTGAGCACGACGTCGCCGAACATTTGGCAGAAGCGCCGGTATGAGTCCCACGCAAAGCGCGGGTTGCCGCTGATTTGTTCGAGCCCCTTTACAGTCTCGTCGGTGAGTCCGAGATTCAGCACGGTGTCCATCATTCCCGGCATCGAAACGCGCGCGCCCGATCGCACCGACACCAGCAGCGGATTCTTCGCATCGCCGAACTTGCGCCCGAGCGCTTTCTCGACCCGCGCGACGCTCTTCGCCACGCCTTCGGTCAGCCCCTTCGGATACTTGTGGCCGTGATCGTAAAAGTAGTTGCAGACCTTGGTCGAGATCGTGAACCCCGGCGGCACCGGCAGCTTGAGCCGCGCCATCTCAGCGAGGTTCGCGCCCTTACCGCCCAGCAGATTGCGCATCTCGGCGCGTCCTTCCGCCACGCCCGCGCCGAAAAAGTAGATCTCAGGATGAATGCGACCCATGTGAAATCGTTGCTCCCTTCACCGCATCAAAACCGTGCGGCGACAATTTTAAATTTGTTAGTTTTTAACGGGTCCAGCCGATTCGATCTGCGATCACTTCGACCAGCCGCGCGACCGGCACGCGCTCCTGCGTCATCGCATCGCGATCGCGGATCGTCACCGTGTCGTCTTCCATCGTCTGATGATCGATCGTCACGCCGTACGGCGTCCCGACTTCATCCTGACGCCGATAGCGCCGGCCAATCGATCCCGCTTGATCGTAGGCAACCGTGAAATGCCGCTTCAACGCGTCACGAATCGCGATCGCTTTCTCGGGTTGTCCAGCCTTACGCAGCAGCGGATACACCGCAACTTTAATCGGCGCGAGTCGTGGATCGAGCCGCAGCACAATTCGCTCCTCGTTATCGACCACGTCCTCGTCGTACGCATCGAGCATGAACGCGAGCATCGCGCGATCGACGCCGAGCGCCGGCTCGATCACCCACGGCCGAAAACGGGTCTTGGTATCTTCATCGAAGTAGGTCAGGTCCTTGCCGCTGAACTTCGCGTGCTGATCAAGGTCGAAGCTGCCGCGTTTGGCCACGCCCTCCAACTCGCCCCATCCGAACGGATACAAAAACTCGATATCGGTAGTGCCGCTCGAATAATGCGACAACTCATCGCTCGCATGCTCACGCTTGCGCAGATGGTCGGCCTTGATTCCGAACTTCACGTGCCAGTTGAATCGGAAATCGACCCAGTATCGATACCACTTCTCTTCCTCCGCCGTGTCGGGACGGACGAAGAACTCCATCTCCATCTGCTCGAACTCGCGGGTGCGGAAAATAAAATTCTCGGTGGTGATTTCGTTGCGGAACGATTTGCCCTGCTGCGCGACGCCGAACGGCAGCTTGACTCGCTGCGTGTCCACGATGTTCTCGAAGTTCGAAAAAATTCCCTGCGCGGTTTCCGGCCGCAGGTAGACCACCGAAGCAGTCTCTTCGACCGGCCCCATGAAGGTCTTGAACATCAGGTTGAAATTGCGCGCCGGCGTCAGTTCGCCACCGCACTCGGGGCATTTTGTACCTTCAATATGATCGGCGCGAAAACGATTCTTGCACTCTTTGCAATCGACCAGCGGGTCGGTGAAATTCTGCAGATGCCCCGACGCTTCCCAGGTTCGCGGATGCTGAAAAATCGCCGAGTCCAGCCCCAGCACGTCGCTGCGGTACTGGACCATCTCGCGCCACCACGCTTCCTTGACGTTGCGCTTAAGCTCGACCCCTAGCGGGCCGTAGTCGAACGTCGATCCAAGTCCCCCGTAGATGTCGCTGGTCGGGAAAACAATTCCGCGCCGCTTGCACAGGTTAACCAGTTTTTCCATCGTGACCGCGCGTTTGGTCGCGGGCACTGCGTTTTCCGCAGACAAAAATCCCTCCTGGATCGTGCGTGACAGCCGGACTAGCCCAGGCTGATTATTTCGGCGGAGACCTCGCCGCCGTTTCCGATTTCGAGTATCGCGACCGTTCCCGGTACTCCAACAAGATTTCGCGGCAGCGTGGCACTGCCCGGATTGACCACCAGCGTCGCACCGAATCGCGTTACACCCTCGACGTGACTGTGACCCTGCACGACGACGTCCACCGGCCCGCCGAATTGCGTATTCATCGCGCGCGCGAACACTTCGTCGGACGTTTCATCCGGCGTCGGAATCGCATGCACCAGACCGATTCGCACGCCTGCGATCTCGAGCAGGTGTGCCTCGCGCACGCGGTCGTCGGCCTCGAGCCGATAGCGATGCCCATCGAGGCCTTCATCGCCATTCCCGAGCGCCGCGATAACCGGTGCAATCGCCGACAACTCGTCGAGTACGCGATTCACGTAAACGTCGCCCGCATGCATCACGAGATCGATCCCGGCAAACACCTCGAACACCTTTTCCGGGAGATGCTCGCAGGCTTCGGGGATATGAGTGTCAGAGATAAGCCCGATTCGCATTACGATTCGCTCCGGGCGCACACGCCCGCCGAGCGCGAATCCCGAAGCTTATCACGCCCCCAAACCCCCCGCAATTTTCGTCAGCAACACGAATCTATCCACACAAAGATATGGCCGTTTTCCTGAAGCTCATGCTAGAACCCGCGATAGAGGTGAACTCTCGATGCGAATTTCGACGCTCGTCATCTGCGCATTCGTGATTGGAGGTATGCTCGCGCTTGGAGGATGCGGTCACAAGCTGGTCGCGCACAACGGCGAGAGCACTGTAGCCGTCTATCCCGACGAGGCCACCTTCATCAAACTGGTCGATTTGAAAAAGCAGGGGGGAGTCGGCGGAATGATCGGAGGCCTCGGCGAAGGCCTGGCCGCCAGGCAGGTCGACAACAACACCCCGGTGCGAATCGTCAGCAGCGACGAGAGGGGTGCTCAGATAGAAGTCACCGACGGCGAGTTCAAAGGCCTGAAAGGTTTCGTCGCAAGAGACAACGTCCGCTAGGACGTCACCCGATACTGCCGCGGACTCGATCCAATCACGCCGATCCGCTCGAGCTCCGCGACCTCATCGTCGGTCATCCCGAGCGTTTCCGCGAAGACCTGCCGGTTATGCTCGCCCAGCAGCGGCGCGGGATTGTCGGCGCGCAACGGAGTCTCCGGAATACGTGCGACGGCGCCCGGATAGAGATGCGTCCCGACGACGGCGCGATCGATCGCGACAAAATATTCGCGGCTCTGGATTTGCGGATCGGCCATCACCGCCGACGCTGGATTCACCGGCGCTGCGAGAACTCCCGCATCGCGAAGACGCGCGACGCAGTCCTCGGCGTTCAGCGGCGCGAGCGCGCGCGACAATTCCGTATCGAGCGCATCCTCGTCGGCTTTCCGCTCCGACGCAGTCGCGAACCGCTGGTCGTCAATTCCCAACGCATGCGCGAGGCTTCGCCACTGATCGTTGGTCTCGCAGGCGAGCGCAATCCAGTTGTCTTCTTCCGCGCAACGGTAAATTCCGTGGGGCGCGTGCTCGCGATGCCGGTTGCCGCGCGCCGCCGCCACTTTTCCAGTGAATTGAAAATCGAGCATCGCATCGGTAACGAACGGAATCAGCGACTCGACCTGCGCCAGCTCGATCAACTGCCCGCGCCCCGTCCGTTCGCGCTCGCGAATCGCCACCATCAGCGCGAACACGCCATGCAATCCGCCGACCGGATCGCCCAGCGCGTTGCTGAGCGTGTAACGCTGCCCCGTGCCGTCGTGGTAACCGGTCAGGCCCGTCACTCCCGCCATCGCCTCGACCGTGTTGCCGTAGCCACGCGCGTTGCATTCAGGACCGTCGCTCCCAAACGACGGCATCGAGATCATGATGAGCCGCGGATTAATCGCGCTCACCGATTGGTAGCCGAGCCCGAGCCGATCCATCACACCGGGACTGAAATTCTCGACCAGGACGTCAGAGACTTCGATCATCCGTTTCAGGATTTCGATTCCGCGCGCGCTGGCGAGGTCGAGGGTGACTCCTCGCTTGCCGCGATTGGCGGTATTGAAGACCGCGGCGCGTTCGATCGGTTGCATCTCCGGCGGCGCCATCGAGAGCGAACCGCGCCACCAGTCGAAGTGATGGGTATCCTCGACCTTGATCACATCGGCGCCCATCTCGGCGAACATCTGGCCGACCAGCGGCCCCGCCCATCCCATCGAGATGTCGAGCACCCGAAGCTTGCCGTCGAAGATTGAATTCATATTGCGCCCGCTCTTTTCAATGTCTCGATTTCAGCGTCGCTCAATCCCAGTCGCCCACCGAATATTTCGCGATTGTGCTCGCCCAGTCGCGGCGCCGGCCGCGACGCTTCAGCGCGATGCGAAGTCAGTCGCAACGGCGTTCCCGGCACTCGAAACTTGCCGAGCACCGGATCGTCGATCGTCTCGAAATAATTGCGCGCTCGCGTCTGCTCCCACTCCAGCACCTCGGCTACGCTCGGAATCGGCACGAGCGGAATCGCGCGGCGCTGCCCCTCGCGGTACAGCCACTTGCGTTCGCGCCCGATGAAAAACGCTTCGACGATTTCAAGCAGCGCATCGTTGTTGAGCATCCGGTTCAGCGCGCTATTGAACCGCGGATCGGAAGCAAGCTCGCGCCGTCCCATCAGATCGCACAGCCCTTGGAACTGCTTGTCGGTCACGCAATGCAGGCCCGCGTATCCGTCTTTGCATTTGAGCGTCACGATCAAGAACGGACCGACCGCGAAGCGCTTGCCTGCGCGGCTGCGCACGATCCCGGTGTACTGAAACGTGACGGTCTCGTAGATCATCGTCGCGACTGTCGCCTCGAGAATCGAGACGTCGATATGTTGGCCGTGCCCAAGTCCCAAATCGCGCGCGGCCAGCGCTTGCATTGCGGCAATCGCGCCATAGAGCGCCGCGACGTATTGCGCGAGCGAGCCAGGCGGCGTCAGCGGTTCGCGATCGCGCTCGCCTACGGGAAACGTCCATCCGCCGCGCGCGAACAGCACCAGATCGTTCAGCTTGCCGTCGCGCTCCGGCCCGTCCTGCCCGAAATTCGAAATCGAAATTACCGACAGCTTCGGAAACTTCGCGATTAACTCGTCGGGCGCGAGACCAAGCGCCGCGAGAGTGCCGGGTGCGAAATTTTCAATCAGGAGATCGGCGCCGTCGAGCAGTCTCGCGAGAAGTTCGCAGCCGCGCTCATGCTTGAGGTTAAGCGTGACGCCGCGTTTGTTGAGATTGAGAAACGCGAACAGGCCGTCGCGATCTTCATCGGCCGCGCGATGCGGCCCGAGCTTGCGTCCGCCGTCGCCCCATGGAGGCTCAACCTTGACGACCTCGGCGCCCATGTCCGCCAGCAACTTGGTCGCGTACGGACCCGCGATAAAGTGAGTGAGATCGACGACGCGAATGTCGCTGAGCGCGCGATACCGCATTCGCGTAATCGAGCGCATCGAGACGCGCGCTGTCAAATGAAATTGCTGTACTCAGGTACGAGAGTGACGCAGACTGAAAAAATGAAAACCAGAAAAATTGGAAGCAGCGGATTGACTGGGTCGGCGATCTCTCGGATGAATGGGCATGTCGGATTTATACGGGCCGCGCTACGATGCTCAGTCGATGGGCAAGCACGCGCGCCGACGAGGTCGCGCCGGAAGGCGTCGCGGCCGGAGGAGATATCCCGCTGCGCTGATGGGTTCGAGCAATCGCTAACGCTGCTGCTCGAACCTAGACCTTCGGCACTTCCATACCCTTCTTCACAGCGGGACGCTCGCCGACTGCGGCTAGCCATCGTGCGACGTTTGCGCCTTCGCCAACTGCGTCGGGCTTCACCGCCTTGATCGCCGGAAAGCCGACGACGACCCACGGATAGGTGGCGATATCTGCGATTGAGTATGCGCCCGCCATGTATTCGTTATTCGCCAACTGACTGTCGAGCACCTTGATCAGGCGCGCTGATTCGTTGGCGTAGCGATCGATCGCGTACGAAATCTTTTCAGGCGCCGCGTTGACGAAATGGCCCGCCTGTCCGAACATCGGACCGACATTTGCCATCTGCCAGAAAAGCCATTCGAGCACTTTGGCGCGCCCGGGATCTTTCGCGGGCAGGAACTTCCCGGTCTTTTCCGCCAGATGAACGAGTATCGCGCCCGACTCAAAAATCGAGACGCCCGCGTCACGATCGACGATCGCGGGAATCTTGCTGTTCGGACAAATCTTCACGTACTCCGGCTTGAACTGATCGCCGTTGCGGATGTTGATCGGATGAACCGAGTACTCGAGCCCGCATTCCTCGAGCATGATCGCAGGCTTGCGGCCATTAGGCGTCGTCCAAGTGTAGAGATCGATCATAGTGGTACTTCCTTTCTGCGCATAGTGATTGTTCGTTGCTATCACACGGGCCAATCGCAGCCCACTGTGAGAATTTTTCTGCGATCCCTAACGGGGTTTCTTCCTTGCCGCTTTGCGGATTGTTCTGCGTGGGTTCCCGATATGATGTGCTGCACTCTCGTGCTGGCGCATCTCACGAATTATATCGACAATCTCTTTGGCGGAAAGGTCGGTGTCGACGCCGGCCACGTCGAGCGGCGAGTGAGGCGATCGGTCCGGCTGGATGATAAAGACCTGGCCGTCGCGGCGTTTCACGCGCACCGCGCCTTCCCGACGCGCCCGCTCGAGAATCGCCGCGAACTTCTGGCGCGCTTCGGAAAATGTATAGACCGTCATTGCGGTATCTCCATTACTTTTATTCCGGCGTCGGTTGCAGCGGCCACCAAGCCCTGATCGAGCGAAAGTACGGGGCAGCGATGCTGCAGCGCGCAGACGAGCACGTATGCATCATAAGCGTAGAGACCAAGATCATGCGCGACTTCGAGCGTTCGCTCGAGCTCAACATCAGAAAAGCGGATAGGAATCTGCTGATACGACGAGAGTGCACGCTGCGCGGCGCGCAAGGTAATTCGCCGACGTTTGAACATGGCGGAAAATGCATTTCCTATTTCCCAATGCACGGAGAGCGGCGCAATCAACTCTGCGGCAGCGGTCGCTCGTATCAGAGCCGCGCGATGAGGCTCTCGGACCAGGACCGCGATAATAACCGAAGTATCGATTACTATTTCCATACTTGTTCAATTGTACAATAGTCTAGAGGTGGAATGCCATTGTGCGCATGGCCGCATTTTTGCCGCGCGTTTCGCGCTTGTCAGGAACCTGTGATGCGCGATAACGATCCGAATGCACGCGCTTTCTGACCGCGAGGAGAACCGCCATGCAAAGTGTTGCTGAAATCGAAGCTAGTCCTGAAGTTCAGGATCTGCGCAATCGCGTTTCCGGATTTCTCGACGAGCTGATTTATCCCAACGAAAAGATTCTCGAGCGCGGCGGCGAGGAAGCGTCGCGCACGTTCAAATCGATACAGGCCGAGGCGAAAAAGCGCGGGCTGTGGGCGCTCGGATTGCCAAAAGAGATCGGCGGCGGCGGGCTCGAGTTCATGCCTTACGTATTCGTCAATGAAATCGTCGGGCGCAGCGAGTACGCGATCGCCGGCCTCGGGACGCACTCGGCGCAGGACGCCACCATGCTGCACCTGTACGGAAATCCCGAACAGAAAAAGCGCTGGCTCGCGCCGCTGGTCAACGGCGACATCTATCCGAGCTTCTCAATGACCGAGCCCGAAGTATCCGGCGCCGACCCGACCGGATTGCGCACGCGCGCAGTGCAGGACGGCGACGAATGGGTGATCAACGGGCACAAGTGGTTCACCAGCGGCGCCAACGTGGCGGCGTTTTCGACCGTGATGTGCGTGACGGAGCCCGACGCGCCCGCGCACGAGCGCTTCAGTATGATCGTCGTGCCCACGGATACCAAGGGCTACCAGATCGTGCGCATCGTGCCCGTGATGGGCGAGACGTCGGGCGGGCATTGCGAGATCAAATATACCGACGTGCGAGTGCCGCTGACCAACCTGCTCGGTCCGCGCGGGCAGGCGTTCACGATCGCGCAAAAGCGGCTCGGCCCCGGCCGCATCTACCATTGCATGCGATGGCTGGGGCAGGCGCAGCGCGCGTTCGAGCTGATGGTGGATCGGGCAATCAATCGACAGGCGTTTGGCGGCCCGCTGTCCGACAAGCAGACGATTCAGAACTGGATTGCTGATTCGGCCGCCGAGATCCAGGCCGCGCGATTGCTCACGCTCAACGCAGCCGCGAAAATCGACGCGGGCGACGAGGCGCGCGTCGAGATATCACTGATCAAGTTCTTCGGCGCGAAGGTGCTGCACGACGTGATCGATCGCGCAATCCAGGTGCATGGCGCTATGGGCGTGTCGGAGGACACTCCTTTGGCCCGGATGTACCGTCATGCGCGCTTCGCACGAATTTACGATGGGCCCGACGAAGTACATCGGATGGTCGTATCGCGACGGATCGTGAGCGAGTTCAAGAAAGGCCGCAAGTGGGACTTCGGCCGCGGTATCACGAAGAAGGGAAAATGAATCAAATAAATCACCTGCGCGGTGGGCGGCAGGGGTGACCCCTGCACCCAGTATAAGAGAAGACGCCAAATCCGCGCGGCGCGTCTTTCGCGAAAGGTTATCGGACGGAATTGTTAGAGCGCGTTGACGCCGCGCTCGCCGGTGCGGATACGCACGACTTCTTCCATCGGCATTACGAAGATTTTGCCGTCGCCGATTCTGCCGGTTCGCGCCGCGCGCTCGATAGTCTCAACCACCTGCGCTGCCAGCTCGTCCGAGACGATTATTTCGAGCTTGACCTTGGGCAGAAAATCCACGACGTATTCGGCGCCGCGGTACAGCTCGGTATGCCCCTTCTGACGGCCGAATCCTTTGACCTCGCTGACCGTGAGACCCTGCACCCCGATACTCGACAGGGCCTCTTT
>NZ_JBAUYR010000108.1:0-30171 GCF_049584895.1 Binatus sp. (SeqCode)
CCTCCGCTCCATTCAAATCCGCTTCATTTGCTACATACAAGGATGACATGCGCGCTCGCGATGCTCGCGTCGTTGGGATGAAACGGCGGAGGTCGCGTTGCGTCAGCCCATGACGTGCACGGAGGCAGGCTCGATCACGTACGTCACCCGCTTCTCACCGGGCGTGCGGAACGGATATTTGTCCTGATTCAGGTATTTCTTGGCCAGGCTGTCGATATGTGCGTCGGCTTCCTTCTCATCCTCGGCGATGACCGGGCCGCGGATTCCGATGTAACGATAGGCGTTATCGGGATCGACGATGGCCAGCGCGACCTTCGATCCGACCTTCATATTGTTGGCCTTGACCCGCCCGCGCGCGGTGTTGATGCGGATTTTTCCGTTGGTGTAGTCGAACCATACCGGGGTCACTTGCGGCGAGCCGTCAGGCATTATGGTCGCGATATTCGCCAGCGGTTTCTTGGTGGTGAGGAGGTCGAGAAATTTCTCGGGAATCTTGTTCGAAGCCATCGGCGGTACTCCTTGGGAATGTCGGTATGGCTCCAGATTAGACCATCGCTCGCGTGAGGCAACGGTCGCGATCGGAACCAATTATCCGCAGGCTGTGGGAGAAAATGCGGGATGAATTTGACACCTACATTTGCATGCGTTAATAGCCAAGCCTAAACTCAGTTCGTGCAAGGTGGCGCGGGGAGATGCCCGATTGCGCCGAGGAGTATTTTGCGATGGCGCTGTTCAACAAGGAACCCGAAAAGAATCCTAAAACCCAGCCTACGATCATGCCGCAAGCTTCCACCACACCAACTCCTGTCACTTCGACTGCCGCTCCGGCGCCGGCTCCACGAGCCAGCGGGCCCACTCCGGCTGACGGCCGCGCATACCTGGATCGTGGATCGAAAATCTCCGGCAAGATTTCGTTCGAAGGTCCCGCGCGGATCGACGGCGAGGTCGACGGCGAGATCAACGCCAAGGACGTATTGACGATTGGCGAGTCCGCCGTAGTCACGGCGCACATTCGGGCCGCGTCGGTGTCGGTTGCGGGCAAGGTCAGCGGCGATATCGTCGCGACCCAGCGAATCGAGATCCGCCCTTCGGCGAAGGTCAACGGAAATATCACGGCGCCTGTGCTGTCGGTGCAGGAAGGCGCGATGTTCGAGGGACACTGCTCGATGCAGCCGGAGGGCATGCGCGAGGACCGCAAGGTGACAGTATTCCCCAAGGAAGAGCGCGTGGCGCAGGCCGCAGTTGGAGGGCAGAAGCAGGCCTGAGTTTCCGGGCGGTTTCAGTGATTCGCCCGCGCTTCCCCGATTCCTATGATGGAGAGAATTTTGAAAATCCCCGCAGGGGAGATGCCGTAATATGCATATCCCGCCGAATTGGGGGACGTTCTTTGCGCTGATTGTTTCGTTCCTGGTTTTCTGGTTTATATTCAGCCGATTATTTTTTCGACCGTTCCTGAACCTGTTGGCGGAGCGCGAGCGCAGGTTCAAGGATTTGAATGATCGCACCGAGCTATTGATCAAGCAGGCGCGTGAGGCCGAGGCGGAGCGCGAAGCGCGGCTCGCCGAGGTTCGCACGGGCGCAATCGCGCGGCGCGAGGCCGAACGCCGAAAGGCCGAAGCCGAAGCCGCGCAAATGATGGAAGCGGCGAAAGCCGAGGCGCGCGAGACGCTCGAGCAGGTGCATGCGAAGATAGAAACTGAGCTGAAGGCGGCTGAGCACGAACTCGAGCAGATGGGACACAGCCTTGCGAGGGAGCTCGCCGAGCGCGTGCTGGGCCGGCCATTGAATGGCGGCGCGGCGTCGGGCAAAAACAATTAGGCACGACTGATTCAACCTAAAATGAAGAAGTGGATCACATCGGCGGCGATTCTCGCTGCCGCTTTTTTTCCGCGCGCCGCCCTTGCCGCGGAAGGCGCGGGCGCGGAGCACGGCTCATGGCTGCTGCTGATGTTCTTCACGATCAACTTCGCCCTGTTCGTGTTCGTGCTGGTTTACTTCGCCGGTCCCCCGCTGCGGAAATTTTTCGCCGATCGCGCCGTTACGATTCGCACCGCGCTGTCTCGCTTGCAGAGCGCGTTGGCCGAGGCCGAGGACCTTGCCAACAAGGCCGCGGCGCGAATGGCGGCGCTGTCGGCTGAGTTGAAGCAAGTCGCCGACGAGCTCGAGCAGGAAACTGCTTTCCAGGTTGGCAAGGTCAAAGACCTGGCGAAATCGACCGCCGAAAGAATCCGCCGCGATGCCGAGACGAGTCACTACGCGATGGCCGAAGCAGCGAAGCGTCGTGTACGCGCGCAGCTCGCCGAGTCTGCCGCGACAGTCGCGCGCGATCTGATCAGCCGCAATTTTCAGCCGAACGACCAGGGCCGGCTTATCGACGGTTTCATGGACAAGCTCGGCAGCGGTGACCCGCGATGAAGGGTTCTCGCGTCGCCAAGCGTTACGCGCGTGCACTGCTGGACCTGGCAGACCGCGGCAATGAGGAAAAGTGGGGCGCCGAGCTCGAACGGCTGGCCGCGATAGTCGAGTCGCCGGAACTGCTCGAACGTCTGGCATCGCCTGAGTTGTCCGATCAATCGCGGCAGGAGGCGATGGCGAAGATTGCTGAGCGCCTGAATCTCAGCTTCCCGGTCCGCTCGTTCGCAGTGGTGATCGCGCGCCACGGACGCATCCGCGAGATTGGTGCGATCGCCGAGTCGTATCGCGAGCAGGTAGACCAGGCGATGGGCCGTGAGCGCGCGACGCTTACGTTTGCGATCAAACCGTCGGACGCCGAGGTCGCGCGCGTGGTCAGTGGACTCGAGCGCATCGCGCACTTGAAAATAATCCCGACCGTGAAAGTCGATCCCGAGCTGCTCGGTGGTGTGATGGCGGAGTTGGGCGGAAAAATTTACGACGGCAGCCTCGCAACTCGACTCGCGCAGGCGAAGCGCCGGCTCGCGGGCTAGGCAGGAAGAAACTACATCTATATGGCAGAAATCCGACCATCAGAAATCAGCGAAATCCTCAAAAACGAGATCAAGGGTTTTGAGGGCAGCATCTCGGTCCGCGAGACCGGCCGCGTCCTCTCATGCGGCGACGGTATCGCCCGAATCTACGGCTTGCAGAATGCCGCGTTCGGTGAGCTGCTCGAATTTCCCCATCAAATCTTCGGGCTGGTCATGAACCTCGAAGAGGACAACGTTGGCGCCGTGCTCTTCGGCGACCCGCAGGCCATCCAGGAAGGCGACGAGGTCAAGCGCACCGGCAGAATCGCCGAAGTACCCGTCGGCGAAGGGTTGCTCGGCCGCGTCGTCAACGCACTCGGCCAGCCGATCGATGACAAGGGGCCGATCAAATCGACCGAGACCCGCCGAATCGAAATCAAGGCGCCCGGTATCATCCGCCGCCAGCCCGTTAAGGAGCCGCTGCAGACCGGCATCAAGGCAATCGACACGATGCTGGTGATCGGGCGCGGACAGCGCGAGCTGATCATCGGCGATCGGCAGACCGGCAAGACCGCGATCGCGATCGATACGATCATCAACCAGAAGGGCCTCAACATGCACTGCATTTACGTGGCGATCGGGCAGAAGCGCTCGACCGTCGCGCAGGTGGTCGAGAAGCTCACAAGCTCGGGCGCGATGGAGTACACCACCGTCGTCGCCGCGACCGCTTCCGAAGCCGCGCCGCTGCAGTACATCGCGCCCTACACCGGCTGCACCATGGGCGAATATTTTCGCGACACCGGCAAGCATGCGCTGCTGGTTTACGACGATCTCAGCAAGCACGCGCAGGCCTATCGCCAGTTGTCGCTGCTGCTGCGCCGTCCGCCCGGCCGCGAGGCGTATCCCGGCGACGTCTTCTATCTGCATTCGCGATTGCTCGAGCGCGCCGCCAAGATGAGCGACGAAATGGGCGGTGGCTCGCTGACCGCGCTGCCCGTAATCGAGACGCAGGAAGGCGACGTGTCGGCCTACATCCCGACCAACGTCATCTCGATCACTGACGGCCAGATAATTCTCGACAAGGATCTTTTCAACTCGAATGTGCGTCCCGCCGTCAACGTCGGCCTGTCGGTTTCGCGCGTCGGCTTCTCGGCTGCGGTCAAGGCGATCAAGCAAGTCGCCGGATCGCTCAAACTCGAACTCGCGCAGTACCGTGAGATGGCGGCGTTCGCGCAGTTCGGCTCCGACCTCGACGCATCGTCGCAGCGCCTGCTGGCTCGCGGCGCGCGTTTGACCGAGATGCTCAAGCAGGGTCAGTACAGTCCGCTCCCGATGGAAAAAGAGGTGCTGATCATGTTCGCCGCCAAAGAGGGCTACTTCGACAAGCTCTCGGTCGAGCAGATTAGGCCTTTCGAGATGGGCCTTTACACCTACTTCGACGCGCGCCACGCGGAGCTGCTCGCAGAGATTCGCGACAAGAAAGAGATTTCCGACGATCTGACGAAGAAGCTCAAAGCCGCACTCAGCACCTACGAACAGCAGTTCCTGGACGAAAATAAAGCGGCCGCGCCGGCGACTGCGGCGTAGCTGCGATAACGCTCGACCATGGCATCACTCAAGGCAATCCGGCGCCGGATAGCGTCGGCCAAATCGACCCAGCAAATAACGCGCGCGCTGAAACTGGTTTCGGCCGCGCGGTTGCGTCGCGCTCAGGAAGCGCTCGTCAACGCATTGCCATACAGCGAAGCGCTCGCTCGGGTCGCCGATTCACTGCTGACATCGGAAGGAATCTCGGTCGGCCCGGTCGAGGGTGCGCAAAAAAGATCGCTGGTGGTGGTGGTCGCCTCGGATCGCGGCCTGGCCGGCGGCTACAACTCGTATCTGTTCCGCGCCGCCGAGGCCACGATGCGCGAAATTCGCGGCACCGGACTCGACATCGAACTGTTCGCAGTCGGCAAGAAGGCCGTAGATCAGTTCCGTCGCACCAACGTTCCGGTCGCCCTCTCTCGAGTCGATAATTTGCCGCGCCTGGCGACGATCGCTCTCGCGCGCGATATCGCGGCCAAGATGCTCGCCGATTACAGCTCCGGCGCCATCGACGAAGCCGGCATCGTTTACACTCATTTTCAGTCCGCGATCGTGCAGAAGCCGGTGTACGAGCGCCTGCTGCCAATCAAGCCGCCGGGCGACGCGGGCATCAAGCCCGGCGCCGAAGTCGACGCCGCCGTATCGGCCGCCGACAAACCCAAAATCGACTATCTGGTCGAGCCGTCGCGCGAGGAACTCGTGCCGGTCGTGCTGCGCGGATATCTCGAGGCGAGCGTTTATCACGCGCTGCTCGAATCCGAGGCCAGCGAGCAGGGCGCGCGCATGACCGCGATGGACGCGGCGACCAACAACGCCAACGACATGATCTCATCGCTCACACTCGAGATGAACCGCGCCCGCCAGGCCCAAATCACCCGCGAGCTGATGGACATAGTAGGCGGCGCCGAGGCCCTCCGCGGATGAAGATTTTTTTATCCGATCCCAGTTCTCGCCTTTCTTCCCCTCTCCCTGTAAGGGAGAGGATCGAAGGTGAGGGTCCTTGTTCAGCGCGCAATCTTTTGCGCGCGATTCAAGATTCTGATTCTCTTTCTTCCCGGAGCTGTGCTTGATGCGCAGCAACCTAACCCCTAACCCCTTCCCGAGCGGGAAGGGGGACCGGACTAATAGAGTGGGTAATCACCGTTTATGAGTACTCAAACCGCTCCAGGAAAAATCAACCAGGTCCTCGGCAACGTCGTCGACGTCGAGTTCGGCGCCGGCACGCTCCCGCCGATCTTCTCCGCCCTGCGCGTCAGCAACCCGTCCATCAGCGACGAGGTCGGCAACCTGGTGCTCGAAGTGCAGCAGCATCTCGGCGAAAACACCGTGCGATGCATCGCGATGGACTCGACCGACGGCCTCGTGCGCGGGATGGAAGCCGCCAACACCGGCGCGCCAATCTCAGTGCCGGTCGGACCGGGCACCCTCGGGCGCATCATGAACGTCACCGGCAGCGCGATCGATGAGCGCGGCCCGATCCAGGGCAGCTCGACGATGCCGATACATCGCGACGCGCCGCCGTTCGCCGACCAGGCCCCCGAGGCGGAGATCCTCGAGACCGGCATCAAGGTGCTCGACCTCATCTGCCCCTACGCACGCGGCGGAAAAATTGGACTCTTCGGCGGCGCCGGCGTCGGCAAAACCGTCACGATTCTCGAGCTGATCAACAACGTCGCCAAGCAGCACGGCGGCGTGTCGGTGTTCGCCGGCGTCGGCGAGCGCTCGCGCGAGGGCAACGACCTCTATCGCGAGCTGACGGAATCCGGCGTCATCTCGAAAACCGCGCTGGTGTACGGCCAGATGAACGAGTCGCCCGGCGCGCGCGCCCGCGTCGCGCTGACCGGAGTCACGGTCGCCGAATATTTCCGCGACGAAGAAGGCAAGGACGTCATCTTTTTTATCGACAACATTTTCCGTTTCGTGCAGGCCAACTCCGAGGTCTCCGCGCTGCTCGGACGTATGCCCAGCGCGGTCGGCTATCAGCCCACTCTCGGCACCGACATGGGCGAGCTCGAAGAGCGCATCACCACCACCAAGAAGGGCGCGATCACGTCGGTGCAGGCCATCTACGTGCCCGCCGACGACTACACCGACCCCGCGCCGGCGACGACCTTCACGCATCTGGACGCCGTCACCGCGCTCGATCGCAAAGTCTTCGAAAAGGGAATTTTCCCGGCAGTCGATCCGCTCGGATCGAATTCGCGAATTCTCGATCCGCAGGTCGTCGGCGAGGAGCACTACAGCGTCGCGCGCCGCGTGCAGGCAATCCTGCAGCGTTACAAGGACCTGCAGGACATCATCGCGATCCTTGGGATGGAAGAACTCTCTGCCGAAGACAAGACCGTCGTCGCGCGCGCGCGCCGCGTCGAGCGCTTCCTGTCGCAGGCGATGTTCGTCGCGGAGCCCTTCACCAATCAGCCCGGCAAGTACGTCAAGCGCGAGGACACCGTGCGCGGCTTTGCCGAAATCCTCGACGGCAAATGCGACGACCTGCCCGAGCAGGCCTTCTACCTGGTCGGCACTATAGAAGACGCCCGCGAAAAAGCCGCGCGCCTGGCCCGCGGCGAATAGCAGCAATCTATGGCTTCGACGTTTCCATTCAGACTGGTAACTCCCACCGGCATCGTCTTCGAAGGCGACGCCGCCGAAGTCTCAGCGGTCGGCCCGCTCGGCGAATTCGGCGTCCTCCCCGAGCACATCAACTTCATAACCTCGCTCGTCCCCGGCGTGCTCGAAGCGCAGTTGCCCGACGGGTCGAAGATGCACTGGGTGGTATCCGGTGGCCTGGCCGAAGTGAAAGACAGCGTGCTGACAGTACTAGCAAGCAGCGCCGAATCGCCCGAGACTATCGACGCGAGCGCCGCGAAAACCCAGGTCCAGGAAGCCGACGAGAAATTCTCAACTATGAGCTTCTACGATCCCAACTACCCCGCCGCCCAGGACGCCCTCAAACTAGCCGAAGCCCGAGTCGAAGCCTCCGCCTTGAAAACCTCGTCTCGCTGAAATCCACCGCTGCGGGCATCGCGAATTGATCGGTGGTCTCTCCCCACGAACCTGAGAGCGAAACGTCGTCCTCGACATTTCGCGATTATCACTGGGTGCAGGGGTCACCCCTGCCGCCCGCCGCGTAGGCGATTATCTTCGCATCACTCGCGATGCCCGCGGGTTAGTGGGGAGGGCCGCCGTGCCCGCCGCTTTCACACCCGACCCGCCGCGCGCAACACATACAGCGCGTCTGCCGTCACCCACTCGTTCCTGCGAGCGTTACCTGCGCCGCCCCAGTCCACCGTCGAGATGGATCCGAACTTCGCGCTGGTATCCATGCTCGTCGATACCTTGTAGAAGCGCCCCTGCGCAGCCCATCCTACCTTCGGCAACTCCTTGCGCTCGAGCAGGTCGAGCGCGTCAGCGCATCGCGGATCATTGATCAGCCCCATTTCCGCCATCGCCACCAGGCCGCCGAGCATGTCGTAATGCCAGTAGCGCGGATACTTCGGCCGCACCCAATGCGGAGAAATCACCTTCCCGTCGGTTTTGCTTTTGAACAATCGCCGGGACAAAAACACTTCCGACGCCTTCAACGCCGCCGCGCGCGCCGTGTTGTCTTTCGCGCGTTCCGCATGCGCCGCAAGCCCGAGCATCGGCAACAAAGATTCGTTGAACGATGAAATATGAGCGGACGGCTTGCGGTCGCAATTCCATCCGCCGTCCGGCCATTGCCAATGCATCAACCTCTCGGCCAGCCCGTCGCTGCGCTTGTCCGCGAGACCCAGCCGCGTAATCGAATAGAGCGCGTTGCCCTGTTGCGACCCGCATCGGCGATAGCGCCCCTGGATAATAGGAACGCCTTCGGCGCTTCGATTTTTCGGCACGGCGCTCTTCGATTCGAATTCCATGTAGAAGGAGCTGTCGAGCCAACGATCGAGCACCTGATCGCGCATCGGCAGCAGCGACTCATCGCCGGCGGGATAGCCAATCTCCGCGAGCATCGCCAGCGTCCAATGCGCCCCGCGCCACGTCGCATACACGTGCGCCTCGCGGATGAACTTGCGATCCCTTCCAGCGATCAACGCCCGCGTGCGCGCCGAGGTCCTGATTTCCTCTTGCAGCTGGCGAACCTTCCGCGACTCAGGATCTTCGCCAACGACGCGAGTAATCACCTTCCACCGAACCGAAGGCTCGTCGCTCTTCAGCAGCGCATCGATGACAGCAGTTCGATCCCGTTTCATAACCGCGGCCATTCTGACAATTCCAAATCACTTCGATCAAACGCCGTAGCCGGGTCCTTCGCAGAGGAGCTAAGAGGCGGCCCTGAAATCCGGTTCCCCTTCCCGCTCGGGAAGGGGTCAGGGGTTAGGTTGCTCGCATCATCCGCGATGCTCGCTTAGCTAGTTTGTTGTCAGGGGAAACTCAATTGTCCAAAGAACGGAAACGCAAACCAGAAGAGCCATACGAACAAGGTCCAATGGAGGAACATATTGGTCCTGAATGATGGTTGTTCCTTCCGGTTAGTGGCGAACAAGAACCCTAGGACGGCAACACACACGATGTTCGCTGCAAATACCGTGCAAGTGTAGCGAATGCCTTGGTTCCTTAGTCCATCGCTCCAAGCCATAGAAAAGTACGCAAGACTCAACAACCCTATGACTGCGAACAGTGCGTAGGTCCGTCGCGGGAATTTGACGCTGCCCCGGAATAGCCCCGGATTCCACGCGAAGAAGAAGAGCGCGGGAATCATCATCGTTAAGATTGCTGATGCCCACTCACCGATGTGTCCAAAAAGCTGCAGAAAAAACCAAAGAAACCAATACCAAGCCGGATAAACACTTCCGTTGGATGTGCTAGGGAACCGTGCAAGCACCATCCAAGGAATCAACAGACTTAGTCCGGCGAACAGCGTTGTCCACTTTGGGTTCATATTTCAAATCAGACACGAGGACTGCCCGCGCCGTCTGCAATCTTATGCGCGTTTATCCAGGATCGAAATCCGAGAGTCCACGTGACCAGATTCACTACTCTGAACTGTTGAGCCTGACGTTGGCGCGCCCGTCGTGCTACGGATACAGCATGGACCGACACTCAGGATGTTCCAGACATTCCGAAACTCACCCGACCCCTCTGTACCCGCGAAATTTCACCAAAACAAAATCTGACGGAACGAAGCTAGCCTTGGGGGTGTACACTCCCCTGAACCACAATCAGTAGTATAAATCGCCAATGAAGCACTCAACCCAGATCAATCTCATCCACCAGATCTTCGACGCCATCGATCGCGGGACGCCGCCGATGGCTGAGCGATTCACCCGCAACGACACTTCCGCCTACACCGCGCCCGATCGCGCTGCGCGCGAGCGCGAGGTGCTGTTTCGCCATCATCCGATCGTCGCCGGCTTCAGCTCGCAGATTCCCAATCCCGGCGACTACCTCACCGAGGATCTTGCGCCGATACCGATCCTCGTCGTGCGAAACACTGCCAGTGAGCTGCGCGCCTTCGTGAACATCTGCCGCCATCGCGGCGCCAAGCTCGCCGACGGATGCGGCCACACCGCGAAGCTGTTTTCGTGTCCCTATCATGCGTGGAGCTATGACACCGACGGCCGCCTGGTCGCGATTCCCGACGACTACGGATTCGAAGGTCTCGATCGCGCCGCCAGCGGCCTGGTCGCGCTCCCGGTCGCCGAGAAGTACGGCCTAATCTTCGTGACGCCCGCGCCGGGCGACAGCAACAAGAACACGATCGACATCGACGCGATGCTCTCCGGGCTCGGCGAAGACATCCAGTCGTACGGCATCGGCGCGATGGTGCACCAGGAGACGCGCGTGGTGCGCCGCCGGATGAACTGGAAGCTGATGAGCGACACGTTCTGGGAGGCCTACCACATCAAGGTGCTGCACGCGCAGAATGTGGCGCCGCTGTTCGTCAAGAACCTCGCGATGTTCGACGCGTTCGGCCGCAACACGCGCTACATCGGCGTGCGCAAATCAATCGAGAAGCTGCGCGACATCCCCGAAGAGAAGTGGGACCTGATTCCGCACACGACCATCCTGATGAACCTGTTCCCCAACACGATCCTCGTGATGCAATCCGATCACGCGGAGGTCTACCGAATCTTTCCTGAAAAACATGTCGGCGAGAGCGTCGCGACCATCAGCATCCTCGCGTCCGAGCCGTCGCCAAAATGGTCGCGCACGATGGATCTCCTGCTCGGCGTAGTCGACCAGGACTTCACGCTGGGCGAGGGCATCCAGCACAACTTCGAATCCGGCGCAGTCCGAAAAGTGATGTACGCCCGCTACGAAAACGCGCTGGAACATTTCCACCGCTCCATCCGCGAAGCCCTTGGCGAAGTGTGAGCAGTGAAAATTGAAGGCATCGATAGGGAATCAATCGCTGAGCCAGGCCTCCGACAACGCGCCCTTACTCTTATCCCAATAGATCAATCGCGCGGGGCCCTCGTATTTGAAGAACTCGATAGCGTCGGTCGAGATGGTCACCGACTCCTTCTCGTTCTCACTGCAGCCGTAATCTTTTCCGCAAGTGGTTATATACTTGCCGGGTTTAAGGAGCTTCACGCCCTCCTCGCTCAAATAGGAGATCGGATTCGTCTGCTCTGCCTGCAAGAATCGGCGCTGATCGTCCGGCCCGGCGAGCGCTACGAACGGCGCGAGTCCCGACCCGTCGCTCCGGACCAGTATCATCGCGGTATCGATATGCTCGTCGCCGGTAAAGTCGCCGTGCACGAAAAGGTAGCGCGACGGATTATTCGCTCGCCAAGACTGCTCAGTCTCGTCACGGGTCGGAAGGCGCCATCCATGCGGTGGCGAGAGCGTCACTTTCGACAAGCCTGCTGCGGTGAGCATTGTGACGGTCGTCACAAGTACTCCGTATACCAGGCCGAGTCGCGTCCGAGATGTCATCGCTATGAATATATGCGAGTGCGCGAGCGCAGTGCAGATTTAGGCGCCGATTCGGAAGACCGGCACTTCGAACTCCGCTCGGTATTGCCCCGCTCTCGCACTCAGTCGCCATACGATTCGGCTCTTCGGATTCGAATCGTCGGTCGGGCGGCAATCGGGCGCGATCATGAACGCGACTGGAATCGATCCCGTCGAATCGCTGATGGAAGTCTGGTCACTGCGCCACAAAATCCAATCCCAGGTCGTGAGGCTGTGCCAGTTTCCGCGCGTTGTGCGGTTGATGCATTCAAGTTCGAGCGCGACTTGCTCTCCTGGCGGGATCGGTTTCTCGATGTGAATCGCGCCGGTGAGCGAGCCGCCGACTTGTCCCGGCACCGACGCCATCACGAATCGCGACTCGCCGTATTCGCGGAATCGCCGACGCAGGCGCATCGCCCACGTCAGCATGACGACGCCGATCAGCGGGAAGATCAAAGCCGGTATCGCGAAGTAGTCAGCGGCTCGGAGTGCACGATGCGGAGCAAGGAAGAAGATCGGAAACGTCGCGACGCACCATGCGATCGCGACGACCGTCAGCCGGTTCGCGTCGCGCAGCGCCGAAGTGCGGACCTCGCCGCTTGCCCAGTCCTCGCGCCACATCCACGGCGCGTCGGTATTCGCCGCGCGCAATCGCTCGGAAGGATCGAGGGCGCGCGCATGGAAGCGAACCCACCAGATCGCGCCGATGCCGCCGCCCGCGCATGCGAATGCGATCGACGCGGCCAGCGCCGCCCGCTCCCAATTGCCTTCGCGCGCACGCGTGATCGCGACCATCGCGGCGAGCAGCGCCGCGACGCACAATGGCGTCCCAAAGAACTTGATGAAACCGAGTACGAATCGTTCGGGGTTCGTCTTCAAGTCAGCGCGGCGAGGCGATCGAAAAAGTCCGGAAACGTCTTCGCGACGCACGCAGGGTCCTTTATCTTCACACCGCCGAGTTTCAGGCCCGTCACCGCGAAGCTCATCGCGATTCTATGATCGTCGTAAGTTTCGACGGTCGCTGGATGCATCTCGGACGGTGCAATCTCGAGTCCGTCGTCGTTCTCGACGACCGTCGCGCCGAGCCGCCGCAGTTCGGTGGCGAGCGCGCGGATGCGATCGCTCTCGTGATGCCGAATGAACGCGACCTTGCGGATCTTCGTCGGCGACGACGCGAATGGCGCAATCGCTGCGAGCGTCGCGACCATGTCCGGCATCGAGTTCATCGCGACGTCGACGCCGGTGAGCTTCCCTGTTCCCACTACTTCGACGTAATCGGAATGCCACACGACGCGCGCGCCCATCTGTTGCAGCACGCCGAGAAAACCGAGGTCGCCCTGCACCGAGTTCGACCTCAAGCCCTCGATTCGCACCGTGCCGCCGACAAGAGCCGCTGCCGCCGCAAAGTAGCTTGCACTCGACGCGTCCGGCTCGACGATGAAACGCTGCGCGCGATACCACTGGCCGCCCGGCACCACAATCAGGTCGTCTTCGACGTTGCTCTTCGCGCCCCACGCCTCCATCAGCCGAAGAGTCATGTCGATGAAGGGGCGCGCGGTGTCGCCGATCACTTTGAGCTTGAGACCGGCCTTCCAAATAGGCGCCGGCATCAGCATCGCCGAGACGAATTGCGACGACGCGCGCGCGTCGACCGAAGTCTCGCCCCCTTCGAACCGCGCCCGCGACGCATCGACGATCACCGGCGGGCAATGGTTGTCGCGCTCGCTGTAGACGCTCGCGCCCAGGCGTTGCATCGCGTCGAGCTGCGGGCCGATCGGACGCTGACGCATCCGCTGATTCCCGTCGACGCGAAAACGCCCGTCGCCGAGCGTGACCATCGCGACGAGGAAGCGCATCACGGTGCCCGCGCCTCCGACGAAGATGTCGGCGCCGTGCGCCGGGATCGTTCCGCCCCGCCCGCTGACCGTGATCCTGCGCGCAGGCTCGTCAATCTCGACGGTGAAACCCATCACCCGCAGCGCCTCGCTCATGTAGCGCGTGTCGTCGCTGAGCAGAACCGACTCGAGCACCGAGCGCCCCTGCGCCAGCGCCGCCAGCACCATCGCGCGATTCGTGATGCTCTTTGAGCCGGGCAGCACCACGCGGGCGTCAAGCCGGCGGGTCAGGGGACTTATTTCAATTTCATCCACTTTTTTCAGACTAACCGTGCGCATTGGCCGGTCACAAGCACGCATACTGACCAAGGCTTGCGTCATGGGGTTATTGCCTCATGCTTGACGCTACGATTACAGTATCCAACGTTACTGGCAGTAGGCTCAGGGGAGGCCGCCATGAGACTCATCAAGCTGATTGCACCAACCGCGCTGATTGCGACGCTCGCGCTATTCGCGCCGCGCGCCGATGCGCAAACGATGGGCGAGTACGCGACTGTGACGGCGGCAGTGGGTTCCGGGGCCGGATCCGCGGGTGGCTCAGGCGACCTCGGCGGAGGTTCGAGCACGTGGGGCGCGAGCTCACTTGGCGCCAGTTTCGGTGAAAGAGCCGGGGCCGCATCGGGGCTTGGCGCGGGTCAGGATTTCGAGGCGCGCGCGGGCTCGTCGGGTGCAGGATCGTCGGCGGAAGCGCGCTGGCCGTCAACCTCAAAGCTGGATGGCGATTCCTCAGGAAGGTTCACCGATAACGACCGATTTCAGGATCAGGATCGGTTCCCGGAACGCAACCTGTCGGCTTCGGGCGACCGTTTTCCGCCGGGTGTGTTGGATCAGAATCGCGGCGGTCTGGACACGCACTACAGCTCATCCTCGGGGTTGGACAACGGCTACAGTTCGTCCCCGGGGTTGGACAACAGCAGCGTTTCGAACTGACGCTCTCGCCGATCGACTAGCTCTGCGCCGCGATATTCCGGCGCGCGCGCTCCTTGCTCGCGGCTGGCCACACGTCGTCAATCTTGTATGCAGTCTCGAACGCGGTCGCGCCTTCCGGCAGTCTCACCCACGGCAGCTTGCTCCGCGTGAAGATATGAACGTCGGGCGTAACAGCGGCCGGATTGTCGAGCGTCCCGGCGCGAACGAACAAAGCCTCGCCACTGGGCGCGACCGCGTAGCGGCTCCATACGTAGGTGCCGCATTTGTCACAGAAGAAGGCTTCGTGATCTTTGCCGGTGCCGCCTTTGAGTACGACTGATTTCGGGGTCGCACCGCTCGCGTCAACGAACTTCTTCTCGATCCAGATATTGATCACGAAGCCGCTGCCGGTGACGCGCTGGCAATCGCGACAATGACAGGCGTGAACAATCAGCGGGCTGTTGGTCAGCTGGTAGCGGATCGCTCCGCACGAACATCCACCTTCGAGATTCATAGGACGCCTCCTCGAATGCGTTCAGGACTGCCCCGATCGATACAACCGGTCAGGGCAGTCCCGTGCTTCAGCTATTCTTCCTTATGGGAGACGGCTTCGATGTTGTTGCCGTCGGGATCCTTCACGAACCCGCCGTAGTAGTTCGCATGATACTCGGGCCGCAGACCGGGCTTGCCGTTGTCCTTGCCACCGGCAGGCAGAGCGGCATCATAGAATGCCTTGACGGCAGCACGGTTCTTGGCCGCGAACGCGACATGCACGGGTCCGTTCGGCTCGCCCTTAGCCAACCACAAGGCCGGTGCGTCCTTGGGACCGAAGCCCAACATTCCGTCGGCGTCGTACTGCACGCTGAAACCAAGCGGGGCCAGCGCGGCGGTGTAGAAGCGCTTGCTCGAGTTGAGGTCCTTCACCTTTAGCATGATGTGATCAAACATGACTCTCTCTCCTTTTTTTCAGTGTCTGTTACTCGAATCTCCTAATGTCTATCTCGCCACGCGGGCATGTCCGCGAGCGTCGCGCGCGCCATCGCATTCGCAGCCGCGAGCGTGACGCCCTGCGACTCGACATAGAAGCGCGCGTTGGTCTCGAGCACCTGGTCGAAGGGCAGCAGTTCGCCGCGCGCGTCGGTGCAATGGCGGCAGTACGGACGCGTCACGTCGCCGAGCGCGAAGTCCTCGGGCTTCTCCATCGGCATTCCGCATGAACCACAAGCGGGACATTTTTCAGCCATCGTCGTTTCTCCTTCTACGGTTTAACCAGCGACATAAAATGATTCACCAGGGTGTCACCTTGCTCGGCTATCACGGAGTTCCCGGTGGCGAACACGTCACGATTGACGAGGTAGTGATGCACCAGGCCGATCCAGGTATTGAACAGCAGCGGCCGATCGATCTTGCGCGCCCGGCCCGCCTTGCGCTCGCGCTCGAGCGCCATGAAAAGCTCATAGGAAACGGCAGCGTGCAGGAGCATCAGGGTGCTGCGCACTTTGGCCGGCAGCATCGGAGCCTCGGTCACCAGCCGCGCGTAAAACGGCTCGAGATCGGCGAGCACTCGCAGATGTGCTTGCAGAACGGCGCGCAGTCCGAGGTCACGCTCGAAGGCCTGCCGAAACTCGGCCGACAGCCGGCGGCCGAACTCGTCGATCACGGCAATCACAAGGTCATCGCGGGTCGGGAAATGCAGGAACAGCACGCCATGCGACATGCGAACCGCCCTGGCGACGTCGGCAGTGGTGGTATTCACGATCCCCTTGCGCGCGAACAGCGCCATGGCCGCGTTGACCAACCGGTCCCGCGTCACCACTTTCTGTTCCTGTCGGGTTGTCGCCTGCATCGGTTCCTCTCGTCCGCTGAGCAGTTACTCAGTGAGTATATACTCAGCGCGCAACGGTTGTGTCAAGCGGCGAGAATCCGGCATTTTGCAGAAATCCTTCTTGTGCGACAGTGAGAGCGGCAGGCAATCCGCGTGACGCAGCTATATCCATCGATCACACCTTACGAGCACGGGATGCTCGAGGTTGGCGATGGCCATCGCGTGTACTGGGAGACGTGCGGGAATCCGAGCGGGAAGGCGGCGGTCGTGCTGCATGGCGGTCCTGGATCGGGATGCACGCCGTGGCATCGCAGGCTGTTCGATCCTTCTGGATATCGCGTCGTGCTGTTCGATCAGCGCAACTGCGGACGGAGCACGCCGCACGCGAGTGGGCCCGAGGTGGTCCTCGCGAGCAACAACACTGCGAACCTCATCGCGGATATCGAGCGATTGCGTGAGCATCTGCGGATCGAGCGATGGCTGGTGCTCGGTGGATCGTGGGGCAGCACCCTCGCGCTCGCATACGCGGAACGGTTTCCGAATCGCGTCACGGAGATCATTTTGTTCGGCGTGACGACCGGTCGCCGCAAAGAGTTCGATTGGTCGTTTCGCGGCGGCCTGGCTGACCTTTTCCTGGAGCGGTGGGAAAGTCTGCGCGATGCGGTGCCGGCCGCGCTGCGAGAAGGCGATATCATCGAGGCGTTTACCGCAGACTGCTGCACGATCCCGATCCCGTGACTCGCGAGCAAGCCGCGCTTGCGTGGTGTACCTGGGAGTCAGCGACGCCGGCGTGGCCGCCTGCGGAGGGGCTGTCACCGCGGTTCAGAGATCCGGCTTTCAGGATGGCGTTCGCGCGCATCGTGACTCATTACGTCCAGCACTATGCGTGGCTCGACGACGGCGTCCTGCTTCGCGACGCGCGCGCGATCGCCGACATTCCCGGAATCATGGTGAACGGACGCTTCGATCTTCAGGCGCCGATCGGCTGGGCCTACGACCTCAAGCACGTATGGCCGCGCGCGAAGCTTCTGATAGTCGACAACGCCGGCCACGACGCCTCAAATGCGAACATTGCCGAAGAGCTGATCCGCGCAACTGATGAATTTGCTGAACCCTGAAAAAATTAGAACAGCGCGCCGATGAAATGCTCGAGCTCCAGATTGCACTTCACAATGACGCGGTCGCTGCCGCGCGTCAGTCCTACGCCGGGGCCCAGGTTGTATTCGATTCCATGCGGCAGCTCGCCCCTCAGCACCGGGAAGATGTAGTGCTGTTGCGCGTGTAGCGGATCGTTGTCGTCAATCAGACCGAGCGCGCCGTAGAATTCGAGGCCCGGCGAAATCTCGCGCAGGTAGTCGTAGTAGACTCCCGCCGCGTAGCCGAACTCGAATCCCTTGTTCCTGTTGGGCCCGACGAAAACCCCCTTTTCGAAAATCGGATTGAGTGCGATCTCGAATTTGCGGATGTCTTTCTCGATGATCGGTTTCAGCTCGAGTTCGAGCTGGTTGTCGTCGTATTGCGGCGTCCGATGCCACTCGAGCTCGAGGTACCAGCCCAAATCGACCGGCAACTCGCCCTGCTCGAACAGGCTGCCACGCACGCGAAACTTCGAACCCGCGTATTCAAACGAGTCCGCATTGGGGTGCGCGACATTAACGTACCCGGCCGCCTCGACGTGGTCGGTAAGACCGTACGTGAGTTCGAACGCGGTGCGGTACATCGCCTGGCTCGGAATGGAGCCGGCAGAGGTGCCGTCGTAGCCGTGGTTGTGACCGCTCGGGGTGAAGCTGTTAAGCGATTCCAGCTCGACGACGCCTTTACCCTCGGTCTGATACGGGTACACCTCGAACTCGAACGGATCGACCTGCGCGGACGCGTTCGCGGCGATCAGCAACAGCGCTGAGGCGATAACGATCGTGCGCAGGTTCATCGCGATGCCGATGACGCGTGCGAGGATTTCTCGTCCGCGATCCATCGCGTGATCGCGATGCGCTCTTCGGGTGTAAGACGCGCCCGCGGATGCATCGCGAGGTAGTACCATGGAGGCATCGCGCCGCTTGCGATCAGACGTGCGACTTCGTCGAGCTTTTGATCTTCGGTGCCGGGATCCGATGTGTAGTCTGTCCATGACGAGAAGTTGAACCGCCGCCTCCCGTGTTCGACCTCGTAATGAATCCACCATGAGAACGGCGCCACCGCGCTGTACCACGGCCATCGCGTTTGGTTCGAATGGCAGTCGTAGCAGGAGCGCTCGATGGCATCCTTGACGACGGGAGTCGCGGACAGGTCCCCGCTTACGGCTGGATTCGAACGATCGACGCGCACTAATTGGACCGCCACTATCGCGATTGCTGCCGACCAGAGGATCGCGCGGAACGTGCGGTGACTCGTCGCAGCCTCAGCGCGAGACAATCTGGCCTTTGACGGCCCCGTGACTGAAGTCGTCAAAGAACGGGTAGGTGCCGGGCGGGAGCGCCGGGAGGTAGACGGTTATGGTCTGTCCGGGTTGCACGACGCGCTCGCGATGCAGCTCAAAGCTCTCGAACTCGACCGCTGAATCGCCGGAATTAGTGACCTGCAATTTGACAGCAGTGTTGGCCGGCAGCGTCAGGCTTGCGGGCTCGACGGCCCCGGCTTGAAAGCGAAGTTGGGGAGAGTTGTCGGCCGCGCGCGCCGATGGCGCAGCGAAGGCGGCGAGAAGTGCGACCGAGACGATCGCAGTCGCGGCGATACGGGAAGGGTTATTAAAGGGCACGGCTCGATGCTCCTGAAAGTGAGAATGATTCTCATTTACATTGAAGCATGATCATTGTCAAGTCATGCGGCCTCGGTCGCATCTATTCCCAAGGAGAGATGAGAACCTACAGCACGCAATCGCCTGATTCCGACGCGCATCTTCAGCCGGAGCATTGATTTTGTTGACTGCGGAGGTATTCGCAGGTAAAGCATAGAAGCCCTGCGTAATATGCAGGCACCGGCCGTATCGTGAAATGGCGCCGGGGTGGAAATCGCGCCGACGGGGACTCGAGCGCGATGGAGACGTCGTTGTTCGACGCGAAGTTGTCGGTAAATCGGGCATCTAAAGCAATCGCGGCGTTTGCGCTCGCGATCACGTTCGCTTTTGCGGCGGCGCCCAAAGCGTCGTCGGAAACCACGCTCCCGTTCCCGCGTCCCGCAGCGATTCAGCCCAACGTCGATTTCTGGGTCGATGTCTTCACCAAGTACTCGGATCACGATTTCCTGGTCATGGATCGCGATAACGTCCAGCGCGTCTACCATGTGTTTATCCTTCCCGGCGACGGCCGGCCAACCGGCACCGATATCGAATGGGCGAACGCTTATCTGAAAACAAAATATGGCGACATTCTCAATCGCCTCGCGACACAACCTCCGGCCGATGACGAAGAGCGCGAAATCGCCGCGATGTTCAAGGGCGAGCCGCCGAGTGCCTTTGCGGCTGCCGCGCAGAATCTGCGCGTGCAGGAAGGGCTGCGCGAGGATTTCCATGACGGTCTCCTGCGGAGCAAATACTACATGCCCTCGATGGAGCGAATCTTCCGCAGTGCGGGATTGCCGCCTGAGCTGGTGACTCTTGCGAGCGTCGAGTCGGGCTTTCACAGCGCTTCGCGTTCGAGCGCCGGCGCGGTGGGGATCTGGCAGTTCACCCGCGATACCGGCAAGCACTACATGAAAATCACGCGCTATCACGATGATCGTCTGAGCCCGGAGCGCGAAACGCTTGCAGCAGCCAAGCTCCTGCGGTCGAACTACGACACTCTCGGTGATTGGCCGCTGGCGATTACCGCATACAACTACGGCACCGGTGGGGTGTCGCGCGCGGCCGGAATTTACGGCGGCGACTATTCGGAAATGGTCCAGCACTACCAGGGACCCCATTTCGGCTTCGCAGTGAAGAACTACTACGCGGAGTTCCTCGCGGCGTTGCAGGTACATCGAGACGAGGAAAAGTATTTCCCCGGCATCGAGGACGAGCCGGCCATTCGGCCCGCGCCAATCAAGACCGACTTCGCGCCGCCGCGGCACTCGAAGAAGTCGCACGCGTCACATACTCGCCACACGGCCTCGAAAACGCATCACTCGAAGAAGACTCTCGCGCAGAAGACCTGATTCGCTCTCCTGAATCCGACAATCCTGAATAGTCGCGGCGCGCGCACCGTTGGCGTCTGTTATCGTTGATCTGATGCCACGCACGGCGACGCAATCTCCGCAGCTCGCGGTCCTGGCCAAGCGGCTGAAGGATCGGCTGGGCAACGCGCGCCTCGCGTTGCAGGCGCTGGCGACCGTCGAGGAGCGCGCGCCAGACGACCAGCTGGCGCTCGCGTTTCTGACCAAGCTCGCCGAAAATTCCGCCACCGCGCTCAAGGACGTTCTTCGTGATCGCGCGGCCGGCGGCGACCTCGTCTTTTGCCTCGGCTCGTCGGAACTCATCGCGACCGAGCTGTCCCTTGCCGGACGGGAGTGGGCGGAAATCTTTCTCGAGGCTCGCGTCCAGACTCTCGAAGGTCTGGTCGCTGCGATGCGCACAGAACGCGTCACGATCGACGCGCCCGATCGGCAGACCGCGTCCGCCGCGCTCGGGCAGTTCATGCGCCGCATGATGGTCCGGGTGGCGATTGCGGATCTGCTCGACCGGCTGAGCGTCGGCGAGACGGCGCTTGCAATGTCGGAGCTGGCCGACGAATGCATTCGCACCGCGCTCGATCTCGCGACCCGGTTTCTGGGCGAGCGAGCGCGCGCAGTTGGGCCGTTTTGCATCCTCGCGATGGGCAAGCTGGGCGCGCGTGAGCTCAACCTCAGCTCGGACGTCGACCTGGTTTATCTTCATGCGTCCTCGGGTTCGCACGACAGTTCCGAAGCGGCGGCGCGGCTAGGCGAATGGTTTACCGAGATTTTGTCGGCACGATGCTTTCGAATCGACATGCGGCTTCGGCCCGGCGGACGTTCCGCGCCACTGGTGACGCCAATCGACGGCGCGATCAACTACTACGAGAACCTCGGCGAGCCGTGGGAGCGTGCCGCGCTGCTGCGTGCGCGCCCGGTCGCCGGCGACCTCGAGATCGGGCTGCAACTGCGTGCCGAGCTGAATCACTTTGTGTTTCGCAGCTACCTGGATTTCGACACGCTGCGCCAGTTGCGCGCGATGAAGCATCAGATCGAGGCGGAACTGAAAACGCCCGCGATGATCGAGCGCAACATCAAGCTCGGCCGTGGCGGAATCCGCGAGCTCGAATTTATCGTGCAGGCGCTCACGCTGATTTACGGCGGACGCGATCCGCGGCTGCGAATCGAGCAGACCGTTGCCGCGCTCGGGAAGCTGGACGATCTCGGCTACCTGCCGACCAAGCGTGCGCGCGAACTCGCCGACGCGTACCTGTTCCTGCGCGACGTCGAGCACAAGCTGCAAGTCGTTGCCGGGCTGCAGACGCACGTCCTCCCTGCGACGGAAGACGGGATGCGCGCGCTCGCGGCGCGGATGGGTTTTGGCAAGGGCGCAGCGGCGCTGAAGAAATTCAGCGATCAACTGAAATCTCATCGCGCGCTGGTCGAGCTGCAATTCCGCGAAACCCTCGCGGGTGGCGACGAGGAATCGACGCGATCGGTCTCCTCTTCTGCGGAACTGGCGTGGAACGCGGCGCTCAATCCCGATTCCTCGACCCGCTATCTGCGCGAGCTGGATTTTGCGCGCGCCGAAGAAAGCGCACGGCATCTCGAGCTGCTCGCGCGCGGGCCCTCGCATGCGCCGACCAGTCCCCGGCGGCGCGAGCTGCTCGAGCGCCTCGGGCCGATGCTGATGGACGAGATAGGCAGGCTGCCCGATCCCGACCTCGCGCTGATGAACCTGGCCGAGTTTATCGCCGCGATCGGCGCGCGCACTTCGTTCCTCGCGCTGCTCGAACAGCATCCCGCGACGCGGCGAATCCTGCTGCGGCTGTTCGCGTCGAGCGCCTACTTGTCGACCATCTTCATCCGCCATCCCGATATGCTCGATACGCTCGTGCGATCCGACCTCGCCGCCACCCGGCGCAGTCCGGCTGAATTACGCGACGACCTGGCGGGCTTGATCGCGGCGAGTCCGGACTTCGAGAGCAAGCTCGACGCGCTCCGCGCATTTCGGCATCAGGAGTTTTTGCGCATCGCGATCGCTGACCTGGCCGGCGATCTCGAACTGTTCGAGGTCGAGCGCGAGCTGACGACGCTGGCGGAAACGGTGCTGGATGAAGCGATGATGCTCGCGCGAATTCAGACCGAGGCGCGCTTCCCGATTCCGGCCACGATGCGGCTGTGCGCGATCGCGATGGGCCGCCTCGGCGCGAGCGAAATGTCGTACAACTCCGACCTCGATTTGATTTTCGTCTACGACGATCGCGCCGAGGTCGCCGCCGGCAGCCGCGAGATCGCGTCGCGAATCACGCAGAAGCTGATCGCGATTCTCGAATCGCGCACGCGCGAAGGTTACGCCTACAAGCTCGACCTGCGCCTGCGCCCGTCGGGCAACGCAGGCCCGCTGGTCACGTCGTTGGCGGGTTTTCGCGACTATCATCGGCAGAGCTCGGCGATGTGGGAGCGGCAAGCGCTGGTGCGCGCGCGCGTGATTACCGGCGACCGCGAGCTGGGCCGCGAGGTTGAAGCGGCGCGCCAGGAATTCGTGTACGGCCGCGGGCTGAGCGCGGATGAGGTCGGCGAAATAGCGGCGATGCGTCATAGGATGGAGATGGAAATCGGCGCCGAGGACAAGACGCGGCTCAATATCAAGCAGGGCCACGGCGGCTTGGTGGACGTCGAGTTCCTCGCGCAGATGATGGCGCTGAGCCACGGCCATCGGCATCCGGAACTGCGGGTACGCAACACGATGGAATTGCTCGAGGCGCTCGCCCGTCTCCATCTGCTGACGGCCGCCGACGCGTCCATCCTCGAGGACGACTACCGCTTCCTGTCGCGCCTGGAGAATCGCCTGCGCATCGAGAGCGACCAGCCCTCGTGGGCCGTCCCAACATCGGTGACGGGGCTCCGCCCGCTGGCGCGCCGCATGGGCTTCGAAGGAGCAGACGGCGCATCGCGACTGCTGGCCGAACTGGCGCAACGCCGCGATCGCATCCGCGCAATCTTCGACAGGTATTTCACTCCTACTCGAAATCCAGCTTCAATCCCGCCAGCACGTTTATCGTAGGGGCCTTGAATCCGAACGCCTGCGAATAGTCGCGGTCCATCAGGTTGTTCACCCGCGCGAAAACTTCTTCGTTGCTCACGTGTTTGAGCGGGATGCCTATCGTGTATGACACCACCGCGTTTACCAGGTTGTACGCGGAGTGATTCGCGATCGGCGGAACTCCGCTTACCGTGAGGTCGTCGCGATCGCCGACGAAGATGTAGTTCACGTTGGCGTTGAATTTGTCGTGCGGCAGAAAATTCCCGCTCCGCACGTATTCCAGCAGTGCCGACGCCGTATGCTTCGCCACCCGCAGCGGACGCGGCGGGGTCAAAAACGCCGAGGCAAAGGGGAGCGGGGCATTGACGTGGGTCTCGTCGAGCACGGTCACGTTGCCGCTGAGCGTCAGTCCCTTGGCAATCGTGAGACTCGGGACGACTTCGACGCCTTGCACGTCGACGCGCGAGGCGTTGCCGGCTTCCGATCCAAACGGACAGGTCGGGCCGACCTTGCACGGCACGGTGACAATCAGGTTCTTCACGCGGCGCGAAAAGTAGGTCGCAGTTAATGAGGCCCGCTCGCCTAAGTTGGTGGTGAAACCGCCGTCCCACTCACTCGAAATCTCCGGCTTCAAATTGGGGTTGCCGAAGCCGGGGAAAAACAGCTCGTCGAATGCCGGCGCGCGAAAGCCTTCGGTGTAGCTGCCGCGCAAGGTGGTCGAGATTTGTGTAATCGGAATTGCGACCGACCATGCGGGGCTGACCTCCTTGCCGAACTCGCTGTTGCCATCGACGCGAAATCCGCCCGTCATGAGAATGTGCCCGTTGAGAAAACTGCCCTCCTGCTCGAGGTAGCCCGCGTACTCCTGGCGGCGAGCGTCGAACAGGCTTATCGACGTGATGAAGTGCGGAGGCGGCGGGGGCGGCCCGAGATTCAGGAATCTGAAGATGCCATCCGAGCGGACCCATCGATCCTTGAAATCGAATCCAGCCAGCGTCCGAAAGCCCTCGAACCAGGGCCAGGTGAACACCGTCTCGATCAGTCCGCCGCGAGTCTCGTCGGGAATGCGATCCTCCTGGAAGCTCATGTTGCCTGGATATGGAGTTCCCGTATCGCGCAGGTCCTGCCGCACGTAGTACGCGTTCGCGCGCACCAAAACGTTTTCCCCGAAGTGATGCTCGACTTCGCCCTTGAACAGCATGAACTCGTTGCGTTGATGCGCGGTCGGATCGAGCGGCGAGCCGGAGGCTATGTTCAAATTGGGCAGGCTCACGTTCGACGCGATGTAGCGCGCGAAGCCGCGCAGCACGGTGTCGTCGCCGAGGTGGTAATCGAGCCGCCCGTTGAGCGCGAGATTGTCGGAGTTGTCGTTGATCGGTCGAAAACCCTCAGTCGAAAAGTACGACACCGCGCCAGAGTAATGGAGGTCCTCCTCGGCGCCACTGAAATTGGCGACCTGCTGGCTGGTCGCGCGATTGCCGCCGCCTGAAAGCAGGCTCGCGGTCGGCGGGCCCTCGCCCTCCTGCGAAAGGACGTTGACCACGCCGCCGATCGCCTGCGAACCGTACAGCGAACCGCCCGCGCCGCGTAGGACCTCGACGCGATCGAGATTGTCGGTAGTCAGATTGGCCAAATCGAAGCTGCCGGTCGCGCCCGCGTTGACTTCGACCCCGTCGACCAGCACCAGTGTCTGCGACGGCGTCGCGCCGCGAATCGACACGTCGGTAACTGAGCCGGGCGAGCCGCTTTGCGTGACCTGGACGCCGGGGACCTCGCGCAGGACGTCGGCGACGCGCAGGATCTTCTGCTCCTGGATTTGCGGATCTTCGACGACCGTGATGGTGGTGCCGATCTGATCGATTGGCTGCGGGATTCGGGTCGCGGTGACGACGATCGGATTCAGCTTCTGTGCTTCTTCTTTCTTAGCCGCCGTTGCCGGCTGACTCGTCTTCTTCTTCGACGATGCGGACCTGGTTTGATTGGCGGGCGCGGCTTTCTGAGTTTGTGCTGGCGACGATGCGGACGCGGGCGTTTGAGCGTGTGCGATCGGTGCATAGAGAGCCGTCGCAAAGACTGTCGACAAGATCAAAATGAGAAACCGCATGAACTCCCTCCGAGTCCAAAGGCTGCCGGCGCGGTGGAGGGAGTCGGGCTACTGAAAGAAACCCGACCACTCGGAAATCGAGGGATCGGGCTTCAGGAAATCGTGCCTGAGGCCACCCTCCCCGCGGAAGGCAGACAGTTAGTGACCCGGCCGGTCTCCTGGCTTGGGGTTCGTCCTCGGGCCCGCCTTCCCGCCGAAGCGGTGGCATGATGGGCCGTCGTCCCCCCACACAGTTGCGGGGCAGCGCCGGATTTGAACCGGCTTCCCGTGCACCGGGTGCGACGCAGAAGTTACTTGCGGCACCGCGTGCAGTCAACACGTGAGTCGCGATCGTGTACGCTCGATCATTCTGATGGGGACGATCACGTTAATCACCGGCGGCGCGCGGAGCGGCAAGAGCATGCAGGCGTTGAAGCTTGCGCTTCCATATCAGCGCAAATTTTTCATCGCGACGGGCGAAGCGCTCGACGACGAAATGACGGCGCGAATCGAATTTCATCGCACGACGCGGCCGCAGGATTTTAGAACCGTCGAGGAGCCGGTGAAGGTTGTCGCCGCGCTCGAAAAGATCGGCAAGAGCGCCGACCTGGTCGTGCTCGACTGCCTGACGTTGTGGGTATCCAACCTGATGTGGCACAGCACCGACGATGGGCCGGTGCTTGGGGAGGCGGATAAGCTCGCCGCCGCGCTGAAGAATGCGCCGTTCGCGAGTATCGTCGTGACCGACGAAGTCGGATCGGGAATCGTGCCGACCGATCATGCAGAGTCGCGCCGCTTCCGCGACCTGCTGGGATGGACCAATCAGAAAGTCGCGGCGGCGGCGGACGATGTGATCCTGATGGTCGCGGGCTATCCGGTTAAGGTGAAATAGACTCACAGGGACATTGTGAGCAGGACGACTATCTCGATCACCTCACCGCACGCGCCGATCAGGTCGCCGGTGACGCCACCGAGCCAGCGACGATAAAAGAGATGCATTAGAAATGCGATCAGGAGCGCAACGCTGACGGCCAGCGTCCCGACTGTACGAAAAGGACTTAGCAGAATCGCACATTCGATGATCAAAAAGATTACAGCGACTCTCCTGCGCCAGCCGAGGCTCTGGCTATTGAGAAAAGCGGTCCCGGCGCCTGACTCGCGAAGATAGGGAATGCCGACGCCAACCATCACCATGGCGAAGCGGGCGAGCGTCGGTGCGATGATCAACGCGGCGTAACGGCGAGCACCCGCGAGGGTCGAGAGCGCCAGGATCTTTAGCGTTAAGTCGAAGAAGATTGCGCTCGCGCCGAAGGTGCCGACGCGGCTGTCGTGCAGGATGTCGAGCGCGCGCTTGCGATCGCGTCCTGCGCCGAGCGCATCGGCAGTGTCGGCCAGTCCGTCGAGATGAACCGCACCGGTGAGGACAGTGAGCGAGAGAACAATAAGAACCGAGCGAACCACTTGCGCGAAGAAATGAGCGAGCAGCCAATCCTCGCCGGCCAGCGCCAGCCCGATAAGACAGCCGACAATCGGAAACCATGCGAACGAAGCAGAGACGGTCTCGTCGGACGCCGGACGCTGGTCGATCACCGGCAGAATCGTCAGGAAGCTTATCGCAAGCGGCAGTTCGGTCCAGAAGCCGCCCGCAGGGGTTGCCTCGTCGCTCATCGGACTTTGCCGGAAACCTCGGCGCTCTCGAAGGTCGCCATGTTGTTGAGCAAGTCGAGGGCGGACTCGATCACGTTCATCGCGAGCGCGGCGCCGGTGCCCTCGCCGAGTCGGAGACCGAGATCGAGAATCGGACGGAGCTTGAAATGTTCGAGCGCGAGCGCATGGCCGCCTTCGGCCGAGCGATGGCTGAAGAAAAGATGGTCGAACAATCTCCGGTGAATCTTCGCGGCGACCGCGGCCGCAGCGGTTGCGATAAAGCCATCGACCACCACCGGGACTTTCGAGGCAGCGCCGCCGAGGCATACGCCGGCCATCGCGGCGATCTCGAAACCGCCGAGCGCAGCCAGCATCGACTCGCCTGACGCGAGCGCATCGCGATGGATCTCGAGCGCGCGAGTCACTACTTCGATTTTGCGGCGGACGCCAGCGTCATCGAGGCCGGTCCCGCGCCCGACTATCGACTCGGGCGCGATTCCGGTAAGCGCGCAGAGGAGTGCGGCGGCGGGGGTGCTGTTCGCGATACCCATCTCGCCGATGCCGATTAGCGTCGCGCCGCTATCTGAAAGTTCGCGCGCAATTTCGATTCCAACTTCGAGCGCGCGGCTTGTTTGGTCAGGCGTCATCGCAGGGCCGTCGAGGAGGTTGCGAGTGCCGGCGCCGATGCGTCGATACGTCACACCGCTGAGCGGCTTGGCGCTGGTATCGACCTTGACGCCGACGTCGACAACTTTCAGTGAATAACCGAAGCGGCGCGCGAGCACGCTGATTGCTGCGCCGCCGGCGGCGATGTTGCGAAGCATCTCGGCGGTCACGGCCTGCGGGAATGCGCTGACGCCTTCCTCCGCGACGCCGTGATCGGCGACGAAGACGGCGATTGCGCCGCGTCCGGACTTCACCGACTCATCGTGACGGATTGCGGCGTAGCGGCGCACGAGTTCCTCGAGATGGCCGAGGCTCCCCGGCGGCTTGGTCAGTGAATTAAGGCGCGCGTCAGCCGCCCAAGCCGCTTCATTGTCGAGCGGCAGGATCGCGGCGATTGTTTGTTTGAGCAAAGACATGCCGCGTGATCGCATCACGCGCCGCGGTCCCTTACAAGTCCGATGCGTAACCTTGGTAGAAGTTCTTCCCCTCTCGCGAAGTTCTGAGAGAGCGGATGACGATGCTTGGTCACTGCCGCGCTAGGCGCCTAGTTCTGCGAGCAAGGACTTTGCGTCTTTCAGATCGGGGGTGTTTAAGCCTTCGGTGAATTGGTTGTAGATTTCGGTGAGCGTGGCGCGGGCCTGGTCTCGGCGATCGGTGTCGCGCAGCAAACGTGCGAGGCTGATAGCTGCGCGCAGCTCTAATGACTTTGCGCGCTGCATCCGCGCTACCTTTATCGCCTTGGTATAGTTCTGTTCCGCTGCGGATGCGTCCTTGGCTTGTAGCAGGGTCAGCTCGCCTTTGATGCGATGAACTTCCGACTCGACGTAACGCTCCTGATTTTACTCGACCAGATCAGCGGATTGAGCGATCAACGCAAGCGCGGTATCGAGCTGCCCCAAGCTCGCAAAGCCCTGCGCGAGGATCGATCGCGCCCACGTATGCGCGAGTTCGTAGCCGACGTCCGCATAGCCGGATTCGCTTGATGCGCGATCGGCGGTCTGACCGAATTTTCCCTGGGCCGCCGACCCTATCAATCGATAGGCGAGTATTTGCGCCTCGAGGAAGGCCAGGCCGTGCTTGCGGGCGAGCGACAGCGCTTCGGTTGTCGTTCGCTCCGCTGAGTCAAAGTCGCGGCGAACCGTGTAGTACATGCCTAGTTGCGACAAGCACCACGTCAGCGTGAACGCAGATCCGAGCTCTCGTGCGCGTTCAAGCGACTCGGCCGCGCGCTTTGCCGCCTGATCGGGGTAACCGAGCATCCACAACGTCATGGCGTCGTAGCACAGGGCGCTCATCAGAGGATCCTGATCAGCTGGGGCGAGCCCGGTGGTTATATGGGGTTGGCCGGCGTGGTAGCCGATACACAATTCCAGACTCGAGTGCGCATCGGCGAAATCGCCCATGAAGAACTTGCTGAAGCCAGATTGCAAATGCGCGTCAGCTTGCATCGCATCGTTGCGGAATCGATTCGCCAGCGCGATCAGTTCATCGATGTACGCAAGCGCCATCGGATGTTCGCCGCGGACGAGATGGAAAGAGTGCAATCCGCTCAGCACTCTGTACAGGCGAGGGTCTTCCTCTTTTTGCTGGCATAGTTCGCGCGCGCGGCTGAAGGCTTTGCCGGCTTCGGGTACCCACCATCCCCTGGTCACCAGCAGGGCGGCGCCGTAGTCGATTTGAAGGTCGAGCTCCAGCTCAGCGCGTTCCAGGGAATCCGGCAATTTCGCGAACAGCTCGATCGCATTCTCCAGACGGCGCAGAGCGCCCTGGTAGCCGCTCTGCGACAGTTCGCGCTTGGCCGCCATAGCCAGATACTCGACTGCCTTCCCGATATTCGAGCTGCGGGCGTAGTGGTCAGCGAGCTCGCTAAGATGGTCCTCGCGCGAATTTTTGAACAGCTCTCCGATTGCGGCACCGATCCGTTCGTGAAGTGTCTTGCGGCGCTCGATCAGGATCGAGTTATAGGCGACCTCCTGCGTCAGCGCGTGCTTGAAGCTGTACTCGATGTCGCCGAAGGCTGGTTGCTCGTAGATGAACTCGCTTAGCTGCAGGTCATCGAGCATCCGCGAGAGATCGTCGGCAGAAGTCCTTACAACAGCGCGCACGAGACTTAACGGGAACTCCTTGCCGATCACCGCGAGCGTCTGCAGCAGATCCTTATCGGCTGGCGACAGACGATCGATGCGCGCGGCCAGGATTGCGCGCACCGTCGGCGGGATCTTCAAGTCGGCGAGCGGCTTGGTCAGCATGACGGCCGCGCCGTCGCGGACCAGCGCGCCCTCGTCGATCAGAACCTCGACCGTCTCCTCCATGAAGAAGGGATTGCCCTCGGTGCGCTCGATGATCAGGCGCTTGAGTGCTTCGATGTCGGCGCCCTCACCCGCTCGGCGACATCAATGTCGCCTCCCGACCTCTCCCGGCTTGCGCCTTGCGACTGGGTCGCAGGCGCGGGAGAGGTGAGTAACGCGGACAGCATCACATCGGCGCTCTCCTTGCCGATCACCGCGAGCGTCTGCAGCAGATCCTTATCG
>NZ_JBAUYR010000109.1:0-6803 GCF_049584895.1 Binatus sp. (SeqCode)
CGCTACGGCGGCCCGCGTCCCGGCGGCGACGATCGCGGCGAAGGCCGTGGCGGTGAGGGTCGCGGCGGCGGCGGGATGCGTCGCGGGCGTCCGGGCGGACGTCGCAAAGTATGCCGCTTCTGCGCCGACAAGACGCTCAAGGTCGATTACAAAGACGTGCGCACGCTCGGCAGCTTTATCACCGAGGGCGGCAAGATAGTGCCGAGCCGAACCTCGGGTAACTGCGCGAAGCATCAGCGCCAACTGGCGGTCGCGATCAAGCGCGCGCGCGTGCTCGCGCTGCTGCCGTTCTCGACGCTGGGCGTTTAGCGGCTTAATCCAGTGACGCGCAGGGCTGTTATCGGGATGGTTCGTGCGGCCGCGTTGGCGGGAGCGTTCTTCCTCGCCGGCGGCGCGATACCGCTCATCGGCGGCATCCTGATGATGCTCGCGCCCGCGCCGATCCTGGTCTACGCGGTCGGGCGTCCGAGCCCGAACCTGCGCGCGACCATTGCGGTCCTGCTCGCGACCGCATTCGTGGCAATCCTGTGGGGACCTATCGGCGGTCTTGCGTACTTTGTGTCGTTCGGCCTCGCGACGGCGATTGCGTGCTACATGCTCGAGCGGCGCTTATCTTTCGAGATGATCACCGCGGTTGGCGCGGGCGTGATGGTAGGCGCATCAGTTGTCTCTGCGCTCGTGCTGATGGGCGGCCCCGACGCGTTCATCAAGACCGTCCACGACGAACTTGTGCAGGGGATGGCGCGCGGGCAGGATTTCTACAAGCTGCTCGGGATGCAACAGGCGATTGCCCCCGACACTCAGGCCAGCGTCATCTCGCTCACGATGCGTCTGTTGCCGGCATTCGCGCTGCTCGTCGCGGCGGCTTCGATGCTGCTTAATTTGCGCGTGTTCTGGCGATGGGCCGGGCCGCAGCGTCTGGCCTACGGCCTGTTCGGCGATCTTTCGAAATGGTCGGCGCCGGAATGGATGATATGGCTGTTGCTCGCAGCCGGATTTGGGCTGTTCATCCCGGTCGCGCCGATCCGCGATATCGCGCTCAACGGCTTCATTTGCATCGGGGCGGTGTATTTTTGCCAGGGTCTCGCAATTATAGGGTTCTATTTTCAGTCGCTGGCGGTCCCTTCGATCGTGCGCGGCATAATTTATTTCGTCGTGTTCGCACAACCGGTGGTGGCAGCGCTCGTGGGCGTCGCGGGCGTGTTCGATATGTGGATCGACTTCCGGCGGCTCAAGCCCCCGAGTCCCGAAGCGAACAACCTGGGCGATTTCTTCTAAAGAGCGGGGCGGAAACGAGGCAGCTAACCATGAACGTGCAAGTCATACTCAACGAAGACCTTCCCAACCTGGGAAGGACCGGCGACGTGGTCAAGGTCCGCGCCGGCTATGCGCGCAACTACCTGTTGCCGCGCAAGCTCGCGGTCGAAGCGGATCAGAAAAATATCCGCGCTTTCGAGCATCAGAAGCGCACCGCCGCGCGCCGCGGCGAGATCAAGCGCAACGACGCACTCGCGGTCAAGGCCAGGATTGAGGCGCTCACCCTGACGCTTCATGCCCGCGCCGGCGAAGAGGGCAAGCTCTTCGGCTCCGTCACCAATATCGATCTCGAACGCGCGCTCCGCGAGAACGGTCTCGATATCGAGCGGCGCAAAATTCACCTGCCCGAGCCCATCAAGCAGCTCGGAGATTTCACGGTGCCGGTCAAGCTCGATTCCGAGGTTGAAGCCAGCTTGAAGATTACCGTCGCGGCGCAAGCCGAATGAGGACTTGCCCGATATGATCAAACTCTACGACTTCCTTTCCTGCCCCTACGGCCAGAAGGTGCGCATCGTGCTGGCCGAAAAGGCTCTTACCTACGACCTCGTCAATGTTGATTTGACCCAGCACGACAATCGCAAGCCCGACTTCGTGCGGCTCAACCCGTTCAGACGCGTCCCGGTGCTGATCGATGACGATATCGTCATATACGACTCAACGATTATCAACGAGTACCTCGACGATGAATATCCCGAGCCGCCGGTGCTGCCGCCGGTCGGTTCCAGTGCGATGCGCGCACGCGCGCGGTCGTTCGAGGATTTTGCCGACACCACGTTCACGCCGCCGGTGGGACAGTTAATTAGCGAGTTCTCCAAGCCCGAGGCTGAACGCGATCAGACTCGCGTCCAGCGGTTTCATCAGGATGTCGAGCGCGTGCTCGACTACCTGAATCACGAATTGCAGGGCAACAATTTCCTCGCCGGCGAGTTCTCGGTCGCCGACATCGGCTTCGCCCCGAGGATGCTCATCCTCAACGAAATCGGAATCGACGTGATGGGCAACAACCGCAACAACATCGACGCCTGGATCAAGCGGATGATGGAGCGCCCAAGCATCCGCAACCTGCAAGGCGTTGCCGCAGTCCCGGTCGCGGGGGGTTGATCGAAGTCTAAGCAAGGTTGAATTTGCGCCTGTAGACCTTTGAGCGGCGCCTTCGTACAGTTGCGGTTTATTGAGCGGCCTCGACGGCATTCACATCGGCCGCGTAGTTGGGGGCACCTACGAACGAGCGCGAAAACACACATTCCACGCCGTCACGGCTGCCGTTAGTTGGCCGCGAGCGCGAACTATCGGAATTGCGCAGTGGACTAGCAGATACCACCTCCGGAAAAGGGCGACTCGGTGGAGTGTTCCTTATCTCGGGCGAACCGGGAATTGGCAAGACTCGTCTCGCCGACGAAATCGCCGGCGATGCCGCATCGCGTGGGATGCGAGTCGTGTGGGGGCGATGCTGGGAAGACGTTGGCGCGCCGGCCTATTTGCCCTGGGTGGACGTCCTGCGCTCACTTATTCTCGACCAGCGCCGCGACCGGGAGAGGCACTCTGCTCTGCCGCCCGAGATAGCACAGCTGATTCCTGAATTGTCGGCAGAGACCGTCCCGCCTCGTATTCCCTCCGATCCGGCTCAGGCGCGCTTTCGGCTGTTCGACGCGATTGCGACTCTGCTCAAGAAGGTCGCGAGTTCCGCACCGCTGCTGATAGTCCTTGACGATCTGCACGAGGCCGATCACAGCTCGCTCGAACTGTTCAAGTTCGTCGCGCGCGGACTGACGGATTCGCGGATCGTCATAGTTGGGACACATCGCGACGCTGAGGTGCGCGGTTCGCCCTATCTGTCCGAGATCGTCGGCGAGATCCTGCGTTATGGTCGCGCAATATCGCTGGCCGGTCTCGACCAGAGCGAAGTGACGCGGATGGTCGAGGACCGCGCGCAGCGCTTGCCGAGTGACGCCTTCGCGTCGGAGCTACATCGCGTCACGGCGGGTAATCCGCTGTTCGTGGATGGAGTAGTCCGGGTGCTGCTGGCTGAGCGAAACCTCGGGACCTCGGATCGCATCGACCTGCGCGGGTTCAAGCTCCCGGAAGATGTACGCGGCGCGATCCGCAAACGTCTCGGGTTGTTATCGCCGCAAGCGCAGTCTGTTCTAGCCGTGGCTGCGGTATTGGGACAGGAATTTGATCGTGAGTTGTTGAATCGAATCAGCAATTTGAACATAGCAACTACTGGTGAGTTAATGGACGAGGCGTCCGAAGTCGGTGTCGTCGCGCTCGCATCGCATGACAGCTATCGCTTCACCCACCCGCTCCTCCGCGAGTCGCTTTACAAAGGCTTGACCGAGGCAGAACGCACGCGGTTTCATCGCGCGATTGGTGAGGCGCTGGAGCAGATGAACGCCACCAATCTCACACCTCATCTTGCGGCACTTGCCCATCATTTCGATCAAACGGCGGCGGCGTCAGCTGATCCGCTCCAAATCGAGAAGGCGATCGAATACTCACTTCGAGCCGGGTGGGCAGCGCTGGACGTGGAAGCCTGGGAAGAAGCACTGGTTCATTTTCACGCCGGTTTGCGGCACGCCGAGAAAGGTCAGGATAGTCAAAGACGACAGGCTGAATTCTTTGCGGGTATCGCCTATACCCGGGCATGGTCTGACCGGACTTCGAAGAACGCCGCCGCAGAACTCGGAAGCGCTATAGAGTTGTGTGAGGAACACGGCCTTTTAGGACAGGCGGTAAAGCTTCGCACGGCGGCAGCGCTTCAACTTTGCAAAGATGACGACGAAGGCCTCACCGATATAAGTCGCGCGATGACCCACTTCGAACCGGCACAGCGCGAACTCAAACACGCGAACGATTACGATTCGCTGTGGTTGTACATGGCGATGGCGCTGGCCGGGTGGAAGTCGCTCGACACAACGCGGGGTATGGAAGTCTGTCAGCAAGGATTGAAAATGAGTGAGCGTTTGCGAGCGTCCGACCACATAGCTCATTTTTCGAACGTTCGGGCACAACTCCTGGCTCATACCGGACGAATCGCCGAGGCGCTGGCGACGCCGATAGACCGCAATTCCGCTGAATCATTGGCCAGACAGCTGGAGAGGACAGGTAGAATTCTGTCGAGGCTGTGGGATCCGGCACACGGCAAGCCATGGCTGCTGGAAGAACTCGGATTGCCCGGGATTGAAAAAAGTCGGTCGGCCGGATTCACCCCGAATACCGACTTTCGATCGTTGGTTGAATCGCTGGCCACTATGCACGTGATGATGGGAAATCTCGAAGATGCCCAAGCGCTGGTCGATAAGGCGCCGAGTACTCTGCTTCGCGGCATCATCGCAATCCACGGAGGCGATTGGACGGTAGCGAAGTCTGTTCTCGAGTCCGGTCTCTCAATCACACGCGCTTCCAGTGCGCGAGAACGCCATGCAGATCTGTCGTTCTGGTACGCTCGCCTGCTCCGGATAACCGGGCAAACAACTCACGGATGCGCCTTCCTCGATGACGCTTTGCAAATTTTCGGAGAGGGCTCGCTACCGCTGGTCGAAATGTGGCTTAGGCCAGAGCTAGTCCTGGCCCAGGCTGGCGACACTGACGTCGCCAGCGTCCAACCTCATCTCGAGCGATTGCGCCAGATATTGGCAGCCGGCGAGGATTGGCGCGGGCTCGTTGGCGCTGTCGCGCGAGCAGAAGCAGTAGTCGCCGCGGCCGAAGGTCGATTGAAGGACGCGGAAACATTCTTCGAACGCGCGATTGCGACCTTCACCCGTTACTCGCTGCCATGGGAACAGGCCGAGACTCTTCTGCTATGGGGACGCGTACTTGCCGCCGGCGACGAACACCGCGCGAATGAGAAGTTCGATGCGGCAATCGAGATCTACCGGCGCTATGGCGCCGGTCAGCGCTGGATCGATCGAGTGGAAGCCGACAGGAATATCGGCGTTTCTCTATCAGGCGCTACCGGTCACAACGGAACCTTTCCGCCGATCTTTCGCAAGGAAGGTGAGTACTGGAAGACCGCCTTTGAAGGAAGGTCGTCGAATGTTCGCGAGCGCGGCGGGATGCGATTCATCGCGATGCTGCTTGCTCGTCCGGGCGAGGAGATACCGGCGACCGAGATGTTCTCAACGGTCGGCTCGAGCGCGGGGACGGGCGTGGCGCAAGACGGGCTACGCGGATCGGTTGACCTCGGCGACGCCGGTGAACAATTCGATGCGCGCGCGTTGAGCGAGTACCGTCGCCGTATCGCTGAACTCGAAAACGAGATCGATAAAGCAGAGGCATCCCACGACTTCGACGCTGTCGCCCGCGCACGCGCCGAGCGGGAGATGCTATCGCAGGAAATCGCATCCGGGACGGGGCTTTATGGCGGCTTGCGGCGGGCCGCGTCGCATCGCGAACGCGCGCGAGTCAACGTGACCAGGCAAATCAAATCGGCGATCGAGGCGATCCGAAACGTAAACCCGCCGCTAGGCCGCCATCTCGCCAACTGCATCTCTACCGGTAGCACCTGCCGGTATGCGCCCGCCGACCGGATTAAATGGCAACTGTAAACTAGACAAAGTCTTCCCGGTACCGCGCGTCGTCCGGCGGTTCATTCCACTCATTTGTTCGTCCGAAGCGAACGATTGTTCCTTCCGGAGTTACGCCCGAAGGGCAGGGAGCAGGATCGCGCCCTCCCAGAAGGAGGAAGGTTCATGACCAACAGCTACGCATCTCTCGGCAATCAACGCGACAAAGCAAAGAGGGCCCACAACGTAATCGATGCCGCTGTCGATAATCGGCGGCAGGGGAAGAATGCAATGCATACAATGTTTAAAACGGCGATCACCGCGGCTATCGCGATGGTTCTAATCGGGATGGGATTCGTCTCCAGGGCGGATGCTCAATGCGGAGGGTCCGAGTGGCTGAAGCACGGAGGTATCCAGCTGCAATCATTCGAGGAACAGCTTCAGGCCGGGACAGGCTCGTTCATTCTGGTCTCAAGCGATCAAGGCTCCAACAATGGGATCATTGGCTTCTGGAAAGTGAAGTTTTTGTCTGAGGGGAATGCCGGTATTCCTGATGGCACCGTGCTCGACAATGGCTTCGCGCAGTGGCACAGCGATGGAACCGAGATCATGAACTCCTCAAAGCCGCCTGTAACTGGCGACTTCTGCCTGGGGGTCTGGCAGAAGAACGGACCATCCAGCTATCAGCTGAATCACTTTGCGTTGGGCTTCGATACTTCCAGCAATTTCATCGGACCCGTTCAAATCCAGGAAAGGGTTACGGTCGATCGCAAAGCGGACCAATACACTGGCACCTTTACGATTGACCAATTCGATCCGATGGGGAACCCCCTTGCCCATGTCGCGGGTAACGTCGCGGCGACGCGCATCACAGTCGATACGCCGGTAGGGGACGTGCTCTGAGCGTCGACCCAAGCCGAGCCCGATAAGGTCAGAGCAGCGGGTTCTGGAAGTTATCTGAACAATGCCGGGGCGGAAGGC
>NZ_JBAUYR010000110.1:0-31288 GCF_049584895.1 Binatus sp. (SeqCode)
TCCCGAGTCCATATCCTCCATGTCGTGCGCGACGGCGTGCGAGACGAGCGCAGCGACCAAAATGACGGCGGCGAATAGAGATATGAATCGTGTCTTCATGACCGTACCCCGGGCTATCTCGTACAATGATACTTCGCCTCGCAAAAATCGAGCGGCTGGATAAACCCGATAAACCCTGAACGAACGGTTTGTAGAAAAGTCTCCGTCTCGGCTAGGTTGAGCGTTGGAGGACGACGCGACTCAAGTGCCAGCTACGGATTCTTCGCATGAGCAGGCGCATCATCGCGATGTCACGGTCGAAGCGATCGGCGATTCGCTCAACGCCGAAGTGAAATATGGTCCGCTGCGATGGCGGCTGTCGGGAGAAGAGGCGACCGCTCCGGATCCCGTGTCGTCGTTCCTCGGTGCGCTCGGCGGATGCTTGCTGATGTCGCTGCGAGTGGCTGCGCGCGTGCGCAAAATTGAGCTGGGGCGCTCGATGGTGCATGCGTCGGCCAATGAAAAAGGGCATGTGAAAGAAATTAAAGTAAAACTTCAAGTTGAATCCGGCGCCAGCGACGATCAGCTTCATCGACTGGTCGAAGTCGCCGAGCGCGGATGCCATATTCGGAACTTGATCCGCAACGATGTGACGTTCGCTTTGCAGATCACCAGGCTATAGAAAAATGGGCGAAATAAATCTCTACCAGTATCCAATCTCGCCGTTCTCCGAGAAGGTGCGGCGCGTGCTCACCTACAAGCATCTCAAGTGGCATCCGATCGATTGCCATTACGAGGACAAGACCAACCTGCTCGCGGTCACCAAGGGCGCGTGGACGCGGGTCCCCGTGCTCGAGTGGGACGGCGAGGTGGTCTACAACTCCGCGGACATTATCAGGTGGATCGATCGCAAGGTGCCGGCGAATCGCGTGATACCCGACGAGGCGCGCGGGCTAATCGAAATAATCGATCAGTGGGCCGACAACACCTTGTTCATGCCGGTCTTGTTTCTGACGATTCCCGATCTGCTCGAGGCCGCCGGCGATGCGAAGCTGAAGGCTAATCGCGAGAAGCTGATCGGGATGACGACGGCGCAGATGCGCGAGCGTCACCCACCGATGAAGGAGCAGCTCACGAGCTACTTGCGAATGATCGAGGATCAACTCGCAGGCAAGGAATTTTTTCTCGGCAAGAGCTTCACGATGGCCGACGCGTCGCTCTACCATCCGCTGTTTTTCCTCGCGCTCAATCCGTCGAACTTTTCGATGGTGAAAGATTTCGGCAACGTCAGTAAGTGGTATGAACGAGTTCGCGATATCGCGTAGAAGGAGAATTCAATGGCGCGCAAATTAGCAGTCGGAGTCAATTGGCAGGGCAAGCCTGATTTCAAGGGCACGATCGAAAAAGCGAAAATCGCGGACGAGGCCGGCATCCATTCAATTTGGGTGGCCGAGGCGTGGGGCCGCGACGCGTTCACGCTGCTGACGCTGCTCGCCGAGCATACCAGCAAGATCCAGCTGGCGACCTCGATCGTGAATATCTATTCGCGCACGCCGGCCGCGCTCGCGCAGCATTTCGGCACGCTCGACGAGCTGAGCAACGGCCGCATGATAATTGGTCTGGGCACCAGCGGGCCGCAGGTGATCGAGCATTTTCACGGCGTCCCGTTCAATCCGCCGCTGACGCGGATGAAGGAGTACGTCGAGATCATCAATATGATCATGGCGCAGACGCCGCTGAACTTCGAAGGCAAGCTGTTCAAGCTGCAGCGGGGTTTCACGATGCGCTTCGAGACTCCGCGCAAGCATATTCCGATCTGGATTGCGTCGCTCAACAAAAAGAGCGTCGAGTTCACCGCGAAGAAAACCGACGGATGGCTGCCGGTGATGATTCCGATCAATTCGCTCAAGAAAGCGATCGCGGATTTCCGCGAGATCGCGGCGTCCGCCGGACGCAACCCGCGCGACGTCGCAGTGAAAGCGCCCGGACACGTCACGGTGACCGACAACGTCGATCGCGCAAAAGCGGGACATGCCGCCAACGTCGCGTTCTACGCCGCGCGCATGGGGACTTTCTATTCCGAGCAGCTCACACGTTTCGGCTTCGGCGACGACGTGCAGAAGGTCAAGCAGGCGTGGGACGCCGGCGGCTCGAAGGCGGGAACTGCGGCGCTCTCGCCCAAGCTGCTCTCGGAGTTGGGCTATATCGGTGGAATCGAAGGCGCGGTCGAGCGCCTGAAGGCGCAGGACGAGGCGGGCGTCGATCTCCATCCGATCGATATCGACGCGCATACGCCGGCGGAGTTCGAGAAAACCGTGGCCCGACTGCTTTGATGATCGCGCGAAAGGAATTTGCCGATTCGCTCACAAAGGCGCTATATCGAAATTGAATTCGTGAAGGAGGACTCAGGCCACAATGAAAGCAGCAGTATTCGAGGCCACCAAGAAGCCGCTCGTCGTCAAAACGATTCCCGATCCCGAATGCGCACCGACCAGCGCGATCGTGCGCGTCGAGGCCAACGGCATTTGCAGATCCGATTGGCACGCGTGGTCGGGCGACTGGACGTGGATGGGACTGTCGGCACAGCCCGGCGCGGTCCTTGGTCATGAATTCACCGGCGTGGTCGAGGAAGTCGGCAAGGACGTGAGCAACTTCAAGAAGGGCGCGCGCGTCGTGGTGCCGTTCAGCCAGGGCGACGGCACCTGCGAGTATTGTCGCAACGGGCAATCCAACGTTTGCCTCACGCCGCTGCTGCCGGGCTTTTCATATCACGGCGGATTCGGCCACCTGGTCGCGGTGCCGTTCGCCGACATGAACCTGGTCACACTTCCGCCGAGCATCGACTTCGTCGAGGCGGCCTCGATGGGCTGTCGCTTCATGACGTCGTTTCACGGAATCGTTGATCGCGCGCAAGTGAAGCCGGGTGAATGGGTGGTGGTGCACGGATGCGGCGGAATCGGATTGTCGGCTATCAATATCGCGTCGGCCATGGGAGCCAACGTGATCGGCGTCGATCTCGATTCGGCCAAACTCGAACTCGCCAAGGGCATGGGCGCGGCGCACGTAATCAACGCGAAGAAGACTGATCCGATCTCGGCGATTCTCGATCTTACCGGCAGTGGGGCGCAAGTATCTGTCGACGCACTTGGTGTCACCGCCACTTGCCGCAATTCGATCATGAGTCTGCGCAAGCAGGGACGTCACCTGCAGATTGGGCTCACGACCGCGGCGGAGCAGGGTGAGATTCCGATGCCGATCGATCGGATCGTCACGATGGAACTGCAGTTGATCGGATCGCTCGGGATGCAGGCGTCGCACTATCCGTCGATGCTGCAGATGGTCGAGGCAAAGAAGGTCACGCCCAAAGCGATGGTGACTGGGACCTGCGCGCTCGATGGCATAAATAAAATTTTCAACGAGATGAACACGTTCCAGAACGTTGGCGTCACGGTGATCAACAACTACAACTAGGCACGCGTTCGCGGCATCGAGAATAAACACGTGAGAGGGTCCTCGTGGGCCCTCTTCGTTTGTGGAGCGGCGATTTGATGAGATTGAGAATTCGGCTGATCGCATTCGCGCTGTTGCTTGCAGCGGTCGCGCTACCCGCCATTTCGCGGGCACAAGATGCGTCGAAGGGTATCAAGGTTGAAATCACGGGACTGCGAAACAACAATGGGCAGTTGGTGTGCTCGCTATGGCCGGGGCCGGCCGGCTTCCCGCGCGACGACTCTCACATCCTGAAGCACGTCACCGCGCCGATTAAAAACGCCGGCGGCGTGTGCGTGTTCGCGGGGCCTCTTCCGGCCGGCGATTACGCAGTCACGCTCTTTCACGACGAGGACGGCAGCGGCAAGTTCAAATCGAATATAGTCGGTTACCCGCTCGAGGGTTATGGATTTTCGAACAACATCGTGCCCCAATTCAGCGCGCCGACATTCGATCAGTGCAAGTTTCACTACGACGGCAACGGCTGGAAGCAGATACCTGTGAAAATGATCTATAGGTAGGGTGAATTCATGAAGGCAGTAGTCGTTGAAAAGCCGGGCGATGAAAACGCGCTCAAGCTCGGCGAAGTTCCCGAACCGTCGATCAAGCCCGACGAGATCCTGATTCGCGTCCGCGCCGCCGGCGTGAATCGCGCCGACATTCTGCAGCGCCAGGGATTCTATCCGCCTCCGCCGGGTGCGTCGGAAATCATCGGGATGGAGGTCGCCGGCGAAGTCGTCGCGGTCGGCGAGGCGGTCAAGGGGTGGAAAGTCGGCGATCGCGCGATGGCGTTGATACCGGGCGGCGGCTACGCGGAGAAGGCTGTCGCGCATTACGGGTCCGCGATGAAAATTCCCGCAACGCTGACCTTCGAAGAGGCGGCGGGAATCCCCGAAGTCTTTCTGACCGTGTTTCTGAATTTTTTCATGCTCGCGGGAATCAAGCGCGGCGAGACCGGATTGATCCACGGCGGCGGCAGCGGCATCGGCACCGCGTCGATACTGTTGCTCAAGGAAGCAGGAGTTCGCGTAATCGTGACTGCGGGCTCGGATGAAAAGTGCGAGCAATGTCGCAAGCTGGGCGCCGATGTCGCGATCAACTACAAGCGCGGCCCGTTCGCGCCCGAGGTGAAGACGGCGACGGAAGGGCGCGGCGTCGACGCGATCCTGGATAGCATTGGCGGCGCGTACCTTGCGGGAAATATCGAGTCACTCGCACAAGGCGGCCGGCTGGTGCTGATAGGCTTGATGCAAGGGACGCGAGCCGAACTGGATCTCGCGGCGGTGCTGCGGCGTCATCTGAAGATCTTCGGCTCGACGTTACGCAACCGCTCGTTTGCCGAGAAGGCGCAGATCGTCGCGGCGTTCCTCGAGCAATTCGGCGCTGCACTCGACGCCGGCAAATTGCATCCGCCAATCTACAAAGTGATTCCGGCTGCCGACGCGCCAACCGCACATCGATTGATGCAGGCGAGCGAGCATTTCGGGAAAATTATCCTCAAGTTCGACTGATTTGGTTTATTGACCCACAAGCGCCCCGCGATTAGTGTCGCGGTCAGTCAGAAGTCGAGAATCCTATGAAAGTCACCCTCATCATCCAAATCAAACATCTACCTGGTGGGTGAGGGATACTTCGAAAGCTGGCTTGAAAGAGCCTCGGGCGTCGAAGCCCGGGGCTTTTTTCTTTTTTGCGCGGATGGCCGCGCGTGAGACGTTGAATGCAACCGGACGAAATAGACAACGAATCCATCGGCGTCGCCGCGCGGCGTCGGAGCGCGCTCTTTCAACACGCCGACTTCATGAAACTGTGGACGGGAGAGACAGTCTCCCTCTTTGGCACGCGCATGGGCGATGTCGCGATAAGCTTTGCGGCAGTGATCGCGCTGAAGGCGACTCCATTTCAGATGGGCGTCCTCGCCGCGGCCGGAATCGTGCCGACGCTCGTGCTCGGCTTGTTTGCGGGCGTGATCGTCGATCGCATGCGCCGCCGCCCGATTCTGATCGGCACCGATATCGGCCGCTTCATTGTATTGGGCACGATTCCGATTGCCGCGATGTTTGCGGCGCTCACGATGGTGCAACTCTGCACCGTGATGCTCGCGTACTCGGCGCTCGATTTATTCTTCGACGTCGCGTACCGATCTTATTTGCCGTCACTGGTGGACCGCGAACATCTCCTCGACGCGAACAGCAAGCTCACCGCCAGCGCCGGAGTTGCCGAGGCCGGCGGCTTCGCACTCGCAGGTTGGCTGGTCGAATGGCTCACGGCGCCATTCGCGATACTGATCGACGCGATCTCGTTTCTCGCATCGGCATTGGCGATCGCGCTGATACGAAAGCCTGAACCGGCACCCGCGCCACGCGCACGCGACGCGACCGTAGCCCGCGAGATAGCAGACGGCGCGCACTTGATCTTCACCGACCGTCGTCTGCGCGCATTCGGAATCAACGTGATCGTGGGCGGCTTTGCGAACAGTCTGGTCGGCACGCTGTACGTGCTGTACGTCGTCAACGCGCTCGGCTTCCGTCCCGGCGTGCTCGGCGTGATCTTCGCTGTCGGCGGCGCGAGCTCGCTGTTCGGCGCATTGGCGGCACGCAGGACCGCTGACGTGCTCGGCACCGGAAGGGCGATGGTGGCGGGGCTCGCAATCGAAGGCGTCGCATACATGTTGCTGCCGATCGCGCGAGGGAGTGGCCTGGCGTCGGTGGCGCTGCTGGTCGCGCAACAACTGGTCGGCGACAGCGCCGCGACGGTGTATTTCGTCAACGCCGTCAGCCTGATCCAGACGATCACGCCCAAACCAATGCTCGGCCGCGTAAACGGGAGCCTGCGCTTTCTTCGCCTCGCCAGCACGCTTGCTGGACAGGTGGTCGCGGGCGTCGCGGGCGGCATCATCGGTCTGCGTCCGACGATTGCGATTGGTGCGGCTGGTCTGTGGGTCACGGCGGCGCTGCTCGGCTTCTCAGAGGTCGGTTCGCTGACCGGGATGGAAGAGCGTGCCGCGCCGGCGGTCGCCGACTGAATCGGAAACATGAGCGGCGCGATTCGCACTCCTGGCGGGCGTTGCCTCGTTCCTTCTGGTAGGATTCGGGGCGAGATAGCGTGAATCCGTGAAAAATAAACCGATCAAACCCAACGCGCTCAAATCGGGCGACACAGTTGCGGTCGTTGCGTCAGCCGCGGCGATCGAACGGGCGCATCTCGAGCGCGGCGTCAACGTACTTGCTTCGATGGGCTTTCGCGTGAAGGTATCGGAGCGCGTGCTGGCGCGTTCGGGGATTCTGGCGGGCGACGATCGCGAGCGCGCGACCGAGCTGCAGGAATATTTCGCCGATCCAGAGGTCAAGGCGATTTTTTCCGCGCGTGGGGGTTACGGATGCGGCCGGCTGCTGCCGCTACTCGACTTCAAGGCGATGGCCAAAGCGCCGAAAATATTCGTGGGCTTCTCGGACCCGACGTTCCTGCTCAATGCGCTGGTCGATTTCGCCGGGACGGTGTCCTTTCACGGGCCGATGGTTGCGATGGACTTCGCCAAAGGCCTGAGCCCGCGCTCCTTCGAACACTTGCAAGGGCTGCTCAGCGGCAGAATCGACAGCTTCGAGCTCGAGGCACGCGAGACGATGCATCCGGGGAACGCGCAGGGCGAAGTGATCGGCGGATGCCTGTCGGTGGTTGTCGCGATGATCGGCACGCCGTTCGAGCCGCGCTTCGACGGGCGAATCCTTTTCCTCGAAGACACGGGCGAGAAGGCGTATCGAATAGACAGGATGCTGGTGCAGTTGCGTCAATCGGGCGCGCTTGGCCGCGTGGCTGGAATTGTGTTTGGCGCGATTCGCGCGATCGACGGAAACGAGCAGGAGACCCAATTGATAGCGCGCTTTGCCGCCGAGCAGACTGCGGGTCTTGGATGCCCGGTGCTGTATGGTATCGAGGCGGGACATGGCACCGAGAATTTTACGATTCCGTTCGGCGTGGTTGCGCGAATCGATTCCGCCGCGCGCCGGATTATTTTTTCTGAGCCGCCGGTTACGCGGTAGCGTTTTTTTTTGGAGGATGGGCGTTGGGATGGAGTGAGGTTGATCGGGCGTTCAACGACGCCGTCGAGCAGCGGGTGATCCCGGGCGCGACCGTGGTCGTGCGGCGCGGTGCGGACGTCGCGTTCGAGGGCGCGTTCGGTTTCAGGTCGATCGAGCCGAACCGATCGCCGGCCAAAATCGAAACCGTTTACGACCTCTCATCGCTCACCAAGGCGATTGCGACGACGGTCGCATTGATGATCCTCGCGCGTGACGGCAAATTTCGTCTCGACGATCGGGTGACGCGCTTTTTCCCGAACTTCGGGGTGCACGGCAAAACCGTCATCACCTTTCGGCATCTGCTGGCGCATTGCTCGGGGCTGGCGGCGTGGCGTCCGTTCTATCAGCGGATTGTGGAAATCGAAAAAGGCGGCCGGGTCAATTTCATGGCGAGCTACGGCGCCAAGGAGTTCGCTTACGAGGAGATTCATCGCGAGAAACCCGAAGCACCGCCCGCGACCAGGACTATCTACTCGGATCTTGGATTCATCCTGCTCGGCGAGACGATCGAAAAGGTTGCGAGCGTCGCGCTCAACCGATACTGCCGCGATAAAATTTTCCGGCCGCTCGGCCTGCGCGCGACTGATTATATAGATATCTCCCACGTCCGATCGCGGCGGCTGGAGCCGGTCCCCGACATGTTCGCGCCGACCGAGATATGTCCTTTACGCAAGCGGCTGCTGGTCGGCGAGGTCGACGACGAGAACGCGTTCGCGATGGGCGGAGTCGCCGGTCACGCGGGACTGTTCGCGCCGGTGCGCGAGGTAGATAGAATCGCGCGCGAGCTGATCGCCTGTTACGCGGGACGTTCGGACTTCGTGCCGCAGAAAATAATCCGCGAGTTCTGGACGCGCGACGCGACCGTGTCCGGATCGACCTGGGCGCTGGGATGGGACACGCCGTCGCCTGAGAATTCCAGCTCGGGGCATCGGTTCTCGCCGGCGGCGGTGGGGCATCTTGGCTTCACCGGCACATCGATCTGGATCGAGCCGGACAGCGAGGTTGCGATCTCGATGCTGACCAATCGGGTTCATCCGCGGCGCGACAATCAGAAGATTCGCGACTTCCGCCCGAAGATTCACGACTTGATCATGGACGCAGTCAACGGTGGCTGATTCCCAAAGCGCATCGCGCCTCGCGCGCATTCCGGCGTCCGTCAGCCGCGTGCACCTGGTCGGAGTGGGAGGCACCGCGATGGCTGCTCTGGCGGGAATGCTGGCCGACCGTGGATTTTCGGTCACCGGATCCGACAATCAGCTCTACGAGCCGACCTTATCACTGCTCAAAAATTCGCGAGTCGAATTAATGACGGGATTTTCGCCGGCGAACCTGTCGCCCGCCCCCGATCTGGCCGTGGTGGGCAATGTGATCGTGCCGACCAATCCCGAAGCTGTCGCACTGATCGCATCGCCGATTCCGTATCTCTCGATGCCCGAGGCATTGTGGCATTTTTTCCTGAAGGACCGGCGCGTCCTGATGGTTGCGGGGACGCATGGCAAGACCACCTCGACCGCGATAATGGCGCACGTGCTCGAAGCGGCGGGACGCGATCCGTCGTTGCTGGTGGGAGGAGTCGCGAGCGATTTCGGGTCGAACTACCGACTGGGCGGCGGTGAGGATTTTGTAATCGAGGGCGACGAGTACGACACCGCGTTTTTCGACAAGGGGCCCAAGTTTCTGCATTACGGGGCCCGCGGCGCGATCATCACGGCGGTGGAATTCGATCACGCCGACATCTATCGCGATCTGGATCATGTGAAATCGAGCTTCCGCGCGCTGGTCGAGCAGATGGACGCGTCGCGAGTGCTCGCGGTGTGCGCCGATTTTCCGCACGCGCTCGAAGTCAGCGCGGGGACGCGCTCGCGGCGGCTTACGTACGGGCTGCGCGAGGGCGAATATCGCGCGACGGAAATCACCGTGGGCGCTGACGGCGCGCGATTTTCGGTGACGCGCGGTAGCGACCGAATCCATGAGGCGATTCATCTTCCAATCGGCGGCCGCATGAACGTCGCCAACGCGCTCGGCGTTTACGTGCTGCTGAACGCATTCGGAGTTTCCGGCGACGAGATAGCCGCGGGACTGCGCACCTTCAAGGGCGTGGTGCGGCGACAGCAGGTGATCGGAGAGGCCGCGGGAGTGACCGTGGTCGATGACTTCGCGCATCATCCGACGGCGATCGGCGTCACCCTCGAAGCGATTGCAGAACGGTTCCCCGGACGGCGAATACTCGCGGCATTCGAGCCGCGATCGAACACGGCGCGGCGAAATGTTTTTCAGGATGCGTTTGCGGCCGCGTTCGATCGAGCGTCGCGGGTTTACCTGGGGCCGGTGTATTTCAAAGAGAACGATCCGATCGCGCCAGGCGAGCGGCTGGAAACCGGCGCGCTCGCGAGTGCTATCGGCGCGCGCGGACCTCATGCGGCGGCATGCGCGTCGAATGATGAGATCCTCGAGCGAATGCTAGCCGACGCGCGCGATGGCGACGTCGCGTTGTTCATGTCGAACGGCCCGTTCGATGGATTGAAGGAACGGTTTCTCGCAGCGCTGCGGGATAAATAGGGTAACCACTCAATCCATCCGTCGCCCGTCCGTCATCCTGAGCGCAGCGAAGGATCTCGCGCGTCAGCGCGTCTGCCGGCGGGCGCCGAACGCAAGAGCGTCCGGCGAGATTCTTCCCCTTCGGCTTCGCTCAGGGCTTCGGCTCAATCACAGCAACTTCCGCTCAGAATGACACGAGCGGAAGCGAGCTGACTCCACTAATAGCCGAGTCCCGGATCTATCAAATTGAGCAGCGGTCGTTTTGCTGCGAACCTGTTTAGATTCTCCGCGAATAGTTCGCAGGCTTTGTCCATGTAGCCGCGGTTGGCGCCTGAGATGTGCGGGGTGAGGATCACGTTTTCGAGATCCCACAGCGTGCTGCCGGCTTCGAGCGGTTCGTGCTCGAAGACGTCGAGGCCTGCGCCACCGATTTTTTTCGCGGACAGCGCATCGATCATCGCGTGCTCGTCGATCACTTCGCCGCGGCCGATGTTGACCAGGTATGCGCCCGGTTTCATCGCGACGAATTCCCGTTCGCCGATAAATTTGCGGGTGTGATCCGTCAACGGAAGGGTTACGGATATGTAATCGGATTCGCGCAGGATCGCCTCGCGATCGTCGGGCCCGAAGTAGCGTGCGGGAATTTTACCGTCGGGATCGCCGAGCCCCGACGGACACCATCCGGGATCGACGCGGTCCGATGGGTTGCGCTTCAGGGCGAGTACTTTCATTCCGAATGCGGCCCCGAGGCGCGCCGTTTCCCGGCCAATCGATCCGTAGCCGATGATGCCGAGGGTCTGCCCGCGGATGTCGTCGACGCCTGCCATGAAAGCCCCCGAGCGCATCCACTCGCGGCGCACTTGCGCTCGAATCGCGAGGTGAATGCGATGCGCGTATGCGAGCATCGAGCCGAGTGTGTATTCCGCAATCGGCGTCGCGTGAATTCCGCTCGCGGTCGTAATCGAAATCGGGGTTCGCTTGAGCGGGCCGCCAAGGACGTGGTCGGCACCGGCGCTGAGAAGTTGAATCCATTTGAGGCCGGGCGCGCGAGTCGCGATGTCGTTGGGGACCCGAAAGGTGAGCATCACGTCGCATCCGGTGCCGACGAGATCGCTGACTTCTTCGACCGTTCGGCATTGACGATCGGCCAGGTCAGCCCCGGGAGCCGCATTCAGGATTGCGTTGCGATGCGCGGGTTGTAGCGCGACGGTTGATATGATCTTCATGGATGAATCAAACTTTCGCACGGGTTAGCGCCTGCTTCAAGGAAAAATCGTCCGGCTTGAGGAGCGCGCGCGGCGGGCTTATATTTGCAGAGCCGCTCGATCGCCGGTCGATGAGCGCAATGGCAATGAAGCTGCAGAAGATACTCACATTGGGAGTCGCGACGGCCGCGCTGTTCGCGATGTCCCAGTTTGCATTCGCTCAGAACCAGAACTCGCAAAGCGGATCGCAAGGCGCAGGCGATTCCGCCCCGCACGGAATCACGGGGCAGGGCGGCAGCGACGACACGACGCTCGAGATAGCGCCGCAGCCGGGTCTGGCCGCGCCCAAGCCCACTACCCAGGAAATTCCCAGCGATCGAAATTTCAATCCCGGCGAGGACACTTCGTCGATCGATCCGAACTTTCGTCCCGGCACCGGGAACGGCACCGGCGATCTCGACAGCAATCAAAACGGCGAGGGTAACCACTACGGTTATCGCAACCAGCCGCATGCGCGCCCCTACCTCGGTATCACCGTGCAATACGTCTCGAAGTGCTACAACGGCGGCGAGGAGCACGGGCTCGAAGTACTGACTGTAGATCCCAATAGTCCGGCGGCGCAGGCGGGTCTGCAGCCGCGATCCGGGATGACGGCGATCGGCGCGGCGGTCACGACCCTGACAGGAATTCTGCCCGGCGGATCGATCCTGAGTTCCAAGGCGCTGGCGACTTCGGGAGCGATGGGACAGGGCGGAGATCTGATCGTCGCGGTTGACGACAAGCGTGTGCGCGATCAGAGCGACCTGGAAAATGCGATGTCGCAGCTGAAGCCTGGCGACACGATGTACCTGACGGTGATCAGGCCGAACGGCACTGACGAGCACACTCCGCACGCGACGCTCAAAATAGCGGTGAAAGTCGGCGCAGTCGGCGAGCCGATGGCGAATGCGGCGCCGGACAACTTCACGCACTAATCACCGATTTCATTTCTCGAACGTTCCCGATGATGCGCATCGCCTGCGCTGCGTAATTTTCATCCTTGAGCCTCGCTGAAATCGAGCCTACTATTTCGACCGAGCGCAGAAATAAGTATCGAGGTGATCGGTCATGCGAAGTCCGAGCGTCCTCATCGGCTGCCCGCTGCTGGTCGTCCTTCTCTCTCCCTGCGCCACAACCGCGGCAGATACTTCCAACGACCACGCCTCGCCGTCGATAGCGGCGCAATCGGACGACGCCGCGAATCTGCATTTACCCGCGGGACAGCCCAGCGTCGGCGCGAGCCGAAACCTCCCGGGGCGCCAGCCCGCTGAGTCGACGACGCTGGAAGTCGCGCCGCAGCCTTCGGTCAAAGTTCCCGCGCCCGATAAGCAAGAGACTGCTGAGCAGCGCGCGTTTCGACAGTCGCGCGAAGATGAAATCGCGCGGCTCAATCGCAATTTCCATCCGCATGATCCAGACGACCATCACCATCGTCCATATCTCGGGATCGATCTCGAGTACACGACGCAGTGCTATCTCGGCGCGGAAGAGCATGGCTTCGAGGTGGTGACCGTCTATCCCAACAGCCCGGCCGCGCGTGCGGGCGTAGTCGCGAGAACGGGGAGCACACCGGCGGGAGACCTGGGCGCGCTCGGCAGTGTGCTGCTGTTCCCGGTTGCGCCGATCGTTTTCCCACTGCTGCGAAAGTCGGGCGCGCTGGGAACCGGCGGCGATCTGATTATCGCGGTCGACGATGTACGGGTGCGCACGCCGGAGGAGATTCGTTATGCGCTGGGCCATCTCAAGCCGGGCGATACGACGTACATCACGGTGGTCCGGCCGCTCCCCGGCGGATACCATCGCACGATGCGGATCGCGATTCACGTGGATCACGAAACCGACGCGGCCGGGAACATTCTACCGCTGCCGGTAACCTCGCCGAGAGCGGCACCTTCGGTGGCGACTGAAACGGAAAGTGCGGTGAACTGAACTTCGCGACGGCACGATGTATGCGTTCCACTATCAACAGGCTCGAAGAGCCGCGTTCAGATGGCGCGCGCTTACATTGGAACCTCAGGATGGAACTACCGCGAGTGGCGCGGCAGCTTTTTTTCAGAGGATCTTCCATCGCGGCAATGGCTCTCCTACTACGCGACGCGTTTTGACTCAGTCGAAATAAATTACACGTTCTATCGGCTGCCATCGAAAGAAGCCTGCGCCGCGTGGTACCAGCAGACACCCCGGAAATTCCAATTCGTGGTGAAGGCTTCGCGCTACATAACTCATATCAAGCGGCTGCGTGACGCTCGGGAATCGTGGGAGGAATTTCTAAAACGCGTCGGCGCTTTGAAGGAGAAACTGGGACCGATCCTGCTGCAATTCCCAGCGAACTTTCGGGCGTCCGAGGCGAATCTTGACAGCGTCGACGAATTCCTCGGATACGCGAGTCGCGACGGTTCGCGACGAATCGCAATGGAATTTCGCGATCGCTCCTGCTTCGATTCGGAGATGCTGCTACTCCTGCGCCGTCATGGGGCCGCGCTCGTGATTTCTCATTCGAGCAGATACCCGTTGCCTGAAGTGAGTCCCACCGCTGATTTCATGTATTTCCGGTTTCACGGTCCGAAGGAAATGTTCGCGTCATCGTACTCGGCCGCGGCGATTCGGAATTGGGCGAGCACCATGAAAAGATTCCTCAGCCAGCGGCGTGACGTTTACGCGTACTTCAACAATGACGCCGGGGGGCATGCTCCGCGCAATGCGCAGGCGCTTTTGCAACAATTGCAATTTCGTGGTGGCGTACCGCGTGACGACGGAAGAAGAGAGCTGTCGGCGTTGGCTGGCCGGCGGTAGTCTTTCGAACAATCGTTCAGTTGGAGGACTGTCATCGCGGTAAAAACTTCTGAGTTCCTGTTTTGGTCGCGGCGCCGATTAACCATCTGTCTGCATTTCTACGGGCACATCCATTGCTTGATCTCTGCAAACATTTTTATAGGACCCGGCTCCTAGCGAGCTTGGATGGAGACTAGCCAGATGCCAAGAGTAAGAACCCATAGTAACGGCAGCCACAGGTCACATAACGGTCGTACGTCGCGCGGCGATGGGATGTCGAGGTCGAGCGCGGGTGGGCGTCGAGGTGCTGCGGTCAGCCCCGAATGGATCCGGAATTTTCTGTCAGAGATGCTCGCGGTGGAAAAGGGCGGCGTGAAGCTGTACGAGAAGGCGCTGAGCGAGCTCGAGCATTCGGAACTCGAAGACAAGTTGTCGGAGTTTCTGCGCCAGACCCATCGGCACGTCGAGCTGTGCACGTCTATGCTCGAGGCGGTCGGCGGCGATCCGGATTATCAAAGTCCGGGCGCACAAGCCGCGGAGCATAAGGCGGAAGGTCTGATAAGCACGCAGGTGCCGGCTGAAATGCAGGATCTGAACAACATCGAAAACCTCGTGCTCGCCGAGACCAAGGACCATTGGAATTGGGAGATGCTGGCGTCGATTGCGCCGAAAATCGGGGATCCCGAGCTGAAGCGGGCGGCGACGAAAGCAATCAGCGAAGTGCGCCGTCAGGAAAAAACGCATGTCGATTGGAATGAGAAAACGTTGAGCAAGCTGGCGATGGAATCCGCGATGAATCCGGCGTCTGAGGAGAGCGAAAGCCAGGCGGGAGATCGCGACGACGAAATGTACTCGAAGGAAGACTGAATCGGGCGCGCGATTCTCCGAGGGAGCTGAAAAAATGGCGACGGAAAAACAACGGGCCGCGGCTCGCAAGAATATAAAAAAGGCGGCGACGGCAGCCAGGAAAAAGAAAACCATCGCGAACCTGCCGTCGCGGGTCCGGACTGCATTGGGAAAGAAAGGAGCCGCCGCGGCGCGGAAAAAACGCGCCAAGTAATCGTTTTTGACAGGTCCGGAGAATGCGTGAAGGACCGCGAGGATTAATTCGCGGTTCTTCACGCTCTTTTCTGCTATCATTTCTATCGACGCCAGCGGCATGTGCGGTCCTCGCGCGCATCGCCGCAGGGCGAATTTGCGTATTTCGGATCGCAAAACTTGCAACGAAGCCTGAAAGAAGCGGCCGGCGAGCTTGAAGCGAGGCTCGCGGCAAATACTGAACGCCGATTCCCGGTGATGGGGCTGCGAGGCGCGGCCGGCGCTCTTATGATCCGCGAGATGCGCCTGCGGCTGACGCGTCCGATCGTCGCAGTGACGTCAACGGCTCCTGAAGCCGAGGCGCTCGCCGGCGAGATCGCGTTTTTTCTCGACGAGCCCGCCGACGCTGATGCCGCCACCCGCCGGGTGCATCTGTTGCGATCGTGGGAAGTGAAGCCGATGGCGCAATTATCGCCGCCGACCGACGCGCAGGCGTCGCAGTTGGCGGCGCTGTTCGCGATGCTTCGGCATGAGTCGCCGCTGATAGTCACCTCGGCTGAAGCGTTGATGACGCGCACGATTCCGCGCGCTTCCTTCAACGAATCGATTGTCACCGTTGCGATTGGCGACCGCCTTGACCTTGACGCTCTGGTCGAAGCGCTCTCGGCGTGCGGTTATCAGCGGGTGCCGCAAACGGAAGAGGCCGGCGACTTCAGCGTCCGCGGCGGAATCGTCGACGCGTTCTCGCCGCTGTATCGCGACCCGATTCGCATCGAGCTCGAAGACGATGTGATCACTTCGATTCGCCATTTCGACGCCGACTCACAACGCTCAGGCGCCGAACTGGTCGAGGCGACCATCATCCGCACGCGCTACGTGCCGCCGTCTGCCCTGAAGGACCCGAAGATGCGCGAGCAGGTCGTGTTGCGCGCGGCGGAAATCGGCATGGTGCGCAAGGAGGCCGCGGAGCTGGCCGAGACGCTCGAGAACGGTCTTTTGTTTCCCGGAGCGGAACTGCTTATGCCGTATGCGTACGGACGCCCGCTCGACAGCGTTTTCGAATACATGCCGCCGAACGCGCTCCTGTGGCTGGTCGATTCGGGGCGCGTTCTGGCCGAAGCCAATCGCGTCGCGGGCATGGTTTCCAACGAGACGGAAATAGCGGCGCGCAAGCCCGCGTTTCATCCTGCGCCGGATGCGCTGTTCCTCGGGGTCGATACCTTCGAAAAGGCGCTAGGAAATTTTACCGCAGTCGAGGTCGGATCGCTGGTGACGTTGGCGGCGCCGCGCGAGGGATGGGCGGTGCCGGTCGAAGTAAAATCGCAGAACGCGTTGCGGCTGGGCGCGAATCAACTCAGCGGAGTGCGGACGCCGCCGAGCTTCGAGCCGCTCTCGACCGAATTGCGTGAAGTCCAGCGCGGACAGGGGCGTTCGCTGATGATCGTCGAGGGGCCGAATCAGGTCGCGCGCCTGCGCCGTCACCTGGAGGCGTATGACCTCGAGGTTAACGTCGAATGCAAAAGTCTGGCGGCGCTGATGGAATGGCCCGACTTTCGGCCGGCGATCATGGAAGGCGAGATTTCGGCGGGCGTCGTGCTGCAGGAGGACGGCCTCTACATCTACAGCGAAGAGGAAATTTTCGGTGAGCCGCGCGCGCGACGGCGCAGGCGGCCGACCGCGAAGGGTGCGCTGCTCAATCTCGAGGAGCTGAAGCCTGACGATTTCGTCGTGCATATCGATCACGGTATCGCGAAGTATCGCGGCCTGCGGCATATGAAGGTCGCCGACGTGCAGGGCGATTTTCTCAACCTCGAATACGCGGGCAACGACACGATGTACGTGCCGGTGGAGCGGATAAATCTGGTTCAGCGATACATCGGCGGCGACGACGCGGAACCGAAGCTCGACAAGCTGGGCAGCGGCTCATGGGAGAAGGTTAAGCGGCGCACGCGCCAGGCGGTGCTCGCGATGGCGGCCGAGCTGCTCGATATCTATGCGGCGCGCGAGGTGATGGAGGGGCACGCGTATCCGGCGCCCGGCAACGACTACGAGGAGTTCGCGTCGCGCTTCGAGTTCGAAGAGACGCCCGACCAGCAGGCGGCGATCGACGACGTCATTCGCGATCTGACGCGGGTCAAGCCGATGGATCGTCTGATCTGCGGCGACGCGGGCTTCGGCAAGACTGAGGTCGCGCTGCGCGCCGCGTTCATCGCGGTGATGGACGGGCGGCAAGTCGCGGTGCTGGTGCCGACGACTATTCTCGCCGAGCAGCATTGGAATACATTTCGCGAGCGCTTCAAGGATTTGCCGGTGCGGGTCGAGATGGTCTCGCGATTTCGCAGCCACAAGGAGAATAAGGCCGTCATCGAGGACGCCGCCGCGGGCAAAGTCGACGTCATCATCGGGACGCATCGGCTGTTGTCGAGCGACGTGCAGTTTCCGCGGCTGGGCCTGCTGGTGATCGACGAGGAGCATCGCTTCGGCGTGGTCGACAAGGAGCGAATCAAGAAGCTCAAGAAGCTGGTGCCGGTATTGACGATGACCGCGACACCGATTCCGCGCACGCTGCACATGGCGATGCTCGGCATCCGCGATCTCTCCGTGATTCAGACGCCGCCGCCGGACCGCCAGGCGATTCGCACTTTCGTGGCGCATTTCGACGACGCCACTATCCGCGATTCAATCCTTCGCGAGCTGAACCGCGGCGGCCAGGTATTTTTCGTGCACAATCGCGTCGAGAATATCGACTACATGGCGAGCCATCTGCGGTCGCTGGTGCCCGAGGCGAAGATCGCGATCGCGCACGGGCAGATGAAGGAGCGCCAACTCGAGGACGTGATGCGCGACTTTATCGAGAAGCGGATCAACGTGCTGGTCTGCAGCGCGATCATCGAGTCGGGCCTCGACATCCCCAACGCCAACACCATGATCATCAATCGCGCCGACCATTTCGGTCTCGCTCAGCTTTACCAGTTGCGCGGGCGTGTCGGACGCTCGCGCCAAAAGGCGTACGCGTACCTGCTGATTCCCGGCGAGCACATCATCACCCGCGACGCCAAGCGGCGTATCGACGCGCTGCGCGAGTTGGTCGAGTCCGAGAGCGGCGGCGGATTCAAGCTGGCGATGGCCGACCTCGAGCATCGCGGCGCGGGAAACCTGCTCGGCCACGAGCAGCACGGCGAGATCGCGGCGGTCGGCTTCGAGCTTTACACCGAGATGATGGAAGAGGCGATTGCCGAGCTGCGCGGACAGCCGAATCGACCCGACTTCGAGCCCGAGCTGCGAATTGCGGTGCCAGCCTATATCCCGGAGGTTTACGTTGCCGACGAAAACGAGCGGCTGGTGCTGTATCGGCGGCTCGCGCGCGCGCAGAGCGAAGAGGACCTCGGCGAGATTCGCGACGAGATGCGCGATCGGTTCGGCCCGGTGCCGACGCTGATCGAAAATCTGATCGCCGCGATGAACGTTCGGCGCCAGATGAAGCAGTTGATGATCCTGAGCGCGATTCTGAAGGGATCGCAGCTCGAGGTCCGCTTCCATCCCGACGCGCCGGTGGATACTACGCTGCTCACCAAGCTTGCGGAGCAGAATCGGCGCACGATGCGGCTGACGCCATCATTCCAGGTGATTGCGCGAATTGAGCCCGGAGACTACGAGCAATTGTTCGCGCAACTCGACGGCATCTTGCAGGCTCTGGCGGGCTGTGAAAAGTTGGACAACTGGCCCGCCGTGAAACTCGGGCAGGCCGTCAACTGATGCACAACAGGAGATCGTTTCCGCGAGCCGCCGCGCGATGCGTGGTGATGGCAGCTTCGGCGGTACTGATTGGTATTGCGGTCGCGGGCACGTTCTCGGGCTGCTCGATAGACCTTCTCAAACCGGAATCCTACTCCTTCATCAAGGACGCGCTCGCGGTCCCACCGGGATCCGCAGAATCGCCCGCGGTGGTAGGGACGCCGTCGTCCAGACCGACGCCGCAGACACTGCTGACATCGTCTGCGCCCGCGCAACCGCCGCTGCCGTCGCAGCCTGCACCTCTGCCTCCGCCGCCGGGTCCAGGCGCGGTAAACCCCTCACGAGAGGCGCGGATGGTGCCAGCGTCAGACGCTCCCGGCGGCTTCTCGCTCCCGGCCCTGTTATCGAAGAAGGAAGAGCCGCAGCCTGCGCCGCCTGCGCCGGTAGCAGAACCCGAAACTCCGGATGAAGAGGAAGAGACGAGCACTCCGCCAGTCGATCGCGTCGTCGCCAGCGTTGACGGTGATCCGATCACGATGCGCGAGGTCCAGGATTTCGCGTCGGAGCATGGCCAGCCGATCGAAAGCAATGACTTTGCTACTTCCGACGCCGCCAAGACCGCGGTCAAGGCGTTGATCGGGGAGAAATTGCTCGAACAGGAAGTGAAGAAATACGACGACAAGGTCGACGAGGCGCAGGTCGACAAGTACATCACGCAGTTGCGGATGGACAAGCATATGAGCGAGGAGGAATTCCGCGCGCAACTGCAGGCGAGCGGGATGAGCTACGACGAACTGCGCAAGCGCGCGCGGCTGGACCTCGAAAAAGCGATGATGATCGAGCAGGAGGTCCGCGCGAAGATCAACGTGCCGGACGCCGACGTCAAAGCCTTCTACGACGCGCACCAGCAAGACTTCACGATCACCAAGGAACGCCTCAGGCTTTCACAGATTCTGATCGCGCTGCCGGCCAACCCGACGGCTGCGCAAGTGAGTGCCGCGCAAAAGAAGGCCGCGACGATTCGCACGCGTGCGGCCAAGGGCGACGACTTCGGCGATTTGGCGCGGGTGTATTCCGACGACGAATCGAAGTCCAACGGCGGCGAACTCGGATGGTTCGCGCCCGCCGATATCAATGATTCGATCCTGGCCGCGGTGAAGCCGCTCAAGCCTGGCGAGATTTCTGCGCCGGTTCGAACCAGCCACGGCATTCATCTGGTCAAGCTCGAAGAGCACGAAGTGCCCGGCGTCGTACCGCTCAGCGAAGTTAAGACAGAGATTCGCGCCCAGCTCGTCGATCAGCAATCCAGTGCGCAGCTCGAGAAGTGGGTCGAATCCGATCTTGTGAAACAGCACTACGTCGAGACCATGTACTAGATGAGGACGCCGCCGAGACGAAAGACCCCGCCGCTGTTGGCGATCAGCATGGGCGATCCGGCGGGCGTCGGGCCCGAGGTAATCCTCAAGGCGGCCGCGACGCTCGCGAGTCGTCGCAGTGCGCCGTCGCTTGTGGTCGTCGGCGACGTGTCCGCGATGCGCGCGGCGGCGGAACGACTGCGCGATGTGCCGGAACCTTGCGAGTGGCGTCATGGAGAACCTTCGATTCGCCTGAGCAAGGGCCTCGGGGTACTTTCGATATCGAATTTATCGGCGCGCGCACTTCGCCCTGCCCATCCCAGCGTCGAGGGCGCCGGCGCCGCGTATGATTATATTGTTACTGGCGCGCGGATGGCGATGAGCGGCGAGGTCGACGCTATCGTGACCGCCCCTATCAGCAAGGATTGGATGAACCGCGCGGGGCACCGTTTTCCCGGCCATTCGGAACTGCTGGCGCATCTGGGCCGAACCCGGCTGTGGCGCATGATGTTTGCGGGCGGCGAGCTGACGGTCGCGCTGGTGACTGCGCATATGGGATTTGCAAAAGTGGCGTCTGCACTGACTCAGCGAAACGTGCTCGACACGATCCGCCTGCTCTCGACGCATCTGCGCGGCGCACTCGGCGTGGCACGGCCGCGAATCGCGGTGCTCGGCTTGAATCCTCATGCGGGTGAAAGCGGCATGTTCGGTGACGAAGAAATTCGCGTGATTGCGCCGGCGATTCGGCGGGCGAACCGCGAGGGCATCGACGCGTACGGTCCGCTCGCGCCCGACACTGCGTTCATCCGCAAGGCGGGTTCATTTAATTTCGACGCGGCGGTTGCGATGTATCACGATCAGGGTTTGATTGCGCTCAAGACGCTGGAGTTCGATCGCGCGGTGAATATTACGATTGGATTGCCGTTCGTGCGTACCTCGCCTGATCACGGCACCGCGTTCGACATAGCCGGGAAAGGAATCGCAAACCCTTCGAGCATGATCGCCGCGATTGAATATGCATGGCGCGCCGCGATGAGCCGCGAAAAGATTGCGCGGCGGGCGGCTGCGTAGGAGCGATGGCCGATCGAATCGTCATCAAGGGCGCGCGCGAACACAATCTCAAGAACATCGATCTCGAGATTCCGCGCGACCGCCTGGTCGTGATCACCGGACTTTCCGGATCGGGCAAGTCCTCGCTCGCCTTCGACACGATTTACGCCGAGGGCCAGCGCCGCTACGTCGAATCGCTGTCGGCGTATGCGCGCCAGTTCCTCGAGCAGATGGAAAAGCCCGACGTCGATTCGATCGAGGGACTGTCGCCCGCAATCTCGATCGAGCAGAAGACCACCTCGCGCAACCCGCGCTCGACCGTCGGCACGATCACCGAAATTTACGACTACCTGCGCCTGCTCTTTGCGCGGGTGGGTCATGCGTTCTGTTACAACTGCGGCAAAGAAATCACGCAGCAGAGCGTGCAGCAGATCGTCGATCGAATCATGGGATGGCCGGACGGCTCGCGGATTCACGTGCTCGCGCCGATCGTCCGCGATCGCAAGGGCGAGTATCGCAAGGAGCTGTCCGAGATGAAGCGCGCGGGATTTGTGCGCGTGAAGATCGACGGCAAGCTCCACGAACTGGGCGAAGAGCCGGTGTTGAACAAGAATCAGCGGCACACTATCGAGGTGATGGTCGATCGGCTCGCGATCCGCAAGGGAATCGAGAAGCGGCTGTCGGACTCACTCGAAGTCGCGTTCAAATACGGGCAGGACCTGCTCAAGGTCGAGCGCCTGGAAGGGCCGAAGAATGAGAGCGAGATTTATTTCAGTCAGCGTTTCGCGTGCGTCGATTGCGGAATCTCGTATCCGGAGATCGAGCCGCGAATGTTCTCGTTCAACAGTCCGCACGGCGCCTGCGCGGAATGCTCGGGGATCGGATCGATCATGTATTTCGATCCCGAGCTGGTGGTGCAGAACGAAGATTTGAGCATTGCCGATGGCGCGATCGCGCCGTGGGCGACGATGAACTATCTGCAGCCGGTGCTCGACGCGCTCGCGAAGCATTACAAGTTCAGCCTCGATCAGCCGTGGAAAGAAATTCCGGCCAAGGTGCGCAAGGCGATCATGTACGGCTCGGGCAGCGAGGAGATCGAGTTCGCCTATCAGCGCGGGCATCATCGCGCCGAATACTCGAAGACCTTCGAGGGTGTGCTGCAGTGGCTCGATCGACGCTACAAGGAAACTGAATCCGAGAGCGTGCGCGAGTTTCTCGAGGCGTACATGAACATGCGGCCGTGTCCGACCTGCGACGGCGCGCGGCTCAAGAAGGAAAGCCTGTTCGTGCGCTTCAACAACAAATCGATTTCCGAAGTGACTGCGATGTCGATCAAACAGGCGCTCGCGTTCTTCGCCGCGCCGAAGCTGAGCGCGCAGGAAGCTGAAATCGCGAAACTCATTTTGAAGGAAATTCGCGAGCGGCTGAATTTTCTCGCGGACGTCGGCCTCGAGTACCTGACGCTCGACCGCGCGTCGGGAAGCCTCTCCGGCGGCGAGGGCCAGCGCATTCGGCTCGCCACGCAAATCGGATCGAGCCTCGTCGGCGTGCTTTATATTCTCGACGAGCCGTCGATCGGACTTCATCAGCGCGACAATCAGCGGCTCCTCGCGACGCTCAAGCGCCTGAAGGAACTCGGCAACACCGTGCTGGTGGTCGAGCACGATCGCGAGACGATGCTCGAGGCCGATCACCTGATCGACATGGGGCCGGGCGCCGGAATCCACGGCGGCTACATCGTTTCGCAAGGCACTCCCGATGACGTGATGCGCGACGAGAACTCGCTCACCGGGAAATATCTTTCGGGACAAGTCGAGATTCCGGTGCCGTCGCGCCGTCGGCAGCTCTCGGGCCGATGGCTGACGGTCAAGGGCGCGCACGAAAATAATCTGCGCGATCTCACGGTCGCGATTCCGCTCGGCGTCTTCACTTGCATCACCGGCGTTTCGGGTTCCGGCAAGTCGACTCTCGTGCTCGACACGATGTATCGCGCGCTCTCGCAGAAGCTGAATCACAGCCGCGAGCGTGCGGGCGCGTACAAAACGCTCGAGGGCGTCGAGCATCTCGACAAGGTCATCCACGTCGATCAAAGCCCGATCGGGCGCACGCCGCGATCCAATCCCGCGACTTACACCGGCCTGTTCACCCATATCCGCGAGCTGTTTGCGCAACTGCCCGAGGCGCGGATGCGCGGTTACGGGCCGGGACGATTTTCGTTCAACGTCAAGGGCGGGCGATGCGAGGCGTGCGAGGGCGACGGCATCATCCGCATCGAGATGCACTTTCTGCCCGACGTTTACGTCACCTGCGAGGTCTGCGGCGGCAAGCGCTACAATCGCGACACCCTCGAGATTCAGTACAAGGGCAAGAATATCGCCGAGGTGCTCAACATGACCGTGCTCGACGCGGTCGAATTCCTCGGCTCAGTCCCGCCGATCCGCCAGAAGCTCGAAACCCTGCGCGACGTCGGTCTCGACTACATTCATCTCGGCCAGTCGGCGACTACCCTGTCCGGCGGCGAGGCCCAGCGCATCAAGCTCGCCAAGGAACTGGCGAGGCGCGCAACCGGCCGCACATTTTATATCCTCGACGAGCCGACCACCGGCCTCCACTTCGACGACATCAAGCGGCTGCTGGGAGTGCTCGGGCGCCTCGCCGACGCGGGCAATACGATTGTCGTGATCGAGCACAACCTCGACGTCATCAAGACTGCCGACTACCTGATCGATCTCGGGCCCGAGGGCGGCGATCGCGGCGGCCAGGTCGTCGCTAAGGGCACGCCTGAGGAAGTCGCCGGCGTGAAGGCGTCGTACACCGCGGGCTTTCTACGCGAAGCCCTCAACCATCGCGTCGCCGCTTAGTCTGATTCGGTGGCGGCCGTAACGTCGTAGACAATCCGTCCGTCAACCACGCGCGCGAACGGCGCGAGCGCATGCGGCGACAATTTCCCGGTCGGCATAATGTGTTCGACCGTCCAATCGCGAATCACGAGATTGTCCGAGATGATTCGCCGATGACATCGCCACCATAGTCCTTCGGAACACATGTACGCAGTTCGCGAGGCCGCCCCAGCTTGCGTCAATTCGCGCAAGCCATCTTCAAAATCCGCTGTCTCCGTGTAATCCGCGTACGATCGGAACGCAGGAAGCTGCCACGCTGTGTGCGGCGAATCGGGACGTTTCGAACTGCGCCGGCCGCCAAGCTTCTTAATCCATCGATACTCGATGTTCGCACGCTCGAGTGACGCGGACAGTTCCGCCTGGTTGAACTGCGGCCACCGCTTCGAGCTCGGAAACGATCGCACGTCGGCGACGATCGCGATGCGATGCTCCCCCAATAATTCGAGAAAGCGCTCGATCGGATGCGTCGAGTGCCCGATCGTGAAGATCAACGCGTCGCTATTGCGCGCTTGGGGCGTCGGCTGCTTTCTCCAAATCCGAGGTTTTGATCTTCGCTTCGCTCTGATTCGCGACCGCGACGACGATCATCGCATCGGGATGCAGATATTTTTTCGCGACTTCCAGCACGTCATCCTTGGTGACCGATCCGATAAGCTTCGGATACTGATCGGCGTAGTCGAGCCCCAGGCCGTAAAACTCGACCTGTATCATGAAGGACGCGATCGCATTCTGCCGCTCGAGCCCCAGCGGAAAGCTGCCGATGAGGAACTTTTTCGCGCCGTCCAGCTCGGCGTCGCTGACCGGCTTTTCCTGGATCTCGCGAAGCTGCTGCAGCACGAGATCGATCGCTTCATTCGAGCTTTCGTTCTTGGTCTGCAGGCCGATGGTGAATGCGCCCTGAAATTTGCCCGGCTCGAAACCGCTGTTGACGGAGTAGGCGAGTCCGTGCGCGCTGCGAACGATCTTCACCAGGCGTGAGGAAAACCCGCCGCCGCCCAGGATGTAGTTCATGACCTTGAGCCGGTAGAAATCCGGGTTCGAGCGCTCGACCCCGCCCGAGCCCATTATGATGTTCGCCTGCATCACGTTTCGATCGATCAGTTTCACGTGAAGTCCCGCCGGAACGGTGATTGGCGGCGGCTCAGGCTGCGGGGAAACCGAGCCCGAAAGGCCTGTCAGCGCTTTCTCAAGTGATGCTTTAACTTCGTCGGCGGTCACGTCGCCGGCCACCGCGATGATCGCGCTGCCGAGCTTGTAGTAGTCATGGTAGAAACCGCGCACGTCGTCGTTCGTGAGTTTCGCCACCGAATCGGCGTAGCCCGCGCCCGGATGCCCATACGGCGCGTCGCCGAACAGGTCTTTGGTGAATTCCACGTCGGCGGTGTAGCCCGGTTCTTCCTCCGCTGCCTTGATTTGCGCGATCTGCTCGGCGCGTTTGCGTTCAATATCGGCGTCCCGAAGTCCAGGCTCGGTCAAAATTCCCGAAAGGAGTTGGAGCGTCTCGCCCTGGTACTTCTTGAGCGACGTCATCCCGGCGGTCGAATAGTCGCGGCCGGCCGACACTCCGACCGAGCTACCCATGAAATCGACTTTCTGATCGAACTCCGGCGCGGTAAGATCTTTGGTGCCCTGCGAGAGACATCGCGCCGTCAACTCGGCCAGGCCTTCCTTGCCCTTCGGATCGCGGCGCGTGCCCGCGTCGAACTCGACCATCACCGTCACCATCGGCAGTTGATGCTGTTCCGAGACGAGCAGGGTCGCGCCGTTGCTCAGCGTCATCTTCTTGATGTCGAGCGCATGCGAGGGCGTAGCCGCAAAGACCAACGCCGCGATCGCCGCGACACCCGCAAACGTTTTCATTCGAGTTGCCGCGCCGCTCATCGCAATTCTCCGCCGCTCAGTCCGCCGTTTCCGTGCGGCAGGACGCCGGTCGGCACCAGCACGCCTTCGGTCATGTTGGACGCAACCATGTAAGTTTTCATTACGCGCTGCACATCAGCCGCGGTCACCTTGTCGATTCCGTCGAGATATTTGTCGACCAGGTGATAGTCGCCGAGCATTTCGTACACGCCGAGCATCTCGGCCTCGCGCATGACCGAGTCCTGCCCGTACACGAATTGCGCCTGCTCGAGATTCTTGGCCTTTTGCAGTTCCTCAGCGCCGACAGGAGCATCGCGCATCGCGGCGAGCTCCTTCTCGATTTCGACTTGCGTATTAGCCGCTGTCACTCCAGGGCGCATCTGCGCCGACACTACGAACAGCCCTGGATCGAACGACGTCATGTCGTAGCCCGCGCCAATATCCACGACCATCTGTTTTTCGACCACCAGCTTCTTGTAGAGGCGCGAGCTCTGTCCGTCGCTCAGAATCTCAGATGCAACTTCGAGCGGGAAACTGTCCGGGCTCGAGATATTCGGAACGTGATACGCCTCTTCGAACGCCGGCAGATTGGCCGCATGCTGCAGCTCGACGCGCCGGGTCCCGGTTTGCGGCGGCTCGAGATCCGTCAAGGGCGGCGGCTTGGGCCCGTTCTTGATTCCCGCGAATGCCTCGCTGATTAGCTTGAGCACCTGGTCGGAATCGAAATCGCCGACCGCGACGATCAGCGCGTTTTGCGGCGAGTAATAGATTTTGTGATACGCCATCGCGTCCGCCAGCGTCAGCCCGTCAACGTCGTGGAACCATCCGATGACCGGCCAGTGATACGGATGCGCCACGTACGCTTGCGAGCGGACCATCTCGTCGAGGGCGTCCTCCGGATTGTCTTCGGTGCGCATTCGCCGCTCCTCGAGCACGACGTGCTTCTCCTTGTCGAATTCCTTCGGCTCGAAGTTGGCCATCCGATCCGCTTCGAGCGTGATCGGCACGTCGAGATGATCCTTGTTGATGGTCTCGAAATAATCGGTGAAGTCAGATTCGGTGAACGCGTTGTCCTCGCCGCCGTTCTGCTGGATTATTTGCGAAAACTCTTCAGGCCCGAGCTTCTTGGTCCCCTTGAACATCAGATGCTCGCACAGATGCGACAGTCCGGTCTTGCCGAACTGCTCGTTGCGCGAGCCGACGCGGTAGAAGACGTTGAAGGTCGCGAGCGGAGCCTTGTGATTTTCGAGCACCAGCACTCGAAGCCCGTTGGGCAGCGTCTGAGCCTTGACCGCATCTGCCATTCCCGCGCGCGCGGGCCCCGAGGCGGCGATACATATAAGGATACCGAGCACCGTCCCAAGGACGAGACGGCAATGATTGCCAAAAATAATGATGCGCATAGATATGGATCAATCTAAGTCTGCGGTTCGCAGCCAAGTCAAGGAATTAGATCAACCGCTCTCGGAGGGAGAGGTGTAGGGGACGTTCCTCGCCTGCCCTGAGAAAACCGTTCAAGCCAGGAGGGTTGAGAAGATCAGATGCTTAAACCGTTCGAGGGGAACCGAGTTGCGCTCGGTCTTCGACTGAAGTATCGCGCCTTGCAATGACGCAATCAGGAAACCCGCGAGCTCGTCGCATTCAGTCTTCTGCGGCACCTCGCCAAGCTTCACCGCTGCTCTCAGGCAATATGCGACCGACTGGCGCATCTCCTCATATATTTCGACCAGCCGCTTCCTGATCATTTCGCTGTGCTCGCTCGCTTCGGCGCTGAAATTGCCGATGAGACATCCGTTACGCCAACCGATCCGATTGAGATACTTGATCTGCGCATCGACGAAGGCGTGCAGGCGCTTAAGCGCCGGAAGCGAGTCATTGCGCAGAGTCCTCTGGATCATCGCGCGGACGTCTTTGAAATAGAGATCGAGTATTTCAAGACAGAAGGCTTCTTTCGAAGCGAAGTGATTGGTGAACGACCCCTGCGGCACTCCAGCGGCTTCGACGATGTCGCGGACGCTCGCGCCGCCATACCCGCGCTCATGCACGACGCGGAGTCCTTCGGTCAAGATTTTCTCCCGATGTGATGGTCTGGCCACCAATCGCAATATGTACGCTCGTATTTAAGTCGTCAAGGAGGCTCGCGGCGCCGATCGCTCAGCGCTGCGTGTTTTCAGCACGATGTCCTTAGCCAGCGAGAATTCCTCCATCCACCGCGATCGACGCGCCGGTCATGTATGAAGCGTTCGCGGACGCCACAAAGACGATCACATGAGCGATCTCCTCAGGCGTTGCGAGACGTTTGAATGGCACAGTCGAGACGAGTGCCAGTTTATTTTCATCTGTACTGGTGAAGCGCGTGAGCATGCCCGTATCCGTAGTTCCCGGAGCCACGACGTTTACGCGAACGCCGGTCCCCGCGACTTCCAGTGCGGCCGACTTGGTCATCCCTTCCACCGCATGTTTGCTCGCCACGTAAACGGAGGCTCCCGGAGCGCCCACGCTTCCGTAGGACGATGAAATATTGACGATGCTCCCGCTGCCCTGCGGCAGCATCACGCGCAGTTCATGCTTCATGCTCAGCAGTGTGCCCAGGACGTTGGTGTCGAAGGTGGCGGCGTAGCTCTCAGCGGTTTGTTCTGTCACCGGGCCAGTCTTGCCTTCAGTACCGGCGTTATTGACGGCGACATCGAGGCGACCGAAGCGCGCGACGGTCTTATCGACCAGGTCGCGACATCTTCGTCGTGACGTACATCGGTACGCCAATATTCGGCTTCTGCTCCGAGAGAACGGAGTTCCTCGACCAATTTTTGACCGACTTCGTCGCGGCGGCCGGAGACGACGATGCGCGCACCGTCTTTCGCGAAGGCAATGGCGGTGGCTCGTCCAATTCCGGTGAGGGCGCCAGTAATCAAAACAACGGGGGTATTCATAGTGAACTCCTTGGAGGGGAATTTATGCGTCAGACTGCAGCTGACTGAAATTCAATATGGACGTACGTACTGATTCAGTCAAGCCCGTATACACGTCGCTCAGCGAAACCGGCTCAACTGGAAGGACGAACTCTAAATTGCATCCATGTACCGGTCTAAGTAACAATCATTAATACGACGATGCCCGAAGTTGCCGAGACAGCTCAGAACCTCTTCGAAATTAAGGGTGTGCTGACCAAATTCATGCGGATGCTGTTCCCGCTGGAATTCCGCATCGACTCGATCGCCAACAGCGCCCCGATGCTGCCGTTCCACTACCCGCTGCTGCCCGGCGAAATGATCTATCTGCCCGAGCGGCTCGAGCCGTTCGGTACTCGCGGCGACGCGTACATTTATTATTTCGTCACCACCGCGCACCTCGCAGCGCGTCACGACTTCGGCACGTTCAAACTGAAGCTCGCGGACATAGCGGGTTTCGAAGAGCGCGGCGAGACGGGGGTCGAGGCGATCGACGGCTTCGTCGCGTCATTCGACGACCCGGGGCTCGCGGGCGCTCTGATGCGGTTGGCGGAGTCGGCGCGAATCGACGCTGAACTCGCGCGGCGCTATCGCGGACTCGCACCGCGCATCGCAACGCTCAACCGTTCTCTGCTCGATCGACTCCATCCCGAGTCGCTCAGCACGATGCTGGTGCGCGCGGCGCTCGATCTCGAGGCGACTGGCGAAGGGCTGGAATCCCCGCTGGTACTAATGGCATCGCATCACTTCGCACCGGTTCGTGCGCGCGGCGCCGACGTCATGACCAGCGTCCGTCAGGTCGGCGCGCTCTACAATTGGCTCCAGGAGCTGATTCGGCAGGCGCGCGAGCGCGGCGAAGGCGATCCGCTCACCGAAGAAGAAGCGGAGCGGATGCGCAACGATCTGATCAAAGGAATGAAAGGTTCGGAGTCGCAAACCGCCGGCGAAGGCGAGGACGGCGAGCAAGGCGACGGCGGCGGCGAGCCTGATCAGAACGTCCAGATGGACGTCTCCGGCAAGCAGTCCAAGGGCGGTCAGGGCAGGGCGCTCTCGCCCGAAGAATTGCGCAAGCTGATAGAGCAGGGCGCCGAGATCAAACCCTCGCAGGGCGACGGCAGCGCCGACGGCGACGGCATGTACCTGACGCAACTCACTGGCAAGCAGCTCAGCGAGCTCGAGCAGATGCGCGAGCAGCTCGGCGAAGTCGGCTCCGTCACCGGACAGGGACGCCTGATGATCGGCCGCGGGCGCCAGGACTCGTACTACGCCTACGACGAATGGGATTATGTGCTGAACGACTACCGCCGCAACTGGTGCCGATTGCGCGAAATTCCGCTCACCGGCGACGAGGGCGATTTCTACGAGAACACGCTCGTCCGCTACGCCGAGATGCTGCCCGGAGTGCGCCGCAACTTCCAGCGTATCCGCCCAGCGTCCTACCGGATGGTTCGCGGACTCGAGGACGGCGAGGAAATCGACATCGACCGCACGATCGAGGCGCGCGTCGCACGCCTGATGGGCGAGACTCCCGACGGTCGCTTTTACAAGGCTCGCAAGAAAGAAGCGCGCGACGTCGCAACGCTGTTCCTGCTCGACATGTCGGCCTCGACCGACGAGCCGGTGCATCGCGAGCCGCGCAAGCATACCGACGATGACGACGCCGATGACTGGATGAAGGCGTGGCAGCGCAGGCCGCAAACTGCCAACCGTCCGCGCCGCATCATCGACGTGAACAAGGAAGCGCTCGTGATCATGGCGCAGGCGCTCGAGGAAATCGGCGACGCGTACGCGATCATGGGTTTCTCGGGACACGGTCGCGACAACGTCGAGTTCTACGTGATCAAGGAATTCGATCAGGAACTGAGCGACGAGGTGAAGGCGCGCATCGGCTCTGTGGAGCCCAAGCGCTCAACCCGGATGGGCGCGGCGATTCGTCACGTACGCGAAAAATTCAAGGACGTTGCATCGCGCGCCAAGCACATGATCCTGCTGAGCGACGGCTTCCCGCAGGATTTCGACTACGGCCACGACCGCCGCTCCAACGCCTACGGCATCCAGGACACGATGGTCGCGCTCAAAGAACTCGAACTCGCCGGCGTCCTCCCGTTCTGCATCACGGTCGATAAAACCGGCCACGACTACCTGCGCCAGATGTGCCAGTCCTCGCGCTACCTGGTAATCGAAGACATCGCGTCATTGCCGCGCCAGCTCCCAAAAATCTACGAGCAGGTAATCCGCTGGTAGCGCGTCCCCGCGCGCTCGATTAAATCCGGTTCCCTGTCTCGTGCGGGGAAACCTTATGAG
>NZ_JBAUYR010000111.1:0-13591 GCF_049584895.1 Binatus sp. (SeqCode)
AGATCGCGGTGTTCGCCCTGGTGGCAGTCGCCGTCTTCTACATCGCAGCCGCGAGCTGCTGGTTCATTTTGTAAAGGCGTCAATCCCCCGAGCGCGCCCTGGCGGGGAACCTCTGTGATGAATGGAGTCCCCGCCAGGAAAATTAAAAGCGAACCTGGGAATTAGAAAATCTCTCTCCTGTCCCACACCAGCCGATGCGTTCCCTAAGGGGGGCACGCATTGGCTGGTGTCTTTTTGCGCCCGCCGAAAGAGCACGCGCTCGCCTTGTCCGGCGTATCGATCACTGCAATAAGGAGGTATCGACACCGGCTCCCGCAACCGGGTCGAAACGCCGTCGAAGGAGGATTCGCAATGCCCGCAAGCCCAGCCGTCAAAGGCAATGGAAACGGAACCCGGCGCGTCGTACCCGCGAAGTTCGCGCATGCCGTGCTCGCCACCAAGCAGTTCCAGGCGATGGTCGATTGGTACACCACCGTGCTGCAGGCCGAGGTCGTTCACAGCAACGGCATGCTCGCGTTCATGACCTACGACGACGAGCATCACCGGATCGCGATCGCCGCGGTGCCCGGACTCGAAGACAAGCCGCGACACTCGGTCGGACTGGACCATCTCGCATACACCTACGCGAATCTCGGCGACCTGGTTTTCACCTATGAACGGCTGAAGCAGGCCGGCATCCTGCCGGTGGTGACGATCAATCACGGGCCGACGACGTCGATGTACTATCGCGATCCAGACGGCAATCGCGTCGAGCTGCAAATCGACAATTTCGATTCGGTCGAAGAACTGAAGGGATTTTTCCAGACCGATGCGATGCAGAAAAATCCGATTGGCGTTAGCTTCAATCCCGATGAACTTGCGCGCGACTTTCATGCAGGCGTGCCTGAGGCCGATCTCAAAAGATATGACGTCACCAAGGGCCTTGATCCCGAGACGATGCGGCGGCTGATGGGCACCAATCACTAGTTCGAAAATGATCTGACGAAACGAACGGAGCGGATGGAGTCGAATGAAACTTGCGACATTCACCCATGGCGGCGCGACGCGGATTGGCGTCGTGGTCGAGGACTCGATAGTTGACCTCGCGGCGGCAGGGACAGATTTGCCGCGCGAGATGATCGCGTTTCTCGAAGCGGGACCGCGTGCGCTCGACCGCGCTGCCGGCGCGGCGAAAAATTCCGTGCATCGGATTGCGCTGGCGAGCGTCAAGCTCGAGGCGCCGATCGGGCGTCCGCCGGAGTTTCTCGCGATCGGGCTGAACTACGCGGACCACGTTGAAGAAACCAAGATGAAGCGTCCCGAGTTTCCGCTGTTCTTCAACAAGCAATCGAGCTGCGTCACCGGACCCGGCGATCCGATCCATCTGCCGCGTGCGTCCTCGGCGCTCGATTACGAAGGCGAGCTCGGATTCGTGATCGGCAAGCGATGCCGCCATGTGAGCCGCGATCGCGCTCACGAGGTGATCGCCGGCTACGTCATCGTAAATGACGTGAGCGTGCGCGACTGGCAGCGCCGATCGCCGACGATGACGCTCGGCAAATCGTTCGACACGCATGGGCCGATTGGGCCCTGGATCGTGACACCTGACGAGATCGGCGACCCGCACAAACTGGACCTGAAGACGTTCGTCAACGGCGAGCAACGCCAGCACTCCAACACGAAGAATCTGATCTTCGACTGCTTCGCGCAGATCGAGACGCTCTCGACAGTCTTCACCCTGTTGCCGGGGACGATCGTTTCCACCGGAACGCCCGGCGGGGTGGCAGCCGCGATGAATCCGCCCAAATGGCTGAATGCGGGCGACGTGGTGCGAATCGAGATCGAGAAAATCGGCAAGCTGGAGAACAAGGTGATCGATGAGCCCGCCGGCACCGATAAAATCTGAGAGCGGCTGCGCGCGCTGATAGTCGCCGGACTTTTGGCGTCGTCACGCCAAAAACCGGTCGCTCGCATGAACGCGATTCTCGCGCCAGTGCGTACGCTTCAACAGCGCGGAATCTCCACGCACGGCACGAAGCGTTTCTTCACGTTATGAAGCCGTCAGCTGTCACTTTTTGATCTGCGACGGCAGCACATCTGTGACAATTGATGAATGAAAGAAGTAGCGTCAGCGACAAGAATGTTGCACTAAGTCTACACTTTGTAGTATTAGGTTGACGACATGACGCAATCACACGCGCTAATTGCGACGCTATTGGGTCGTCGCTCGTGGCACATGGATTGCTCACTACGATGAGCAAGGAGAGGCGGTTCGGATGGGCGGGATGTAAGTATTAACGCACCTGGGGAGGGCGCGAAGATGCTGCCAAATGTGTCGAATGGAATCCGCGCGTCGGAACACGAGATAAGCCAGGCAAGACCTTCGCACCCTGGAGTGCTGAGCCGCCTCATCCTTAAATTTCGCCCGCCGTGGCACTCTGACTACTTCTTCCAGAAGCCGCGCCGCTCGATCGACCGCGACCTGCAAGAGCGCTGGCCAATGGACTACCCGCTGTAGACTCGGCGTCTCCGTCTCTGCGCAAGCACTGACAGGGCTGTAATGCTCACTGGCATCTGTTGTCTAGCTATGCTGATACGGCAAGCTGGCAATCTGCTCGCTGAGTGCGCTTCGGCCTAAAGGCTGGCCGCTGTCGCCATCGCTGGCGCGGGAACTATCGCTGCGACCCTTACGCGGCGAATGATGAACCCTAGCATCAGAACACTCACCAACGGCGTGAGGGGAATGAACGCATAGTGTGCGACGGACTCGCATGCGAGCGGCAGTATCCAGGCGATAACCAGAAGCGATTTTTCAAACGGAAGAAATCCTGAGCGCCGACCCTCAAGCGCAAGCCATGCGATGGGAAGAGCGAGGATCACGAGGTCGTAATAGAGAATATATGGGGAAGCTAATACCATCCCAACCGCAAAGGCTGAGGCCTTGAGTTCGAACCTAATGTTTTGCCGCCAGATCCAAATTACGATTGCGGCGCCGGTGGCAGCAGCCACGATCTGAAAAGAGTACGCGGCGGCGACTCCCCCTCCCAGCAATCGCGCCGCCGCAAATACGCTTTGCATCGTATAAAATCGCACGCCGCCGTTTTCGATAACCATTTGCCGGGTGAATCCGAGAGTGTTGAAAAAGGCGCGCCAGGTTTCGGCGCCAAACATCACAAATGAGATTGCGGCAAGGGCACTTGCGGTAAAAGCTGCCGCCCAAAAAGCCCGCCACCTACCGGTAGCGGCTAATACGAACGGCACCAATACTCCCATCGGCGGCTTATAGGTCAAAAGTCCAAAAAACGCACCGCCCAACAGCGGGTTGCTTTCGACCGTTAGCAGCGCAACGCCCAGCACAGAAAATGCGAGGAGTCCGTTTTGTCCGTTCATGAGGTTGGCGAATGCGCCGGGGAAGGCGAGTGCCGGCCAAAACGTCTCTGTGCGCGGAATGATTTTCCGAAGAACCAGAATATAGCCGGCAGCCGTCAGCGTCATCCAGATCGCGAGCGACCACAAATAAGGCAGGAGTGCCTGCGGAAGAACAACTATCAGGAAAGTTGGCGGGTAAATCCATGGACCGGCGAAGGTCCCCTTCCCAACTGCTTCTTCTTCCATCGCATGGAATCGCTTGAAGTTATAGACGGCAGAAGGTTCCCCTCTAAGCGCCATTTCGGAAGCTGCCCAGTTGACCTCGAAATCAACCCCGATAGGTTTCCCCTGGTGGCTTACGATTCCATGCAGCGTCATGACCCACAGGGTGAACGTCAACGCATAAGCGAGGAGGAAAATTTTCGGATAAATTCGGAGTCGCTCCCGGTTCAGCCAAGGTGCTTCCGCAAACCAGGCGATCACCGATTTGAGACGCTCGCGTATAGCCCGCAACAATCTTGACTCCCCGATTCAGATTCCAGAAATTTTACGTGGTTTGCAATCGCAACATTCTGTCCTTTCTTGGCAAGCGCTTTCGCGGCGTATACTCTGCCGATCGTGTCTTCAACGCCGTCGAGTCTCCGTCCAGACAGTACTGGTCTCCGCACAGAATTCCCTTCCCTGCTCACGATTCTGATGCCAGTCTTCAACGATTGGGCGGCGGCTCGGTTTCTTGTCGAGCAGATCGATTCCGTCTTCGGGCAGCATGCGTTGACAGCTCAGATCATCTTCGTCGATGACGGCTCACTGGAGCCGGTGCCCGAGCAATTTCCCGCGACTCCGCCCCAGAACATCCAACAGATTCAGACTGTGGAATTGAGAACCAACCTTGGACATCAACGCGCTCTATGTGTGGGTCTGGTTCACTTGCAGCGAAGCGGCATCAGCAGTCCGGTGGTCGTCATGGATTCCGACGGTGAAGATGCGCCCGCTGACATTCCCAGGCTGCTGGAAAAGTTTGTCGCCGAGGGTAACCGCAAAGTGATCTTCGCCGCGCGGCGACTCCGCGCCGAAGGCTTCGTCTTCAAGTTTTTCTACAAGCTCTATCGGACGATCCATCGTGCGGTTGTAGGATTCGATCCCCGGTTCGGCAACTTCAGTGTTTTGCCAGCCGCGGTTCTGGAACGATTGGTGGTCACCTCCGATCTCTGGAATCACTACGCCGCCACTGTCGTCAAAATGAAAATACCCTACTCCACTGTTCCGATAGACCGCTCGAAACGATTTGCCGGGGAATCCCGGATGGGATTCGTCGGGCTGGTGATTCATGGCCTAAGTGCGATGTCTGTCTTCGGCGACACTGTCGGAGTTCGTTTGCTGATTTCGTGCGGCGTTTTAGGCGTTCTGACCGCGATTCTTATAATAGCCGCCATTGTAATCAAAGCCGCCACCAACCTGGGCATACCCGGGTGGGCCACCTATGTCACCGGATTGCTGCTGTTACTCCTTTCCGAACTCGTAGTGCTGTCCCTCATCTTCATTTTTGTAGCTCTCTACAGTCGCGGCCAATCCAGCTTCGCGCCGATCCGAGACTGTCCAATCTACATAAGCAAAGTCAGAACAGTTTTCAGCCGACATGAGTGACTTCGCTTATGTTGGTAGCGAGCTCAATCTGTTTGCCGGGGCGACGACCTGGAAGTGTTATGTGCGTTTCCACCTGCGGCCATATTTGTCGGGCGACATCCTGGAGGTTGGCGCGGGGATAGGTGCATCAACCGCGACATTCAATGACGGCACGCAGCGGCGATGGGTATGCCTGGAACCGGATCGAGAGCTGGCTGATAGGATCAAGCCAAATCTACCCGCAAAGCTGACTAACTGCGAAGTAGTAGTTGGCACCTTGTCCGATTTAGGTACTGGAGACCAGTTCGACAGCATCCTGTACATGGATGTCCTCGAACATATCGAAGCAGACGCGGCCGAGCTCGCGCGCGCCGCGTCGCATCTGAGGCCGAATGGCTTTCTGGCGGTATTATCGCCCGCATTCCCATGGCTGTTTACGCCGTTCGATGCAGCCATAGGCCACTATCGCCGCTATACAAAAAATTCCCTGCGTTCGATCGCCCCCCAGGGTATGCGCGAAGTAAAATGCATTTATCTGGACTCGGCAGGGCTGTTGGCGTCGCTGGGAAACAAACTCTTCCTGCGCTCGCCCATCCCAAGCAAAGCCCAGATCCAATTCTGGGACCGTACGATGGTCCCGATATCGAGGTACGCAGACCGCGCCCTGAACCACGCTATAGGCAAATCAATCCTGGGAGTTTGGCAGAAGGTCCATTAGATGTCTCGGCACGGATACAGTCAAAGACGCGCGTGATTTATGCGATTGGCATGCGTTAAAGATCCAAAACGGAGAATCCAATGAAAATCTACGATTACAAACTCGCACCCAATCCGCGTCGCGTGCGCGTCTTCCTGGCCGAAAAAGGCCTCAACGTTCCGCTCGAGGAAGTCGATATCTTCAAGGGCGTCAACCGCCAGCCGGAATTCCTGAAAAAGAATTCGCTCGGCGGAATCCCAGTGCTCGAACTCGACGAGGGCAGGCATCTCGCCGAGAGCGTCGCGATCTGCCGCTACTTCGAACTGCTCCATCCGGAACCTGCCCTGTTCGGCAAGGGCGCATTCGAACAGGCGAGCGTCGAGATGTGGAATCGGCGGATGGAACTCGCGCTGTTCGTGCCGGTTGGGATGGTATGGGGGCATTCGCACGAACTGACTCGCGCGCGAATCAAACAAATCCCCGAGATGGGCGAGCAGTCGCGCAAGGTCGTCGAGCAGCGCTACCAGTGGCTGGACCGCGAGCTCGAGGGCAAGCAGTTTATCGCCGGGGACAAGTACTCAATCGCGGATATCACCGCGATGGTGGTGGTCGACTTCGCGAAGTTCAACAACATTTCGATTCAGCCGGAACAGAAGAATCTCGCGCGATGGCATCAGGCGGTCTCCTCGCGCCCGAGCGCAACTGCTTAGCAGAAAATTCCTAGTCGACGCGTCCGTGCATTCCGCAGGTCGGTGCGATCCCCATCCGCTCATAATAGCGCTGATGATATTCCTCGGCGCGGTAAAATTCCGCGGCAGGCACAATCTGCGTGACGACCGGTTGCCCAAGTTTGCCGGATTCGTCGAGGCGGCGCTTCGATTCCTCGGCCGCCTTCCGCTCATGCTCATCGGAATAAAAAATGATCGAACGGTATTGAGTGCCAAAGTCGGGGCCCTGCCGGTTGAGCGTGGTGGGATCGTGAATCTGCCAGAATACTTCGAGCAGTTGCTCGAACGTCACGCGCGCCGGGTCGTACTCGACCTGCACGACTTCGGCGTGTCCCGTCTTGCCGCTGCAAACGGTTCGATAGTTGGGTTTCGGGACCGTGCCGCCCGCGTATCCAACGGCGACGTCGATGACGCCTCCGACCGCGCGAAAAGCCGACTCGATTCCCCAGAAGCATCCGGCGCCAAATACCGCAAGTTTGTGTGTGGTGCTCATTTGCCTACTTAACGATGACTGTGGCCGCGAATCAACGGCGCGGGCTCTGTGTCATTTTACAAAGCTGTGCCATTATTCGAGCAATATGACAAGCACTATAGCGCACAAGAAGCTGTGGATGATTCTCCTTCTGACAATTTTTGTTTGCAGCTGGTTTCCGGCGACCGCGGGCGCCGGGGAACTCAAGGTCGCTGCGGCGTCGGATCTGACGTTCGCGTTCACCGACGTCACCGCCCAATTCGAAAAGCAGACCGGTGACCAAATCAAGCTCACGTACGGTTCGTCGGGGAATTTTTTCGCGCAGATTCAAAATGGCGCGCCGTTCGATCTGTTTTTTTCTGCCGACATCGGCTATCCCCAAAAGCTCGAGGCCGCTGGCCTTGCTGAACCCGGCACCATCTACGAATATGCGAGCGGAAAACTTGTGATATGGGTTCCCAACGCGTCGAAGCTCGATCTAAGCCGCGGTCTCGCGACGCTGCTCGATCCCGGTATCAAGAAGATTGCGATCGCAAATCCACTGCATGCGCCGTACGGGGTTGCGGCGGTGGCGGCGATGCGCCATGACGCCATATACGACAAGGTCAATAGCAAACTGGTGCTCGGCGAAAATATTTCGCAGACCGCGCAATTCGTCGAGTCCGGCAACGCCGACGTCGGCCTGCTGGCACTCTCACTCGCAGTCGCGCCGGCGATGAAGGACAAAGGACGCTACGTCGAGATCCCGGCGGACGACTATCCACCGCTCATTCAGGCCGCGGTGATTCTGAAATCGTCGCGCAACAAGGAGCTGGCGGATCAGTTCCTGAAATTTCTCAAGGAGTCCGCAACAGTGGCCCTGATGGAGCGATACGGTTTCTCGATTCCCAGGGACATCGCCGCGGCCCGCGGTAACATGTCCGTGCCACAATAAACCGCGATGGATTGGAGCGCGATTTTCCTGACGCTGCGGCTCGCGCTAGTCGTCTGCGCAACTTTGCTGATAGTCGGAACGCCTATCGCGCTCTGGCTCAGCTTCACGCGCTGGCGCTGGAAATTTTTCGTCGAGTCCATCGTCGCACTCCCTCTCGTGCTGCCGCCGACCGTGCTCGGCTTCTACGTGCTGGTCGCGATGGGCTCGAACAGCCCTATCGGCCGTTGGTATCAGTCGTTCACGGGACACGGCTTGCCGTTCACCTTCGAAGGACTCGCGATCGCGTCGGTGATCTACAGCCTGCCGTTCACCGTGCAGCCGATGGCGGCGGCCTTCTCGCAAGTCGATCGCAACCTGATAAACGCGTCGGCGATACTCGGAGCCTCACGGATTCGCACGTTCACGCGTGTCGTACTTCCGCTTTCAATCGGCGGCGTCGTCACCGGTTTCGTGCTGAGTTTCGCGCACACGCTCGGCGAGTTTGGCGTGGTGCTGATGGTTGGCGGCAATATCCCCGGCGTCACGCGCACGATCTCGATCGCGATTTACGACCAGACCCAGGCACTCGACTATGCCGGCGCGAACCGCATGGCGGTGCTGCTCCTGGCGTTCGCCTTCGTTACGCTGTCGGTCACCTATTCGCTCAACCGACGGGTCTGGGCGGTATGGCCGATGAGCCGCTAACATCGCGAGAAGATGGCATCCGACCAACGCCTATCGGTGCGGATAACGCATCAGCTGTCGAACAGCTTTGCGCTCGATGCCGCGTTCGAGGCGTCCGCAGGCTTCACGATGATCCTGGGGCCGTCGGGCGGCGGCAAAACGACGCTGTTGCACTGTATCGCAGGTCTCGCGCAGCCGGATGCGGGCCGTATCGCTCTCGGCGCTCGAGTGCTGTTCGATTCGGATGAGCGCATCGACATGCCGGTCGCGGAACGTCAGCTAGGATATGTGTTTCAAAATCTAGCCCTGTTTCCCCATATGACGGTCGCGCAAAACGTTCAATACGGGATCGCGAAGCTCGCCGCCGAAGAGCGTCATGCGCGAATGACGACTATGCTCGAGTCTTTTCGAATCGCTCATCTGATCTCGCGCAAGCCCGGCGAGATTTCCGGTGGCGAGCGCCAGCGTGTCGCACTCGCGCGGTCGCTGGTGACGAATCCGGCGGCGCTGATGCTCGATGAGCCGTTAACTGCGCTCGACAACTCGACCAAATCAAGGATCCTCGACGACCTCCGCGGATGGAACGCCGCCCACGAAATTCCAATCCTCTACGTGACCCATTCACCCGAAGAAGCGTTCGCGCTGGGAGAGCGGGTGGTAGTGCTGGAAGGCGGTCGCATCCTTGCGCAGGGGATGCCTCAATACGTACTGACAACGCCGCGCCACGAAACGATCGCGCAAGTGGTAGGCTTCGAAAACGTCTTCGACGCAACCGTAAAGTCGATCGCCGAAACCCAAGGCACAATGCTCTGCCAGCTGAACGGCAGCGTAACTCAATTGGAGGTCCCGCTAGGCCACGCTGAACCAGGATCGCGAGTAAGAATAGCAATTCGCGCCGGCGACATAATCATAGCGAGCGATCAACCGCACAACCTGAGCGCCCGCAACTCCTTGCAAGGAAGAGTCCTATCAATCCGCCGCGAAGGAGTCAGAGTAATAGTAATGATCGAAGCCGGCGCAACCTTCGAGATCCACCTGACTCCCGGTGCGATCGATGCGCTGCAATTGGAAGATGAAAAGCAAGTCTGGCTCGTGATCAAGACCTACTCATGCAACCTGGTCGAACCTTCCCGGTAATGAAAATGCACCCGTGATCCATATCTCACATGCAGTTGACCAGCTCGACATCGCTGCCAGTTCCCTTGAGCCTTACACCACCGGCCGTGGGATTTGACGTCGTGCATAAGTTGTCAGTCTTAGTTGTGTCGCGGCATAGGCAGAAGCTGGTTGTCTTGATGCACGAATTACCAAACGCACCTATCCCGTTAGAGAGAGCCACCTTGCCTCGGCATCCGCGGTAGATTGCACCGGGATTTATGTCGCCGACTGTCTGTGGTGGAATTCTATAGAGTGGTTTGAAAGCTACCAGATCTGCTACCCATTGCGCTGAGTTACCCCACTCCGTAGTCACCTTGTCTCCGGTTGGTGCTGCTGAATAGGACCATGCTTGAGTCCCAAGGTTCGGGAAATTCGACGGGCCGCTGTCGCCGTAGTCATTTCTGACTGCTATTCCCATATTGGAGGGCGATGTCCAGGTTCCCGACCCAAGACTCGCGTAGAAGGCCATCAGGTAGTCGCCCTCCCCCCTCGTCGTAACTCCTTTTGCAACCAGCGTCGTACCGTCACCATTGTTGTTGGAAGCAACGTCCACGTCAGATACATTCGAAATGACATAGGTTCTGATGTCATAGGGTATCGTAACAAACCATCGAAACCTGTACGGCGGCTGTTCGCCCGCCTGGAATCTGCGATAATAGAGCACCTGACATAGCCCATCTGCTTCTGCCACCGAATTTGGGATAACTGTCCATCGATAGTCACCCGTGGCCCAACGACATGCGTGTGAACTTCGCAGCACAAGCTGGACCACGCCACCCAGGTTTTGCAACGCAGGTGGGTTCACATATGGTTTCTGCTGGTGGTCATTTGCCAGGGCAGCAAATCCTATCGACAAAGCACTTCCTTCACCGGTCCAGGTCGCCACCAGAGAATCTGTTCCATTGAAGGACGATCCACCGATGAATTGGGCCTTTGACGATGTCGAGCGCATCAGGAGCAATAGAAAGATGCCTACAAACGTTAGTCGTTTCACTAGTTGATAGGAATCTCCTGATTGTAGACACTATTCCAGGTTGCGTATGCGGCATCGGAGTTGCCCGGGTTTATATAGCAGACATAGCCAGCGAAAGTGCGCGGATTACCTCCGGCAATCATCTGTACTTGAAAGTTAGTACAGCCTCCGGCTGGTACTTGGACAGGAGCGGTCTGTGCGTTAGCCGAGGGCCAGTTCCCCACACTGTTACAACGAAACACCGCAAGGGTGGTAATGGCATCGTAGTTACAGAACTGGATGACCCCGGATTGGATCTGATAGTAGTTCAAGACGCCGTTGCCTTCCGGCCCCATGAATCCCCCATTGTCGCCAAAGACTCCTGTCTCAGTGTTGGCTGGAAGAGCCAATGCTTGCGCTGAACCGCCGTTACCCGGATGATCGCCTACGTTGGTGCCGGAACCTTGAATTGTAGGTGCAATCTGCTGGATACCGGAGCGAGACAGATACACCCATTTCGATAGGACATCGTCATACTGGAACAGAACTTCTTCAACCGAGTACGGGTAAGAGAGCGGAACCAGTGTGTTGGCAGGGTTATTGATAAAGTTCTGGAACAAAAACATACTGCCCCAGGTCGGAACGCGGCCACCTTGCGGGTCTTGTGATAGTCGAAGCGTAAAAAATTGCCCGTCGATACCACCCGAACTCATCCTGATCGCTTGCGAACCTGTCAGATAAATTCTTCCAGTATTGAATCCGCGAGGGCTGCACGTCCAAGTGTTCGAGGCCAGCGTGCATGCTAGGAGCCGTGGAGCAGGGGCAGTAGTCGTCGAGGAGGTGCCGGTTATAGGACCGGCCTGCCGCGACGCGCACGCACTCAACGACGCGACCAAAAGCGCGAGTATCCACGCGTTGCGAATGGCGTTCATCAGCCGGTTGCGTGTTCCCTGTCCGCCCACAGGCTCGCCATGTATCATGAAGCCCGTTTCGGCTGGAAGAACGATCGGCGGTCAAATCGGCTTCGCAGTTCGGGAAGTTGGTGCCCCCTGCGGGATTCGAACCCACGGCCCCAGGATTAGGAATCCTGTGCTCTATCCATCTGAGCTAAAGGGGCGCCCGGATAGTGAGAAAGTTACGCCGATGCGGGTCGCGGGCAAAGAGCACTGAGGCATCGGCCGGGGACGCCATTTCGCCGGGGCTCGCGCTGTTGTACAAATCATTAGTCGGACTTCGATATTTTCGCCGAATGCCGGGCCACGGCTTCGCGGTCGGCGCAGGAAACATCACATGGCGGATGACAAAAATTCTCTGAGATCAAACAGCAGCGTCCTCGTTGACGGGCCTTCGCGGGCGCCCGCGCGCGCGATGCTCAAGGCCGTCGGGTTTACCGATGAGGATTTGAGCAAGCCGCTGATTGCGGTGGCGCATACGTGGATCGAAATCATGCCTTGCACCGCTCATCTGCGGGATCTGGCCGAACATGTGAAGCGCGGCATTCGCGCGGCCGGCGCGACCCCGATCGAGTTCAACACAATCGCAGTATGCGACGGGATCTCGATGGGGACGCACGGCATGCGCGCATCCCTGATCAGCCGCGAAGTTATCGCCGACTCGATCGAGCTCACCGTGCGCGGGCATCTGTTTGACGGCGTCGTCGCGATGTCGGGATGCGACAAGACGATTCCGGCGACGGTGATGGCGCTGCAGCGGCTCGATCTTCCGTCGCTGATGATCTACGGCGGATCGATACAGCCGGGGCGTTTCGGCGATCAACAGGTTTCGATTCAGGACGTGTTCGAGGCCGTCGGAGCGCATTCGGCGGGCAAGATGAAGCTCGAGGATCTCAAGAAACTCGAGGACGTCGCATGCCCCGGCGTGGGCGCATGCGGCGGCCAGTTCACCGCCAACACCATGGCGACGGCGACTGAGCTGCTGGGAATCTCGCCGATGGGATCGAACAGCATCCCGGCGACGGATCCGAAAAAGTCGGAAAGCGCGTTCCAGGCGGGGCGGCTCGCAGTCGATTTGCTCAAGCGCAAACTCAAGCCGAGCCAGATAATCACGAAGAAGGCGCTCGAGAACGCGATCGCGTCGGTCGCGATGACCGGCGGCTCGACCAATGCCGTGCTGCATCTGCTCGCAATTGCGCATGAGGCGGGAATCGCGCTCGATATCGACGACTTCGATCGCATCAGCTCGCGCACCCCGCTACTCGCGGACCTGAAGCCGGGCGGACGGTTCCTGGCGACTGAAATGTATGCCGCGGGAGGGATTCCGCTAATCGCAAAACGCCTGAAGGAAGCGGGGCTGCTCCACGAAAACGAAATGACCGTGACCGGCAGGACGATTGGGGTCGAGGCCGACGCGGCGCGCGAGACGGCGGGACAGGAAGTCGTCCGCGCGGTCGCGAAGCCGCTCAAGGAAACCGGCGGGCTGGTGATTTTGAAGGGCAACCTCGCGCCGGAAGGATGCGTGGTGAAGGTTGCAGGGCACGAACGCATGACGCATCGCGGGCCGGCGCGTGTGTTCGATTGCGAAGACGACGCGTTCAAGGCGGTCTCGGCGCAGAAGATAAAACCGGGCGACGTCGTCGTCATCCGCTACGAAGGGCCGCGCGGCGCACCCGGGATGCCGGAGATGCTCGGCGTCACCGCGGCGTTGTCAGGACAGGGCCTTGGAGAATCAGTCGGCCTGCTCACCGACGGGCGATTCTCTGGTGCGACGCACGGGTTGATGGCCGGGCACGTCGCGCCGGAAGCGGCGGTCGGCGGGCCGATCGCGGCAATTCGCGACGGCGACGTGATAACCTTCGACATCGCGAAGCGGCGACTCGACGTCAATCTCTCCGACGAGGAAATCAAGACGCGGCTCAAGAATTGGAGAACGCCCGAGCCTCATTATAAGAGTGGCGTAATGGCCAAGTATGCGAACACGGTATCCTCGTCGTCGCGTGGCGCTGTGACACATTGAGGGGGACAGCGGAATCAGCAGCGGCAGATGCGCACGCGCGCTT
>NZ_JBAUYR010000112.1:0-11346 GCF_049584895.1 Binatus sp. (SeqCode)
GGGCACGGTGTCGGTCTTCGGACCATTCACTACCCGCACGTTCTGGACCGGACGGCGCGCGCGGACTGGTTCGAAGTAATCTCGGAAAACTTCATGATTGCCGGCGGCCGGCCTCTGCAGATATTGGAGAAGGCCCGCGAACTTGCGCCGGTCGTTCTTCACGGCGTGTCGCTCAATATCGGCGGAACCGATCCTCTGAGAGAGGACTATCTGACCGAACTCGAATTGTTGATTCAACGGTTCGCTCCGGCGTGGGTTTCCGATCATCTTTGTTGGGGAGCCGTCGGCGGACGCTTTGCCCACGATCTCTTGCCGCTTCCCTACACTGAAGAAACCGTGGCGCACGTGGCCGCGCGAATCCGCCAGGTTCAGGACCGGCTTGGACGCCGCATCCTGATGGAGAATGTTTCGAGCTACCTCACCTATTCAGTTTCGTCCATGCCGGAATGGGTGTTCGTTTCTGCCGTCGCCGAGGAAGCCGATTGCGGCATTCTGTTGGACGTAAACAACATCTACGTCAACGCAATCAACCACGGCTTCTCTCCGCTGGAATATCTTTCGGGAATTCCCAGTGAGCGGGTCGGGCAGATTCACCTGGCCGGTCACAGCAGCTCGGGAGATTTGCTGATCGACACTCACGACCATCCCGTTCCGACGCCGGTGTGGCGGCTCTATCGCGAGGCGGTGCGACGTTTCGGGCGGGTATCAACGCTCGTGGAATGGGACGATCAGATACCTCCTTTTGAAGAACTCCTGGCCGAAGCAAATCGCGCGCGTGAAATTGAGGGCGAGGTACTCAATGCCAGCTCCATCTCTCTATGAAGTGCAGCGCTTGTTCTGGGAATCTGTAGCGGTCCAGCCCGGCCGAGACTCGATTGCACCCACCTTTGTCCGCATGGTTCGCGGGTACGACGACAGCGATCGGAAAACACGAATCGGTGTTTACGCAGACGCTTACTTTTTGCGGCTCCGCGATGTCCTGCGCGAAGACGTCCCTCGCGTAGCCGCTTTGGCCGGCCCCGCGCAATTTGATGAGATTGTCAAAGGTTATCTTGAGGCGTTTCCTTCGCGGTGGCCGTCGGTGCGTCACCTGGGCCACGCGCTGTCTGAATTCCTCCGGCACAGAACAGACACGCCCAAGTGCCTTGCCGATCTCGCCGAACTCGAATGGGCTCGCATCGAGGTTTTTGACGCACCCGATGCTGAATGTGTCACGATCGAGGACCTTATTTCCGTTCCTGCAGATGCCTGGCCGACTCTGCACTTCTCCGCGATACCCGCGATCAAAACTTTGCAAGCTCAATATCCCGTGCAGCGCCTTTGGTCTGGTGACTCATCCCTCGACGTGTCAGCGGAAGAGACTACGCTGCGTGTCTGGCGCGCAAATGACTGCCGAGTGTTTCATGCGCCGATGGATGAGCGGGAGTCAGCGGCGCTCACGAAGATGATCTCGGGCGAGCCGTTCGCGACAATCTGTGAAACATTCGCTGACTTGCCCGAGGCTGGAGCGGCGCAAGAATCGGCGGCGCTTCTGGTACGATGGATTGAGGACGGAATCATCCATCGAATCGACCAAGCGGCGTAGCCTACGAACCACTTCCATTCTTGAGTTTGTTGTCCAGGATCCTGCTGACAAGAGACTTCGGCATTATCGTTTCGCCGGAATCGCGCGAGTCTTCCGCTGTCCGCTTGGCCGCGCTAATTGTCAGCTCATATCCTTTCAGATACTCCGAGCATCGGGCGCACTCCCCGCGGTGCTGCAAGAACGATCGACGATCCACATCGCTCAATTCATCGTCTCGTAATCTACGAATCAGGCCGACGAACTCGCGGCAAGTCAATTCACTACGCTGCACGGTTTGCTTCCTTCTCATCAGAGCCTTTCGATGCCGTCGTGTTGGAAGGATGTCTGGCAGTCACACATGCAAAATCCTTTGCGAAACACAGATCCAGTGTCCAATCGAGCGCGACCCTCATCTTCTTTTCGAGCCGCGGGAGCTTGAACAGGTAAATTGTGCGCCAAAGCCACCAGGCTAGAAATCCCGAAAAATTGAGGCCGAAAACATTCGCCACCCCGGAGCGCCGGCCGATTGCGGCGAGCCGCCCTAACGTCGAGAAGTGAAACGGTCTCTTCCTTCCTCTCAGGATATCTGCGGCGACGTTGCGTGCAACGCATCTGCCTTCGCGGATCGCGTGCTGAGCGGTAGGTGGATGGAATCCTCCGGTCTTGCGGTCGGGAATCGACGCGCAATCGCCCAGCGCCCAAACGCCGGGAAATTCTTTAACTTCGAGGTATTCATTAACCAGAATCCGTCCGCCGCTTTTCGGCATCGGCAAAGCTGCGACCAGTGGATTGGGCGCATTGCCGGCCGCCCAAATCAGCGTGGTGGCGGAGATTGTCCTCCTATCCGAGAGCTCGACGATACCGTCGCGCACGCCTGTGACTCGCGCGCTCGTGATTATCTCAACCCCGCGGGCAGCCAGCTTCCGTTGCGCGTAAGCCCCCAGCTTGCTGCCCAATTCCGGCAGGATGAACTCGTCGGACGATACAAGAATCGTGCGGACAAATTCCGGCGTCAGGTTTGGATAAAAACGGATTGCGTCGCGCACAAAGTCATTAATTCCACCCAGCGTCTCGACGCCGGCGAAACCAGCACCGACTACCACAAAGGTGAGCAGAGGCTGCCGCTGCCCGGCCGCGCATTCAGAGTTCGCCTCTTCGAGATGCGTGATCAGACGGTTCCTCAATTCGATCGCGTCGTCCAGCGTCTTGATAGTCAGCGCCGCATCCCGGACCCCCGGCAGTCCGAAGAAATTCGTGCTCGAACCGAGCGCGATTATCAGATGGTTGTACGAGAGCTCGTGAACGTGGCGGTCGAAGCCATGGGTGACTGCGACACATCGTCGTTCGAGATCTATGGTTTCTATATCCCCGGTGAAGGTCTTCACTCGCGATAGCATCTTGCGAAGAGGATTGACGATGGTGTTCATCTCGAGATCGCTCGCCGCCACCTCATGCAGCATCGGCGTGAATAGAAAGTAGTTGTCGCGCGTCACCAGTGTGATGCTTACGTCGTGGCGGGCGCGCAGCGCTCGTTCCAGTTCAATTGCGGCGTAGATGCCACCGAACCCGCCGCCGAGTATGAGGATACGACAGCCGCAATCTACGCTTCCTTCGGATCCAGAGGGACCCCCGCATCCATCCTCATAATTTTCAGCTTGATTCATTTGATATTCCCGCGCGGGAACCGTCGCAACTGCCGGATTGTTCCATAGCTTAGATGCGTCTCAGGACGGCGCGGTTTCATCATTTCCGTTGGAATACAGGCGGATTGCCACTAGAATCGAGGAGTCAAGAATCCCTGCCTATCGAGGCGACTTCTGTCTGATGGGTGCGAAGCAAATGACGGCTCAGACTCCTTCCGATGACGCGGCGCTGCGCGAGATCGTCGAGGGCGTGGAATCGGAAACGGGCGATCGTTTCTTCTACTCGCTCGTCAAACACCTCGCATCGGCACTCGGCTGCGAGTACGCGTTTGTATCCGAACTACTCGTAGATCGTCTGCGGTTTCGGACGCTTGCTGTGTGGGGACGCGGAACTTTCCTGGAAAACTTCGAAACCCCGCTCGACGGTACTCCGTGCGAAGCTGTGCTGAACGGCAAGTCCTCCCATCATCCCGAACGGATCTGCCAGCTCTTTCCCGCGGACGTCGGTCTTATACGGTGGCGCGTTGAGAGCTATTGCGGCGTCCCCCTGATCGATTCGTCAGGAACCGTCGTCGGCCACCTGGCGATCCTGTCCGAGCAGCCCATGCCGGATGGGCCTCGTGGACTTGCGATCATGCGGATCTTTGCCGCCAGAGCGCGTGCCGAATTAGAGCGCCTGCGCACCGAGGATGCGCTGCGCCATGCCAACGAGGCGTTGGTACAAAGCGAAGAGCGCTTTCGCGACTTGTTCGACGAGGCTCCGATAGCCTACGTGCATGAGGGCCTGGACTCCCGGTTTATCGAGGCTAACCGCACGGCGATGAGGATTCTCGGGCTTAAGCCTGAAGAGATCGCCGAGATGACGGGGAAGTCTTTGGTGCCCGATATTCCCGAGGCCCAGCGCCGCCTGGGCGAGTGGCTTGACTCAATGGGGCACGGGACCGCTACTACCGGCACCGTCCTTGAGCTGCGCCGCAAGGACGACGGCAAGCCTGTGTGGATTCAGTGCTGGTCCAGGCCAGCCCCCGACGGCAGTTACACGCGCACTATGTTCATCGATGTGACGGATCGCGTGCTGATGGAGCGGGAGAAGGCGCGCCTCGAAGCTCAAAACACTTACCTGATTGAAGAGATCAAGGAAACGCACAACTTCGAGGAGATTGTCGGGAAGAGCCGGGCTCTCGCCGAGGTGATCGAAAAGGTAAAGCTCGTCTCGAGCACGGATTCGTCGGTTCTTATTCTGGGGGAAACCGGCACCGGCAAGGAGTTGGTGGCGCGCGCCGTACACTCGAACAGCGCGCGTAGGAATCGGCCGCTGGTCAAGGTGAATTGCGCAGCGCTTCCAGTTGGCCTCATCGAAAGCGAGTTGTTCGGGCATGAGAAGGGAGCCTTCACCGGCGCGATCGATCGCCGCATCGGCCGTTTCGAGCTCGCGCACGGCGGAACAATCTTCCTGGACGAGATCGGCGACATGCCGCCGGATTTGCAGGCGAAGCTGCTGCGTGTTCTCCAGGAGCAGGAATTCGAACGGGTCGGTGGGTCGAATCTGATCAAGGTTGATGTGCGCGTGATCGCAGCAACCAATCGGGATCTTTTCCGATCTGCTTCCGAGGGAACTTTCCGGCAGGACTTGTACTACCGACTAAACGTTTTTCCAGTTCAAATGCCCCCGCTGCGCGAGCGCTGCGAAGATATTCCGCCGCTGGTGCACTACTTCGTCCGCCGCTTCAGCCTGAAAATCGGGCGCAAGATCACTCGCATCCAGCGGGAGACGATGGAACGGCTGATGAACTACAGCTGGCCCGGAAATGTGCGCGAGCTCGAAAACGTGATCGAGCGCGCGGTAATCCTGTCGACGGGAATCGAGCTTGAGGTCGGTCCCGGTGTTTTACCAGAGATCGCTGCTGTTGCTAGCGCGCAAGCATTCGTGCCGCGGCCGGTGCCGGTGGAAAAGGGTCCAGAAGCTCCTTCGCCCCAAAGCATCGATCAGGTGGAACGCAATCACATTCTCGAAGTTCTGATGCGAACCAACTGGCGAATCGAAGGATCTGACGGAGCTGCGGCGTTGCTGCACCTCAATCCAAGCACTCTTCGCAGCCGAATGAAAAAGCTCGGCGTTCAGCGGAGCACACAAGCAGTTTCGTAGATCTGCGATATATCGCGGGCGAGTGTCGCGGCTCGCGGCCTTCAAAGAGTTAAATCCCCGAAATCGTTGCGATCCTGATCGTGGTCTGCGCCTTGCTCTGACTGAGGCCATGATAAGAATCACTGTCGTTTCCCGTGAGAACAGAGCAACTCGAGTTATCGTCGAGGGCCGGATAAACAAGGCCTCGTCCTTCGAATTGGCTGGAGTATGCGACCCGCATCTTGCCGTTGGAAATAGCATCGAGCTCGATCTGTCGGCTGTGACGTTTGCGGACAGTGAGGGCGTTACCCTTGTGCGCGATCTGATTAGGAGAGGTTGCACATTGGAGGAATGCTCGGAGCTGGTGCGCACGCTGGTCGAGGATCGCTCACCGCAATCGCCAAAGTCGAACTGCGCAGGCAACGAAAACGAACGCGAGTTGCTCGCGCAGCTACGCGCCGGTGACGAGGACGCCTTCGGCCTGGTGGTTCAGCGATATGGTGGACGAATGCTGGCGACCGCGCGCAGATTTCTGAACAACGAGTGTGACGCGCAGGATGCTGTCCAGGAGGCGTTCGCCTCTGCATTTCGCGCGCTCAACAAATTCAATGGCGACGCGATGCTTTCTACCTGGCTTCATCGCATTGTCGTGAACGCGTCGCTCGTGCAGTTGCGATCCAGGCGCCGCCGGAGTGAGCAACGCATAGAGCCGCTACTGCCGCGTTTCGATCACGACGGCGAGTGGGTCGATGATCCAGCGACCCGGGCCGACGCCACCGAGACAATTCTCGAGCGTCGCGACTCGCGTGAGATGGTGCGGCGCTGCATCGAGCGACTACCCGACAAATACCGCTGCGTCCTTCTGCTGCGCGATATCGAAGAACTGGATACCGAGGAGACCGCGCGATCTCTCGCGACTACGGCTAACACCGTCAAGGTGCGGCTCCATCGGGCTCGACAGGCACTCAAGACGCTCATCGAGCGAGACTCTGCGGTCCTATCGGATATTTCGAACCGTGCCCAATCATCTGATCGCAATTGCGCCACGTCAGTCTAGTGTTAGCGCAAATGACCAAGACCCTGAGACTCTTTTTCCCCGTTGCGCTTGCCGTTCTGGCAGTTGCACATTCGGCATTTGCGCAATACGGAGGCCAGGGCCTTGGTAGTGCCCTCAGCAGCGATCCTTTATCGCACCAGAGTCAGGTTCGTGCCGGCGTAGACGATATTGCAAGCCGTGCGTCACAAGAGACTCCGTTCAAGATCATCAAAGACGTAAAGCTGGGCCTCAAAGATGCGGATCCCGATGTGCGCGTGAGCGAGTTGACAAAGCTGCGCGATCTGCAGGATCCCGAGGTCAATCAGATCCTGATTCAATCGATGGCCGATGAGGATTTGCGCGTGAAGCTGAAGGCCATTGACATCCTCGGCGCCCGGCAAGCTAACGCGGCGGTTGCAGCTATGTCATCGATGTTGTTTCTGCGATCTACGGAACAAATCGTAAAACTTCATCTGGTATCGGAGCTAGGCCGAATCGGCGACGCGCAAGGCACGCTGATAGTTTCCAAGACCTTGCCTCGTCCGTGTCGAACCAACCTGATCAGTCAGTAGTCAATATGTTGAACCCAGGCTCGCTGCGAGTTTGGGCACTGACATGTACATCAGTAATGATAAGCGTCGTTCCTGGCGAAACTGCTGTGCGCAAGTGTTCAAGAAATTCTGGCGCAATGGTCACTTGCTTCACCAGTGCCTTGATATCTGGCGCCTGGGCGCTGCCGAAGCTTGAGGTCGATGTCCAGTCGCGAAGTCCGTTCGGGTCGAATTTGTCGAGGGCTGAGTAGACAAAGCTTCCAGAGCCCTGGGCCAAACCGGTCGAGGGCACAGCGGCGCGTCCGATCTCGATGCCATTGCGGTAAGCGTAGATCTGCTGATCCGCAGTACTCAATATAATAGACAAAGGGCCGGTCGGGGCTTTCTCCGGATGCCACTCAAAACCGCCCACGGCCAGTGGCGGCGTGGACGGTGCGCCGGTCTTGCCCGATAACAAACGCGCAGGCTCCGCCGTTTCGCCTGGCGCAAATTTGTCGTCGGTAACAATTACGTTCGTACCGTTGTTTGTGACGGAATAAAGTCTTTCGGCGAAATCAATCGGCAGCCGCACACACCCGTGCGACGCGGGATAACCGGGCAGGTGACCGGCGTGCATGGCGATGCCGCTCCACGTCAGGCGCTGCATATGCGGCATCTTTGCCCCTTTGTAGATGCTCGATTCGTGACGGACCTTTTTCTGCAAGATAGTGAACATTCCGGTCGGAGTCGGATGGCCTTTTGTTCCGGTGCTGACAGTCGAGAAACCGATGCGGACGCCGTTGCGGTAGACGTACATTTTCTGTTCCGGAAGACTGACGATGATCACGACTGGTCCAGCGGGTGAAATCTCAGGATGCCAGACGTAATCGCCGGGCTTGAACGCGGGCGTGAACGGCTCAACTTCCCTGCCCTTTGTATGTCCAGCCCCATTTGCGGTCAGCGAGGTGGTAAGAATGAGAATGAGGATAGCCAGGATCGCGAGCTGCCGTTTCATCAAGATTGCGTATCGTCGAAAGATGCGGCCAGTGTTCACTCGGAAATCGCAATGCACTTCAAGTCTCTCGCAGGCCGCGTTGCCGGATACGGCAACCGACAGTATGGTACTAGAAACTCTAAAACAGCCGAAAAGTCTAGAAGGAAATACAAGGGTCGGTCCAAAGCCGATCAGGAGCCCGGTGTTCTTTCTGTCAGGCTAGGGGACGCGCAGCCGTTCCGCGCCACGAGGCGCAAAGTCTAGATCGTCATCGGTGCGCTCCACCGCAAGGTTCACATCGAGCGACACATGAGGGTTCTGACACTGATTCCAGCTCACTGCGGACTGAAATTGCGCTCGCCGAAATCGAACCGCGTACGCATCGCGCCTCGGCTCTCTTCCCCTTTCCCTGTGAGGGAGAGGATGAAGGTGAGGGTCCGCTTAGAGCGCGCGTTTCGCGCGCGATTCAAGATTCTGCCGCTGTTCGGTGCCGTATTTTTCAGATCCGCTAGCATTTAACTGTTCAAGGCATCGCTGAGTATCTTCATAGGAAAGATCGATCCATCGCCGAGCCATCGCGACGATCATCCAGCGCACCTGTTGATGCGCGCGAGGCGTGAACTGGACGCCGACCCCGGAGCGCGTAATCCTGTTGCCGTGGCGCAAGCGGTTCAAGCAACTGAGACCGTCGAAGGCATTCTCGATCAGGTCCTGTTCGTCAACGACAAGAACGGCTACTCGGTCGCCGTCGTCGTCATCCCGCAAGAGCATGGCGATTTTCGCCGCGTCACTGTCGTCGGCAATCTCGCGGGCCTCGAAGTCGGCGCGACCATCCGCGCCGTCGGCGGCTTCGAAAAGCATCCGCGCTTCGGTGAGCAGTTCCATGTCGTCGACTTCGAGACGCTGCGGCCTGCGGGAGCCGTCGCGATCGAACGTTACCTCGCATCGGAAATAAAGGGCATCGGCCCCAGGCTCGCGCGCCGAATCGCTGAACATTTCGGCGACACGCTCGGTGAAGTGCTCGACAACGCGCCCGAACGGATGCGCGAAGTTCCGGGCATCGGCGCTGCGGCCGCGCGATTGATCGCGACTGCATGGCGCGACGCGTCGGGCCTGCGCGAGCTCACCGTTTTTCTGCGCGGGCACGGACTCGCCGCCACACACGCGCGACGAATCCACAAATTCTACGGCAAGGACGCCCTCGACGTAGTGAAACGCGATCCATACGTGCTCGCGCGCACGATTCACGGCATCGGATTCCGCACCGCCGATGCTATCGCCGAAAAACTCGGCATCCCGCGCAACTCGATCCAGCGCGCGCGCGCCGCCGTCCTCTACATCCTCGAACGCATGTCCGACGAGGGCCACGTCTATTCGCCCTTCGAATATCTCGAAGGCCAGTTCCGCACCGCGCTCGAGATGGACCCAGACCTCGCGCACGACGCCGTCAACGAGCTCGCCGCCAGCGGTGAAGTGATCGCCGAAGAAGCCGACGATCACATCGCGATTTATCTCGCCCGCCTGCACGAGGCCGAAGTTAACGTCGCCACGCGAATCGCTGAACTGAACGCCGGACGCGCGATGAATAAAGATCTGATCGATCGCGCCGTCGCCGCCGCGATCAAATCGTCAGCTCTCGATCTTTCCCCCGAGCAAAAGAGCGCGCTGCGATGCGCTCTCGCGAGCCGCGTCACCGTCATCACCGGCGGCCCCGGCACCGGCAAGACTACGTTGCTTCGCTCGCTGCTGGTCGCGCTCGCCGACGTCGGTTTGAAGCCGACATTAGCCGCACCCACTGGACGCGCCGCGCGCCGGCTCCAGGACGCGGCGGGCCGCGACGCAAAGACGATCCATCGCCTGCTCGAATACGATCCGCAGAGCGGCGGCTTCATCCGCGGCAAGAATTTCCCGCTCCGCACCAACTATCTGATCATCGACGAAGCCTCGATGATGGACGTTGAGCTCGCCTCGAGTCTGCTCTCCGCGCTGATGCCGAATTGTTCGCTGCTGCTGGTCGGCGATCGCGATCAACTCCCGTCCGTCGGCCCCGGCAGCGTGCTCAAGGACGTGATCGCGTCCGACTTCGTGCCGGTGGTGCAGTTGAAAGAAGTCTATCGGCAGGCGCGCCGCAGTTTGATCGTCGCCAACGCGCATCGCCTGAACCGCGGCGAGTTCCCGCAGATCTCCAACGACGCCGAAGGCGACTTCTTTTTCTTCGAGCGCAACGCCGCCGAGGACGTACTCGCGACCATCAAGCAACTCGTGCAGCAGCGGCTGATAGGGCGCTTCGGAATCAGCGACCCGCGCGAAATCCAGGTGCTGACCCCGATGAATCGCGGCCCGCTCGGCACGCATACTCTGAATCGTGAGCTGCAAGCATTGCTGAATCCCGCAGGACGCGAAATCCGCTCCGGCGATCGAACTTTTCGAGAGGGCGACCGCGTAATCCAGTTGCGCAACAATTATGACAAGGGAGTGTTCAACGGCTCGATCGGTCGAATTGCTGAAATCAACAGTGAAAAAGCGCGCGTTAGAGTTGCGTTCGAAGAGACGCACGCCGAGTACGACCTGTCCGAGCTCGACGAACTCGCGCTCGCCTACGCCATCTCAGTGCACAAGAGCCAGGGCAGCCAGTATCCCGCGATCGTGATGCCGATACATTCGACCCACTACCTGATGCTCCGTCGCAACCTGCTTTACACTGCGATTACACGGGCCGAGCGTGTGTGCGTCCTGGTCGGAACCAAGAGTGCGTTGCAACAGGCGGTGCGCAATCAGGACGAGCGCCTGCGCTTCTCGCGCCTTGCGCAGCGGCTACATGTCGATTGATCGCTAGTGATTCAACAGGGCGTAGACCACCCAGACTATAAATCCGAGTACTACCATCGCGATGCCCGCCGGGATCAGCGTCGCGCAAAATGCCCGCCACGCCGAGAATCGATGCACTTCGGCAAGACAGTACACCCCGACGATACTTCCCCAGATTGCCAGCACCGCTTCCGCGACACCGACCTTGTAAAACGCGGGATCGATTTGCAGCATCGCAGCCGCAGTCGGATGCGGTATCGCGATGCCGGAGAGGACCGCTGTCAGCAGGATGATCTCGGCGGCGATCGCCGGCACCTGCGCCCACGCCAGCGCCGATCGCACTTCGACCTGGCTCGCGACGCCGCCGATCAGACCGCCCGACCATCTCAAGATCGCGCCGGAAATGTACAGCGAGACAATTCCGAGGACCGCGCCAAATGCGGCCGAGAAGGCGACCTCGATTGGCCACAGCACCGACAGGTTCGCACTATTGTCGATCGCCTTCGACCACTGATTCGCCAGCGCACCGGCCGCCGGCCCGATCGCCGCGAGCGCGATTACATAGCGCTTCGGATCGGTCTCGACGATACGCCGGATCGTCGCGCGTGGTTCTGTCCAAATCGTGAAGAAAGGTGTGATCGAGCCG